>CALMZV010000026.1 GCA_937870755.1 uncultured Methylocystaceae bacterium
CCGGGGGGGGCCCCCCCCCCCCCGCCCCCGCCGCGGGGGGGGGGGGGGGGGGGGGGGGGCCGCAACAGGCGGTCCGGGTGCGGCTTGCCCCTCATCCGGCCTTCGGCCACCTTCTCCCCGCACACGGGGAGAAGGAAGAGGCGCGATGCGTGGAGCTGACATCGAGCGCACGGAACGCGCGCGCGCACTAAGGAACGCCGCGCCTTCGGCGGAATCGCTCTTGTGGTCGCGGTTGCGTGCGCGGCGACTTGGCGGATTCAAATTCGTGCGCCAGACGCCGATTGGGCCTTTCTTCGCCGATTTCTGTTGTCGCCCCGAAAAGCTGGTCGTGGAAATCGATGGCGCGACCCATTCGAGGGATGCGGAGATTGCGCGCGATGCGCGCCGCACAGGGTTTCTCCGAAGCGAGGGCTACCGCGTTCTGCGTTTCACCAACGACGATGTCTTTTCCACGCTGGACGGCGTGCTGGAAACCCTTCTTGCCGCCCTCGAACGTCGCGAGACGCTTGACCCCCTCTCCCCGCGAGCGGGGAGAGGGGGGTGAGGGGCGGCGCGTGACCACGGCGTTATCGAACTTCTTGGAGGGCGCTACCGGTTGGTTCGTTGTTGACCGGATCGACGAAATAGGATAAAAAACCTATATGTCTCCCGACCCCGACCCCGACCTCGCCCGCCGCCCCCGCACCCTTCGCGTTTTCACCGATTCCGACATGGAGCGAATGCGCGATCTTTATTACGACCGCGCCGTGCCGCTGACGAAGGTCGCGGCGAAATTCGGCGTGCCTGTCTCCACCTTCCTGCGCTGGATCGCGGAAATGGACTGGCCGCGCCGCTCCGTGCAGGCGGCGCGCGAGAATCCGCGCCGCGACCTGTTCGCGGAAGCCGAGGAACAGCGCGAAACGGAGCGGGCGCCGCGCCGGCGCAAGTCCGCCGGGCCGATCGATCCGTTCGGACTCGCACGCGATGTCGCCAGCGCCGCGCGGGCCGAACTCGACGCGTTGAAGCGCGAGCCGGCGCCGAAGGATTTCCTGTCGCGCCGCCGGCGCGCGGCGGTCATCGACCAGCTCTCGCGCGCGCTCGCGCGCATGCAGCGGATGGAGCGCGCGCGCGAGGACCGCGTCATGGAGCTCGAAAAGGCGACCCTTGCGCTCGCCCGTTCGCTCAAGCGCCCGAAGGCGCCGCCCGCGCGCAAGCGGCCGGGCGCGATCGTTCAGTCGTTCGGCGCCGGCGGCCTTCGCGAGTGGTGAGACGCCGCGAGGCTCCAAAGCCCGCCGTCCTTGCGCGGCGCGCGGTTCCGCTGCGTGAGCACGGGCGGGCGCCTCGGGATGGCTGTTTTGCTCGCACGCACTGACGACATGGGGGCGGACGCGCGGCCGTTCCGTGCTATGCCGGCGGCGCAACGGGAATGGAACAGTGACGGATGAATTGCAGGCGCGGCTCGATGCGCTCGAGATGCGGGTCGCCCATCAGGATCGCGTCATCGCCGATCTCAACGACGTGATCGTCGAGCACTGGCGCAAGATCGCCGCGCTCGAACGGCATATCGGCCTGTTGCGCGAGGAATTGCAGAATATCGCGCCCGCCCGCGAGGGGCAGGAGCCGCCGCCGCCCCACTACTGAAGGCGGCGGCGCATTTCGAAGCTTCAGATCACGCCCTGCGCCATCATGGCGTCGGCGACCTTCACGAAGCCGGCGATGTTCGCGCCGTCGACGTAGCTGACCGAGCCGTCCGGCCGAACGCCGTGTTCGAGGCATTTCTGGTGGATGCCGACCATGATGGTGTGCAGCCGGCCGTCCACTTCGTCCGCCGGCCAGGACAGACGCATCGCGTTCTGGCTCATTTCGAGGCCGGACGTCGCCACGCCGCCGGCGTTGCTCGCCTTGCCGGGCGCATAGAGCACGTCGGCGTCCTCGAAAATCTTCACGGCGTCGGCGGTGGTCGGCATGTTGGCGCCCTCGGCCACGCAGATCACCTTGTTCTTCACCAGCGTGCGGGCGTCGGCGACGTTCAGCTCGTTCTGCGTCGCCGACGGCAGCGCCACGTCCACCGGCACATGCCAGGGCGTGCGGCCTTCCAGGAAGGTCGTCTTCGTCAGCTTGGCGTAATCGGAGACGCGACCGAGAAGGTTGTTCTTCACGTCCATGAGAATTTCGAGCTTCTCGCGGTCGAACCCGTCCTCGTCGACCATCGTGCCGCTGGAATCGGAAATGGTGACGACCTTGGCGCCGAGCGCCATGGCTTTCTCAATCGCATATTGCGCGACGTTGCCGGAGCCCGACACGCTGACGCGCGCGCCCTCGAAACTGCGCCCGCGGCGTTTCAGCATCTGTTCGGCGAAATAGACCGTGCCGTAGCCGGTCGCCTCGGGGCGGATCAGCGAACCGCCGTAGCTCAGGCCCTTGCCGGTGAAGACGCAGTCGGCGCGGTTGGTCAGCTTGCGCATCATGCCCGTCATGAAACCGATCTCGCGACCGCCGACGCCAATGTCGCCGGCCGGCACGTCGGTATGGGCGCCCACATGGCGAAACAGCTCCGACACGAAGGCCTGGCAGAAGCGCATCACCTCGCCGTTCGACTTGCCCTTGGGGTCGAAGTCTGACCCGCCCTTGCCGCCGCCCATCGGCAGCGTGGTCAGCGCGTTCTTGAACGTCTGTTCGAAGGCGAGGAATTTCAGGATGGACAGATTGACGGACGGGTGGAAACGCAGCCCCCCCTTGTAGGGGCCGATGGCCGAATTGTGCTGCACGCGGTAGCCGCGATTGACCTGCACCTCGCCGCGGTCGTCGACCCAGCAGACGCGGAACAGGATGACCCGCTCGGGCTCGACGATCCGCTGGATGAGGCCGTGCTCGGCGTATTTCGGATTGCGCTCGATGAATGGCCACACGCTTTCGAGCACTTCCGTCGTGGCTTGCAGGAATTCCGGTTGTCCCGGGTTGGCCGCCTGCACCCCTGCGAGGAAATCCTCAAGCGACCCGTTTTTGTTCACCATTACGCCCTCCAGCCCAAATTTTCGGCATGGGCCTTCGCAGCGTTTGACCGGCAGGTCAATGCATGGCGCTCAAAAAACGTGCGATTGAACGTCACACGGGCGTTCTGTTCGAAAAAAGGTCAGAATCGTCTCAGTCGAACAGGCTGGAGACCGATTCCTCCTTGGCCGTGCGGGCGATGGCCTCGCCGATCAGACCGGCGATGGTGATGACCCGGATGTTCCTGGCCAGCCGGATGGCCTCCGTGGGGGCGATGGTGTCGGTGATGACCAGTTCCTTCAGCTTGGAGGACGAGATGCGCGCCACCGCGCCGCCCGACAGCACGCCGTGGGTGATGTAGGCGTAGACGTCCTTCGCGCCCTCGTTCAGCAGCGCCTCGGCCGCGTTGCAGAGCGTGCCGCCGGAATCGACGATGTCGTCGACCAGAATGCAGCTCTTGCCCGCCACCTCGCCGATGATGTTCATCACTTCCGATTCGCCCGCGCGCTCGCGGCGCTTGTCGACAATGGCGAGGGGCGCGTCGATCCGTTTGGCGATGGCGCGGGCGCGCACCACGCCGCCGACGTCCGGCGACACGACCATCACGTTCGACAGGTCGAGCTTTTCCTTGATGTCGCGCACCATCACGGGGGCTGCGAACAGATTGTCGGTCGGAATGTCGAAAAAGCCCTGAATCTGGCCGGCGTGCAGGTCGACCGTCAGCACGCGGTCGGCGCCGGCGCGCGTGATGAGATTGGCCACCAGTTTGGCGGAGATCGGCGTGCGGGGGCCCGCCTTGCGGTCCTGCCGGGCGTAGCCGAAATAGGGCACGACCGCCGTGATGCGCCGGGCGGAGGCGCGCCGCAGCGCGTCCGTCATGATCAGCAGCTCCATCAGGTGGTCGTTGGCCGGAAACGAGGTGGACTGCACGATGAACGTGTCCTGGCCGCGCACGTTTTCCTGAATCTCGACGAAAATCTCCATGTCCGCGAAACGGCGGACCTGGCAATGGGTGAGCGGGGCGCCGAGATAGGCGGCGACGGCTTCTGTCAGGGGCCGGTTGGAGTTGCCCGCCAGAATTTTCATGCCCGCCATTGTGCGCCCCGTGTCAGTCGCGGGCGGTCATAGCAGCCGGTTCGGACGCTCACAATACGACAGGCCGGCGACGCCGCAGGTTTGCGCACAGCTATTGCGCCGGCAGGCGGCCGCTATTGCGCAGCCGCCAGACCGACGCGCGGCGCGGGGGTGGACGGCGGCGCGGATCTGGCGATGGCGGTCGCGCCGCCGGCGGCCGCGATCGCCTCGGGTGTGTTGGACAGGGCGGCGGCCATGTCGTCGGCCGCGCGGTCGGCCAGAAGGCGCAGCGTCGTCTCCTCGAGCGCCCAGGGATCGGCGCCGGCGCCGCGCGCGGTCGCCTCGCCCGACAGACGCATGGCGCGGCGCCGGTCCTTGTCGAACATGTCGAACACGTAGGAAACGCGAGTCGCGCCGGCCTCGGCGGGGGCGGCGGAGAGGTAGAAGCGCAGAAGGTAGTCGGCCTTGCCGGGCTCGGCGATGGCGACGTCGCGGGCGGCGGCGGCCGGCGCCAGCGCGGCGGCGAACCTGTCGGCCGCCTCGCGCGGCGCGCCGTTCACGCCCGCCAGCGCCGCCCGCGCGCCGGCCGGGCTTACGCCCTCGCGGCGGGCGATGCGGGCCGCCGGCTCGATCTGCGCCTGCCCGACGGTGTCCACGCAGCCCGAAACGGCCATCGCAAGGCCCGCGAGCGCCACCGCGCGCGCCGCGTTCAAGCGGTCCAGTCGCATGTCGACTTCCTCCCAGGGTCGGTCGAAACCTAGGCGCAGGCCGCGCCGCCGTCCAGAACGCGGTCGCCTTCCGGCGCAGGCGCCGCGGCTGCCGGGCGCAGGACATTGCGCGCGCGGGCGCGGCCTGTCATTGAGCGGCCGGAAAGGAGCGCCGGAATGACCGACGACATGGATGTACGCGACTGCAACGGAGCGAAGCTCGCCGACGGCGACAACGTCACGCTGATCAAGGATCTGAAGGTGAAGGGTTCGTCCGTCACGCTCAAGCGCGGGACGGTGGTGAAGTCGATCCGCCTGACCGACGATCCCGGCGAGATCGAGGGCAAGTCGGACAAGGTGAAGGGCCTCGTGCTGAAAACCGAGTTCGTGAAAAAGGCCTGAATCGTTCGCTCGAGCGGCCCGTCGGGTTGCATCGGCGGGCGCGCGCGACCTAAATCGGAGCATGACTCCCAAACCAGCGCCCGACGCGCCCGCCGACGCTTTCGCGGACGACAACGCGCTCGACGAAGAGCAGAGCCTGCCGGCGCCCGATCTCGATTTCGCGGACACGGCGCCGGCCTCGCTCGCGCGTGGCGTGGAGGCGATCCGCGCGCAGTGGAAGACCGCGCCGCTCGGACCGGGCGTCTATCGCATGATCGGCGCGGACGGCGAGGTGCTCTATGTGGGCAAGGCGCGCAGCATCAAGAAGCGCATTGCGTCCTACATGCGCGGCGAGGGCCACACCAACCGCATCGCGCGGATGATCGCGCTCACCGCCTCCATGGTTCTCGTTTCGACGCAGACCGAGACCGAGGCGCTGCTGCTCGAAACCAATCTCATCAAACAGCTCAAGCCGCGCTTCAACGTGCTGATGCGCGACGACAAGAGCTTTCCCTACATTCTCATCACGCGCGACCACCCGGCGCCGCAGATCGCCAAACATCGCGGCGCGCGCACGCGCAAGGGCGATTATTTCGGCCCCTTCGCGAGCGCGCAGGCGGTGCATCGCACGCTCAACGCGCTGGAGCGCGCCTTCCTCCTGCGCTCATGCTCGGATTCCTATTACGAGAACCGCACGCGACCGTGCCTGCTCCACCAGATCAAGCGCTGCTCCGGCCCGTGCACCGGCGAGATCGCGCTGGCCGACTACGCGCTGCTGGTGAACGAGGCGCACGATTTTCTCTCCGGCAGGAGCCGGGCGGTGCGGGCGGCGCTGGCGCAGGAGATGGAGGCGGCGGCCGGAAAGCTCGAATTCGAAACGGCGGCGCGGCTGCGCGATCGCATCGCGGCGCTCTCGGCCATCCAGGGCCAGCAGGGGATCAATCCGCGCGGCGTGGAGGAGGCCGACGTCTTCGCCGTCGCCGAGCAGGCGGGCCAGTTCTGCATCGAGGTCTTCTTCATCCGCACGTTCCAGAACTGGGGCAACCGCGCCTATTTTCCGCGCGCCGACCGCTCGCTTTCGCAAGGCGAGGTGCTCGACGCCTTCGTCGCGCAGTTCTACGCCGAGCGGCCGGCGCCGGCGCGCGTGCTGCTGAACGCGGCGATCGAGGATCGCGAGCTTCTGGCCGAAGCGCTGTCGCTGCGCACGGGCCGCAGGGTGGAGGTCGCCTGTCCGCAGCGCGGCGAGAAGCGCGAGCTGGTCGAGCATGCGGCCGCCAACGCGCGCGAGACGCTGGCGCGCAAGCTGGCGGAGGCGGCGAGCCAGGAAAAGCTGCTGGCCGCGCTCGCCGGCGCGCTCGGGGTGGAGAAAAAACTGCGGCGCGTGGAAGTCTACGACAATTCCCACATCGCCGGCGCCAACGCCATCGGCGCGATGATCGTCGCCGGCGCGGGCGGGTTCATGAAGCAGCACTACCGCACGTTCAACATCCAGAGAGCGGAGCTGACGCCCGGCGACGATTACGGAATGATGCGCGAGGTCCTGCAACGGCGTTTCGCCCGGCTGAAACGGGAAACGCGGGAGCCGGAGACCGCGCCCGAGGCCGCCGGCGATCCGCAGTGCGCCGCCCCCCCATCGGGAGGTTCCGGCCGCCTTCCGCCCGTCGACGGGGAGAAGGAGGAGGGGGCGGACGCCTTTCCGGCCTGGCCCGACCTCGTGATCGTCGACGGCGGGCGCGGGCAGTTCGAGGCCGCGCGCGCCGTGCTGGCGGAGCTGGGCGTGGGCGATGTGGCGCTCGCCGCGATCGCCAAGGGCGCGGATCGCGATTCGGGGCGCGAGCAGTTTTTCGTGGAGGGCCGCGCGCCTTTCAGGCTCGCCCCGCGCGATCCCGCGCTCTATCTGGCGCAGCGCCTGCGCGACGAGGCGCATCGCTTCGCCATCGGCACGCATCGGGCGCGGCGCAGGAAAGCGTTCACGCGTTCGCCGCTCGACGAGATCGCGGGCGTGGGGCCGGCGCGCAAACGCGCGCTGCTGCAGGCCTTCGGCACGGCCAAGGCCGTGTCGCGCGCCTCGCTGGCCGATCTCGAAAAGACGCCCGGCGTGAATGCGGCGACCGCGCGGCTGGTCTATGCTCATTTCAACGAGAAAGGGTGAGGCGCCGTGCCCGACCCGACAGCGCCCGAGCGCAGCCATATTGACGATCCGGTCGGCGGCATGTTCCCTGCCGCCATGTCTTCGACGTCGCTGCCGGAGCGCGGCGCCCGCGCGCGCAAGGGCGCGGGCCCCTGGTCCTTGCCGAACATCCTCACCTACGGCCGTGTCGTCGCCGTGCCGGTGGTGGTGGCGCTCATGTTCTGGCCGGACGAATTCTGGATGCGCTGGACCGCGCTCGGCCTGTTCACGCTGGCGGCGATCACCGATTTCCTGGACGGTTATCTGGCGCGCGCCTGGTCGCAGCAATCCTCCATGGGGCGGATGCTCGACCCGATCGCCGACAAGCTGCTGGTGGCGGCCGTTCTGCTGATGCTGGTGGCCGACCGCACCATCGCGAGCTGGTCGCTGTGGGCGGCGATCGTCATATTGTGCCGCGAGATTCTGGTCTCGGGCCTGCGCGAGTTTCTGGCCGAGCTGAAGGTTTCCGTGCCCGTGAGCGCGGTCGCCAAGTGGAAGACCACGGTGCAGCTCATCGCGCTCGGCTTTCTGATCGCCGGGCGGGCGGGCGAACACGTGCTGCCGGGCACCACGCGCATCGGCCTCGTTCTGCTGTGGGTCGCCGCCCTCCTCACGCTCTACACCGGCTGGGACTATATGAAGGCTGGACTGAAACACGTGACGAAGGAGGCGCCGTGAAAGCCGTCTATTTCGCCTGGGTGCGCGAGCGGATCGGCCGGACGGACGAGGATATCGCGCCGCCGGCCTCGGTGGCCACCGTCGGCGACCTGATCGCCTGGCTGTCGGCGCGCGGCGAAAACTACGCCTTCGCGTTCGAGAAGGCGGGCGCGATCCGCGCCGCGCTCGACAGAAAACATGTCAAACACGACGCGCCGATCGCCGGCGCGCGCGAGGTGGCCTTCTTTCCGCCGATGACCGGGGGCTGAGATGGCGCGGGTGCGCGTGCAGGCGGCGCCGTTCGATGTCGCGGCCGAGACGCGGGCGCTGACGGGCGGCCGCACCGACATCGGCGCGGTCGTGACTTTCGTCGGGCTGTGCCGCGACGAGGGCGGGACGCTGGCGGCCCTCGAACTCGAACACTACCCCGGCATGGCGGAAGACGAGATCCGGCGCGTGGCGGACGAGGCGCAGGCGCGCTGGCCGCTGATGGGCCTGACCGCCATCCATCGCCACGGGCCGATCGCGCCGGGTGAGGAGATCGTGCTGGTGATCGCCTGCTCGGCGCATCGGGCGGCGGCGTTCGCGGCGGCCGAGTTCCTCATGGATTTCCTGAAGACGCGCGCGCCGTTCTGGAAAAAGGAACGCCGCCGCGACGGGCGCGACGGCGATTGGGTCGATGCGCGCGAAGAAGACGAAACCGTCCTTGCGCGGTGGTCGAGCCGCCCGTGAACGGGCGCTCGCTTCAACGAGCGTGTTTCACTTCATCGGGCAGGTGTTCATGCCGATCAGCCGATAGGCCGGGCACCAGCGGAACAGGCCGGTCGCCAAGGGCAGAAGGCCGACCCAGCCCCACGGGGTCTGCGGGCCGACGAACACGAGCGAGATGAGAACGAGGCCGACGACGATCCGCAGAATGCGGTCGAGGCCGCCGACATTGGCGAGCATGGAATTTCTCCCTGGTTGAACCCGATGGAGAAAGACTACGACCATCGCCGCCGCCTGTCTGTGATCAAGTCACAGACGCGCGCGCCTCCAGCGCCTCGCGGTCGACGAGTTCGATCTCCCCGCGCCCCAGCCGCACCAGTCCCGCCTTCGCGAAGGCCTGCAACTGGCGGCTGACGACCTCGCGCGCCGAGCCGATCTCCTCGGCCAGCGTCTGGTGGGTGGCCGCCAGACGGTTGTCGGCGCCGGCGCGGGCGATGAGGATCTGGGCGATGCGGGAATCGACGCGCGCGAAGGCGACCGTCTCCAGAAGCCGGCTGATGTCCTGCATGCGCTGCCCGAAGCGGGCGAAGACGAAGCCGCGGAACACGTGCGAGAGCGCCATCAACCGCTCGAACCGCGCAGCCGGGATCATGACCAGCGTGACGGGCGATTCGGTTACGCCCTCGGCGGAATATTCGAGGCCGGCCATCAGGCAGAGCGTCGTCTGCACGCACACTTCCTCGCGCGCCACGCGATAGAGCACGAGCGCGCGGCCGCTCTGCGCGTTGAGCCCGACGCGCACCACGCCCGACAACACGACGACGAAGCCCATGCAGGGCGCGCCCGGCGCGAACAGCGTGCGGCCGGCCTCGATCGTGAACGGCTGCAGGTCCTCGATCAGCGCGCGCGCCGCCGGCTCCAGCCCCGCCAGGGACGAAACGGCGTCGATCCATGAGCTTTTCATATCGGCGTCGGCCATGTCATTGTCCGGTTCTTCCGTACGAACGACCATAACAGACCGTGCGGGCCGCCGCGCGCCAGAGGAAACCATGCCCGAATTCTACTACGAGGATTTCAACCCCGGCGACGATCTGAAATTCAGCCGCGGGCGCGAGGTGACCAAAGAGGAGATCATCCGCTTCGCTGAACAATACGATCCCCAGCCGTTCCATCTGGACGAGGCGGCGGGCAGGGCGTCGATCCTGGGAGGGTTGTCGGCGTCGGGCTGGCACACGTGCTCGATGATGATGCGCGCGAACTACGATCACTGGATTTCGCGCACCGCCTCGCTCGGCGCGCCGGGCATCGAACAGGTGAAGTGGATGAAGCCCGTGCTGCCCGGCGACATGCTGCGCTTCGTGCGGCGCGTGGTCGACAAGCGCGTGTCGCGCACGAAACCGGACATGGGATTCGTGACGTTCGAGATGGACGGGTTCAATCAGCGCGGCGAGCAGTTCTTCTTTCAGAAGCACATGCAGATGGTGGCGGTGCGCCGGCCGCAGGGCGCGCCGCAGCCGGCCGCGCGCGACAGGAGCAAGGCCGAGGAAAAACCGCAGAAGCCGCAGGACAGCGGCTTCGGCTCGGGCGGCTATTTCGAGGACATTCCGCTCAACGCCTATAGCGAATCGGGTTCGTCCACCTTCACCAAGGACAGCATCGTGGCGTTCGCGCGCGAATTCGATCCGCAGCCCTTCCATCTCGACGAGGCGGCCGCGCGCGCGAGCCATTTCGGCGGGCTGGCGGCCTCCGGCTGGCAGACGGCGTCGTTGTGGATGCGCAACGGCATCCTGCGGCGCCAGGAATGGCTGAAGGAGCAGCGCGCGCGCGGCGTGGAGACGGTGGAAGGCGGTCCATCGCCGGGCTTCACGGACATGCGCTGGATCAAGCCCGTGCTGGCGGGCGACACGGTGACGTTCGGCTCGATGGTGGTCGAAAAGCGGCTCACCTCGCGCAAGGGCTGGGGCCTGGCGTTCTCGCACAACACGGGATTCAACCAGCACGGCGACCTCGTCTTCTCCTATCGCGGCTCGCATTTCGTGCCGGTGCGCGGATGATGCGCGGCGCGTGCGCCCCGGCACGGCCGGGCGCGCCGCGGACCGACAGAGTGCGCGCGGGGAGGTTCGCCATGCGCATCGTTCTCATGTCGCTCACGCTGCTTTTCGCTGCGCCGGCCGTCGCGGCCGACAGCATTTACACCCGCCATGTGTGGGAGAAATGCCGCACGCTGAAGGACGACGGCGTAGTTTCGGCAAAGAGCTGCAAGGGGCCGGGCGGCCTGCCGATTCTGTACGAGAACGAGCCGGACGCGGCCTTCGTGTCGTTCGGCGAGCGGGGATTTGTCGGCGAGGGAATCGGGTCGGATCTGGCGACGGCGCCGGGCGACGCTGTGGAGTGGCGCAGGGACGGCGGCCCGCCGTTCGCCGCCATCCTGCGCTACGCGGTGGGCGCGAGCGTAACGGCGCCGCATGTGAGCCGGCTGGTCGTCTACAAGCTCGAGGGGCGGCGTTCGTCCTGCATCGTGGCGATCGTCGGCCCGGTCGCGAACGCCAACGCGCGGGCGCGCGCGATCGCCGATGCGCGGGCGCGCGGTTTCGCCTGCGGCAAGGACGCCATCGTCCGCGAGTGAGCGATCAGTGTCCGCCGAATGTGATGAGCGTGCGCACCGGCACGCCCAGCGCCTCGATCTTCCGCGCGCCGCCGAGATCGGGCAGGTCGATGACGAAACAGGCGGCGACGACGTCGGCGCCGATCTTCTTCAACAGTTTCACTGCGCCTTCGGCCGTGCCGCCGGTGGCGATCAGATCGTCCACCAGAATCACGCGCTCGCCGGGCGCGACCGCATCCTCGTGCATCTCCATTTCGTCGACGCCGTATTCGAGCGAATAGGCGATCGACACCTTGGCGTGCGGCAGCTTGCCCTTCTTGCGAATCGGCACGAAGCCGGCCGACAGCTGGTGGGCGACCGCGCCGCCGAGAATGAAACCGCGCGCCTCCATGCCCGCCACTTTCTCGATGCGCTGGCCGGCCCAGGGATGGACGAGTTCGTCCACGGCGCGGCGAAAGGCGCGCGCGTCGCCCAGCAGCGTCGTGATGTCGCGAAACTGGATGCCGGGCTTGGGATAGTCGGGAATGGTGCGGATGGCGGCGCGCAGCGCCTTGTCCAGTGTGGCGGACGTCATGGTCGCTTCTTTTCGGTGTCTCGTCTGGGACGCAGGGCGCGATTATGGTCAGATGAACGCCGATTACCAGAGTGGAGCGCCACAATGAACGAAACCCGGATTTCCATCGTCGATATCGACATTCCCTTCACCCGCCTCGTGGCCATCTTCATCAAATGGGGCATCGCCGCCATTCCCGCGACGATCGCGATTTCGGTCATTTTCAGCCTGTTCTTCTCGCTGATGTGGGGCCTGCTCGGATTCGGCGCCTGGAAAGTCCCCACCACGCGCCTGTAGCGATCAGGCGCGCGCGACGCGCGCCATGATCGCGTCAAGCTTTTTCATGAGCGCGGGATCGCGCGCGTCCGGCGCGGTGACGATCGCCGTGTCGAGCGCGCGGTCGGAGCCGATGGGGCAGGGTTCGTGCTCGGCCGGGAAGTCGCGCAACAGACGGGCCACGAGACGGCTCGCCTTGTCGGCGTTGGCGCGCACCACTTCGAGGATGGCCGACACTTCCACATTCTCGTGGTCGGAATGCCAGCAATCGTAGTCGGTCACCATGGCGACGGTGGCGTAGGAGATCTCCGCCTCGCGCGCCAGCTTGACCTCCGGACAGGCGGTCATGCCGATCACGTCGTAGCCGGCCACCTTGTAGCCGAGCGATTCCGCGTAGGTGGAGAACTGCGGGCCTTCCATGCAGACGTAGGTTCCCCCGCGCCGGTGCGCGATGTTCTCGGCCTCCGCGGCCGCGGCGACGCGCGCGGCCAGACGCGGCGCCACGGGATGAGCGAGCGAGACATGCGCCACGCAGCCGTTGCCGAAGAACGACGACTGCCGCCCGAACGTGCGATCGACGAACTGGTCGACCAGCACGAAGACGCCGGGATGCAGATCCTCGCGAAACGAGCCGCAGGCGGAGACGGACACGATGTCCGTCACGCCGACGCGTTTGAGCGCGTCGATATTGGCGCGATAGTTGATGCCCGACGGCGTCAGCGCGTGGCCGCGCCCGTGGCGCGGCAGAAACACCGCCTGCGTCGCGCCGATGCGCCCGAAATGCAGAGCGTCGGACGGTTCGCCCCACGGGGTATCGACCTTTTCCACACGCCGGTCGACGAGGCCCGGCAGATCGTAGACGCCCGAGCCGCCGATGATTCCCACAATCGCACGCGTCATCATGCCCCCAATTTCGCCTTGGCGTCGCCGGACCTGGCGCGCCTGCCGGCCTCACCGGCGCCTTCTCGCTCGGCGAGCCGGTTTCCACTTGGCCCGAAAACGCTCTAGACTCGATGTCGAGCGTTGGCCCTGCGGTCCAACATATGGTCTTATTGGGGAATTCGAACGATTTTTCCAGAGTCGCCCGCATACGTCGCGCGACCCTTCCAAAATCCACAGTCATCCGTGTTCGCGCGACGTGGAGCGGCCCCGTCGAACGCATGCGGCGTCGTCCGGTCGCGGTCCCGCATCTTGTGAGCGGGCCGCCGGGCGGCGTATTTTTCGAGACCTGTTTCCTGCCGCCGTTGCGACACGCGTTGGAGGCGCGACATGACCGAAACCAAAGCCACGCACGCGCCGCTCGTCATCGTCGGCTCCGGCCCGGCCGGCTACACCGCCGCCATCTACGCCGCGCGCGCGATGCTGCGCCCCGTGCTCATCTCCGGGTTCGAGCCGGGCGGGCAACTGATGATCACGACGGATGTCGAGAATTATCCCGGTTTCGCCGAACCGATCCAGGGTCCGTGGCTGATGGAGCAGATGCGGCTGCAGGCCGAACACGTGGGCGCGCAGCTCGTGTCGGATTACGTGACGTCGGTCGCGCTGTCGGAGCGGCCGATGCGCCTGACCTGCGACTCGGGCGCAGTCTATACGTGCGACGCGCTCGTCGTGGCCACCGGCGCCAAGGCCAAATGGCTCAACCTGCCCAGCGAGGAGACCTTCAAGGGCTATGGCGTGTCGGCTTGCGCCACCTGCGACGGGTTCTTCTATCGCGGCAAGGAGGTGGCGGTGATCGGCGGCGGCAATTCGGCGGTGGAGGAGGCGCTCTATCTCGCCAATCTGGCGTCGAAGGTGACGGTGGTCCATCGCCGCAACGAATTCCGCGCCGAGCGCATCCTGCAGGAGCGCCTGTTCGCCCATCCGAAAATCAGCGTGATGTGGGATCACGCGGTGGAGGAGATCGTCGGCAGAACCGACCCGCTGTCGGTCGAGGGGGTGCGGCTGAAGAACGTGAAGACCGGCGCGATCGAAACGCTGAAGGTCGATGGCGTGTTCGTCGCCATCGGCCATCAGCCCGCCTCCGAATTGTTCGCCGGTCAGATCGACCTGAAACCGAATGGCTACATCCGCACCACGCCGGGCGCGACGACCACGAGCGCGCCGGGGGTGTTCGCGGCCGGAGACGTCGCCGACGACATCTACCGGCAGGCGGTGACGGCGGCGGGACTGGGCTGCATGGCGGCGCTGGAAGCGGAGAAATATCTGGCCGCGCACGCGGGCGAACGGATCGCGGCGGAATAACGCCGCGCGCGAGGGGGAGTGATCACGTGGACTGGGACAAGCTGCGCGTATTCCATGCGGCCGCGGAGGCGGGCTCTTTCACCCATGCGGGCGAGACGCTGGGGCTGAGCCAGTCGGCGGTGAGCCGGCAGGTCGGCGCGCTCGAACAGGATCTCGACACGCCGCTGTTCCATCGCCACGCGCGCGGGCTGATCCTGACCGAACAGGGCGAAATCCTGTTCCGCACGGTCAAGGACGTGATGAGCAAGCTCGACGCCGCGCGCATGCGCCTGTCCGAGCAGCGCGAGAAGCCGCGCGGGGAACTGCGCATCACCACCACGCTCGGCATCGGCGCGCACTGGCTGGTGCCGCAGCTCGGCGAGTTCCTGGAGCTCTATCCCGACGTCAAGCTGCGCGTGATCCTGACCGACGACGAACTCGACCTGGGCATGCGCGAGGCGGACGTGGGCCTGCGCCTGCGCGTGCCCTCGCAGCCAGACCTCATCCGGCGCAAACTGTTCAACGTGCACTATCACCTTTACGCGTCGAGCGACTACATCAAGCGGCACGGCCAGCCGCGCACGCTGACCGATCTCGATCACCATCGCATTCTCAGCTACGGCGTGACGGGACCGAGCTTTCTCAATTCGCTGAACTCGCTGCTGACGGCCGGGCGCGATCCCAAGACGCCGCGCGTGCCGGCGCTGTCGGTCAACAACATCACGGCGCTGCGCAAGGCGGTCGACGCGGGCGTGGGCATCGCGGTGCTGCCGGAATATCTCATGGCCCCGAACAACGAACTCGTGCGGCTCCTACCGACCGCCGACATGCCGGAACTCGAGTGCTACCTCGTCTATCCGGAGGAAATGAAGAACGTGGCGCGCGTGCAGGTGTTCCGGGATTTTCTGGTCTCCAACGCCCACCGCTGGAAATACTAAGGGGCGGGCCGGCATGTGGCCGGCGTTTCGGAAAATTTAATTGAGCGCTTAATTAAACTGCGCTCCTCACATGGGTTCCATGCGAGCTTTGCGTTTGTTGAAACCGATATTGCACTGCATTCTTTCATGGTCGGTCGATGCAAGAACTGCCTCCCCGGTAATTGGGTCGACCGATCATTCCCTCTTGAAGTCCTCCGGCCTCGTGCCGGGTGCGGCCGGGCAGCAATGTCCGGCCTTTTTTTTGTTGTGCGCCCGCGTTTTATAGCACCGCGATCTCGCCGCGCCTGCGACGCCGCAGCGGATAGCGGCGAGGCTCCCGCGCGCAGCCGGCTTTCCCTTTGCCGCGCGGCGCCCTATAAGGCGCCCCGCGCGCCGGTTTCCGACACCCCTGGAGGCGAGGGCGCGCGGATCATATCTGAAAAGGACTGAACCATGGCCGAGACGAAAACTCTCGCGGCCTCGGTCCGCAGCGGGACAGGCAAGGGGGCCGCCCGCAGCGTGCGTCGAGAAGGCCGCATTCCGGGCGTCATCTATGGCGGGGGCGAAGCCGCCCAGCCGATCTCGCTCGACTACAAGACGGTGAATCAGGCGATCTACGCCGGCCGCTTCCTGACCACGATTTTCGACATCGACGTCGACGGCAGGAAGGAGCGCGTCATTCCGCGCGACTACCAGCTCGACGTCATCAAGGACACGCCGCTGCATGTCGACTTCCTGCGCCTGAAGGCGGGTTCGAGACTTCGCGTGGACGTGCCGGTGCATTTCGTCAACGTCGACACCGCGCCCGGCGTCAAGCGCGGCGGCGCCCTCAACATCGTCCGCCACACGGTGGAGATGTGGGTTCCCGCCGACGCCATTCCGGAATTCATCACCGGCGATCTGGCGGGCTACGACATTAACGACTCGCTGCACATTTCGGCCGTTGCGCTGCCGGAAGGCTGCAAGCCGACGATCACCGACCGCGACTTCACCATCGCGACGATCGCGCCGCCGTCCGGCATGAAGGACGAGACGCCGGCCGCCGCCGCCGCGCCGGCCGCCGCGCCCGCCGCCGCCAAGGCGCCGGCCAAGGACGAGAAGAAGAAGTAAGGTTTTTCCCTTTCGGGAAATGCGGCCGCGACGCAGATTGTGCGTCGCGGCTTTTTCGCGTCGTGCGCCGCGGCGCTCTTTCTTGGGGCATCCATGCTGCTCTTCGTCGGGCTCGGCAATCCGGGCGCGCAATATGCGGGCAACCGGCACAACATCGGCTTCATGGCGGTGGAGGAGATCGCGCGCACGCACCGGTTCGCGCCGTTTCGCGCGCGGTTCCAGGGGCGTGTGGCGGAGGGAACGATCGGCGCGGAACGCGTTCTGTTGCTGACGCCGGCGACCTATATGAACGAATCCGGCCGCGCGGTCGGCGAGGCGGCGCGGTTCTACAAGATCCCGCTCTCCGACATCGTCGTGCTGCACGACGAACTCGATCTCGAGCCCGGCAAGTGCCGCGTGAAGGTCGGCGGGGGCGTGGCGGGCCACAACGGGCTGAGGTCGATCACCGCGCATGTCGGCAACGACTACAAGCGCGTGCGCCTCGGCATCGGCCATCCCGGCGACAAGGCGCGCGTGCATTCCTATGTGCTCAGCGATTTCGCCAGGGCCGAACGCGGATGGGTGGAGACGCTGTGCGGCGCGGTCGCGCGCAACGCCGACTGCCTCGCCCGCGGGCAGGACGCCTCGTTCCAGAACAAGGTGCATCTGGCGATGGAGGCGGCCGGCTTCGGCGCGCCGAAGAAGGCGGGCGACGCGTAGCGGCGCCGTCTCCAGCCGGGTCGCCGGACCCACACCGGTTTCCGATCTGATTGGATCGGATCGGAAACCGGTCTCGCCATTTTCAACGCATCATCTTGCGTTCAAGCGATTCAGCTTGAACGGACGATGCTCTAGCGCGCGAAGTTGAGTTTCAGTCCCTTGCGCGGCCAGTCGATGGCTATCAGCTTCCCGATGGACGACAGCGTGATGTAGGCGGTGCGCAAATCCGGGCCGCCGAAACAGATGTTGGTCGTCATGTAGTCCGGCGTCGGCGTGTGCAGGATCGTCCTGCCGTCGGGCGAGATCGACGTGATGCCGCCGTTCATCAGCGTGGCCACGCACACATAGCCCTCGCCGTCGACCGCCAGCGAATCGAACAACTGGAAACCCGGCAGTCCCGCCAGCAGTTCGCCGCCGGCGGCCGCCTGTCCGGTTTTCTTCTCCACCAGTTGGCCCGGCCCCGCCAAGTCCCATTTCCACACGCGGCCGGTCTGCGTTTCGGCGGCGTAGAGCGTCTTTTCGTCCGGCGAGAGGCCGACGCCGTTCGGCGTCATCATGGGATAGATCATCTCCTTGACGGAGGAACCGTCGGCTTTCGCATAATAGAGCCCACCGCGGTCGAGATCGCGCGCGCGGCCCTTGCCGAGATCGGTGAACCAGAAGCCGCCGGTGCGGTCGAACACGATGTCGTTGGGGCCGCGCAGCTTGCCGTTCTCCGTTTGCGTATAGAGAACTTCCGCCTTGCCGGTCGCCAGGTCCACGCGTTCGATGCGCCCGCCGGAATAATCGTCGGCCTGATGCACGGGGCGCAGTCCGGTCTGCGGCGTCTCGCGCCAGGCGAAGCCGCCGTTGTTGCAGACATAGACCTTGCCGTCGGGGCCGAGGGCCGCGCCGTTCGGACCGCCGCCGAGTTTGGCGACGACCTCCACCTTGCCGGCGGGCGTGACGCGCGAGAGCGTGCCGCGCTCGATCTCCACCAGCACGATCGAGCCGTCCTGCATGGCGATGGGCCCTTCCGGAAAGCGCAGGCCGGAGGCGATCTCGCGAATTTTCGGTTGCATCTGGGGCGTTCCTCTGAATCTTTTCTGATTGGTCGTTGCGGACGCATTGTGCGTCGATGCGGCGGCCGCCCGCAAGGCGCGACGGCGTTCGACGTGCGGCGTTTTCGGACCGCGGCGTTTTCAGAAGAACAGCTTTTCGCCCTGCAGGTCCTTGTACAGGTGAGCGACTTCGGCGGCGTAGCCGTTGAACAGTTTGGTCGGCCGGATTTCGTTCACGCCGATCACGCGGTCGTTGGCCTGCGACCAGCGCGGATGCGGCACAGCCGGATTGACGTTGGCCCAGAACCCGTATTCGTCGCCCTGCACCTGTTCCCAAAACGTCTGCGGGCGCTTTTCGACGAGCGAGATCTTCACGATCGACTTGATCGACTTGAACCCGTATTTCCACGGCAGCGCCAGGCGCAGCGGCGCGCCGAAAGAGGGATGCAGCGGCTTGCCGTAGGCGCCGGTGACGAGGAAGGCGAGTTCGTTCATCGCCTCCTCGATCGTGATCGCCTCCACGTATGGCCACGGATACCAGGTCTGGCGCTGGGTGGGGGCGACCTTGGGATCGAGAAAGGTCTCCAACCGCACGTAGCGGGCGGCGGGTCTGGGACCGGCGCGCGCGATGAGCGCGCGCAGCGCGAACCCCGTCCACGGCACGACCATCGCCCACGTCTCAACGCAGCGATGGCGATAGATGCGCTCCTCGATCGGCATCGCCTTGATGAGATCGTCCAGATCGATGTCCTGCGGGCTGTCGCATAGCCCGTCGATCTTCACGCGCCACGGCGAGGTCTTGAGCGCGGCGGCCGCGCGCGCGATGCGTTTGGTGGAGCCGAACTCGAAATAGTTGTTGTGATTGGCGGCGACGTCCTCGGACGTCGGCTTTTCATCGAGCGACAGGCGCGCGGCATGCGCATAGGGGCCGGCGAACATCGCCGCGCCCGCGCCGAGCGCGCCTTTCAGCAGCGCGCGGCGTTCGAAGAACAGCGCCTGCGGCGTGACGAACCGCTCGGGCGTTTCCCAAGGGCGTCGGCGCGCGATCCACATGACAATCTCCGGGTTGAAGGGCGGTCGACGGCGTTACGCGGACGGAGGGGCCGATGTTACGCGCGCGGCGCTTTCGGCCGCAAAGGCCACGTTGCGTTGCATGCGCCGCACCATGATCTGCATCAGATAAAAGCCAAACTGGGGATTTTGCGCGGCGAGCTGCAACATGTCTTCGTAGGAGATGCGCAGCAGGTCGGCGTTCTCGAGCGTGCGAGCGGAAGCGGTGCGCTTGCCGTCCTCGGTGAACAGGCCCATTTCGCCGAACAGCGCGCCGGGCTCGATCGTGACGTCGAGTTCGGGCGCGTAGATGCGGCCGCGCACGACGATGTAAGCGTATTTGGCGATGTCGCCTTTCCTGTAAAGCATGGCGCCGGCGGGCGCGCGCTGCGGCTTCATGTAGGGGCGCAGCCAGTCGAAATTGAAATCTCCCTGCGCCGCCGCGCGGCTCGCCACGATCAGCCGCTGCATCTGGCGCAGCCGAAACAGGTTCAACGGCAGCAGCGCCACATTGAGCGCGCATTGCGGGTAAATGCCCTTGTAATAGAAATAGATCGCAAACAGCAGATTCGACACGATGGCGGCGATGCGCAGCGGGATCATCGTGTTCGACACGAACACGAACACCGCGAACGCCGCCGCGACAAAGCCGAGCGCTTCGAGAATGAGGCCGTTCGTCATCGTTTCCCCGACGCCGCAGCGGACGCGCGCATCAGTTCATCGCACATCGCGCGGGTGCGCAAGCCGCCCGGACCGCCACGCCAGAACGCGCGCGGCGACCGCTTGGGCCACATCGCGCGTCGCGTCGAGCGGCGTGCGCGGCCAGCGTTCGAGCACGCCGCGAAAACGGCGCACGACGCCGGCCGCCTCCAGCGCGTCGACATAGGCGGTCAGGCGACGGTGGCCGCCGGACGGCTCGTAAACGAGCACCGGCGCGCAGGTCGCGGCCGCCTCGCCCACCATGTTGGTGGAATCGGCGGTGACGAGAATGGCGTCGGCCAGCGCCAGCATCGACACGTAGGGGTTGGCGCCTTGCCCGTTCCAGAAAAACGCGCGCGCGGGATTGGCGGCGGCCCAGTCAGCGAGCGCGGCGCTGGCGTGCGGCGGCGTGCGGCGCGAAGGCGTGATCATCACGCTCGCGCCTTCGCCCACGAACCGTTCGCAGGCCGCCGTCAGCGCCGCCACATCGCGCGGGGCGAGGCGATGGCTGTTGCTGTTCCCGCCGATCAGCAACGCCACGCGCGGCCCCGGCAGGCTGGCGATGCGCGGGTCGGGCCGCGCGCGCGCCGCGGCAAGCGCCGCCTCGCCCAGCGTGTGCGGCGCCGTCAGGGTGGCGATGACATTGTCGCCGCGCAGACCGTCGTGCAGCGGCGCCCAGACGAGATCGGCGACCGTGGTCGCGATGCGGGGATTTTTCAGAAAGATCGCAAAGGTCGCCCCGCGCGCGGCGCGGCGCACGTGGCGCAGATAGGGAATCGTGCGGCGACCGGAGGCGATGAGAATGTCCGGAAACGGCGGGCGGATCGGACTGTCCGGCGCGGCGGGGCCTTCGCGCCAGTCGATCGGCCCGCGCGGCGCAAGCGCGGCGAACACGGCGCGCGGGCGCACCACGTGGCGCGCGGGCGCAAGGCCGAGCGCGCGCGCAAGACCGAAACAGGGAACCTCGTCGCCAATCTTGCCGTCGGAAAGAACCCAGCACGACAGGCCGAGCCCGGCGAGCGGGCCGACATTTTCGTCGCCGCCCGCGCCGGCTCCATTGTCTGGCGCGCCCGGCGCCGTTATGGCTTGCCTCCCGATTTCCACCGGCGGACCCCGCGTGACCCATCGCCTCGACGCCATCGATCTGGCCATTCTAGACGAATTGCAGCGCGATGGGCGGATGACCAATGTCGAACTGGCGCGGCGCGTCGGCATTTCCGCGCCGCCGTGCCTGCGCCGCGTGCGGGCGCTGGAGGAAGCCGGTGTGATCGCCGGCTATCGCGCGCTGGTGGCGCCGGGCGCGCTGGGGCTCGATGTCGTGTTCTTCGCCTTCGTGCAGCTCGAATCGCAGGCGGAAGCCGATCTGGCCGCGTTCGAGTCGCGGGTCGCCACATGGCCGACGATCCGCGAATGCTGGACGCTGTCGGGCGAAACCGATTTCCTGCTGAAATGCGTGGCGGCGGACCTGAAGGCGTTTCAGGCGTTCGTGGGCGAACTGACCGCCATTCCCGACGTGCGCAACGTGCGCACGTCGCTGGCGCTCAAGGCGACCAAGGACGCGCCGCTGGCCGCCCTGCCGCGCGCGTGAGCCTCAGCGGAAGGCGATTTCCAGAATCTCGTAGCTCTTGCCGCCGCCGGGCGCGGTCACTTCCACGCTGTCGCCGACGGTCTTGCCGATGAGCGCGCGGGCGATCGGCGAGGTGATCGACACCTTGCCGGATTTCACGTCCGCCTCGCTCTCGCCGACGATCTGATATTTCTTTTCCTCTTCCGTATCCTCGTCCACGAGGGTGACGGTGGCGCCGAACATCACCGTCTTGCCGGAGAGTTTCGACACGTCGATGACGTCGGCGCGCGCGATCTTGTCTTCGAGTTCGGCGATGCGGCCCTCGTTGAGCGACTGGGCTTCCTTGGCCGCGTGATATTCGGCGTTCTCCGAAAGGTCGCCGTGCGAGCGCGCCTCCGCGATCTGCTGGATGATGCGCGGACGCTCCACCTGCTGGCGGCGCTTCAGTTCTTCGCCAAGCGCGGCGTAGCCCGCGGCGGTCATGGGAAGTTTTTCCATAATGTCGCTTTCGTTCCAACCTTCACAAAAAGAGGACCCGGCGCCGAACGGCGCCGCCGGGCCGGCATTTCGGAGGAGCGCTCAGGCGGCGAAATAATCCTGCAGCGCGCGCACTTCCAGATCGCCGCCGACATAGGCCCTCACGCCCTCGGCTGCGGCGATGGCGCCTGCCAGAGTGGTGTAGTAGGGCGCCTTATGCAAGAGGGCGGCGCGGCGCAGGGATCGCGAGTCGGCCAGCGCCTGCGCGCCTTCCGTCGTGTTGAAGACGAGCTGGATCGACCCGTTCTTGATCGCGTCCACCACGTGCGGGCGGCCTTCCGACACCTTGTTGATTTTTTCCGTCGGCACGCCGTGTTCGCTCATGTAGCGGGCGGTGCCGCCGGTCGCCTGAATCTTGAATCCGAGACCGGCGAGAATGCGGATCGCCTCCAGCATGCGCGCCTTGTCCTGGTCGCGCACGGAGACGAACACCACGCCGGACGTCGGCACTTTCGTGCCCCCGCCCAGCTGCGACTTGGCGAACGCCACCTCGAACGAACGGTCGAGGCCGATGACCTCGCCGGTCGAACGCATCTCGGGGCCGAGCACCGTGTCGACGCCGGGGAAGCGTGCGAAGGGAAACACCGATTCCTTCACGCCCACGTGATTGAGCTTCACGGGCTTCAGATCGAACGAAGCCAGACTTTCGCCGGCCATCACCCGCGCGGCGATCTTGGCGATCGGCCTGCCGATGACCTTGGCGACGAACGGCACGGTGCGCGAGGCGCGCGGATTGACCTCGAGCACGTAGATCTCGCCGTCTTTCAGCGCGTATTGCACGTTCATCAGGCCGCCGACATCGAGCGCGAGCGCCATGCGGCGCGTCTGCGCCTCCAGTTCCGCGATGGTTTCGGGCGTGAGCGAGCGCGGCGGCAGCGAACAGGCCGAGTCGCCGGAATGAATGCCCGCCTCCTCGATATGCTCCATGATGCCGGCGACGAAGGCGTCCTTGCCGTCGCTGAGGCAATCGACGTCCACCTCGATCGCGTCCGCCAGATAGCGATCGAACAGCAGCGGGTTCTTGCCGAGCACGGTGTTGATCTGCCCGGTCTTGTCGTTGGGGTAGCGCGCCTTGACGTCGGAAGGCACCAGGCCCGGCAGCACGCCGAGCAGGTAGTCGTTGAGCGCGGGTTCGTCGTGGATGATCGCCATCGCGCGCCCGCCCAGCACATAGGACGGACGCACCACGAGCGGCAGGCCGAGTTCGGCCGCCACCAGCCGCGATTGCTCCACCGAATAGGCGATGCCGTTTCTGGGCTGTTTGAGGCCGAGCTTGTCGAGCAGCCGCTTGAACCGGTCGCGGTCCTCCGCCAGGTCGATGGAATCGACCGACGTGCCGAGAATGGGAACGCCAGCCTGCTGCAGCGCATCGGCGAGTTTCAGCGGCGTCTGTCCGCCGAACTGCACGATGACGCCCTTGAGCGTTCCGTTTTCCCGCTCCTTGCGCAGGATTTCCAGAACGTCCTCGCCGGTCAGCGGCTCGAAATAGAGACGGTCGGACGTGTCGTAGTCGGTCGAGACGGTCTCGGGATTGCAGTTGACCATGATCGTCTCGTAGCCCGCCTCGCTCAGCGCGAAACAGGCGTGGCAGCAGCAATAGTCGAACTCGATGCCCTGACCGATGCGGTTGGGGCCGCCGCCGAGGATGACGATCTTCTGCTTGTCGGAAGGCGCGGCCTCGCAGGCGATGCGGCCTGCGAACGGGCGTTCGTAGGTGGAGTACATATACGCGGTGGGCGAGGCGAACTCGGCCGCGCAGGTGTCGATGCGCTTGAAGGCCGGACGCACGTCGAGATTCCCGCGCAGCGCCGCCACCTCGGCCTCCGTCGCGCCGGCGAGCGTGGCCAGCCGCAGGTCGGAAAAGCCCGCCGCCTTCAGCATGCGCAGATTGTCGGCGTCCGTCGGCAGGCCGTGCGCGCGCACGCGCTGTTCGAGATCGACGATCTCCTTGATGCGCGCGATGAACCACGGGTCGATCTTGCAGGCGTTATGGACCTGCGCCTCGTCCATGCCCAGCCGCAGGGCCTGCGCGACGACGAGAATGCGGTCGGGCGTGGGCGTGCCGAGCGCGGCGCGCAGCACGTTGCGGTCGTCGCCCTTGCCGAGATCCTCGATCTCGATCTCGTCCAGCCCCGACAGACCCGTCTCCAGCGAACGCAGCGCCTTCTGCAGCGATTCGGCGAAGGTGCGGCCGATCGCCATCGCCTCGCCGACGGATTTCATGGCGGTGGTGAGAACGGGTTCGGCGCCGGGAAACTTCTCGAAGGCGAAGCGCGGGATTTTCGTCACCACATAGTCGATGGTCGGCTCGAATGAGGCCGGCGTCGCGCCGCCCGTGATGTCGTTGGCGATCTCGTCGAGCGTGTAGCCGACCGCGAGTTTGGCGGCGACTTTCGCGATGGGAAAGCCCGTCGCCTTGGAGGCGAGCGCGGAGGAGCGCGACACGCGCGGGTTCATCTCGATGACGATCATGCGCCCCGATGCGGGATCGATCGCGAACTGGACGTTGCTGCCGCCCGTCTCCACGCCGATCTCGCGCAAGACCGCCAGCGAGGCGTTGCGCATGATCTGGTATTCCTTGTCGGTGAGCGTCAGCGCCGGCGCCACGGTGATCGAATCGCCGGTGTGCACGCCCATCGGATCGATGTTCTCGATGGAGCAGATGATGATGCAATTGTCCGCCTTGTCGCGGACGACCTCCATCTCGTATTCCTTCCAGCCGAGCACGCTTTCCTCAATCAGCACCTCGCTGGTGGGCGAGGCGTCGATGCCGCGCTCCACGATCTCGATGAATTCGGCTTTGTTGTATGCGATGCCGCCGCCCGTGCCGCCGAGCGTGAAGGAGGGGCGGATGATGGCCGGCAGGCCGATGTCGTCGAGCGCCTCCAGCGCGGCGCCGAGCGTGCGCACATGGTGCGATCGCGGCGTGTCGAGACCGATCTTGGTCATCGCCTCGCGGAACAGTTCGCGGTCCTCGGCCTTGTCGATGGCCTGCGCGGTCGCGCCGATCATCTCCACGTCGAACCTGTCGAGCACGCCCATCTTTTTCAGCGACAGCGCGCAGTTGAGCGCGGTCTGCCCGCCCATGGTCGGCAGCAGCGCGAAGCCGCCGGGGATGGCGTAGCGTTCCTTCTCGATGATCTTGGCGACGACTTCCGGCGTGATGGGTTCGACATAGGTGCGGTCGGCCATGTCCGGGTCGGTCATGATGGTGGCCGGATTGGAATTGACCAGAACGATCCGGTAGCCCTCGTCGCGCAGCGCCTTGCAGGCCTGGGTGCCGGAATAGTCGAACTCGCACGCCTGGCCGATGACGATGGGGCCGGCGCCGATGATCAGGATGGTCGATATGTCGGTTCTTTTCGGCATGGTCCGTCCGGTTGCGCGGCGCGCGCGCATAAAAAAAGGCCGCTTGCGGCCGCAAAGCCGGAAGCGCGCCTCCCACAGGTTCGCAGTCGGGCGCGCCCGGCTCGAATTCGGCGCTCTAACTAGCCGAGAACGGCGGCGCTGTGAACCCCCGGCGCGCGCGGCTCGCGGCGCCTCACAGCACCGCCTGGATCGGCAGATAGCGGCAAACCATCGCGACCACGCGCTGGCGCAGCGTGCTCTGCGGCTCGACCTCCAGCAGGACAGGGGGCGTGACCGCGCCGTCGCGCCAGCGCAACGCCCCGCCGGGTCCGCGCTCGACCGCATAGCTCATCCGCGGGCTGGCCAGCGCCTCCCAGTAGGCGCGCAGTTCGGCGGCCAGCGGCCGGCTGCGGAACAGCGCGCCCATTTCGGTGTTCAGCCGCGCCGATCGCGGGTCCAGATTGTAGGAGCCGACGAAACCCGTCTCCCCGTCCACCACGAACGCCTTGGTGTGCAGGCTCGCGCCGGAGGAGCCGAACACGCCCTGGCCCTCGCGGTCCGCGGCCGCGCCGGCGCGCATCTCGTAGATTTCCACGCCGCGCCGCAGCAGCCGGCGCCGGTAGCGCATGTATCCGCCGTGCACGGCCAGCACATCGGTGGCCGCCAGCGTGTTGGTGACCACGCCCACCTTCGCGCCGCGCCGCACCGCCCGCTTGAGCTCGCGCACCAGCCGGCGGCGCGGCACGAAATACGGGGAGACGAGCAGCGCCTCGGACCTGGCGGCGCGGATGCGGGCGGTGAGCTGGAAGACCAGCCAGCGCGGGCCTGGCCGCTCGCGCCACTTCTGCGGCGGATCGGCCACGATATCGAGTTCGTCGCACCAGTGCGGCGCGAACGCCGGCTCGCCGCCGGCGTCGCGGAACAGCGCCAGTTTCGGGCTCTTGTCGAGATCGTCGAGGTCGCCGCGCGCCGCCGTCTCCGTCCGGGCGGCCTCGAACAGGTCGCGCAGCGCGTTGTCGCCCATCGGCGTCTGGGCGCTCAGCTCCTCGATCGGGATGACCCCGCCGCAATTCCAGTAGGCGTCGAAGGCGCGGGTCGCGTCGTCCACGGCCGGGCCGATCGCCATCAGATCCAGATCGCGGAAATTGCGCTCCTTGTTGGCGTCGAAATATTCCGCGCCGATGTTGCGACCGCCCACGATCGCCACGCGCCCGTCGGCGATCCAGCATTTGTTGTGCATGCGGTGGTTGAGCGCCTGCACGCGCTGGATCATTTCCACGACCCGCCAGGCGCCGGCGCGGGCGCGCAGCGGATTGTGGATGCGGATTTCGATGTTGGGATGCGCGTTCAGGGCCAGCAGCACGGGATCGTGGCCCGTGTGGTTGATGTCGTCGAGGAGGATGCGCACCCGCACGCCGCGTTCGGCGGCCGCCAGAATCTCGGCGCCGAGCATGCGGCCCACGTGGTCGGCCTTCCAGGCGTAGTATTGCAGGTCGAGGCTGCGGCCGGCGCGGCGGGCCGACAGCGCGCGGGCGCCGAAGGCGTCGCGGCCGGTTTCGATCAGCACGGCGCCGGAGCGGCCGGGCGCGCGGGCGAGCAGGGGGGCGACCGCGCGGTCGAGCGCGGTTTCGTCCGCCCGAACGGGCAGGGCCTTGCCAGGCCGGGTGGAGGAGCGCGGGGCGAGCGCGTCGGCGAACCACGCGCCGCTCGCGATCAGGGTCGCGAGGAGCACGAGGGTCGCCAGAACGAGGATGATCGCCGTTGTCGCCATGGAAACCGCAATGTAAGCGCGCCAAGTCCGCGCTCACAGGGCGCGGCGCCGATTTCGGAATTAATTGCGCGGGGTCATATCCGGTTCCCGCGTTCGGGCTTAAGCTCCGGCGCGAGTCTTGATGGAGGCGCGAGTGCGCGGGTGGATTCTGGCGGGCGCCGGCATGGCGGTCGCTCTGGGGTGCGGGGGCGCGGGAGCGTCGGACGTTCGGTCCGTCATCGTCGAATGCGCGGCCTGCCATGGCGACGAAGGCATCGCGAAGGATGTGGAGGTTCCCAACCTTGCGGGCCAGCGCAGGCTCTATCTCTACAAGCAGCTCGTCGCGTTCCGCAAGAACGCCCGCAAGCACAAGGAGATGCGGGTGATGAGCCGCGAGATGAACGACGCGGATATGCGCGCCATCGCCGAGTATTACTCCTCGCTGCCGCCCCGTTGAGGTCGCCCATGCTCAAACATCTGATCGCCGCCGCCCTGCTGCCGGCGCTGGCGGCGCCCGCGGCGGCGCTGAGCCGCAAGCAATTGCAGGACGTGATCGTGCAATGCGCGACCTGTCACGGGGCCGACGGCGTCTCGCGCACCGACGAAATTCCCAATCTCGACGGGCAGCACGACCGCTATCTCTACAACCAGCTCGCCGCGTTCCGCTCTGGCAAACGGCCGCACAAGCAGATGCGCGTCATGGGCCGGCGGCTGACCGACGCCGAGATGTGGGCGATCGCCGAATATTATTCGGCGTTGCCGCCGAACTGAGGCGCGCGTGTCGCTCAGGCTGCAATTGTCCGCCTTCGTCCTGGTCGGGCTTCTGGCCGCGGTCGCCCATTACGGCGCGCTGGTGGGGCTTGTGGAGCTTGCGCGGTGGCGCGCGGTGCCGGCGACGCTCGTCGGCTATGTGGCGGGCGGGCTCGTCTCCTACGCCCTCAACCGCGCGCATGTTTTCGACAGCGACCGGCCGCATGTCGAGGCCGGCTGGCGGTTCGCGGCGGTGGCGGGCGTCGGTTTCGCGCTCACATGGGGCGCGATGCATCTGTTGGTCGATATTCTGCGCGCGCCCTATCTGCCGGCGCAGGTCGTCACCACGCTGATCGTGATGAGCTGGAGTTTCCTGGCCCACAAGTTCTGGACATTCGGGGGCGATGCGCCGCCGTGAGCCGGGTTACGGCCAGCGCACGCTCGGCGGCATGGAGGAGAGGATCGAGTCGACGTTGCCGCCGGTGCGCAGGCCGAAGATCGTGCCCCGGTCGTAGAGCAGGTTGAACTCCACGTAGCGCCCGCGCCGCGTCTGCTGTTCGATCCGGTCGGCCTCGGTCCAGGCCGTCGCCCAGTTGGCGCGGAGAATCGCCGGGTAGACGTTCAGAAAGGTTTCGCCGATGTCGCGGGTGAATGCGAAATCCTCCGCCCAGCCGCTGTTGGCGGAATCGCCCGCGCTGTTGAGATAGTCGTAGAAGACGCCGCCAATCCCGCGCGGCTCCCTGCGGTGGGGAAGAAAGAAATATTCGTCGCACCACTGGCTGTAGCGCGCGTGGTCGGCGACGGGATGGCGCGCGCAGGCGTCGCGGAAGGCTGTGTGGAACGCCTGCGAATCCGCATCCTCCTGCGTGCGCCGGCGCACGAGCACGGGGGTCAGGTCGGCGCCGCCGCCGAACCAGGCTTTCGTCGTGACGACGAACCGCGTGTTCATGTGCACGGTCGGGACGTTCGGGTTCCAGGGATGGGCGATGAGCGAAATGCCGCCGGCCCAGAAACGCGGGTCTTCGGCGGCGCCGGGAATCTGCGCGGCGAATTCCGGCGCGAAGGTTCCGAACACGGTCGAGGTGTGGACGCCCGCCTTCTCGAACACCCGTCCGCGCAGCATCGCCATCCGGCCGCCGCCGCCGGGGGCGCCGTCGTGGTTGGCGCGGCTCCAGGGGCGCAGTTCGAACCGGCCGGGGGCGCGCGCCTCCTCGAAGAAAGGACCGGGCGCCTCGGCCTCCAGAGCCTCGAAGGCGGCGACGATTCGGTCCTGAAGAGCGGCGAACCAGCCGGCGGCGAGGGTTTTACGGTCTTCGATGGCGCGGGGATCGTGGGTCATGCCGCACCAGACCCCGGCCGGCGGCGGCGCGTCAACCGCGTGTCTGGCGCAGCGCCTCCCCCACCACCATCGCGGCGGCCACCGCCACGTTGAGCGAGCGCAGGCGCGGCCGGATCGGAACCAGCAGCCGCGCGTCGGCGGCGGCGTGCACATGGGCCGGCGCGCCGGCCGATTCGCGACCCACCATCAGCACGTCGTCCGGCCGGAAGGCGAAGTCGCGGTAGTCGGTCGCCGCCTGCGTGGTGAGAAGGACGAGGCGACGGCCGGCCTGCGCCCGCCATGTTTCGAACGCCGCGAAGGAGACGTGGCGCGAGATATCCACATGGTCGAGATAGTCCATGCCGGCCCGGCGGAAGGCCCGGTCGGAGACCGGAAAGCCCGCCGGCTCGACGATGGCGGCCTTCACGCCCAGACAGGCGCAGGCGCGCAGCAGCGTGCCCGCGTTCTGGGGAATGTCGGGCTCGAACAGGGCCAGAACCAGTTCGCTCATGCGCAGTCGACCATCCCCGTTTTCGCTCCCGCTTTTCCGCACGCCGCGCGCGGCGCCGGCGCCCCTTTCGCATTATGGCCGCTCTATGGACAAGGGGCGGCGAGAATGCGAAAGAACGGCGCGCGTTCTGACCGGCGGCGGCATGGGGTCGCATTGCGACGGTCGGGGCCGACGCTTATGACGTGCGCGGTGGCCGGCCGGCGGCCGGAATGCTCAGACGAGCGGGGCGCGCGCGTCCCGAGACGAGAGGATGCGAAGGTGGCGACGACGATTGCGACTGCTGAACCGACCCGCAGGGACATGCTCTTCATCGCCACCGGCGCGGTCGCCGCGGTCGGCGCGGCGGCGACCGTGTGGCCGTTCATCGCCCAGATGAATCCGGACGCCTCGACGCTCGCCCTGTCCTCGACAGAGGTCGACATCTCCGCCATCGCCGAAGGTCAGATCGTCACCGTGAAATGGCGCGGCAAGCCGGTGTTCATCCGCCACCGCACCAAGAAGGAAATTCAGGAGGCCGAGGCCGTTGCGCTCGACAAGCTGCCCGATCCGCAGCCCGATTCCGCGCGCGTGAAGAAGCCGGAATGGCTGGTGGTGATCGGCGTGTGCACGCATCTGGGCTGTATTCCGCTCGGCAAGCAGGGCGCGTTCGACGGCTGGTTCTGCCCCTGCCACGGCTCGGACTACGACCTTTCCGGCCGCATCCGCTCGGGCCCCGCGCCGCGCAACCTGGAAGTGCCGGAATACGCCTTCCTCAGCGACACCAAGATCAAGATCGGCTGAACCGCGCCGATCCCCGCCCCATCAGCGAAAGACCAGCGAGAGAAAGCGATACAATGAGCGGACCTTCGCAATACGTTCCCAAGAACGCGCTCGCCCGTTGGCTGGAAGCGCGTCTGCCGATCATCGGGTTCACCTACGATTCGTTCGTCGCCTATCCGACGCCGAAGAACCTCAACTACTGGTGGACGTTCGGCGCGATCCTCTCGTTCATGCTGATCGCGCAGATCCTGACCGGCGTGGTGCTGGCGATGCACTACACCGGCCACACGTCGATGGCGTTCAACTCCGTCGAGCACATCATGCGCGACGTGAACTGGGGCTGGATGATCCGCTACCTGCACGCCAACGGCGCGTCGATGTTCTTCCTCGCCGTCTACATCCACATGGCGCGCGGCCTCTACTACGGCTCCTACAAGGCGCCGCGCGAGGTTCTGTGGATTCTCGGCGTTGTCATCTTCCTGCTGATGATGGCCACCGCCTTCATGGGCTACGTGCTGCCGTGGGGCCAGATGTCGTTCTGGGGCGCCACCGTCATCACCAACCTGTTCTCCGCCATTCCGCTCGTCGGCGACGCCATCACCATCTGGCTGTGGGGCGGCTATTCGGTCGACAACCCGACGCTCAACCGCTTCTTCTCGCTGCATTACCTGCTGCCCTTCATGATCGCGGCGGTGGTCGCGCTGCATGTGTGGGCGCTGCATGTGGTGGGCCAGAACAACCCGGCCGGCGTCGACATCAAGGACGTGGAAAAGGACAGCGTGCCGTTCACGCCGCACGCGACCATGAAAGACATGGTCGGCGTCGCCGTGTTCTTCATCCTGTTCGCGTGGTTCGCGTTCTTCGTGCCGAACTATCTCGGCCACTCGGACAACTATATCGAGGCCAATCCGCTGGTGACGCCGGCCCATATCGTGCCCGAATGGTACTTCCTGCCGTTCTACGCGATCCTGCGCGCCATTCCTTCCAAGCTCGGCGGCGTGATCTTCATGTTCGCGTCGATCGCGATCCTGGTGGTGCTGCCCTGGCTCGACACCTCGCGCGTGCGCTCGGCGGTCTACCGGCCGATCTACAAGATCTTCTTCTGGCTGTTCATCGTCACCGTCATCGGGCTCGGCTATCTCGGCAGCCAGCCGCCGGAAGGCGGCGCGGTGATCGCGGCGCGCATTCTCACGGCCTGGTATTTCATCCACTTCATCGTGGTGATGCCGCTGCTCGGCCTGTTCGAGAAGACCAAGCCCGTGCCGGCCTCCATCAACGACGCCGTGCTCGCCAAGAATGGCGGCGAACGCGTCGCCGCCGCCGCGCCCGCCCAATGAGCCGAACGACAGGGACGAGAACGATGAAACTCAAGCTTGCTCTGTTCGCCGCGGCGCTGACGGGCGCGATGGGCATGGGGGCGCCGGCGCTGGCCGCCGACGCCGGCCACGCCGAAGTGCACAAACAGTCCTGGTCGTTCGCCGGCGCGTTCGGCCACTACGACCGCGGGCAGTTGCAGCGCGGCTTCAAGGTGTTCCGCGAAGTGTGCGCCAACTGCCATTCGGCGAACCTGCTCGCCTTCCGCAACCTGGCGGAGCCGGGCGGCCCGCAGTTCTCCGAAGCGCAGGCCAAGGAACTCGCCGCCCAGTACAAGGTGAAGGAACTGTCGGACAAGACCGGCGACGTCGAGGAGCGTCCGGCGCGCCTGTCGGACCGCTGGCCGGCGCCCTTCGCCAACGACATCAAGGCGCGCGAGGCGATGGGCGGCTCGCTGCCGCCGGACATGTCGGTGCTGGCGAAGGCGCGCACCTACCATCGCCCGTTCCCGCTGTTCCTGATCGACGCGCTGCCCGGCTTCTCCTACCAGGAGCACGGCGTCGACTACATCGTCGCCCTGCTGAACGGCTACAAGGACGAGCCGCCGGCCGGCCAGAAGCTCGACGCGGGCCAGTCGTGGAACGACATCATGCCGGGCAACCGCATCGGCATGGCCAAGCCGCTCGCAGACGGGCAGGTCGACTACACCGACGGAACGCCGGCGACGGCCGATCAATACGCAAAGGACGTCGCGGCCTTCATGATGTGGCTCGCCGAGCCGAAGCTGGAAGACCGCAAGCGCACCGGCTTCCGTGTCGTCATCTTCCTGGCGGTGCTGGCCGGTCTGCTCTACGCGACCAAGAGGCGCATCTGGGCGAAGATTCCGCACTGATGCGGCGGACGCTGTCGTCAGGCAAGGCGACGCGCGAGAAGGGCCCCGGCGACGGGGCCTTTTTTGTTTGCGTTTTCGCCGCCTGCGCCGCATATCCCGCGCCAGCGAATTCAACCGGACTGGAACGGACGCGATGGGTTTCAAATGCGGCATCGTCGGCCTGCCGAACGTCGGCAAGTCAACGCTCTTCAACGCGCTCACGCAGACGGCGGCCGCGCAGGCGGCCAACTATCCGTTCTGCACCATCGAGCCGAACGTGGGCGACGTGGCGGTGCCCGACCCGCGCCTCGAAATCCTGACGAAGATCGCCGGTTCGAAAGAGATCATTCCGACGCGCCTGACGTTCGTGGACATCGCGGGTCTGGTGCGCGGCGCCTCGAAGGGCGAGGGGCTGGGCAACCAGTTTCTCGCCAACATCCGCGAATGCGACGCCATCGCCCACGTGGTGCGCTGTTTCGAGGACGGCGACATCACCCATGTCGAAGGCGGCGTCGATCCGATCCGCGACATCGAGACGATCGAGACCGAACTGATGCTGGCCGATCTGGAGTCGCTCGAAAAGCGCGTGGTCAATCTGGAGAAGCGCGCGAAGGGCGGAGACAAGGAATCAAAGGAAACGCTGGCGCTCGTCGAGCAGTGTCTCGCCCTGTTGCGCGAGGGCAAGCCGGCGCGCATCGCCGTCGGCGCGACGCCGGAGGACCGGCGCGCGTTCGCCGCGCTCGGGCTGCTGTCGTCCAAGCCGGTGCTCTACGTGTGCAACGTGGAGGAGGCGGCTGCCGACAAGGGCAACGCTTTCTCCGCCAAAGTGTTCGCGCGGGCGAAGGAGGAGGGCGCGGAAGCCGTCGTGGTTTCCGCCAAGATCGAAAGCGAGATCGCGGTGCTGCCGGCGGACGACCAGAAGGATTATCTGGAGGCGGTCGGCCTGACGGAGCCGGGCCTCAACCGCGTGATCCGCGCGGGCTACGAACTCCTGCATCTGGTCACCTATTTCACCGTCGGGCCGAAAGAGGCGCGCGCGTGGACGATCGAGAAGGGCACGCGCGCGCCGCAGGCCGCCGGCGTCATCCATACCGATTTCGAAAAGGGATTCATCCGCGCCGAGACGATCGGCTACGACGACTACGTCGCCAACAAAGGCGAGGCGGGCGCGCGCGAAGCGGGCAAGTTCCGGCTGGAAGGCAAGGATTACATCGTCGCCGATGGCGACGTGCTGCATTTCCGCTTCGCGAACTGAGGCGCTTTCGCCCGGTCAGCCGATCCGGCGCACCCAGCCGAATTCGTCGGCGACGTCGCCGCGCTGGATGCCGACGAGCCTGGCCTTGATGGCGGCGGTGACCGGGCCGGTCGCGCCGTCGCCCATCACGATGTCGCCCTTGCCGCTCTTGATCTTGCCGATCGAGGCGACGACGGCGGCCGTGCCGCAGGCGAACGCTTCCTTCAGTTTGCCGCTGGCGGCGTCCGCGCGCCATTGCTCGATCGGATAGCGCTCCTCGCGCACCGTGCGGCCTTCCTTGCGCGCCAGCGTGAGGATGGAGTCGCGCGTGATGCCGGGCAGGATCGTGCCAAGCGGCGGCGTCAGCAGCGAACCGTCGCTCATGACGAAGAAGATGTTCATGCCGCCGAGTTCTTCGACCCAGCGATGTTCGGCGGCGTCGAGAAACACCACCTGATCGCAGCCGTTCTCGATCGCCTCGGCCTGCGCCAGCAGGCTCGCCGCATAGTTGCCGCCGCATTTGGCCGCGCCCGTGCCGCCTTCGGCCGCGCGCGTGTAGCGGTCGCTCAGCCACACCGTCACCGGCTTTTCGCCGCCTTTGAAATAGGAGCCGACCGAACTCGCGATCACCATGAACAGATATTCGTGCGAGGGCCGCACGCCGAGGAAGGCTTCCGTCGCGAACATGAACGGCCGCAGATAGAGCGCGCCATCGCCCTTTGGAATCCAGGCGGAATCGATCTTCACCAGTTCGTCGACCGCTTGCAGGAACGTGGTTTCCGGCAATTCGGGCATGGCCATGCGCGCGGCCGACGCATTGAAGCGGCGCGCGTTCTGCTCGGCGCGGAACAGCGCGATCGACCCGTCGGCCCGATTGTAGGCCTTCAGTCCCTCGAAGATTTCCTGTCCGTAGTGCAGGACGGCGGCGGCCGGGTCGAGTTGAACGGGCGCGCGGGCGCCGATCATGCCATCGTGCCAGCCGCGCGCCTGGCTCCAGCGGATCGTGACCATATGATCGGTGAACACCTTGCCGAAGCCCGGATCCTGCAACAGTCCGGCCCGGACGTCGGCGGCCACTGGCCGGTCGGTCGGCTGGCGCGAAAAGGCGATCTTCGAATGGGCGTTCATCGGAAAAATCCCTGCCTCCACGCTCCGCAATTCCGCCTGAAACGGTGTCGACATACGACGCGCGCCTGCGTGCGCGGACAAAGCTGCGGGCAGCTTGACGTGTAACTTTCGACCTGAAATATGTCAATAACGCTGACTTAAACGCCGGAAGGGTCGCTTGGAAGTCGCGCTGAACGGCAAGGCCCGTGGAGGGCAAGGCGAGGCGCACGACACTGCGCCGATGTTCGATCTGATCGAACTCTTCTTCTTCGCCTATCGCGATTTCGTGGGCGACGCCGACCGATTGCTGGAATCCTTCCGCTTCGGTCGGGCGCACCATCGCGTGCTGCATTTCGTCAGCCGGCGGCCGGGCATGACGATCGCCGAACTGCTCGACATTCTGAAGATCACCAAACAGAGCCTCAACCGCGTGCTGAAGGAGCTGCTGGACCAGCAATTCGTGGAGGCGCGGCCGGGCGTGGCGGACCGACGCCAGCGCCTGCTGTTCCCCACTCCCAAGGGCCGCAAGCTCGCGCTGGATCTCGCCGAACTGCAATCGGAACGGTTCGCGCGGGCGCTCGCGGCGCTGCCGGGGCGGGCCCGCGAGGACGCCATCGCCTTTCTTCTGGCAACGATCGATCCGGCCGAGCGCGACAAGGTGGCCGCCACCGTCTGGCGGCCGGCGCAGGCGCCGCCATGAGCGCGCCGTCGCCGCTCGACGACGACGCGCCGCATCTTCTGGTGGTGGACGACGACGCGCGGCTGCGCTCGCTGCTGTCGCGCTATCTCATGCGCGCGGGCTATCGCGTCTCGACGGCCGCCAATGCCGGCCAGGCGCGCGAACGGCTGGGCGTGTTCCTGTTCGACCTGATCGTGCTGGACGTGATGATGCCGGGCGAAACGGGGCTGAGCCTGGCGGCCGCGTTGCGCGCGAGCGGCGGTCCGCAGGCCGGCGCGCCGATCCTCATGCTGACCGCGCGCGCCTCGGCCGACGACAGGATCGAGGGGCTGGAGGCCGGCGTCGACGATTATCTGGCCAAGCCGTTCGAGCCGCGCGAACTGGCGCTGCGCATCGCCGCCATCCTGCGTCGCGCGGCGCCGGCGCCCGCGCCGCAGGAGGCGCGGTTCGGCCCCTTCGCATTCGATCTGGCGCGCGGCGCGTTGCGACGTGCGGGCGCCCCGGCGCCGCTGACCGACCGCGAGCGCGAGATGCTGACGGTGCTGGCGCGCGCGCAAGGGGCGGCGGTGTCGCGCGCCGCGCTCGCGGGCGCGGAGACGAGCGAACGGGCGATCGACGTGCAGATCAACCGGCTGCGGCGAAAAATCGAGAACGACCCGGCCAATCCGGTTTATCTGCAGACGGTGCGCGGAATCGGCTATCGTCTGGTTCTGGAGAGACCATGACCGCGCCGACCGCCCCCGCGCCTCCCACCTACGCCTGGCCGCGCCGCACATGGCGGCGGTTCGCGCTGTGGCTGCGCGGCAAGATGCCGAAGGGTCTGTTCGCCCGCTCGCTGCTCATCGTCGTTCTGCCGATGGTGCTGTTGCAGTCGCTGGTGGCCTATGTGTTCATGGAACGGCACTGGCAGCGCGTCACGCATCGGCTGTCGGCGGCGCTCGCGCAGGACGTGGCCGCGCTCGCCGACATTTACGACGCCTTTCCCTCCGACCGGCGCGGCGACATCCTCAGCCGCGTGGCGGTCGAGCGGCTGCTGATCGACGTGCGATTTGCGCCGAAAGCCGCACTGCCGCCGGCGCTGCCGAAACCGTTCTTCTCGCTGCTCGACCGCGCGTTGTCGGAGGAGTTGCGCAAACGCGTCGGCCGGCCGTTCTGGCTCGACACCATCGGCAATTCCAATCTCATCGAAATCCGCGTGCAACTCGCCGATGCGCAGATGCGCGTGACGGCGCATCGCTCGCAGGCCTACGCTTCCAACTCCTCCATCTTCCTCATGTGGATGGTGGGCACGGCGCTCGTGCTGATCGCGGTCGCCGTTCTGTTTCTGCGCAACCAGATCCGGCCGATCCGCCGGCTGGCCGTGGCGGCGGAGGCGTTCGGCAAGGGGCGCGACGTCGCCTATCGCCCGTCCGGCGCGCGGGAGGTGCGGCAGGCGGGCCTCGCGTTCGTGGAAATGAAGCGGCGCGTGGAACGCGCGCGCGCGCAGCGCATGGCGATGCTCAACGGCGTCAGCCACGACCTGCGCACGGTGCTCACACGGTTTCGGCTGTCGCTCGCGCTCATCGGCGAGGGGCCGGAGCACGAGGCGCTCAAGCGCGACGTGGCGGAAATGGAGCGGATGCTGGAAAGCTATCTGGCCTTCGCGCGCGGCGACGGGGAAGAAGCGGAAGCCTCCGTCGACATTCGCGCCATCCTGACCGATCTGGCTGCGAGCGCGGAGCGGGCGGGCCGCGCGGCGCAACTCGCTTACGCGGGCGAGCCGACGGCGACGGTGCGGCCGGACGCATTGCGCCGCTGCCTCGGCAATCTGGTGGCCAACGCGCAGCGCTACGGCCAGCGGATCGAGATTTCGGCGACGCGCGACGCCGCGCGGCTGACCGTGCATATCGACGACGATGGACCGGGCATTCCGGCGGAGCGGCGCGACGACGCGTTCAAGCCGTTCCACCGGCTGGACGAGGGGCGCAATCAGGACGAGGCGGGCACGGGTCTGGGGCTGGCGATCGCGCGCGACATCGCGCGCGCGCACGGCGGGGACGTGACGCTGACCGATTCGCCGCTCGGCGGCCTGCGCGCGAGCGTCGCGATTCCGGTGTGATGTCCGGCTGGGGGCGTCTTGGCGGCGCGATCAGCGCGCGAGATCGCGGCCGGTTTCCTCATCGTCCTTCAGGCGAGAGGCGGCGCGCGCGCGCATGCGCTGGCCGGTTTCGCGCAGCGCGTCGACGAAAGAGCAGAGCGGCGCCGCCAGGCGCCCGAGGTCCTCGGCGCGCGCGATCGCCGTCTGGCCGCGCGCAAGACCGCGGTCGAGTTCGGCCATGGTGGCGGGATAACCCTCTTCCTCGTCCTTCAGCCAGACGGAAAAAACGCGCATCCAGAGCACGACCAGTCCTTGCAGCTTGAACGGGGCGAGCGGTCCCTCGTTGCGCACGCCGGCCGCCTCCATCATGAAGCGCATGGAATTGATCGCAAGCGAGTTGAAGGCGGCGGCGGCCAGCGGATCGCGCCGAGCCCAGTCGGCGACGGACCGCATGGCGTCGCGGTAGGGGGCGAGCGCGTCGATGCGGCGCATCAGCACGTCGAACAGCCGCTCCTTGTCGCTCTCGTCCAGCAATTCGTCGCTCGCGCCGTCCAGCACCACGCGGTCGATGCGGCGCGAGAAGGCGCCCAGCACGGCGCCCTTGGAGGGGAACAGATCGCGGAAGTCGGCAAGCGAAACGCCGGCTCGGGCGGCGATATCGCCGATCGTGAGTTCGGCGAACGGGCGTTCGGCGGCAAGCTCCAGCATCGCGTCGACGATCCGGCCGCGCGCGTTCGCCGGCGGCGGACGATCCCCCGACCGGTCGGAGCGCGATAGAGCCGACGACTTATCGGCCGACGACTTATCGGGCGACGACTTATCAGGCGGCGACTTATCAGGCGACTTGGGCTTTGCTGCGCGGATCATGTCCAGAACCTCGTCTTCAGCGCCCTATGTAAGGGGGCGCGCACGGCCGGCCAATGGGCGGACAGCCCAAATTGCGGGCGTATTTGCCAAAAGTTGAACGCCAACCGCCAATCAGCCGGCCAGTTCCCGCCCGCGGCGGGCGGCGGCGGCGATGGCGCGCGTCATCAGCGGTTGCAACCCGTCGTCCGCCATCAGGACGGCGAGCGCGGCGGCGGTGGTGCCGCCCGGCGAGGTGACGTTGGCGCGCAGGTGGGCGGGGCTCGTCTGCGGCGACTGGCGCATCAACTCGCCCGCCCCTTCGACGGTGGCGCGCGCGAGCGCCATCGCCACCCCCGGCGGCAGGCCGGCGGCCCGGCCGGCCTCGGCCATGCATTCGGCGAGCAGGAACACATAGGCCGGGCCGGAACCCGAGACCGCCGTCACGGCGTCGATCAGGCTCTCGTCGTCCAGCCACACGACGCCGCCGACGGCCGACAGCAGCGCCTCGGCCAGCGCATGCTGGCGCGCCTCCACCCCGGGGCTGGCGAAGGCGCCCGTCACGCCGCGGCCGATGGCGGCGGGCGTGTTGGGCATGGCGCGCACGATGGCGCGGGCGTGGGGCGCGCGGGCGGCCAGATCGGCGACGCTCTTGCCGGCGAGAATGGAAATCGTGAGCGTGCGCGGGCCCGCGAGCGCCGCGATGCGCGGCGCCGCCTCGTCCAGCGACTGCGGCTTGATGGCGAGAACGAGCGCGTCCGGCGGCTCGATCGTGGCGTCCGGCGGGTTGAGCCGCACGCCGTTATCCGCGCACCAGGCCGCCACCTCGCGCGCGGGGACAGGGTCGAGCAGGGTGGTATGGGCGCCCGCCAGATCGCGCGCGCGCCAGCCCTGCGCCAGCGCAAATCCCATCTTGCCCGCGCCGAGGAGGACGATGGAGGGCGTATCGGTTCTCATGGGTCTGCCTCTGGGTCTGCCTCGCGCCGGCCTATGCTTCGCCCTGCGTCTCGAGCAGGGTCGTCTCCAGCGCCTCGCGCGCGCTCTTCCCCGCCCAGACGACGAACTGGAAAGCCTGATAGTAGCGCTCGCAGGCCGCGATGGCGTTGGCGAAAACGGACTCGCATTGCGCGGCGGTCGGCTGCGCGCCGCCGGTCAGCAGCAGCGCATGGCGGAACATCACCACGCCTTCGGACGGCCACAGGTCGAAATGGCCGAGCCAGAGCTGTTCGTTGGCGATGGCGATCAGTTCCAGCACGTCCATGCGCCGGCGCTGCGGCGCCTTCAGATCGAACGCGCAGCCGACGTGCAACGCCTCCATGTCCGGCAGCCAGGTGAAGGCGATGTGGTAGTCGGCCCAGCTTCCGGCGACGGAGATGGAGATTTCGTCGTCGTCCTGCCGCTCGAACGCCCAGTGCTTGCCGCTCGCGAAACGTTCGACGATATCGACCGGGTGTTCGCGCCGTCGTCCGCTGAAACTGGAAATCTGCATCATCTCGCCCGGAAAGAGACTGGGAAACGCCGAAACGCGTGGCTGCGGGGAATCCCGTAACGCCGCGACGGAAACGCCCGTCACGTTCCGAAATCCGAACGGATCGATCTCGAAATCAGCCCGCAGCCCACCGCACGCCCGCGCGCCCGAGGTCGGGGAGCGGAATGGCGCGTGGCGCTATCTGCCCGCGCAAGCTCGAAGATTCGGGCGCGCGGGTCCAGAGCGGGCGCAAACTCTGTCCACAGAATCGCGGTTCACCGCCGGCGGTCAGATCTCGGCGTTCCAGCCCGCGCCGGGCGCGTCCGCCGGGCGTCCGGCGAGTCTGGCCTCCAGCTCGGCGATCCGTTTTTCCAGCCGCTCGTTCTCGCTGCGCGCGTTCGCGGCCATGTCCCGCACCGCCTCGAATTCCTCGCGCGTGACGACGTCCATGTGCGAGAGAATGCGTTCGAGCTGCGTGCGCATCAGCGTCTCGGCCTCGCGCCGCACGCCGCCGGCGAGGCCGGCCGCGTCGTTGAACAGGCGGGCGAGATCGTCGGCGATGCGCGAGCGGGATTCGGTCATGGCAAAACTCCTGTTGGATTTCTGTATCACGTAGTGACGGCTTTCGTCGCGCGCCACGCCGGCGACAAAGTGCTAGCGTCAACCCAAAGCCATGCCGATTCTCGTCCTTCCCTTTCCGGCGATCGATCCGGTCTTCTTCTCCATCGGTCCGCTGCCGATCCGCTGGTATGCGCTCGCCTATATCCTCGGGCTGATCCTGGGCTGGCTCTATGCGCGCCGCCTGGCCGCCCGCGCCGATCTGTGGGGCGCCCGCGCGCGCCCGAGCGTGGAAAGTCTCGACGACCTGCTGGTCTACGCCACATTCGGCACGATCATCGGCGGGCGGCTGTTCAACGTGCTGTTCTACGGTCTCGACTATTATCTCGCCCATCCCGGCGAGATCCTCGCGGTATGGAACGGCGGCATGGCGTTCCACGGCGGGCTGATCGGCGTGGCGGCGGGCCTGTGGATATTCGCGCGGCGCAACGGCTACCCGGTCCTGTCGGTCGCCGACATCTGCAGCGCGGCGGCGCCCATCGGCATTTTCTTCGGGCGGCTCGCCAATTTCATCAAACCGGAAATGTGGGGCCGGCCGAGCGACGTTCCGTGGGCGATGGTCTTTCCCGGCGCGGGCGAGGCGCCGCGCCATCCCAGCCAGCTCTACGAAGCGGGGCTGGAGGGCCTGCTGCTGTTCGTGGTTCTCGCCATCCTCATCGCGCGCGGCGGGTTGAAACGCGCGGGGCTGGTTTCGGGCGTGTTCGGCGCCGGCTACGCGCTCGCGCGCATCTTCAGCGAAGTCTTCCGCGAGCCCGACCCGCAGCTCGAGGCCCTCGGCGCGGGACTGACGATGGGCATGGTCCTGTCGGTTCCCATGCTGATCGCGGGGCTATGGCTGATCGCGCGCGCGCGAGGGGAGGCTCGGCCGGCATGAACGGTCTTGCGCGCGACATCGCCGAACAGATCGCGCACGACGGGCCGATATCCGTCGAACGCTACATGCAATTGTGTCTGGCCCATCCCACGCTCGGCTATTATCCGACGCGCGATCCGCTCGGCGCGGCCGGCGATTTCGTCACCTCGCCGGAGATCAGCCAGATGTTCGGCGAACTGATCGGCCTGTGGACGGTCGCATGCGCGCGCGCGAGCGGCGCCGCGCGGCTGGTGGAACTTGGGCCGGGGCGCGGCACGCTGATGGCCGACGCCTTGCGTGCGGCGCGCGTGGCGAAGGACTTTTTCGCCGCGGTCGAGATCGATCTCGTCGAAACCTCGCCCGCGCTGATCGAACGCCAGCGCGCGACGCTCGCGGCGAGCGGCCGGCCCGTGGTCTGGCGCGCGCGGGTGGAGGAGGTTCCGCACGCGCCCGCGATCTTCATCGCCAACGAGTTTTTCGACGCGCTGCCGGTGCGCCAATACGTGAAAGCCGGCGGCGCCTGGCGCGAGCGCCTGGTGGGGCTCGACGCGCGCGGGCGCCTGACGTTCGGCGCGGCGATCGAAAGCGAGCCGGCGATCGCGTTCGAGGCGCAAGAGGGCGCGGTGCTCGAGGTCGGCGCGCAGGCGCAGCGGATCATGGTGGAGATCGCGGCGCGGATCGTGCGGCACGGCGGCGCCGCGCTCATCATCGACTACGGCCATGCGCGCACGCAGGCGGGAGACACGTTGCAGGCCATGCGTGCGCATGCGTTCGTCGATCCGCTGGCGCGGCCGGGCGAGGCGGACCTGACGACGCATGTCGACTTCGGCGCGCTGGCGCGCGCGGCGCGCGCCACGGGCGCGGCGACGCACGGACCGATCGCGCAGGGCGCGTTCCTGAAACGGCTCGGCGTGGATCAGCGCGCCGCCACGCTCATGCGCGGGGCGACCGAGGCGCAGGCCCGCGACATCGAAAGCGCGCGCGAGCGGCTGACATCGGCGCGCGCGCCCACCGACATGGGCGCGCTGTTCAAATGTCTTGCGGTCACGCGGGCCGGCGCGCCGGTTCCGCCGGGTTTCGAGGAAGGAGATCGCGTTTGAGCCTGCCGCATCTCACGGCCAGAACGATCGGCGCGCGCCACGCCTTCTTCACACGCGCGGGCGGGGCGAGCCAGGGCGTCTACGCCTCGCTCAACGGCGGCGTCGGCTCGAACGACGCGCGCGAAAGCGTGCTGGAAAACCGGCGCCGCATGGCGCAGACGCTCGGCGTCGCGCAAACGCATCTCGTCGTTCCATTCCAGATTCATTCGCCCGACTGCCTGATCGTCGAGGCGCCGTTCGTCGAACGGCCGCGCTGCGACGGTCTGGCGACCGCGACGAGGGGGCTCGCGCTCGGCGTCACGGGCGCCGATTGCGGCATGATTCTGTTTGCGGCGCCGGGCGTGGTCGGCGCCGCGCATGCCGGGTGGAAAGGCGCGCTGACCGGCGTGATCGAGGCCACCGTCCGCGCCATGGAGCGGCTCGGCGCGCGGCGCGACGCCATCCAGGTCGCGCTCGGTCCGACGATCGGCGCGCGCAGCTACGAAGTCGGAGGCGAGTTTCGCGCGCAGTTTCTTCGCGACGACGCGCGGCATGCGCGGTTCTTCGCGCCGTCCGCGCGCGCGGGCCATTTCATGTTCGATCTGCCGAGTTTCATTGGGCTGCGGGTGGAGCGCGCCGGCGTCGCGGGGTTCGAAAATCTCGGCCTCGACACCTATGCGGACGCGGACCGGTTCTTTTCCTACCGCCGCGCCACGCATCGCATGGAGCCGGATTACGGGCGGCTCGTGTCGGCGATTGTGCTGGAATAAGTCCGTCCCCTTGACGGGATCGGGGCGCGGCACAATGTCTTTTTCCAGCATGCATCGTCATTTCTGGCTTGCATCGCGTGGCGCCGCAGCGGAGGACCAGATGGCCGGACTGATCGCGCCGCTCGCCGTTCCCCAGCCGCTCGATGTCGCCTTCCGCCGCGACGACGTCTACGTCATCGTCATGCTCGACCATCCCGATTACGCGCTGATCGAGGCGTCGATGCGCAAGACGAAAGACGGCGAACTCCTGCGCGCCATCGTCACGCAGCGCGATCATCGGCAGATCGATCACGTCAACAGCGAGGCGCTCGCGCAATCGCTGCGGCTGAAGGGACGCGAGGTCGCCGTCGCGCCGATGCAGTTCGAGACGACGGAGGAATTCGGCGCGCCGCATGTGCGCGCGGCGTTCCGCTCGTGGCGCGGGGAGGACGTGGTGGTGGATTGCGCGGGCTTCGCGCAACCTTCGGCCGGCCACGGCGGACTGGTCGATCCCGGCGTCTACATGGCCGAACGCGGGCTGCCGCTGATGTGGCGCGATCGCAGCACGGTGGCGCGCGCGGGCGCCGGCGTGACGATCAACGGCGAGCATTTTCCCGCCCCCGTGCGCTCGCAATTCCTGCTCGGGGCGACGGGTTACCAGGCGGTGCTGACGTTCGGCCACGCGGCGGCGATCCTGCGCGGCGGCAAACGCCAATGGCGGCTGATCGCGCGGCCGGAGCGTTTCGCGCCGGGCGAAACGTGGGATTTCGTCGGTGCGCGCGACCGGCGCGTCTATCGCATTCTGTCGCGCGCCGGCGATCGACTCACGTTCCAGGCCGAGGGCGCGTTCGTCGAAACCGTGGTCGGCGACATCGCGGGCGAAAATTTCGAGATCGCGTCCATCCGGCTCGGGGCGGCGCCCGGCGAGCGCGGCGGCTGCGTGCTCGAATTCGAGAACGGCAAGTTCCATTGCGCGATGGACGGCGCCGAACACATCGTCGAGGGCGTCTACGAATCGAGCCCGCTGCGCCAGCGGCTCATGCCGCAGCATCCGCACTGGGCCGAGGCACGCGCGCTGGACACCACGCTGACGATCGAGGGCGAGATCGTCACGCTCGTCACGCGCGTCGGCGCCTTCGCCTGATCAGGCCGGCCTGGTCGCCACGAAGGTCATGCGTTTCTGGTTGTGCCCGATGTTTTCGGCCGCGCGTTCGGGCGCAAAGCGATGGTCGCGCAACAGGCCGAGCATTTCCTTCTCGTCATATGTCGTCAGGCCGAACTCGTTGCGCAGCGTGCGGTAGCTGGAAAAGAACGTGCGCACGAGACCCGCGAGCGCGGCGCCGAGAAAACCGCCGCGCCAGCCGAACTCCAGAAGCGCGCGCGCGTCTTCGAGCGGCGAAAGATCTTTCGGCACCACGTCGCCGAGCACGAGCCTTCCGCCGGGGGCGAGTTTGTCGTGGAAGTTTTCGAGCCAGCGTTCGAATTCCGCCTCGCCGACATATTGCAGCACCGAGACGACGACGATCATGTCGAGGCTCGCAGGCGCGAGCGCCTCGAAGCCCGCCTCGTCGAGAACGACGACGCCGGGCGCATCGGCGAAACGTTGTTCGAGCTTGAAACGCACGAGTCTGGACGTGTCGAACAGATACAATTTCGCGCAGCGCTGCGCCACATGCGCGGCGGAGGAGGCCTCGCCGCAGCCGTAGTCGAGCACGCGCGCGTGTTCGCCGGGAATGTGGCGCGCGACCGCTTTGGCGATCAGCTCGTCGTGCAGCAGACGGTGGCGCGCGTTGACGTAGATGGAATGGTCGCCCTCGAAGAAATCGCGCCAGCTCATCTGATCAGCGCTCGCGCTTGGCGCTGTCCATCAGTTCGACGAAACGCTTGAACAGATAATGCGAATCCTGCGGGCCGGGCGAGGCTTCCGGATGGTGCTGCACGGAAAAGGCCGGGCGGTCGGAAAGCGCTATGCCGCAGTTCGATCCGTCGAACAGCGAGCGGTGCGTCTCCTGCGCGTTCGGCGGCAGGCTTTGCGCGTCCACCGCAAAGCCGTGGTTCATGGAGACGATCTCAACCTTGCCGGTGGTGTAATCCATCACCGGATGGTTCGCGCCATGGTGGCCCTGATGCATCTTGCGCGTCTTCGCGCCGATGGCGAGCGCCATCATCTGGTGGCCCAGGCAGATGCCGAAGGTCGGCACCTTCTTCTCCAGGAGCGCGCGGATGACGGGGGTGGAATATTCGCCGGTCGCCGCCGGATCGCCGGGGCCGTTGGAGAGGAACACGCCGTCGGGCTTCAAGGCGAGAATGTCCTCGGCGCTGGCGGTCGGCGGCACGACCGTCACTTCGCAGCCTTCGTCGGCCAGCAGGCGCAGGATGTTGCGCTTGACGCCGTAGTCGATGGCCACCACGCGGCGTCTGGCCTCGCCGCGCCGGCCGTAGCCCTTGCCGAGCCGCCAGCTCGTCTCGTCCCAGTCGTAGCGCTGCGTGGCGGCCACGCCGGGCACGAGATCCAGCCCGTCCATCGAGGGAATGGCGGCGGCCTTCTCCTTCAGCGCGGCGATGTCGAACCGGCCGTCGGGATTGTGCGCGAGAATGGCGTTCGGCATGCCTTTCTCGCGGATGCGCGCGGTGAGCGCGCGCGTGTCGAGACCGCTCATGCCGACGATGCCGCGCGCCTTCAGCCACTCGCCGAAGTGGCGGGTGGCGCGGAAGTTGGAGGGGGCGCCCACCGGCGCCTGCACGATCGCGCCGCGCACGCCGGCGGAGGCCGCCATGTTCACGGTCTCGATGTCTTCCTCGTTCGTGCCGACATTGCCGATGTGCGGGAAGGTGAAGGTGACGATCTGCCCGGAATAGGACGGGTCGGTGAGAATCTCCTGGTAGCCCGTCATCGCGGTGTTGAAGCACACTTCGCCCGGCGCCTCGCCGACGGCGCCCAGGCCAAAGCCCTCCAGGATCGTTCCGTCGGCCAGCACCAGAAGCGCGGTCGGCCGGACGGGCGCCCAACCTTGCGGGGTTTCGGCTTGATCGTTCTGCATGGGCGCTCTACACGAGGCTCCGCGCCGAAGGGCCGGCGAGCGGAAGCTGCCGGCTGCGGGGCGGACGGAGGGTCTGAATTTCGGCGCGGAAGCTAGGGGAGGGGCCTTGCAAGGTCAACCCCGCAACGAGGCTTTCCAAGCCCGGAGGAACATCATGCGCGCGCGTTTCACCAACGATCTGAAAGAGGCGATGAAAGCCGGCCAAAAGCGCCGCGTGGACACCATCCGCCTCATCAACGCCGCGCTCAAGGATCGCGACATAGAGGCGCGGGGCCAGGGCAAGACCGTCTCGGACGAGGACATTCTCGCGCTGCTGCAGAAAATGGTGAAAAGCCGGCAGGAGTCGGCGGACATCTACGACAGGGGCGGCCGGCCGGAACTGGCGGCGAGCGAGCGCGAGGAAATCGCGATCATTTCCAGCTATCTGCCCAAGCAGATGGACGAGGTGGCGGTGGCCGACGCGATCAAGGCGGCGATCGCGGAAACGGGGGCCGCCTCGGTCAAGGACATGGGCAAGGTGATCGGCGCGCTGAAGGCGAAATACACCGGCCAGATGGATTTCGCCAAAGCGAGCGCGGCGGTGAAAGCCGCGCTTGGCGGCTGAGCCGCGCGCGAGCGGTTCTTCAGGCAAAGCGAGCGCGGCGGTGAAAGCCGCGCTTGGCGGCTGAGCCGCGCGCGAGCGGTATCGCATTCGCGAACCTGCGGCCTCGTGGCGCGTTACCCTTGCGTCGATCGTGCGAGGAGGAGGCGCGCATGGCGGAGCATCGCAAGCCCAAGGGTTTTTCCAGCGCGCTGAGCTATGTCGATCCCAAGGCTGCGTATGTCTGGCTTGAGCGGGCGTTCGGATTCGAGCCGGTGATGGTGCTGCTCGATGCGCAGGACAATCTTCTGCATTCGGAGATGAAGTTCGGCGAAGCGATCGTGATGATCGGATCCGAATGGGACGACGACCACAGGAGCCCGACATCCGTCGACGGCAAGAACACGCAGACGGTGCAGGTCCAGCTTGAGCGGGGCGAGGACATCGACGCCCATTGCGCGCGCGCCCGGCAGGCCGGCGCCGACATTCTCCAGGAACCGGCGTTGCAATTCTACGGCGACCGCGCCTATCGCGCGCGCGACCCGGAAGGCCATGTGTGGACGTTCAGCGTGACCGTGCAGGACATGACGCGCGAGGAATGGGACAAGGCGGCCGGGCAGGGCGTGCACACGCAAACGCGACTTTAGGGCGCCCCATGCGCCGTCAGGCGACCTTTTCGGCGCGCGGCGGCGCGGCGGCGGCCAGGCGCGCGAGTTCGGCCTCGGCCGCGTCCGCGCTCATGGTGGAGAACATCTGCTGCAAAAAGGCGCCGGGACGCGGCGCATAGGCGCCGATGCCGTCGCGGCCGTAGAACGCCCGGAACATCTGGCGCGCGCAGTCGCGCGAGAGCGGGCCGATCTCGATCGCCTCGTCGATCCGGCCGGGCCGCACGATCGCCGGATCGAGCCGGTCGACGTGGTTGGTCGTCACGATGAATTTCAGTCCGTCCGGCGTTTGCATGCCGTCCATCGCATTGAGAATTTCATGCAGCGGCGACACGCGCGGCCCACGCTCGTCGGCGCCCGCGGGCGCGGCGCCGGTGCGGTCGAGGCCGCCGGCGATGGCGTCGATGTCCTCGATCACGAACAGATCGGTCTTCGATCCCGAACGAAAGGCCGCCCCGAGCCCGTAGAGCGAAGTGATGTATTTGATGTCGAAGCCGAAGTCGGACGCCAGCGCGTGGATCAGGCTCGTCTTGCCCGTGCCGGGCGGCCCGTGCAGGATGACGCCGAGCTTCCATGGCACGCCGCGCGCGGCATGCCATTCCTCGGACCCCAGAAACCATTCGAACCGCCGCACGAGCCGTTCCTTGATCTCGCGATCCACGAACACCGTGTCGAGACTGCGCTTGCGCCGGCGCAGCGCGCCGCTCGCGCCGCCCGCCGCATACAGGGAAACGGAGATGGAGTTGCGGTGATCCTCCGGCTTGCAGTCGCGCATGAACCGTTCCACCACGCCGCGGTCGCGTGTGAGGAAGGAGATCGTGATGGTCTCCGACGGCGCCGCCTGCTGGCTGGATTTGGTCTTGGAATAACGAAACAGCGTGCCGGCGTAGACGCCCCAGCCGCCGCCGAAACCCGTCTTCAGCGCGCCGTCCTTCATCTCCAGCGAGCGGGAGAAGAAGTCGAGCCGCCGGGTCTCGATGAAGGCGTCGACGTCGCGATACTCGTTCGACAGGCTTTCGACATACACTTTCGTCCAGACAGTCTTGCCGAGTCCGTCGAGAAGTTTTTCGGGCGCGGCGCGCAGCACATACATCGCCGCGCCGAACGCCACCGTTCCGACGCCGCCCGCCAGCAGCGGGTTGGCGGCGAGCGCAGACGACAAGGCTTCGAACCAGCTCATGGCGCGCCCTCATGTCTCAATGGCTGGCGCTGGCGCGCCCTCATGTCTTGATGGCCGGCGCTCGCGCGCCCAATCGTCAGGCGCCGAACGCCTCGCGCTCGTCCTTCGGCATCCTGAACGCGTTCGCCTCGGCGGGGAATGCGCCGGCGTGCACGTCCTCGGCGTAGCGGCGCGCGCTCTGGCGCATCGTCTCGCCGACGTCGGCGTAGCGCTTGTTGTGCTTGAAACTGGCGGCGGTGTAGCCCAGCACGTCGACGATGACGAGCACCTGGCCGTCCGTCTTGCGCCCGGCGCCGATGCCGATGGTGGGCGCCTTGACGGCGCGGGTGATGGCGTCGGCGACTTCCTCGGGCACCAGTTCGAGAACGATCATGTCCTGGCCGGCCGCGTCGAGCGCGCGCGCGTCGTCGACCAGTTTGCGGGCGTCGGCGGCGGTCTTGCCCTTCAGCCGCTTTTCCTCGTGGTTCTGCGGCTCCAGGCCCAGATGGCAGCAGACCTTGAGGCCCTCGGCCTTGATGGCGCGCACGACGTCGGGCAGCGCGCCCTCGAATTTGACCATGTCGGCGCCGGCGGCCACCAGCCGTTTGGCGTTGGCGACCGCGAGCGCGACGGTCGCCACCGCGCCGTAGGGCAGGTCGCCGATGATGAACATGTCGGGCGCGCCGCGCCGCACCGCGCGCACGTGATGGACAATGTCGTCCATCGTCACTTCGCGTTCGGACGTATAGCCGAGCATGTTGGTGCCGACGGAATCGCCGACCAGCAGCACGTCCACCCCGCCCTCGGCGAGCGCGCGCGCGGTCGGGGCGTCGTAGGCGGTCAGCATGGCGATCTTCTCGCTCTGCTGCTTCATGTCGAAAAACCTGCGGCTGGTCCGCATGCGCCCCTCCCCTAGGATCCTGCCCTATAATCTTGCGCCCGCGCCGGGCAGCGCCTCTATATAGGGCGCGCGCGTCCCGCGAAAACGGTCTTTGCGAAACCCGACCATGCGATTTCCGCCTGCCTTTCTCGAAGAGATCAAGGCCCGCCTGCCGATGTCGCAGGTGGCGGGGCGGCGCGTGCGGCTGAAGAAACAGGGGCGGGAATGGCGCGGCCTGTCGCCGTTCACCTCGGAAAAGACGCCCTCATTCTACGTCAACGACCAGAAAATGCGCTGGTTCGATTTCTCGGCCGGCAAGAACGGCAACATCTTCGATTTCCTGATGGAAACCGAGGGATTGAGCTTTCCGGAATCGGTCGAGAGGCTGGCGGGGGAGGCGGGCCTCGCGCTGCCGAAGCAGACGCGCGAAGAGGAGGAGCGCGAGAGAAAGCGCGCCGGCGCCGGCGAGGCGCTGGAGATGGCGGCGGCGTTTTTCGAGGCGCGGTTGCAGGGTGCGGAGGGTGCGCGGGCGCGCGGCTATCTGGCCGACCGCGCCCTGACCCCGGCGTTGCAGACCGAGTTCCGGCTCGGCTACGCCCCGCGCGACCGGCATGCGCTGCGCGACCATCTGGCGGGCAAGGGCGTCGATCTCGACACGATGATCGAGGCGGGGCTGCTGATCCACGGCGAGGATATTCCGGTCGCCTACGACCGGTTCCGCGACCGCATCATGTTCCCGATCTGCGACGCGCGCGGGCGCATCATCGCCTTCGGCGGACGGGCGCTGGAGAAGGACGCGCAGGCCAAATACCTCAATTCGCCCGAGACGAGCCTGTTTCACAAAGGCGCCTGCCTCTACAACCACCACCGCGCGCGGCTCGCCGCCCACAAGAGCGATCGCGTGATCGCGGTCGAGGGCTATGTCGACGTCATCGCCATGCATGCGGCCGGGTTCGCCGAGACGGTCGCCCCGCTCGGCACCGCGCTGACGCCCGACCAGTGCGAGCTGCTCTGGCGGATGGCGGAGGAGCCGATCCTGTGTTTCGACGGCGACCGGGCGGGCCGCAAGGCCGCGTTCCGCGCCATCGAGACGGCGCTGCCGCTCATCGGGCCGGGCCGGTCGCTGCGGTTCGCCTTCCTGCCGGAGGGGCAGGACCCCGACGATCTCGTCCGCTCCGCCGGCGCCGCGGCGATCGAGGAGGTGGTGGCCGCGGCGCGCCCGCTTGTGGATGTCCTGTGGACAAGAGAGCTGGAGGCGCAGTCGCTCGACACGCCCGAACGGCGCGCGGCCTTCGAGCGCCGGATTTACGACGCGCTGCGGCCCATTCCCGACGAGGCGCTGCGCCGGCTCTATCGCGAGGAGATGGCGGGGCGGCTGTCGACACTGTTCGGCCGCGACCGGGCGCGCGCAGAAGCGCCGACCCGCCGTGCGTTCGATCGCGGCGGGCGCGGCGGCGCCCCGCGCGGGCCGCTGACGGCGAGCCCCGCGCTTGCGCGATCCCCTTTGTTTTCAGCGAACAGGGCTGGCGGCCCGGCCCCCGCGCCCTCGCCTCGCGAGGCGCTCATCCTGCTCCTGATCGTCAATCACCCGAGCCTGATCGCCGAACAGGCCGAGGCGCTCGCGGAACTCGAACTCGACCATGCGGACACCGCCCGGCTGCGCGACGGCGTGCTGGCCGCCGCCGCAGAGCACGCGGAGGACATGCGGCGCGAGCTGGAGCGTCGCGGTCTCGGCAAGAGCCTGCGCGACATCGAGGCCCGCACGCCGCCCAACTGGTGCGCCGCGCCGGACGCCTCGCCTCTTGACGCGGGCCACGCGCTGCGGCAGGCCCTCGCCTTGCATCGCAGGGCGCGGGCGTTACATAGGGAAATGCGCGCGGCGGAGGCGGCTGTCGCCGCCGACGATCTGGCGGACGACGACAGGGAACGGAATTTCGCGCGGCTGCGCGATATTCAGGCGCAGCTTTCGGCGCTGGAAGGGGCGGAGGCGGCGATCGAGGGGTTTGGCGAGCCGTCCGGGCGGCAGACGCGGTCGGTGTGAACCAACGGCCATCTGGGGCCACAGGGGTTTTGTCCGCGCCCGCTTATTGTTAACAAGGACTTAAGCCGCGCTTGCGAGTTTGGGGTCCCGATTTCGAATCGGCGCGTTGGAGCGCTTTTCTGGCGTTCGCGCATCGGAGTGAGCTTGATGGCGAAAAAAGACGAAGACAAGGCCGACGCCGACGCGGGCGCGCAGACGGACGCAGTCGATTCCCCGCTGCTCGACATGACGGACGCCGCCGTCAAGAAGATGATCAAGGCGGCCAAGAAACGCGGTTTCGTCACCTACAGCGAACTGAACGCCGTTCTGCCGTCGGAGGAGGTGTCCTCCGACCAGATCGAGGACGTGTACGCGATGCTGTCCGAGATGGGCATCACGGTCACGGAAGCGGAAGACCAGGAGGAGGGCGAGGGCGAGGGCGCCGCCGACGAGGACGAGGCGGAGGGCGGCGAACTCGTCGAGACCGCGCGCCCGGCCGCGGTCGCCACACGTACGTCGGAGCCCGCCGACCGCACCGATGATCCGGTGCGCATGTATCTGCGCGAGATGGGCTCGGTGGAGCTGTTGTCGCGCGAGGGCGAGATCGCCATCGCCAAACGCATCGAGGCCGGCCGGGAAGCGATGATCGCGGGCCTGTGCGAAAGCCCGCTGACGTTCCAGGCGATCATCATCTGGCGCGACGAACTCAACGAAGGCAAGGTTCTGCTGCGCGACATCATCGATCTGGAAGCCACCTACGCGGGGCCGGAGGCCAAGAACGCGCCGAAGGTGGAGACGCCGCCGGCCGACGGGCTCGACACGCCGACCGAAGGCGCGGAGGAAAACTTCGAGGACGAGGACGACATGGAGAATTCCGTGTCGCTGTCGGCGATGGAGGCCGAACTCAAGCCGACCGTGCTCAAGACGTTCGACACGATCGCCGATTCCTACAAGAAGCTGCGTCGCCTGCAGGACCAGAACGTCGAGAACAAGCTGAAGAACGAGGCGCTGACGCCCGCGCAGGAGCGCAAGTACAAGTCGCTGAAGAAAGAGCTGGTGGCGGAAGTGAAATCCCTTTCGCTCAACCAGAACCGCATCGACGCGCTGGTCGAGCAGCTCTACGACATCAACAAGCGGCTCATCGGCTACGAGACGCGGCTGTTGCGTTCGGCCGAAGCGCACGGCGTGGGGCGCGAGGATTTCCTGAAGAACTATCAGGGTTCCGAACTCGATCCGAAATGGATCCTGCGCGTCTCCAAGCTCGGCGCGAAGGGCTGGAAGGATTTCGTCGCGCGCGAGAAGGAGACGATCAAGGATCTGCGTTCCGACATCCATGCGCTGGCGACCGAGACGGGACTCGAGATTCAGGAATTCCGCAAGATCGTGCACATGGTGCAGAAGGGCGAGCGCGAAGCGCGCCAGGCCAAGAAGGAGATGGTGGAGGCGAACCTGCGCCTGGTCATCTCCATCGCCAAGAAATACACCAACCGCGGCCTGCAGTTCCTCGATCTCATCCAGGAAGGCAACATCGGCCTGATGAAGGCGGTCGACAAGTTCGAATACCGTCGCGGCTACAAGTTCTCCACTTACGCGACGTGGTGGATTCGTCAGGCGATCACCCGTTCGATCGCCGACCAGGCGCGCACCATCCGCATTCCCGTGCACATGATCGAAACGATCAACAAGATCGTGCGCACGAGCCGGCAGATGCTGCATGAGATCGGCCGCGAGCCGACGCCGGAGGAGCTTGCCGAAAAGCTCGCCATGCCGCTGGAGAAAGTGCGCAAGGTGCTCAAGATCGCCAAGGAGCCGATCTCGCTCGAAACGCCGATCGGCGACGAGGAGGATTCCCATCTCGGCGATTTCATCGAGGACAAGAACGCGATCCTGCCGATCGACGCCGCGATCCAGAGCAATCTGCGCGAGACCACGACGCGCGTGCTGGCCTCCCTCACGCCGCGCGAGGAGCGCGTGCTGCGCATGCGGTTCGGCATCGGCATGAACACCGACCACACGCTGGAGGAAGTGGGCCAGCAGTTCTCGGTCACGCGCGAGCGCATCCGCCAGATCGAGGCCAAGGCGCTGCGCAAGCTCAAGCACCCGAGCCGGTCGCGCAAGCTGCGCTCGTTCCTCGACAACTGACCAGGCGGCCGCGCGCCGCCGTTCGCGCCGTTGCCATTTGCGTTTCCTGCGACGATGCTTCCCGCACCAACGATGCGGGGGAAACGCGATGGACTATCAAACGATCGACGTGCGGCAGGATGGCGCGGTGGACTGGCTGACGCTCAACCGGCCGGAGCGGCTGAACACGCTCACTGCGCGCATGGTCGACGAACTGTGCGACTATTTCGAGGGGCTCAAGCGCGATTACGGCGTGCGCATCGTCGTCATGCGCGGGGCGGGGAAGGCCTTCTGCGCGGGTCTCGACATCAAGGAGCATCAGACCGGCCGGCGCATGGACGAGGGGCGCGGCGCGCTCAGGCCCGGTCCGCATCTGTTCGACATCGTCAAACTCATGCGCGATTGCCCGCAGCCGATCGTGGCGCTGCTGCACGGTCCGGTGTGCGGCGGGGGCATGGGGATGGCGCTGGCCGCCGACATTCGCATCGCCGGCGAGAGTATGCGCATGAACGACGCCTTCGTCGCGCTCGGCCGGTCGGGCTGCGAACTCGGCGTGAGCTATTTTCTGCCGCGCATCGTCGGACTCGGCGTGGCGACGGAGCTGATGTACACGGGCGCGTTCATCGGCGCGGCGCGCGCGCGCGAGGTCGGGCTCGTCAACAAGGTCGCGCCCGACACGGCGATGGAGGAGGCGGCGCGCGAATATCTCGACGCCATGTTGCGCACCGCGCCGCTGGGGCTGCGCATGACCAAGCAGACGCTCAACACGGCGCTGCGCGTGAACGACCTGCTGGCGGTCATCGATCTCGAACGGCAGGCGCAGATGATCTGCGGCGCGGGCCCCGATTTCGACGAAGCGATGAATGCGTTTCTCGAAAAGCGCGCGCCGCGCTACGCCTCCGACCCGCGCGTGCGGGAGGCGGCGTCTTAACCGATTGTCAGCGCCCATGCGGTACATCGAACGCCGCCCTCATCGAGCGATGAGGGCGGGAAACCAACGCCATGAAGTCGTCGCGCATGTTCCGCCTCCGCAATGTCGCCCTGCTGGCGAGCCTGGTGGCGATTCCGCTGGTGCTGACGGCGGGGTTCGCCACCGACCGCCCGACCGTCCCGCCCGCCGTCGTGGGCGCCCGGTAGGACGACGGGCTTTCGCTTTTGTCGATCCTGATTTAATCGAAGGGCGCTGTCGGGTTCGGGCCGGTAGCTCAATGGTTAGAGCCGGCCGCTCATAACGGTCTGGTTGCAGGTTCGAGTCCTGCCCGGCCCACCCGCCATCCGATTTCGCCGCCCGCACGGGCGCCGCTTCATCCGCCCGCCTTCAGCGCGCGGGCGATGATGTTGCGCTGGATTTCGGAGGTGCCTTCGCCGATCACATAGACCAGCGAGTCGCGGTGGAAGCGGCCGACCGGATATTCGCGCATCAGGCCCGCGCCGCCGTGGATGCGGATCGCCTGTTCGGTCACGCGCACGGCCGTCTCGCTCGCGATCAGTTTCACCCGGGAGGCGGTCGCCGGGTCGATCGCGCCCTGATCGACGCGCCAGGCGCCGTAGTAGACCATCCATTTGGCGGCTTCGATGTCGGCCGCCATGTCCGCCAGCTTGTGGGCGATCGCCTGGTATTCGATGATCGGCCTACCGCGCACGATGCGCGTGCGCGCGTAGGCCAGCGCCGCCTCGAACGCGCCGCGCGCCATGCCGAGGCAATTGGCGGAGACGCCCACGCGGTTCTCGGCGAGCGATTCGAGCACCACGCGATAGGTTCCCGTCCTGCCGCCGAGCAGGCAGTCGTCCGGCACGAACGCGTCGGCGATGTGAATGAGGCCCGTCTCGGATCCGCGGATCGCCTCCTTCTTCAGTCTGGAGATCTCGAAGCCGGGATTCGGCAGGTCGACGATGAACAGGCTGATCGCGTCGTCGGAATGGTCCGCGCCGGTGCGCGCCGCCACGAGCAGGAAATCGGCCATCGGCGCGTTGGTGATGTAGAGTTTCGAGCCGTCCAGCCGCCAGCCGCCGTCCACTTTCGTCGCGCGGGTTTTCAGCATGCGCACGTCCGAGCCGCCATCGGGTTCCGACAGGCCGAAACCGCCGACCTTTTCGCCGACGAGGCCCGGGCGGAAGAACCGCGCCTTCTGGTCCGGCGTGCCGATGCGCCAGAGGGGCCACAGCGCGAGATGGGCGTGCGCCGACCAGGAGGAGGCGAAGGCCTGGCACACGCGGCTCATCTCCTCGCGCACGATGCAGTCGCTGATCTTGTCGAAACCAGCGCCGCCGTCGGATTCGGGATAGCGCACGCCGATCAGGCCCAGCTCGCCCCATTTGCGGAACAGGTCCTTGGGAAAGATCTCGACCTCCTCGGCGGCGGCGACCAGCGGGGCGACATGTTCGGCGCAAAATCGCGCGACCGTGTCGCGCACCTGTTCGTGTTGCGGCGTGAAGGCGAAATCCATCAGAGCGGTCCCGGTCGGCGTGGCGAGCGCCAATCCTTCCATGAAACCGGTCCGGTGTCGTGCGCCGCATTTACGCGCCGGCGGCGTCGTGCTGGAGTGCGTCGACGAGAGGGAGGCGACGATGGGCAGGAGCGGGCGCGTTGCGGTCATCCAGGCGGGTTCGATCCCGTTCGACGCGGAGGCGACGACGCAGAAGGCGGTGGAATTGATCCGCCAGGCGGCGGCCGGCGGGGCGAATCTCGCGCTTTTTCCCGAGGCCTTTCTTGGCTGCTATCCGAAGGGCCTGACGTTCAACACGCCCGTCGGCGCGCGCATGCCCGGCGCGCGCGACATGTTCCTGCGCTATTTCAACGGCGCGGTCGAGGCGAACGGGCCGGAATGCGCGCGGATCGCGGAGGCTGCGCGCGAAGCCGGCCTGTTCGTCGTGATGGGCGCCATCGAACGGGCCGGCGGCACGCTGTATTGCACGGCGCTGTTCTTTGATCCCGAACGCGGTCTCGTCGGCAAGCATCGCAAGCTGATGCCGACGGCGGCCGAGCGGCTGATCTGGGGGTTCGGCGACGGGTCGACGCTGCCGACGTTCGAAACCGGGGTCGGGCGCGCCGGGTCGGTCATCTGCTGGGAGAACTACATGCCGATGCTGCGCACGGCGATGTATGCGCAGGGCGTGCAGATTTATTGCGCGCCGACGGCCGACGACCGCGACACATGGGTCGCCACCATGCGCCACATCGCGCTCGAGGGGCGCTGCTACGTGCTCAGCGCCTGCCAGCACATCCGGCGCGGGGCCTATCCGGAAGAATTCGCCAACGCGTTCGGCGATGCGCCCGAAACCGTGCTGATGCGCGGCGGCAGCATGATCGTGGGGCCGCTCGGCGAGATTCTCGCCGGCCCGAACTACGAGGGCGAGACGATCCTCTACGCCGATGTCGATACGGACGAGATCGTGCGCGGCAAGTACGATTTCGACGCGGTCGGCCATTACGCGCGGCCGGACGTGTTCCGGCTCATCGTCGATGCTTCGCCCAAGAACGCGGTCGAACGCGAGTGACGACGCGCTATCGCTGAAGGCGCAATCCGAGCAGGAAGACGTTGGTCGTGAAGTCGGCGCCCGGCACGGTGGTTTTCAGCCGCTCGTGTTGCCAGGAGCCGCGCACGACGACGGTGCGCGTGAGGTTGTAGTCGGCGCGCACGCCGACCGAGAGAAGCCGCTCGTTGATGCCGACGGAGCCGAAGTTCGAAGCCGGCGAGAGGTTGCGCCCCTGATAGGAGGAGACCTGATAGCCGAGCGTTCCGGTGATCGTCACGTTGCGCAGCAGGGCGTGCGAGATTTCGCCCGACACGCGGCGCACGAGCGCGCCGGAGGCGTTGGGGATGGTTGTTTCGTTGAGGCTCGTGCCGGCGCGCAGTTTCACCGTCGTCAACGGCGAGGCGTTCCAGACCAGTTGCGCGTCGATCACGGGGCCGCGCAGATTGACGAGGCGCGGGTCTTCGTAGGCGCGTTCGGCGTAGCCGCCGGAGATCTCGCCCGTCAGCGTGCGGGCGATTTCCACGCTCGTGCCGGCGCGCAACGCCAGCCCGCGCGAATTGCGCCGGAAATTGTTCACGTCGTATTCGGAATCGTGGATGCGCCGGTCGATCGTCGCCTCCACGAACGGTTTCACGCCGGGCGTGAGTTCGTAGGAGATGCGCGGCTTCACGCCGATCGTCGTGTGGTTGTTGAGCGACAGGCGCTGCGTCGTGCCGTCGGAGAATTGCGCGTCGCCGGTCTGCGAGCGGTCGAGCGTGCCGCGCAGCGACAGTTCGAGCCGGTTGAACCGGTGCGTCGCGCCGAGATAGCCGCCGACCGACCATGCGACGGGGCGATTGGTGGAGGTGCGGTTGGCGCCGGGCTGGATTTCCGGCGAACCGGGCCGGAGCGTGTCGACGGAGAACGCGCCGCCGACGTCGACCTGCGTGTCGCGCGTCACATCGATGCGCGCGTCGATCTTGCCGCGCCCTTCCGGCCGGTCGGCGCCCTTGACGTCGAGCGCGTCGTAATAGCCGAACCGCAGGTCGCCCTTGACCGAATGGTTGGCCCAGTTCGACTCGATCGAGGTTCCGACCTCGCCATGCAACAGTTTGGAGCCGCGCGCCGGCCGGTTCACGCGGTTGGGATTGGTGTCGTAGCCGCCTTCCATCAACATGTAGGGCACGAGGCGCAATCCGCCGAGGCGCACGCCGAGCGGCGCGTAGGGGTCGGCTTCGGGAATCCTGCGGGGTTTGACGGGAATGGTCGGCTCCATCGCCACGCCCGGCGGGGGCGCGGGAACGGGAATGCGCGGATCGAACGCCGATCCGCGCAACTCGCCGCGCAACTCGCCGCGCATTTCACGCGCCTGGCGGCGTGCGGCGTAGGAACTCTTGTAGGGTTCCAGCGGCGGGAGCGCCGGCCTGCCCGCCTTCACGCCGGGATTGGGCGGCGGGTTCAGAAGCGGGCGCTGCTGCGCCTTGCGCGGCCGTCCGTGGTTGATCGCGGCCTGCGGGGCCGGTTCGACGGCGCCGGCGGAATAGAGCGCGGTGGGGGGCCTTGCGCTTCTCGGGACGCCGGGCGCCGCGCCCGTCAGCCCCATGGGGCCGGCTTCCATGGCCGGCGCGGGCGCGACGCCGCGCAGGGCGGGCGGTCGTTCGCGAAACAGCGGCGCCTCCTGGGCAGCGACGGGCGCGGTCGCCAGCGCAAGCGCCAGCGCGCCCGCGTTCCAAAGCAGAACCGGGGCCATATTCGGCGTTTTCGGCGAAATCGGCTTCACGCGCTCCTCGCGAACCCCGTCCCGTTCGGGAAGGGCGGATGGAGAATGTGTAAATTCTTATGGTTAACGCCGCTTTAACCGCACGGGCGGGCCGCGCGCCGGTAACGCGACGTTAACCCTGCCGGCGTCTTAACTGGACCCATCGCAATCGCGGCTGTTTGCGGGCGCTTCGCATCCGCACAAAGCCAAAGAATTGACGGAATTTGTTGGCAAGTCCGCCGCACCCCCGCATTCGAAGGGCGCTGACGGCGCCGTCGCAAGGAAATCAGATGCCCGCCGCCGAAATCGTCGCGCCCGCCGCCGAAGTGTCCTTCTGGTCGATGTTCCTGCACGCCTCCTTCGTGGTGCAGGCGGTGATGATCGGACTGATGGCCGCTTCCGTGTGGTGCTGGGCGATCATCGTCGACAAGACGCTGCTGTTCCGCCGCACGCGGCGCGCCATGGACCAGTTCGAGGAGACGTTCTGGTCCGGCCGCTCGCTGGAGGAGCTTTATTCCACGCTCTCGGAACGTCCCGCCAGCGGCATGGCGGCGCTGTTCGTGGCGGCGATGCGCGAGTGGAAGCGCTCGTTCGGCCAGGCCGGCGCGCATCTGTCGGGCTCTTTCATGGGATTGCAGGCGCGTATCGAGAAGGTGCTGGACGTGTCGATCGCGCGCGAGGTCGAGAAGCTGGAATCCAACCTTCTGGTGCTGGCGACGGTCGCCTCCGCCGGGCCGTTCGTCGGCCTGTTCGGCACGGTGTGGGGCATCATGACCTCGTTCCGTTCGATCGCGGCCTCGAAGAACACGTCGCTCGCGGTCGTGGCGCCGGGCATCGCGGAGGCGTTGTTCGCCACCGCCATCGGCCTGTTCGCGGCCATTCCCGCGCTCATCGCCTACAACAAGATGCAGGGCGACGTCGCCAAGTCGCAGGCGCGCATGGAATCGTTCGCCGACGAATTTTCCGCCATTCTTTCGCGCCAGATCGACCAGCACGCGGGCGACCGCGCCGCCTGAGGAGAGAGCCATGGGCATGTCGATGGCCTCTGGCCGCAAGGGCGGCCGAAGACGGCGGGGCGTTCCGCGCTACGGGGCGATGGCCGACATCAACATGACGCCGTTCATCGACGTCATGCTGGTGCTGCTGATCATCTTCATGGTGGCGGCGCCGCTGCTGGCCACCGGCGTGGCGGTCGACCTGCCGCAGACCAGATCCGCGCCGCTCAACATCGAGCAGAAGCCCGTGTCGATCTCGATCGACGACAAGGGGCAGATTTTCCTCATGGACCAGCCGGTCGCGATCGAGCAGCTCGTCGCGCGGCTGAAGGACGCCGCCAAATCCGGCGCCGACGAGCGCGTCTACGTGCGCGGCTCGAAGACCGTGAATTACGGGCGCGTGGCGGAAGTCATGTCGCTCGTCACGGGCGCGGGATTCAAGAAAGTGGCGCTCGTCACCGAGCCGGAGAAGAAGTGAGGCCGTGCGCATCAAGCGGAGCGAACCGGGACTGATCGTGTCGTCTGCGGCGCATGTCGCGCTGCTGGCGGCGACGCTCGTCGCGTTCTCCAACACGCGCAAGTTCGAGGATGCGCAGGAGGCCGTGCCCGTCGAGATGATCACGGACCAGGCGTTCAACCAGATCGCGAAGGGCGAGCGCGCCGCGCGCGAGGCCAGGCCGGTGCAGCGCGCCGAAAAGATCGCCGAGACGCCGGAGCTTAAACCGACTCCGCCGCTGGCCGAAGCGCGCAAGGACACGCCGCTGCCGCCGCCGCCGTTCCGTCGCATGCCCGACCCCGGCGAGGCGGAGGAAAAGCCGCCGGAGCCGGTGCGTCAGGCGGCGCTTCCGCCGCCGCGCCCGAGCGAATCCGAAAAACCCGCGCCGCCCGAACCGCCGCAGCGCCCGCAACCGCCGAAGCCGGAGCCGGCGAAAGCCGAGCCGAAGCCCGCGCCGCAGCCGCGTCCCCAGCCGGAAAAAGAGGCCAGGGCCGAGCCGGAGGACGAGAAGGCCGAGCCGGCCGCGCCGCCGAAGCCGGTCGCGCGCCCGCGCGACGTGACGAGGGAGCCGGTGAAGGAGACGCCGAAGCCGGCGCCCAAACCTGTCGAGAAGGCGCAGGAAAAGCCTCAGGACAAGCCCGTCGCCGCCGCGCCCGAAAAGCCGCGGCTCAAGACCGATGAGGTCGCCGCGCTGCTCGCCAAGACAAAACCGGAGTCGAAGCCAACCGAACGTCCGAAGTCGGGCGAGGAGAGCGACCAGAAGACGAAGTTCGACGCCAACGCCATCTCGCGCATGCTCGACAAGGACAAGCCGCAGGCGACCGCCTCCGCCGGCCGCGAGACCGTGCGCACGGCTTCGCTCGGCGCGCCCAACGCCACCGCGCAGAAAATGTCGCCCAACATGATGGCCGCGCTCGATTCGCTGATGATGGAGCAGTACAAGGCGTGCTGGCGCTACTTCGGCGCGGCGACGGGCCACAAATACGTGCCGGCGGTGCGCGTGCGGTTCAGGCCCGACGGCGCGCTGGCGGGCGAACCCGCGCTCATCAATCCGACGAGCGATCCGGCGTTGACGAGCCTCGCGGAAAGCGCGATGCGCGCGGTGCGCACGTGCAATCCGTTGCGCATTCCCGCGCAATTCGCGCCCTACTACGATCAATGGAAATCGCGCGCGATCGCTTTCGACCCGCAAGAGATGATCTGAGGATTCTTCCCATCATGACCCTGACTCTCTCCCGTCGCGCATTGCTGGCCGGCGCGATCGTCACGCCGCTCGCGCCTGCCTTCGGACAGGAAAGCGTGCTGACCGTGCGGCCCGGCGCGGGGCTGAAGCCGGTGCGGATCGCGGTGACGAATTTCGCGGGCGATCCGGAGCCGGCGAAACTGTTCACCACGGTCGTCGCCAACAATTTCCGTCGCTCGATCTTCTTGCAGCCGGTCGACCCGAAGTCGTTTCCCGAACAGATCGCCAATCCCGACACGCCGCCGCAGATGGAGGCGTGGAAGACGGTCAACGCGCAATTCGTGCTGACGGGCCGTGTGCAGCGCGCGGCCGACGGGCGCCAGCGCGCGGAGTTTCGCCTGTGGGACGTGTCGAACGGCCAGCAGGCCGCCGGCCAGCAGTATGTTACGGACGCCAATGTCTCGCGCCGCGTGGCGCATATCATGTCGGATCAGATTTTCTCGCGCGTGACGGGCGAGAAGGGGTTCTTCGACACGCGCGTGGTGTTCGTCGACGAGACGGGCGCGAAGGAAAGCCGGCGCAAGCGGCTCGCGATGATGGACCAGGACGGCGCCAACGTGACCTATCTCACGCGCGGCGACGAACTCGTCGTCACGCCGCGCTTTTCGCCGTCATCGCAGGACGTGACCTACATGGCGTTCGGCGCGGCCGAGCCGAAGGTCATGCTGATGAACGTCGACAACCGGCAGCGCGAGGCGGTCGGAAATTTTCCGGGCATGACGTTCGCGCCGCGCTTTTCGCCGGACGGCCAGAAGATCGTGATGTCGCTGTCGCAGGGCGCATCCTCCGCGCTCTACACGATGGACCTGCGCACGCGCGCCACAACGCGGCTCACGGATTCCAGCGGCATCGACACTGCGCCATGCTACGCGCCGGACGGAGACAGGATCGTGTTCGAATCCGACCGCGGCGGCACGCAGCAGATCTACATCATGAGCGCCCACGGCGGACAGGCGAAGCGGATTTCCTTCGGCGACGGGCGCTATTCGACGCCCGTCTGGTCGCCGAAAGGCGATTACATCGCCTTCACGCGCCAGTCGAAGAACGGGTTCGCGATCGGTGTGATGAAGCCGGACGGATCGGGCGAGCGCATCCTCACCGAGGGCTACCACAACGAAGGGCCGACCTGGGCGCCGAACGGGCTGTTCCTCATGTTCTTCCGCGATCCGGGCGGGTCGGCCGGCGCCAAGGTGCACATGACCGACATATACGGCCGCGCGGATTTCGTCGTGCCGACGCCGTCCTACGCCAGCGACCCCGCGTGGTCGCCGCTGCTGAACTGAAAAAGGCTCCGGGCGACGCCTCTGGCCGGTCTATTCGGCCGCCGCCGGCGCGGAGGCCGCCACGCGCGGCCTTGCGGCGAGCGCCGTGCCGAGAATGGCCGCGACGGCGATGAGCGCCTGCGCGCCGATCGCTTCCCACGACGGATTGAATCCGAAGGCGACGATCCAGTCGGCGTGCGGCGCGGGCGTGACGGACACGAGCGCCAGTTCCTGCAATTCCTGGAGCGCGGCGCCGACGAAGCGCAGGCCCATCACGAACAGCAGCGCGGAGGTGGCCAGGAACACCGGGCGCAGCGGCAGGCGCAGCGCCAGCCACTGCATGGCGACGAACAGGACGAGCAGCAGCGCGGCGGCGACGAGGAGGCCGGAGAACAGGCCGAACGACCAGCCGCCGCTGGTGTTGGCGAGCGCCTGGAGAAACAGCACCGTCTCCGCGCCTTCTCGGAACACGGCGAGGAAGGCGATGCCGGCGATGGCGGTCGCCCTGGGCGCGGCCATGGCCTGCTCTGCGACCTTTTTCAGTTCGGCGGCCCAGCGCGCCGGGTTCTGGCGCAGGAACAGCCAGCCGCTCATGTAGAGCATCAGCGCGGCGGCGACGATCAGAACGACCGCCTCGATGCGGTCGTCGTGCGCGCCGTTGTAGAAATAGGCGAACACGAAAGCCGCGAGCACGCTGGCGGCGATGGCGGCGAGCGCGCCGGCGTGGAGCGCGCGCACGCGGCCGGCCGCGTCCATCCTGTGCAGGAACGCGGCAAGCGCGGCGATGATGAGCATCGCCTCGACGCCCTCGCGGAGCAGGATCGATCCCGATTGCAGTGCGACGGAGAAAGCGCTCATTCCCTTCGGCTCCGGTCGGCGCGCGCGCGCGTCCATGCAGCGTCAATTCGCGGAGTTTATTGCGGCCGGCGCGACCGCAAGGCAACCAAAAAGGTCAATCCGCTTTGCATTTGATAATTGGAATGATTCAAAAACAGGCGCGCCGCGCCGCATTATGGCCATTAACGGGCGGTTAACCACGCGTCGATTTTTGCATAAATGCAACGCGTCGATGCAACCCGCAATCAAGGTTGACGGCGCCTTCCCTTAACCATCGGCGGTCTATTCCTCACCGCTCGAAACGATTTCTGGAGCGGATGGACATGATGAACCGCGCCCTCAAACTGGCCGCCGCGCTGAGCATGGCGCTCGCGATGACGGCCTGCGCGAAAAACGCGGCGGACGATGCGAGCCTGGCCGGCGGCGGCCTCGGCGGGCGCGGTGGCGCCGGGGCGGGTTACGCCACGCCCGGCAGCGCGCAGGATTTCGCCACCAATGTCGGCGACCGCGTGTTCTTCGAATCGGATTCGACCGAACTGTCCTCGACCGCGCAGGCGACGCTGGAGAAACAGGCGCGCTGGCTCAACCAATACGGACGCTATTCCTTCACGGTCGAGGGCCACGCCGACGAGCGGGGCACGCGCGAATACAATTTCGCGCTCGGCGCTCGCCGCGCGGAGGTGACGAAGGAATATCTGGTGGCGCGGGGCGTATCGGCTTCGCGCATCAAGACCATCAGCTACGGCAAGGAGCGGCCGGTGGCGGTCTGCAACGACATTTCCTGCTGGTCGCAGAACCGCCGCGCCGTGACGGTGCTCGCCGGCGGCCAGTCCTGAGCGGGACGCCGGCCGGACGCCCCGGCCGGCGCGGTTTGCCGCATCGCGCCAAGCTTCCGTCAGAATTCCGTGGCATGCGCATCGCGACCGACGCTGCAAAACGACCGGATTTCTCTACATGCGCGCATCCTTGCTGGTTCTGACGTCCCTGACGGCGCTTGCCCCGGCGGCCGCGCCTGCTTGGGCGCAGGCGCCGTTGCACACGGCACAGCTGTTCAACCGACCGACCCCGCCCGCCGCCATCGACGACGACGACGCCCCGCCGGCGCGCGGGCCGGACGCCGGCGCGCTGGTCGTGCGCATCGAACGGCTGGAAAAGGAAATTCGCGCGCTGACGGGGCAGATCGAGCAGTTGCAGTTCCAGGTGCGCAAACTGGAGGAGCGCGGCCCGGCGGCCGCGACCTCCGTTCCGGCGCCGGCCGTGGTCGCGCCGGCCGCGCCCGCCCAGCCGCTCGACCTGAATGGCGGCCGCATGCGGCGCGGCGACGCCTTCGACCCCGCCAGCAATCCCGGGGCGCCGGGCGCGCCGCGCCCGCTCGGCTCCACCCCGCCGAGCGCGCCGCTGACGGCGACGCCCGCCCCCGTCCGCAATGTCGGCCCCGCCGGCCCGCTCGGCGCGCCCCAGCCGCAGGCGGTCTCCACGCAACCCATGGCCCCGCCGCAGGTTTCGTCCGATCCCGCCCAGCCGCTGGATCTCGCCCGGCCTGGCGCTCAACCGCCCGCCCAGCCCGGCGACGTCGCCGCGCTGCCGCCGGCGGCCGCGCCCCCGGGGCCGAAGGAGGAATACGAAGCCGCGCTCGCGCTCCTGCGGCAGGGCCAGTACGACAGCGCCGAGAAGTCGCTCTCCGGCTTTCTCGCCAAGCACCCGAAGAGCCGCTACGTCGCCGACGCCACGTTCAATCTCGGCGAAACCTATTTCCAGCGCAGCCGGCATCGCGAGGCGGCGGAAAACTACCTGAAGATCACCACGTCCTATTCGAGCGCCGCCAAGGCGCCCGATGCGCTGCTGCGGCTCGGCCAGTCGCTGAACGCGCTCGGCGCCAAGGAGCAGGCCTGCGCCTCGTTCGCCGAGGTCGCGCGCAAATATCCCAACGCCTCGGCCACGGTGCGCGCATCCGCCGACCGCGAGGCGAAAAAGCTCCAGTGCTAGACCAGCGCGCCGATCCGCCGCTGGCGGCTGCGACGGCGCGGCTGTTGGAAAAACTCGCGACCGCACGCGGGCTGTTGCTCGCGGTGTCGGGCGGGCCGGATTCGATGGCGCTCATGCACCTGGCGGCGCGCTGGCGGCCGCACGGCGCCGATCGCCCGCGTATCGAAGTGGCGACCGTCGATCACGGATTGCGGGCGCAGGCGGGCGCGGAGGCGGCGGCGGTCGCGCAGGCCGCGCAAACGCTCGGCCTGCCCCACGCGATCCTCGTCTGGGAGGGCGAGAAACCGTCGAGCCGCGTGCAGGAGCGCGCGCGGGCGGCGCGTTACGGTCTGCTGGCGCGGCATGCGCGGGCGCGCGGCCTCGACACGCTGGTGACCGCGCATCATGCCGACGACCAGGCCGAAACCATCCTCATGCGGCTCCAGCGCGGCAGCGGGCCGGCGGGGCTTGCGGGCATGCGCGCGCACGGCCGGGTTCCCGGCGCGCCCGACATCGCGCTCGCCCGACCGCTGCTTGGCGTCGGCAAGGACGAACTGGTCGCGCTCTGCGGGGCGGTGGGGCAGGATTTCGTCGAAGACCCGAGCAACGCGCATCCGGCCTTCCAGCGCGTGCGGGCGCGCCGCCTGCTGCCGCTCCTGGCGCGCGAGGGGCTTGGGGCGGCCGGACTGCTGCGACTGGGCGAACGCGCGGCGCGGGCGGAGGCGGCGCTGGCGGCCCTGACGGCCGAACGCCTCGCGCGCCTGCCGGCCGACAGCGCGCTCACGCGCTTTGGCGTGGCGCGCGGCGCGCTTGCGGATCTGCCGGAGGAGGTTCTGTTGCGGCTGCTGGCGGGCCAGATCGCGCGGTTGACGGGCGCCGCGCCGCGGCTGGAGCGGCTGGAGCGGGCGGCCGCGGCGATCGCGGCGGCGCTCGTGAACGGCGCGAACTGGGCCGGAACGCTGGGTGGAACGACCATCCGGCTTGGCCGGTCGCAGCTGTCGGTGGCGCTCGCGCCGGCGCGCGGTCGCTGAATTTTCACCTCGTCGTCAATCGCGCGCGGCGAAAGAGCCGCGCGTCCTTGGCAAGGGGGGATTGCACGCCTAAATTGCTAGATCAACTCCAAGAGCGGTGCGGGCCTCACGCGCCCGGCCCTTTCGAAGGTTCCGATGAATCCGAATTTCCGGAATTTCGCCCTCTGGGTGATCATCTTCTTCCTCGTCGTCGCGCTGGTGATGCTGTTCCAGAACCCGTCGCAGCGCCAGCAGACGCAGGACATCTCCTTCTCCGAACTGCTGACGCAGGTCGATCAGGGCCGCGTGCGCGACGTGACGATCTCGGGCAACGAGATCACGGGCCACTATAACGACGCGCGGTCGTTCACGACCTATGCGCCCAACGACCCGTCGCTGATCCAGACGCTCTACAAGAAGAACGTGTCGATCACCGCGCGGCCGCCGTCGGACGGCAATTCGTGGCTGGTGACGCTTTTGGTCAACGGCCTGCCGCTGATCGCCTTCCTGGGCGTATGGATTTTCCTGTCGCGGCAGATGCAGGGGGCCGGCGGGAAAGCCATGGGCTTCGGCAAGTCGAAGGCCAAACTGCTCACCGAAACGCGGGGGCGCGTGACGTTCGAGGACGTCGCGGGCGTGGACGAAGCCAAGGAGGATCTGCAGGAGATCGTCGAGTTCCTGCGCGATCCGCAGAAATTCCAGCGGCTCGGCGGGCGCATTCCGCGCGGCGTGCTGCTGGTCGGCCCGCCCGGCACCGGCAAGACGCTGCTGGCGCGCGCCATCGCGGGCGAGGCCAATGTGCCGTTCTTCACCATCTCCGGGTCCGACTTCGTGGAGATGTTCGTGGGCGTGGGCGCGAGCCGCGTGCGCGACATGTTCGAGCAGGCCAAGAAGAACGCGCCCTGCATCATCTTCATCGACGAGATCGACGCGGTCGGTCGCCATCGCGGCGCGGGCCTGGGCGGCGGCAACGACGAGCGCGAACAGACGCTCAACCAGTTGCTGGTGGAGATGGACGGATTCGAGGCCAACGAAGGCATCATCCTGATTGCGGCCACCAACCGGCCGGACGTGCTCGATCCCGCGCTGTTGCGCCCCGGCCGTTTCGACCGGCAGATCGTGGTGCCGAACCCGGATGTGATCGGGCGCGAGAAGATTCTGCGCGTGCATGTGCGCAAGGTGCCGCTCGCCCCCGATGTGGATCTCAAGACGGTCGCGCGCGGCACGCCCGGTTTCTCCGGCGCGGATCTGATGAATCTCGTCAACGAGGCGGCGCTGATGGCGGCGCGGCGCGGCAAGCGCATCGTCACCATGGCCGAATTCGAGGACGCCAAGGACAAGATCATGATGGGCGCAGAGCGCCGCACGCTGGTGATGACGGAGCAGGAAAAGCTGCTGACCGCCTATCACGAGGGCGGGCACGCGATCGTCGCGCTCAACGTGCCGGCGACCGATCCGGTGCACAAGGCCACCATCATTCCGCGCGGGCGCGCTCTCGGCATGGTCATGCAGCTGCCCGAGCGCGACAAGCTGTCGATGAGCTACGAACAGATGATGTCGCGGCTGGCCGTGTTGATGGGCGGGCGCGTGTCGGAGGAGATCATCTTCGGCGAAGACAAGGTGACGAGCGGCGCGCAGTCCGACATCGAGCAGGCGACGAAACTCGCGCGCGCGATGGTCACGCGCTGGGGCTTCTCGAAAGAGCTTGGCACGGTGATGTACGGCGAGAATCAGGAAGAAGTGTTCCTGGGCTATTCGATGGGCCGCCAGCAGAACATTTCGGAAGAGACCTCGCAGAAGATCGACGCCGAGGTGCGCAGGCTCGTCGAAGCGGGCTTTTCCGAAGCGCGCCGCATTCTGACCGAGAAGCGCGACGATCTCGAAAAACTCGCGCGCGGGCTGATCGAATACGAGACGCTGTCGGGCGAGGAGATTCTCGGCTTGATCGAGGGTCGCGCGCCGGTGCGCGACGACGGGACCGAAAAGCCCGACGCGCCGCGCACCACCAGCGTGCCCTCGACGCCCCGCCGGCCCAAGCCGGAAGCCGACGCCGGCGGGCTGGAGCCGCAGCCGCAGACCTGAGTCGCGCGCCGGAGGCGGCGCAACGACATTTCAAGAGCCCGGCTTCGGCCGGGCTTTTTTGTGGCGCCGCGCGCCTGTGCGGCGATTGCGCGACGTTGTGCGCTTCGTTAATGAAAACTTTCGACAATTCCCCGCCCGGCGACCTTCCGGTGTAGAAAGGGCGCCTGCGAAGCGCACGAAAGGCGAGGCGATGACGCGCAAATATTTCGGCACCGACGGCATCCGCGGCCTAGCCAACCGGGTGATCACGCCGGAACTGTCGATGAAGGTGGGGCAGGCCGCCGGCCTCGTGTTCCATCGCGGCGAGCACCGCCATCGCGTGGTCATCGGCAAGGACACGCGGCTCTCCGGCTACATGATCGAATATGCGCTCGTCAGCGGTTTCGCTTCCGTGGGCATGGATGTGCTGATCCTCGGCCCCGTGCCGACGCCGGCGGTCGGCATGCTCACGCGCTCCATGCGGGCCGATCTCGGCGTCATGATCTCGGCCTCGCACAATCCGTTCGAGGACAACGGCATCAAGCTGTTCGGGCCGGACGGCTACAAGCTGTCGGACGAGGTGGAGGCGCAGATCGAGGCGCTCCTCGACCAGGATCTGGCGCCGCGCCTGGCGCCGTCGGCCGGGCTCGGCCGGGCCAAGCGCGTGGACGACGTGCAGGCCCGCTATATCGAATTCGCCAAGCGCACGCTGCCGCGCAACGTGTCGCTCGACGGTCTGCGCATCGTCGTCGATTGCGCGAACGGTGCGGCCTACAAGGTCGCGCCGGAAGCGCTGTGGGAACTGGGCGCGGAAGTCATCTCCATCGGCTGCGAACCGAACGGCCTCAACATCAACCGCGACGTCGGCTCGACCGCGCCGGCCGCGCTCGCCGCCAAGGTGCGCGAATTGCGGGCCGATGTCGGCATCGCGCTCGACGGCGACGCCGACCGCGTGCTGGTGGTGGACGAGCGCGGACATGTGGTGGACGGGGACCAGTTGATGGCGGTCATCGCCACGCACTGGAAGGAAGAGGGCCTGCTGGCGCAACCGGGCGTTGTGGCGACGGTGATGTCGAACCTTGGTTTCGAGCGCTATCTCAACTCCATCGACCTGTCGCTCGAGCGGGTGGCGGTGGGCGACCGCTATGTGCTCGAACGCATGCGCGAGGGCGGGTTCAATCTCGGGGGCGAGCAGTCCGGCCATATCATCATGTCGGATTTCACCACCACCGGCGACGGGCTGGTGGCGGCCATGCAATTGCTGGCGGTGGTGCAGAAGCGCGGCCGGCCGGTGAGCGAGACGTGCCAGTTGTTCGTGCCGCTGCCGCAGGTGCTGAAGAACGTGCGCGCCCGCAAGGCGGCGCTCGAAACCAGACCGGTCGTGGAATCGATCGACTGCGCGCGCGACAGGCTCGGCGCGCACGGACGGCTGCTGATTCGCCCCTCGGGCACGGAGCCGGTCATCCGCGTGATGGGCGAGGGCGACGACCGCGCGCTGGTGGAGCGCGTGGTGGACGACATCTGCCAGGCGCTGGCGGCGAACGCGGCCTGAAATCAGGTCGATGCGCCTTGCCGGCGCGCGCGTTAACCCGTGGTTCGGTTAAGCGTTAGGGTTAAACACTCTTTAAGGAAGCTCTGACAAATTCCCTCTGTCGCATTTCATTCGGGCCGCCTGCGCCCGATTACAGAAGGGAATTGCCATGGGCGGTTTCAAAGCCCTCACATTTGCGGGCGCAATCGCCCTCGGCGCGTCCGGCGCGGCTTCGGCCGCCGACCTGCTTCCGCCGCCGCCGGCCATCGAGGCCCCGATCGCCGCGCCGGCGCCGGATTTCGGCGGCTGGTATCTGCGCGCGGACGTGGGCGTGGGCATCAACACGATCTCGGGTCTGCGGTCCAGCTTCGCGCCGGGCTTCCTCGTCGACAATCCGCTGTTCGATCCCTCGTCCAAGCTGAGCGACAGCATGATCATCGGCGCGGGCGTCGGCTATCAGTTCAACTCGTGGCTGCGCGCCGACATCACCGGCGAATACCGCACCCATGCCGACTACCGCGCGATCCAGAGCTATGGCCCGACCTTCTGTCCGACCCTGACCGGGCGCTGCTTCGACGTCTATAACGGCAAGGTCGGCGCGGCGGTGTTCATGGCCAACGGCTACGCCGATCTCGGCACGTGGTACGGCATCACCCCGTATATCGGCGCGGGCGTCGGCCTTGCGCATGTGCGCTTCGCCAATCTGACGGACATCGGCGTGCAGCCGGGCGGCGGCTTCGGCTTCGCGCAGAACGGCTCGCAGACGAATTTCGCCTGGGCGCTGATGGCGGGCCTCGGCTACAACGTCACCAACAATCTCAAGCTCGAATTCGGCTATCGCTACCTCAACATGGGTCGCGTGACCTCGCCGGCGATCGTGTGCATGAACTCGCCCGCCTGCGGCTACGAGCGCCAGAGCTTCAGGCTCGACTCGCACGACATCCGCATCGGCTTCCGCTACATGTTCGGCGACGCCGGTCCCGCGCCTATCCAGGTCGCAGCGCCTGGTCCGCTCGTGCGCAAATACTGAGCGATCGCGCATTTCGAGAACACGGCGCGGGCCAGAAGCCCGCGCCGTTTTCATTTGTGGCGCACGGCGCCGAAAAGCCTGCGCGCCGCCTGAATTTTTAATCCGGCGCGTCAAAACATCGTTAGGGTTAAGCGCATTTTAAGCATGTTCGCTCAGATTTGATTCATTCGGAACGTCGGCGCGCGCCCACAGGCTTTCGGTTTCGCGCCGTTGAATGAGTCGAGCCAGAGGATGAGCGACATGAGGGTTCAAGCTCGCAGGATCGGGATCGCCGCATTGGGCGCGGTTCTCGCGGTCGTGACGTCCGGCGCCGGCGCGCGCGCGGCCGACATGCCGTTTTCGTCGGCGCTCGAACCGCCGCCGGTCGAGCAGCCGGTGCTGTTTGGCACGGGCTGGTATCTGCGCGGCGATATCGGCATCGGCAAGGATGCGCGGCTGCCGATCGACGGTTTTCCGACTCCGCTGAAGCGCTCGTTCCCCAATACGTGGTCGCTCGGCCTCGGCGCCGGTTACAAGTTCAACACCTGGCTGCGCACCGACCTCACGTTCGACTGGCGCCAGCCCGAAACCGCGCAGGGCTATTCGTGGTCCTCGCCGTTCTGCGTCAATTTCGGCGGTCCCGGCTGCTCGACCTATTCGTCGAACCGCCTGACCAGCATGCAGATGCTCGGCAACGTCTATTTCGATCTCGGCACGTGGAGCGGGTTCACGCCGTATATCGGCGCCGGCGTCGGACTGAGCACCACCGACCAGCGCATGAACGTGACGCCGGGCGGCGGCGCGTGGGTGTGGGCGACCAAGCTCGAGACCATCAACTTCGCGTGGGCCGGCATGGTCGGCGTGTCCTACGCCGTCACGCCGAACCTGACGGCGGACGTGGGCTACCGCTATCTCGACATGGGCCGGGTGAACACGCTGACGGGGCTCGGCGTCCTCGGCAAGCACAAGCTGGATACGCACGAAGTTCGCGTGGGCATGCGCTACTACCCCGATTTCTGATCGCGGCGGTTCACGCTCTCGTTACGAAAGGTTTGAAAGGCGGGCTGCGGCCCGCTTTTTTGCGTGCGGCGTTTCGCCCGCACGCGCGACTTGCCTTGCGCGGCGCGACGCGCTATCGCCATCAGCGGGACACCTCCCCCCAACGGGAGGCGCCCATCTGAAAGGATGGTTCATGACTGCGATCGCAAAGCCCGGCGTTCTGCCGGCGAATCCCAATTTTTCCTCCGGTCCCTGCGCCAAGCGTCCTGGCTGGTCGCTCGATGCGTTGAGAGACGCGCCGCTCGGTCGCTCGCATCGCGCCAAGATCGGCAAGACCAAGCTCGAACAGGCGATCGCGCTCACCCGTGAAATTCTCGGCGTTCCGGCCGACTACCGCATCGGCATCGTGCCGGCCTCCGACACGGGCGCGGTTGAAATGGCGTTGTGGTCGCTGATCGGCGCGCGCCCCGTCGACCTTCTGGCTTGGGAAAGCTTCGGCGAAGGCTGGGTGACGGACGTCGTCAAGCAACTCGGAATCAAGAACGCGCGCACGATGACGGCGCCTTACGGCGAACTACCCGACCTGTCGGCCGTCGATCCCGAACACGATGTGGTGTTCACGTGGAACGGCACCACCTCGGGCGTGCGCGTGCCGAACGCCGACTGGATCGCCGCCGACCGCAAGGGGCTGACGATCTGCGACGCGACGTCGGCCGCCTTCGCGCAGCCGCTCGATTTCGCCAAGCTCGATGTCGTCACCTTCTCCTGGCAGAAAGTTCTCGGCGGCGAGGCCGCGCACGGCATGCTGATCCTCTCGCCGCGCGCGGTGGAGCGGCTCGAAACCTACAAGCCCGCCTGGCCGCTGCCGAAGATTTTCCGCATGACCAAGGGCGGCAAGCTGATCGAGGGCATCTTCGTCGGCGAGACGATCAACACGCCCTCCATGCTGTGCGTGGAGGACTATATCGACGCGCTGCAATGGGCGAAGTCGCTCGGCGGTCTGAAGGCGCTGATCGCGCGCGCCGACGCGAACGCGAAGACGATCGCCGACTGGGTCGCGAACACGGCGTGGGTCGATTTTCTGCCGGTGCGCGCGGACATCCGCTCCAACACGAGCGTGTGCCTGAAGGTCGTCGATCCGGCGGTGACGGGGCTGCCGGCCGACGCGCAGGCGGCGTTCGCCAAGCAGATCGCGACGCTGCTGGAAAAAGAGAAGGTCGCCTACGACATCGGCGCCTATCGCGACGCGCCGCCCGGCCTGCGCATCTGGTGCGGGGCGACCGTCGAGCAGACGGACGTGGCAGCCCTCACGCACTGGCTCGACTGGGCCTACGCGCAGGCGAAAGCCTCGCTCAACAAAGCGGCGTAAACGTCGCGTCGTCGTTGCGAAGCGCGATGGCGACGAAGCATCAGGCGCCGCGTATCGGCGCCGGAGCGCTTGCGTTCACGCCCGCAACGACGGCTTTGCGAACCAATCCGCGCCTGACGGCGCTTGCTCCATCACAAGGGATGCATTCCATGGCTCCTCGCGTACTCATTTCCGACGCCCTGTCGCCGGCCGCCGTCGCCATTTTCAAACACCGCGGCGTGGAGGTCGATTTCCAGCCGGCGCTCGGCAAGGACAAGGATAAACTGGCCGCCATCATCGGCGATTACGACGGCCTGGCGATCCGTTCCGCCACCAAGGTCACGCCGAAAATTCTCGAAGGCGCGACGAAGCTGAAGGTCATCGGGCGCGCGGGCATCGGCGTCGACAACGTCGACATTCCGGCCGCCACCGCGCGCGGCATCATCGTGATGAACACGCCGTTCGGCAATTCGATCACCACCGCCGAACATGCCATTGCGATGATGTTCGCGCTCGCGCGCGAGATACCCGCCGCCGACGTCTCAACCCAGGCCGGCAAGTGGGAGAAGAACCGGTTCATGGGCGTCGAGATCACCGGCAAGACGCTGGGCGTCATCGGCTGCGGAAATATCGGCTCGATCGTCGCCGACCGCGCGATCGGCCTGAAGATGCGCGTGATCGCGTTCGACCCGTTCCTGTCGCAGGAACGCGCGCAGGATCTCGGCGTCGAGAAAGTCGACCTCGACACGCTGCTGGCGCGCGCCGACATCATCACGCTGCACACGCCGCTCACGCCGCAGACCAAGAACGTCCTGTCGGCCGAGAACATCGCCAAGACGCAGAAAGGCGTGCGCATCATCAACTGCGCGCGCGGCGGGCTGGTGGACGAGGTCGCGCTGCGGGCCGCGCTGGACTCCGGCCATGTGGCGGGCGCCGCGTTCGACGTGTTCACCGAAGAGCCGGCCACCAACAATTCGCTGTTCGGCCACCCGAACGTGGTGTGCACGCCGCATCTGGGCGCGGCCACCACCGAGGCGCAGGAAAACGTGGCGCTGCAGGTCGCCGAACAGATGTCGGACTACCTGACGCGCGGCGCCATCTCGAACGCGGTCAACTTCCCGTCCATCACGGCGGAGGAGGCCCCCAAACTCAAGCCCTTCATCGCGCTCGCCGAAAAGCTCGGCTCGTTCGCCGGCCAGCTCACCGAGACCGGTATCAGGAAGGTCACGATCACCTATGAAGGCGAGGTCGCCGAACTGAAGACGAAGGCGATCACGTCGGCTGCGATCGCTGGCCTGTTGCGCCCGCTTCTGTCGGACGTGAACGTGGTGTCGGCGCCGGTCGTCGCCAAGGATCGCGGCATCGTGATCGACGAGACGACGCGCGCGACGCAGGGCGATTACGAATCGCTGATCACGATGACGGTCACGACCGAGAAACAGGAGCGTTCGGTCGCCGGCACGGTGTTCTCGGACGGCAAGCCGCGCATCATCGAGATCAAGGGCATCAAGGTCGATGCGGAATTTGCGCCGTTGATGATCTACGTGTCGAACGAGGACAAACCCGGCTTCATCGGCCGGTTCGCGAGCATTCTCGGCACGGCGGGCGTCAACATCGCGACCTTCGCGCTCGGGCGCGATCGCGAGGGGGGCTCGGCGATCGCGCTGGTGGCGGTCGATAACGAGACGCCCGAAACGGCGCTCGCCGAAATTCAGGGCCTGCCGGGCGTCAAGCAGGTGAAGGCGCTGAAATTCTGACGCGACGTCGTTCGCGTTTCGCGACGGGCCGTCCTTCGGGGCGGCCCGTTGGCTTTTCGTCGGCCGCGCGCGCCATCACATCTGTTTGGCGCCGCGTTCGGCGATGTAAATGCCGGCGAGCGACAGCGCGAGCGCGATCGCATGATAGAGGTGGAACGGTTCGCCGAGCACGAGCACGGCGAGCAGCGAGCCGAAGATCGGCGTGAGGTTGGTGAAGACGCCCGCGCGGGCCGGACCGATCAGCTCCACGCCGCGCATGAACATCAGTTGCGACAGCAGCGACGGCCCGACCGCCACGAACGCCAGCACCGCCCAGCCGAACGGCGTCGGCCAGTAGAACTTGCCGAGCGCCATTTCCACGGCCAGCGCCGGCGCGGATGTGAGAAAGGCGGCGAAGGCCAGGGCGGTGAACAGCACCAGCGGCGGCATGGCCGGCCTGTCGCGCAGCGCCACCGTGTAGGCCGCATAGAGCGCGCACGCGGCGATCAGCAAGAGATCGCCGAAGTTGAACGACAGATCGAGAATATGCGCGGGGTCGCCGCGCATGGCGATGACGACGACGCCGACCAGCGTGACGATCATGCCGAATACCTGCATGGGCGTGATGCGCGCGCCCTTGAACACAGCCGCTCCGCCGAGAACAAATGCCGGAATGACGGCCTGCAGCAGCGTCATGTTGACCGCGCTGGTGAAATAGGCCGCGATATAGAAAAGCACGGTGAAGCCGGTGAAGCCCGCCGCGCCCGCCGCCAGGATCCACGCGCGTCGCGCGCGCAACGCTTCGCGATGCGCCCATATTTGCCGGCGCAACACGACGGCGAGCGCGAAGCAGACGGCCGTCCAGCGCAGGAACACCAGCGACATGGGACTCACATGGCCGATCGCCAGTTTTGAGGCGATGGCGTTGGCGCCCCACAGCAGGCAGGTGAAGGTCAGCACCAGCCAGGCGATGTTCCAGATGGCGCGAAAGGGGGCGAGATACACGCGGGCGTCCGTCGAATCGAGCCGACACATTGGCGACAAAGACGACGATCGGCAAACCGGCGCGGTTGTCGGGAAAAAACCGCAAACGCTGAATTACATGGCGCCGCTCCAGCCCGGGGCTCGCGCATGACGAAGGGAACCTCATGAAACGGATCGGTTTGTTGATTGCCGGGGTGGTCGCCGCGGACCCCGCGCTGGCCGCCGACGTCGAGGCGCGGTCGCGAATCGATTCCATCACCGTGTTTCCCGATGCGGCGCAGGTGACGCGCGTGATGGAGATCGACCTGCCGCCGGGCGCGAGCACCGTGATCGTGAAGGGCGTGCCGATCGCCGCCGATCCGAATTCGCTCGGCGCATCGGGCGAGGCGACGGGCGGCAAAGTCGCGATTTCTTCCGTCGAGGCGCGCGTCGCGCCGGCCGACGCAAAACCCGGCGATTCCTCGATCGAGGCGCGGCTGAAAAACCTGCGGTCCGATCGCGAAGGCTGGCAGGCGACGATCGACGCGCTCGTCGGCAAACAGGCGATGATCAAACATTACGCGCAGGCGAGCCCCGAAAAGCTGTCGGCGGATTCCAACCCGCTGCCGATCGACCAGTGGAACGCGGCCTTCGACAAGATCGGCGCGGCGCTCGCCAAGGTGGGAGACGAGTTGCGCGCGGCCAACGCCCGCGCGCGCGAGATCGACGAGGAGATCAAGGGGCTGGAGGCGTCCGCCGGGCGCGCCCGCCCGAAAGCGGCGGTGCGCGATATCGCCATCGCGGTGGAGGCGGCGGCCCCGACCAAGGCGCGGCTGTCGCTGGTCTATCGCGTATCGGGCGCGGGGTGGCGGCCGGCCTACGAGGCGCGGCTCGACACCGGCAGGCCGGGCGTCAAACCGGCGGTCGATCTCGTGCGCCGCGCCATCGTCGCGCAGCGCACGGGCGAGGACTGGAGCGACGTCGCGCTCACCCTCTCCACCTCGCGCGCGTTGCGCGGGGCGGGCGCGCCGGACGTGCAGCCGGAGCGCATCGCGTTCTGGGAGCCGCCCATCGCCTATGCGCCGGCGCCGGCCGCCAAGGCGATGCGCGCGGACGCCGTGCGCGAAAAGGCCGACAACGAAGCCGCGCGGCGCGAAGCCGGAGGGGCGCAGCCGGCCGCGCCGGTGGAGGAAAAACAGGCGGCGCTCGAAGCCAACGCCTGGAGCGCGCGGTTCGTCGCGCCGGGCCGCGTGGCCGTGCCGACCGACGGCTCCACACGCAATTTCCAGCTTTCGACGCGTCGTTACGAACCGGCGCTGACCGTCAAATCCGCGCCCGCGTTCGATCCGACAGCCTATCTCGAAACGCGGCTGACGAACGAGGAGGAGGCGCCGCTGATCGCCGGCGAAGTCGCCGTGCAGCGCGACGGCGCCTTCGTCGGCATGGCGCGGTTGCAGACGACGGCGCCGGGCGAGGCGTTCGATCTCGGCTTCGGCGCCGACGATCGCGTGCGGGTCGCGCGCGTTCCGGTCAAGCGCAAGGAAAACGAGCCGACATGGCTTGGCCAGACCAAGACGGACGCGCGCGAGTTCAAGACGACGGTTCGGAACCTGCACGATTTTCCGGTGCGGGTGGCGATCGTCGACCGCATTCCGTTCTCGGAGAACAGCGCCATCTCGGTGGAACTCCTGCAGCAGACGACGCAGCCGACCGAGAAGCAGATTGGCGACAGGCGCGGCGTCATGGGCTGGACATTCGATCTCGCGCCACAGGAGCAGAAGGAATTGCGGCTCGCCTGGCGCATGAAATGGCCGGCCGACCGCGACATCGTCTTCCAGCCGGCGCCGCTGCCGGCCGTGCGTTGACGCATATCGAACCCGTCGCAACGCTTTCTTAATGACAGGTTCTAACCACGATCGCCGGCGGCGCTGCGCCCGCCGGCGATTTGCGGTATTGTCGCGCGCGTTATCGGGGGGCTCGCATGACCGGCGGTTTCGGACTTTTCGCGCTGGCGATCGTCGTATTGGTCGTCCTCACGCTGCTGATGGGCGTGCGGCAGGTTCCGCAGGGGTTTAATTTCACCGTCGAGCGGTTCGGCAAATATCTCACCACGCTCACGCCCGGCCTCGGGCTGATCTTTCCGTGGATCGACCGCATCGGCCGCAAGATCAATATGATGGAGCAGGTGCTGGACGTGCCCTCGCAGGAGGTGATCACGCGCGACAACGCCACCATCACCGTCGACGGCGTCGTGTTCTTCCAGGTGCTGGACGCCGCGCGCGCCTCCTATGAAGTGTCCAATCTCGAAAACGCGCTGCTCAATCTGGTCATGACCAACATCCGCACGGTCATGGGCTCGATGGATCTCGACCAGCTGCTGTCGCATCGCGACGAGATCAACCGGCGCCTGCTGTCGGTGGTGGACGCCGCGCTGGAGCCGTGGGGGGTGAAGGCCAATCGAATCGAGATCAAGGACATCCTGCCGCCGAAAGACCTCGTGGATGCGATGGCGCGGCAGATGAAAGCCGAGCGCGAGAAGCGCGCGGCGGTGCTGGAGGCCGAAGGGCTGCGGCAGGCCGAAATCCTGCGCGCGGAAGGCCGCAAGCAGGCCGCGGTGCTGGAAGCCGAGGGCCGCAAGGAAGCCGCGTTCCGCGACGCGGAGGCGCGCGAGCGTTCCGCGCAGGCGGAGGCCGAGGCCACCCGCATGGTCTCCGACGCCATCGCCAAGGGCGACCTCGCCGCGCTCAACTATTTCGTCGCGGAGAAATACGTGCACGCCATCGACAATCTGGCGCGCGCTCCCAACCAGAAAGTATTCGTCATGCCGGCCGACATGGCGGGGCTGGCGGGCACGATCGGCGGCATTGCGGAACTCGCGCGGTCGGCCGCCGGCGAGGCCGCGCGCCGGTCGGCCTCCGTGCCGTCCGCCGGCTCGCCCCAGCGATAGGCCGCCGCCATGTCGAACGTTTCGCTCTGGATGTGGCTGATCGGCGGGGTGCTCATGTGCGCGGCCGAACTGCTCGCGCCGGGCGTGTTCCTGCTGTGGATCGGCTTCGCCGCCATCACTGTCGGGCTCGTGCAGTTCCTGTTTCCGCTCCCGCTCGAATGGAGCCTCATCCTGTTCGGCGCGCTGGCCGTCGTCTACGCCATCGTCGGGCGCTTTGTGTACGGCGGGCTGGAAACGAAGAGCGGCGACGTGCTGCACCGGCGCACCGATGCGCTGATCGGGCGCGAGCTGACGCTGGTCGACGCGATCGTCGACGGCGAGGGGCGCGCGAAGGTGCAGGATTCGGTCTGGCGCGTGACAGGCCCCGCGGCGCCGGCCGGCGCGCGCGTGCGCGTGGTCGGCGTGGAGCCGGGCGGCGCGGTCCTGCGCGTCGAGGCTGTCTAGCGGTTCAGCTCCTTCGGCCGGATCAGTTCGATTTCGGCGCGGTCGCCGCCGCCTGGCGCGGGCGGGCGAGCGCGCTCTCGTCGCCGCGGCCCAGCGCGTTGGCGCGAATGGCCGTGCGCGGCCCGGCGATGCCCGGACCAAGCAGGGCGGCCGGTCTCGTCGCGGGAATCGATTCGGGCGGACGCAGGACGCCGGCCGGACGCAAGCCAGCGATCTGCGGCGCGATGGCGGGGCGCGGCTGGAGGGGCGCAGGCGCGACCGCGGGTTTGGGGGCGAGCGCCGCAAGCGCCACCGGGCGCACCGGCGGCAGCGGCGCGGACGCCAGCTGCGGCAGATCGGTCGGGCGGCGCGGCGGCAGCGGGGCGTTCGGCAGGTCGCCCGATTTCTCGACGACGGTCTTGTCGGCGTTCCGGTCGACCCTCTCGGACGACTTGTCGGCCGGCTTCTCGTCGTCGGCCGGGATCGGCTGGGGTTTCTGCGACCGGAGATCCTGCGGCGCGACGGCGGCGACCTGGGCCGGCGGCTGCGCGGCGGGCGCCATATAGGTCTCGCCGCGCGGCAGGTTGCGCTCGGCGCGGGCCACGGGCGCGGGCTGGTTGCGGCCGGCGGCCTCGGCGATGAAGAAATTGCGGCCGCTGTCGTCGTCGGTCGGAGACGCGCTCGGCGCATAGGCGGCGACCTGGGTCGCCGGCGCGCGCCCGCGGGAGGCGGTGCGCATGCCGCCGCGCTGGTAGCGCTGGGTCGGGGCTGCGGCCGCCACCTCATCGTCCTCGCCGCCGCCGCCGAACAGGAAGGCGAAGAAACTCTTCGATGTCTGCGAGGGCGGCACGTAGACGCCGCCGCCGGCCTCCAGTTCAGCGCGCGCCTCCTCGTAGCGGGCGAGCGGCTGGCCGTTGGACGGCAGATGGACCGTCTTGCCGTCCGGGAACAGGCGCGCGAGCTGATCGTAGCTCATGCGCGGCCAGGACCGGACGGAGCCGACATCCAGATGCACGAACGGCGTGCCGGCGGTCGGATACCAGCCGACGCCGCCGCGCTGGAGCCGCATGCCGACCTCGCGCACCTGCGCCATCGACATGCCCGGCATATGCGTGTCCATCGCCTTGCCGTTCATGTGCTGGGACTGTTTGGCGACGCCGCGCGAACGCCGGCGCAGCATGGAGTTGGTTTCGGGCGAGCGATAGGCGGAGACGACCACCACCTCGCGATTGCCGGCGCCCGCGGACCGGTAGGTTTCCCAAACCACGTCGAAAAGCCGCGGGTCCATGGTCGTCGGTTCGTCCCGCCGCCAGTCGCGCAGGAACCAGTTCAACTGTTTGAGGACGGAGGAATCGTAATGGCCGTTCACGCGATAGGTCGCGGCGATCGATTCCTTGGTGTGGGCATGGAAGAGATAAATGGTGCGCGTGTCGCCGTTGGCGACGGCGGTCTGCGTGCCCGACGACAACCCGACCGACAGCGCGATCGCCACACTCGCCAGTTTCGCGCGTCGCGCGGTCCTCGCGGACAGTCGCGCGGCAAGCCGGACTTCTCGAAGGCGCTGTTTCGGCAAGGTCTATTCCGTCAATCGGCGCGCGCAACGGCTGCGCATGGTCAACGCAATCTTGCCGAGAACGATTAATTCGCCGTAACCGGACAAGCGGCGCCCCGCCTCAGCAATGTCGCCGTAAAGCGACAACGTGGCGAAAATACCGCCATCGGCGACGCCGTGGCAATGCGCGAGGTCAAGCCTGGGCGGTCAGAGGCCGAGCGCCTGTTTCACCCGGTGGGCGTGGCCATAGATATCGTCGTAGAGCTTCAGCTCGCCGCGCTCGTCGACCACGGCGGTGAAATATTGCAGGTGGATGGGCAGCGGCGCGGGCAGGTCCACTGTGCGCTCCTTGCCGCCGATCATCTTGCGCACGCGCGCTTCGCTCCAGCCGTTCTGGGGGCCCAGCACCATTTCGGCCAGCTTGAACGGCTGGTCCACGCGCACGCAGCCATGGCTGAAGGCGCGGCGCGACGCCGCGAATTTGCCGCGCGCCGGCGTGTCGTGCAGGTAGACGGCGTGGTCGTTCGGGAACATGAACTTGATGCGCCCGAGCGCGTTGCGCTCGCCGGGCGGCTGGCGGACGATCAGCTTGCCGCGCCGCTCGCTCACCTCGTAGCCGAGGCGCTGGAGATAGGTCGGGTCGCTCGCCAGTTTGGGCAGAAGCTCTTTCGAGATGATCGATTCCGGCACGTTCCAGTATGGATTGACGATCAGAAACCGCATCCGGTCGGAGAAGATCGGCGTGGGGCTGTCGGGCTTGCCGACGATGACGCGCGTGCGATGGACGATGTCGCCGCCGCGATACAGGGCGAGCGCGTAGGCCGGCACGTTCACCTCGATGCGGTCCGCGCCCGGCGCGCGCGGCAGCCAGCGGCGGATTTCCATGTTGGCGAGGATCGTCGCCCCCAGCCGACCGGGCTCGTCGCCCGAAAGGGCGGCGACGGTGCGCGGGGTCAGCGCGCCCGACGGCTTCAGCCCGTTCTCGCGCTGGAAATCGGCGACCGCGGACGCCAGTCTGGTGTCGTAGACGATCGGGTTCGCGCCGGCGTCCATGTCTGGCGAAAGGCCGAACCGCTGGCGGATGAGCGGCACGCGCGGGTCGCTCATGCCGACCTTCAGCAGCGGGCCCTGCGGAATGGGTTCGCGCGCGACGGGGGCGCTGCGGCGCAGTTCGGCGAGTTTGGCGCGCAGCGCCGCGTAGCCTTCGTCCTGCGGGTTGTAGGCGGCCAGCCGCTCGCCGGCGCCGGCGCCGGCGCCGGCCACGGCGTCCAGCGCGGCCTCCACGCCCACGATCTCGGGACGGGCGGTGATCAGGCGCGAAATGCGGGCGGGCTCCACGCGCACGCCGGTCGCCTGGCGCGCGTAGGCGGCGACCGCCAGCGACAACGCGACATCGGCGCGCGCGCGGGCGCCGGCGTCCCCGTCCTCGAGCATCGGCAGCGGGTAGGGACGCAGGTCCAGCCCGTCCTCGGCGGCGGTCTTCAGCCGTTCGAGCGCCGCGCGCGCGGCCGGCGTCCAGCCGCTCTCGCTCTGCCAGAGGGGGGCGAAATCGCGCGCCGCGTAGAAGGCCGCGACCTGGGCCGCGTCCCGCCGGCGGTCGACGGCGCCGCTCGCCACGATCGTGCGGACGCCGGAGGCGATGTCGGGGAGCGCCGGGCCGGCGGTCGCCGCGACCGGGTTCGCGGCGGGCGCGGCGGGCGTTGTGATCGCGAGCGCGGCGAAGGGGTTCTCGTCCGCGCCGACGAAGGGCGGCGGCGGCACGATGCGGCCGTAGCTGAACAGGCGCGCGCCGCGGCTCGTTGCGTCGTCCGGCGGGATGAAGGCGGGCGCCGGCGCGCCGGTCAGGAAGGGCGGGGGCGGCGGGGGCCACACGCCCGCAAAGGCGCCGTCCTCGGCCATCGCGCATGGGGTGGCGAGAAGCGCCGTCACCAGACCGCCAACAATGCGCCGCGCGCTCATGCCCGACCTTTCAAAACACAGCGTGAAGGGAAACCGACGCATCGAACGCCTGCGCCCATGACAACTGCGCCATGATGGGAAAATCAATACCGGTTGCGCCGTGCGCAAGGACACGCGACACGATCGCGGCGCGGCGTGGCGCGCGCGCAACAATCGGCGACGGGGAATCAGGCGTGCGCGTATTTGCGGGCGAGCGCGTCGGCGGCGTGGAAATCGAACAGGCGACGCGTTTCGGCGTCGTCCAGCCAAGCCTGGGTGCGCGGCGTGACGAGTTGGGCCGGCTTGCACGCGCCGTAGGCGGCGAACGAGGCCTTGAGAAAGCCGGGCAGGTCGAAGAAGTCCCCGACGCCCGATTCCAGTTCGAAATGCGCGCGCTTGAACAGATACGATCCGGTCTGGCCGTATCGTTCGGCGATTTCCGGATAGACGGGAAAAACGACGCCGCGAACCACGTCGTCGACCGCATAAAGATCGAACGGCAGGTCGGCCGCCGGCAGGCCGGCCTTGCGCAACAGAACGCGCGCCAGATCGAACAGCACGAACGGTTTCGGATGGTTGATCGAATACATGAACGGAACGCCACGCGACCAGCGCATGAACTCGGCCGACAGATCGACGCCAGCGGCGCGCGCAAGTCCCAGCAGTTCGGCCGCCGCGCTCTCCCATACGTCGAAATAGCCGAGCGCATCGTAGACCTGGGCCGAGAACAGCGCCTCGGCCTGCTCCAGATTCATGCCGCGCAAATATGCATAGAGCGCGATGGCCGAATGATAGGAGCCGATCGGCCCGTCCAGCGGACGGCCGCCGGCGGTCGGGTCGAGGATGTAGACCAGATCCGGGTGATAGCCGCTGAACACCAGCGAGGGCAGCAGGCGCACGTTCGGCAGGCGCTCGCGCAATTGCTCGAACCCGCCGTCGCGCAGATAGCCCTTGGGAAAGTGTATGGAAAACACGTGGTCGTAGGTCGCCAGCGCGCGCGCCAGCATGTCGACCGTGGCGAGGCCCTTGCGGATGATGGTGAAGCGGTCGACGCGCGCGGCGGGGTTGAGCGTCTTCATCGCATAGGCGACGCCGAAGCTCTGGCAATTGCCGACGACGGCGATGCGCGGCGATCCGGCGTCCCTGCCCTGAAAGCGCCGGCGCCAGAAATGATACAGTTGCCGGTCCAGTTCGGAGAGCATGGCGTCCTGTTCCGTTAGAGCGGCGCGCCGTTAGCGGGCGAGCGCCTGTTTGCGCATCGTTTCGGCCGAACATGCCGAGAGCGTGCGCACCGTCTCCTCGCTCGCCAGCCATTCGCCGACGCGCGCATGGGTGAGTCTGGCCTTGTCGTGGCGCGCGAAGGCCTTGAACGATTGCGCGATGAATTCATTCAGGCGGATGAATTCGCCCGGCCCCTTCGTCAGCTTGTAATGTTCCTTCTTGAAGAGGTCGCTCCCGCGAAACCCGTATTTTTCCGCAAGCGGCGCGTAGACCGGCAGAACGACGCTGCGCACGAGATCGTCCACCGCATAATCGTCGTATTCGATCTCGCGCATCTTCAGACCGGCCTCGCCCATGACCTTGCGCGCCATGTCGAACATGACGAAACCCTTGGGGTGGTTCGGCGTGTACATGAAATTGCCGCGACGGGCCCAGCGCGCGAGCTGCGCGCTCACATCGTAGCCGTAGGCGGACGCGGCTTTGAGAAATTCCTGCGCCGCGCTGTCCCAGATGTCGAGATAGCCGAGATGTTCGAACACGTCGCGGTCGAACAACGCCGCCGTCTGGTCGACCGACATGCCGCGCAGCCAGCCAAAGAGCGCGAGGCCGGAATTGTAGACGCCGAGCGGCCCGGTGAAGAAACCCGACGGTTTGTCGGGATGGAAAATATAGACCGTGTCCGGGTGCAGGCCGAAGAAGCTGACGAACGGAATGCGCCGCACGTTCGGCAGAGCGGCGACGAGATCGTCGATGGTGGCGTTGTCGCGCAACAGGCCGCCGTGAAAATCCTGCGCGAACACGGCGTCGTATGTCCTGAGCGCGGCCAGCAGCGTCTTGAGATCGGCGAGCGTGCGCCCGACCAGCGCATAGCGATCGACCCGCGCCTCCGGCGCGAGCAGTTTCATGCCGAAGGCGTAGCCGAAACTCTGGCAATTTCCGACGATTGCAATACGTGGCGCGCCGTTCGCGCCCGCACGCGGCGCACCGAAGCCGCGCGACCGCCACACCGTGAACAATTGACGATCGACTTGCGAAATCATAACTCTTGCCATCTTCGGGCAGCGGCGGGGCGGCCGGCGCCGGCGCGGCGCACGATTTGGCCGCGCATTTCGCCGCTCCCCTGCGCCTTGCGCCTTGTCCCGCGGCGACGCCGGCGAATGGAGACGTGACGTGGCTTCCAATCCATACAGCGACCTACCCGACCATCGCTTCTGGCGCAAGGCTGTGGCCGGCGTGCCGCCCTTCGCCATCGACCCGGTGGTCGACCTGCCGTTCCGCGTGGCGCCGACCGACAAGGTGGCGACCGCGGGCTCCTGTTTCGCGCAGCACATCGCCAAGCGGCTGCAACGCGGCGGCTTCCACTACTATCAGGCCGAGCCCGCGCCCGCCGGCATGAGCGCGGCCGAAGCCGAGGCGCGCCAGTACGGCGTCTATTCGTGCCGCTATGGCAATATCTACACGACGCGCCAGTTGCTTCAGCTGTTCGACCGCGCCTACGGCAGGTTTTCGCCCGAACTCGACGTGTGGAGGCGCAGGGACGGGCGGTTCGTCGATCCGTTCCGTCCGCGCGTGGAGCCGGACGGCTATGCGACCGAAGACGAGGTGCGCCAGGCGCGCGCGGAACATCTGGCCGCCGTGCGCACGATGTTCGAGACGCTCGACATCTTCGTGTTCACCTTCGGGTTGACGGAAAGCTTCCGTCACAAGTCGGACGGCGCGGTGCTGCAACTGGCGCCGGGCGTGGCCGGCGGCGAATGGGACGAGACGAAATACGAGTTCTGGAACGCGCGCGTGGGCGATGTGGTCGGCGATTTCCTCGCCTTCGTCGACCGGCTGCGCGGCGTCAATCCCAAGGCGCGCATCATCGTCACCGTGTCGCCGGTGCCGCTGGTGGCGACCGCCGCCAACCGCCACGTGCTGGTGTCCAACACGGTGTCGAAATCCATCCTCAGGGCGGCGGCGGACGAAGTCTGCGCCTCGCGCGAGAACATCGCCTATTTCCCGTCCTACGACATGATCACGTTCGGGCCGAACGCGGTGAAATTCTACGCCGACGACCTGCGCGAGGTGCTGGAGCTTGGCGTCAATTCCGTCATGCGCGTGTTCTTCGCGCATTTCGTGGAAGGCGGCGGCGCCGACAAGCCGGTGAAACATCTCACCATCGACGTCGCGCGCGAATCGGCGGAAGCCTCCAGGATCGTCTGCGACGAAGAGGCGATCGAGGCGGCTTGAGTGGAGGCGCCCGCGGGGCGGGCGCTTCATTTTCTTGCAGCGGATCGGACGGTCGCGGAGCGTGCGCAGGCTCCTGGGGACGAGGCGCGCATTGGCTGAAGCATGCCGAGGCGGCGCGCAGCGCCGTCTCGCAGTCTCAGGCCGCCGCGTCGTCGCCCACGACCTTGTCGCCGTCCTCGCCGATGCCGTATTCCTTCATCTTGCGATAGAGCGTCGAGCGGCCGATGCCCAGGCGCCGCGCCATTTCCGACATCTGCCCGCGATAGTGCGCGAGCGCGAATTTGATCGCCTCGCATTCCAGATCTTCCAGTTTGCGCACTTCGCCGTGGTCGTCGATCAGGCGGCGCATGTTGGGGTCGCGCACTTCCACGCGCACGATCTCGCGCTCCACGCGCTGGGGCGCGGGCGGCTGCGCGGCGACCGGCGGCACGCGCACGTCAAACCCGTCGACCTGCGCGGCGATCTGCGGAAATTCGGTCACCGTCAGCTCGTCGCCGTCGGCCAGCACCACCGCGCGAAACAGCGCGTTCTCCAGCTGGCGCACGTTGCCGGGCCAGTCGTAGCGGGCGAGCAGCGACAGCGCCTCGGCGGTCAGGCCGCGAATCTTCTTGCCTTCCTCGGCCGCGAACCGTGCGGCGAAACGGCGCGCGAGATCGCCGATATCGGTCTTGCGCGCGCGCAGCGGCGGCACGGTGATGGGGAAAACGTTGAGGCGGTAATAAAGGTCTTCGCGGAAGCGGCCGGCTTTCACCAGTTCGATCAGATTCTGGTTGGTCGCCGAGATGAGGCGAATGTCGACGCGCGCCGGGCGCTTGGCGCCCACCGGATCGATCTCGCCTTCCTGCAGCGCGCGCAGGAGTTTCACCTGCGCGTCCAGCGGCAGTTCGCCGATCTCGTCGAGAAACAGCGTGCCGCCGTTGGCTTCCAGAAACTTTCCGGTGTGTTTTTCGGTCGCGCCGGTGAAGGCGCCTTTCTCGTGGCCGAACAGGATCGATTCCACCAGATTTTCCGGCAGCGCGCCGCAATTGACGGTGACGAACGGTTTGCCCCTGCGGTCGGACGCGCCCTGGATCGCGCGCGCGATCAGCTCCTTGCCGACGCCGGATTCGCCTTCGATCAGCACCGGAATGGTGGACTTGGCCGCCCGCTCGCCGAGCCGCACGATGCGCGACATCTCCTCCGACCGCGAGACGAGGTCGCGGAACGTGAGGCTGCCGACGGCCTTGCGGTTGATGCGGCGGATTTCTTCTTCCAGCGCATCCGCGCGCAACGCGTTCTTGATGGAGATTTGCAGCCGTTCGGCGCCGACGGGCTTGACCACGAAATCGAACGCGCCGGCGCGCATGGCGGAAATGACGGTCTCGATGGAGCCATGCGCGGTCTGCACGATGACAGGCGTGGACAGGCGTTCGGCGCGCATGCGGCCGAGCACGCCCAGACCGTCGAGATCGGGCATCACAAGATCGAGAATGAGCAGGTCGATCGCGGGGCCTTCGGCGCGCTGCATGCGCGCGAGCGCCGCCTCGCCGCCATCGACCGTCTCCGCCTCGTAGCCGAATCGACGCGCCATGGCTTCCAGCAGCCGGCGCTGAACAGGATCGTCGTCGGCGATGAGAATGGTCGAAATCATCAAGTCCTCGCGTCCCGCTCCCCAGGCGGGGTGGCGTGGATGCTCCGCGATTACGGTAAATGGTCGCTTAATTTTTTGAATTTTCCGCGCCAGTTTGAGACATGGCCGGCGTTGGCGCGGCGGGCGGGCGCGGTGATATGATGCGCGACCGCCCACCCGCGCGATCTTGCTCAAGGGATACGATGACGTTTCGCCCCGCAGCCGCCTACGCTCCCGCAACCGCCTCCGCCGCCGCCGACCTCGGGCCGCTGCCGGAATGGAATCTCGCCGACCTCTACGCGGGTCTCGATTCGCCCGCCTTCGCCGCCGATCTCGCGCGCGCCGCCGAGCAATGCCGGTCGTTCGCCGCGCGCTACCGCGGCAATCTGTCCGATCTGGCGGTGGGCGTGAATCCGTCGGCCGCCCTTGGTCAGGCGGTGAAAGACTACGAGGGCCTGCAGGACCTTCTGGGGCGAATCATGTCCTACGCCGGTCTCGTCTACGCCGGCGACACGACCGATCCCGCGCGCGCCAAGTTCTTCGGCGACGCGCAGGAGAAGGTGACGGAATATTCGACCGATCTGCTGTTCTTCCAGCTCGAACTCAACCGGCTCGACGACCATCTCCTCAACGCCGCGATGGCGTCCGGACCGCTCGCGCACTGGAAGCCGTGGCTCGAAGACATCCGCAAGGACAAGCCGCACGAACTCGACGAGCGCACCGAGGAGCTGTTTCACGAAAAGTCGATCACCGGCGCCGCCGCCTGGAACCGGCTGTTCGACGAGACGATCGCCAGCCTGCGCTTCCGGCTCGACGACAGGGAGCTGACGCTCGAACCGGTCCTGTCGCTCATGCAGGACCCGGACGAGGAGACGCGGCGCAAGGCGTCGAATTCGGTCGCGGCCACGTTGCGCGAGAACCTTCGCACCTTCGCGCTCATCACCAACACGCTCGCCAAGGACAAGGAGATATCCGACCGCTGGCGGCGCTTCGAGGATGTGGCGGATTCGCGCCATCTCGCCAACCGCGTGGAGCGCGAGGTGGTGGAGGCGCTGGTGTCGGCGGTGCGCGCGGCCTATCCGCGCCTGTCGCATCGCTATTACCGGCTGAAGGCGAAATGGTTCGGCAAGGACGCGCTCGACCACTGGGACCGCAACGCGCCGCTGCCGCAGGTGGCGCAGAAAATCTATCCGTGGACGGAAGCGCGCGACACGGTTCTGTCGGCCTATGGCGCCTTCTCGCCGCGCATGGCCGACATCGCGCAGCAGTTTTTCGACCGCAGCTGGATCGACGCGCCGGTGCGCCCCGGCAAGGCGCCGGGCGCCTTCGCGCATCCGACCGTGCCGTCCGCCCATCCCTATGTTCTGCTCAACTATCAGGGCAAGCCGCGCGATGTGATGACGCTCGCCCACGAACTCGGCCACGGCGTGCATCAGGCGCTGGCGGCGCGCCAGGGCGCGCTGATGGCGCAGACGCCGCTGACGCTCGCCGAAACCGCGAGCGTGTTCGGCGAAATGCTGACATTCCGCGCGCTTTTGGCCAGGACCGCCGATCCGCAGCGCAAGCGCGCGCTCATCGCCTCGAAGGTCGAGGACATGATCAACACGGTCGTGCGGCAGATCGCGTTCTATACGTTCGAACGCGAGGTGCACACGCGTCGGCGTCAGGGCGAACTGACCGCCGACACTCTATGCGAGGTGTGGATGGGCGTGCAGGGCGAAAGTCTCGGGCCCTCGATCCGGCTGCATCCGGGCTACGAGACCTTCTGGGCCTACATCCCGCATTTCATCCATTCGCCGTTCTACGTCTACGCTTATGCGTTCGGCGATTGTCTGGTGAATTCGCTCTACGGCGTCTATCGCAAATCGGAAGCCGGATTCGTGGAGCGCTACTTCGCGATGCTGGAGGCCGGCGGCTCCAGGCACCATTCCGAACTGCTCGCGCCGTTCGGTCTGGACGCGACGGACCCCGCCTTCTGGTCGATCGGCCTGAGCATGATCGAGGAACTGATCGGCGAACTGGAGGCGATGGAGGACGTGGCATAGATCGATCTCCGATCCGGTTGGACCGGATCGAAGATCGCTCTCGTCATTTTCAACGCATCATCTTGTCGTTCGAGCGAATCCGCTTGAACGGACGATGCTCTGGAGCAGGCGGGGGACCGCCGGGCTTCGCATTTTTCGCGACGACGGCCGCAAGCCGGGAGGCGGTCGTCGGTCAGCCGAGGAGCTTTTTCAGCTCCGCGCGATAAGAGTCGGCCAGTTCCGGGTTCTGGAGCGCGAAGGCGGCGTTCGCCATCAGGAAGCCGAGCTTGGAGCCGGTGTCGTAGGTGCGGCCGTCGAACCGCACGCCGTGGAACGCCTGCTTTTTCGCGAGCGTCTTCATGCCGTCGGTGAGCTGGATTTCGCCGCCGGCGCCCTTTTCCTGTTTTTCCAGAATGTCGAAAATCTCGGGGCCGAGAATGTAGCGGCCGGAAATGATGGAGGTGGACGGCGCCGTGCCTTTCGGCGGCTTTTCGACCATGCCGGTGATCTCGAAGGTCGCGCCCTCGTCCTTGCCGATGGCGACGACGCCGTATTGATGCGTCTCCTCCATCGGAACTTCCTCGACCGCGATGATATTGCCGCCGTGTTTCTCGTAGGCCGCCACGCATTGGGCGAGGCAGCGCGATTTCCTGGCGCCGGAGGCCATCGTCACCATGTCGGGCAGCAGCACCGCGAACGGCTCGTCGCCCACGATGTCGCGCGCGCACCAGACCGCGTGGCCGAGGCCGAGCGGCGCCTGCTGGCGGGTGAAGGAGGTTGCGCCGGCGGCCGGCAGGTCGGCCATCAGCGCGTCGTATTCCTTTTTCTTGCCGCGTTTCTGGAGCGTGTCCTCCAGTTCGTAGGACATGTCGAAATGGTCCTCGATCACCGCCTTGCCGCGGCCGGTGACGAACACGAAATGCTCGATGCCCGCTTCCTTCGCCTCGTCCACCACATGTTGCAGCACCGGGCGGTCGACCACGGTCAGCATTTCCTTCGGCACGGATTTGGTGGCGGGCAGAAAGCGCGTGCCGAGACCGGCGACGGGAAAGACGGCTTTGCGAATGCGTTTGGTCATGATCGGTCCCGAGCAAAGGAATGGCCGCACTCACATCAGGAGTGCGGCCTTCTTGCGACCATAAGCATCATTTTTTAACGAACGGCTTACGCAGGGGGCGCGAGGCGGATTTCCCCATGCGGTCGCTCGCCCGACCGCCTTCCCCGTCGAGGAAGGCGGCTGCGATCGCGCTCAGGCGACGTCCGGCAGTTCGGACAGGGCTTTGGCCAGTTCGCCCTCGTCGTAGGTCACGTCCTGCAGCTTGCCGGAGAAGTAATCGATATAGGCGCCCATATCGAAGTGGCCGTGGCCCGACAGGTTGAACAGGATGGTTTCGGCTTTGCCCTCGCGCTTGCAGCGCAGCGCCTCCTCGATCGCGCCCTTGACCGCGTGGGTCGATTCGGGAGCGGGGACGATGCCCTCGGCGCGGGCGAACATCACGCCGGCGTCGAAACAGGCGCGCTGCTGATAGGCGACGGCCTCTATCTCGCCCAGCTCCTTCAGATGCGACACCAGCGGCGCCATGCCGTGGTAGCGCAGGCCGCCGGCATGGAAGCCGGGCGGGGTGAAGGCCGAGCCGAGCGTGTGCATTTTCGACAGCGGCGTCATGTGGCCGGTGTCGCCGAAATCGTAGGCGTATTTGCCGCGCGTGAGCGAGGGGCAGGCGGCCGGCTCCACGGCGACGATGCGGGGTTTTCTGCCGCCCTTCAGCCCCTTGCCGATGAAGGGGAAGGCGATGCCGGCGAAATTGGATCCTCCGCCCGCGCAGCCGATGACCACGTCCGGCCAGGCGCCGGCCATTTCAAGCTGCTCCATCGCCTCGATGCCGATGACGGTCTGGTGCAGCAGAACGTGGTTGAGCACGGAGCCGAGCGCGTATTTCGTCTCCGGGTCCTTGGCGGCGATCTCGACGGCCTCGGAAATGGCGATGCCGAGCGAGCCGGGATGGTCGGGGCGCTCCGCCAGCACCTTGCGGCCGAAGTCGGTGGTGTTGGACGGCGAGGGCAGGCAGCGCGCGCCATAGGTCTCCATCAGCGCGCGGCGATAGGGTTTCTGGTCGAAGGAGACGCGCACCTGGTAGACGGTGACGTCGATGCCGAACAGCGAGCCCGCCAGCGCGAGCGAGGCGCCCCACTGGCCCGCGCCCGTTTCCGTCGACAGGCGCTTCACGCCGGCTTCCTTGTTGTAGAAGGCCTGCGCGATGGCGGTGTTGGGCTTGTGGGAGCCGGCCGGGCTCACGCCTTCATATTTGTAGAAAATCTTCGCCGGCGTGCCGAGCGCCTTTTCGAGCGCGCGGGCGCGCACGAGCGGGGTGGGCCGCCACATGCGGTAGATTTCGCGCACGGGTTCGGGAATTTCGATCTCGCGCTCGGTCGACACTTCCTGGAGAATGAGCGCCATCGGAAACAGCGGGGCGAGATCGTCGGGCCCCACGGGTTGGCGCGTGCCGGGATGCAGGACGGGCGGGGCGGGGACTTTCAGGTCCGCCTGGATGTTGTACCAGCTTTTCGGAATCCGGCTTTCGTCCATGAGATATTTCAGCGTGTCGCCCATCGTTGCGGTCCCCTTGATGATGACGCGGGATGGTAATGGCTTGGCCGTTCCGCTCCAAGTGGGACAAATCGCGGCGGGCGGCGGGTTGTAAGGGTTTGGTCGCGTTTATGGGGCATGGTCGCGGGATTGCGGACGACGATTGTTCCAAGAGGATTTGCATGACCGTTCTCGTCACCGGCGGCGCCGGCTACATCGGCAGCCACATGGCGCTGGCGCTCCTGGACGCCGGCGAGAAGGTGGTCGTGCTCGACAATCTGTCGACCGGATTTCGTTGGGCCGTGCCGGACAAGGCGACCTTCGTCGCCGGCGATTTCGGCGACGAGGACCTGGTGACCGAACTGCTCACCCGCCACGACGTGGAGGCGATCATCCATTTCGCGGCGAAGATCGTGGTGCCGGAATCGGTCGCCGATCCGCTCGGCTATTACCTCAACAACACCGCCAAGGCGCGCACGCTGATCGAATGCGCGGTCGATGCCGGCGTGCGCCATTTCATCTTTTCCTCCACCGCCGCCGTCTACGGCGATCCAGAACACAATCCCGTGACGGAGGACGAGCGGCTGAAGCCGATCTCGCCCTACGGCCGCTCGAAGCTGATGGTGGAATGGATGCTGGAGGATGTGGCGCGCGCATCCGCCCTCACCTATACGGCGCTGCGCTATTTCAACGTCGCGGGCGCCGATCCTCTGGGTCGTTCCGGCCAGTCGACCCCCAACGCCACTCATCTCATCAAGGTGGCGGTGCAGGCGGCGCTCGCCATGCGCGATGGCATGGACGTCTATGGCGTGGATTACCCCACGCCGGACGGTTCGTGCCTGCGCGATTACATTCAGGTGACCGACCTGTGCCAGGCGCATCTGGATGCGTTGCGACGCCTGCGCGCGGGCGCAGACAGCATCGTGTGCAACGTCGGCTACCAGAAAGGCTTTTCGGTGCTGGAGGCAATCGACGTCGTGAAGAAGGTTTCAGGCGTCGATTTTCCGGTGCGCCTGGCGGCGCGCCGGCCGGGCGACCCGGCGGCGATCGTGGCCGCCAACGCGCGCGCCAAGGCCGAACTCGGCTGGCTGCCGAAACACGACAATCTGGAAGAGATCGTTAAACAGGCGCTCGACTGGGAACGGCGCCTGCACAACATGAAAATCGGATAGCCAGCTTATCTGCGCGCGCCGGCGGGCAGGGTTTCGGCGACGATGCGGATGGCGTCGCGCGGGGATTTGCCGGCGGCGCGCGCGATCTCGCCGAGCGTCCGGTCCGCGCGCGCTTCGGCGAAGCCCGCGCGCGCGAGCGCCGTCTCCAGTTCCTGGGGCGTGCGTTTGACGAGCGGCGCGAGATCGCCGACGCGCGCCTCGCCCATCGCCATCAGAAGCCGGCGGGAGGGATCGCCGCCGGCGGGCGCATTCATCGCCGGAACGAGAAAGGCTACGACCGCAATCGTGGCGATGGCGGTGGGGACGACCAGCGCCCGACGCTTGATGTAGCCGTAGATCGGCAGGCGGTTGCGGTAGACGTGGAATGCGATCGGCGCCAGCAAGACAAAGCTCAGCCACTCGTGCATGTCCTTCACGTAAGGCGTGAGCAGGTGAAAGAACATCATGACGCCGGTCACGGCCGAGACGGCGAACAGCGCCATCGTCATGGTGGTGGCGCGGGCGGTAAGGAAGGCGAGCATGGTTGCGAGCTCCGGAAATGCGCCGGATGTGTGCCGCAGGACGATGGCGAGAACAAGTTCAACCTGCGTTCATGCGGCCAGCGATTGCGCAATGCTCCTATGCGCGCAGCGACATGCCGGCTTCGCCGCGCGAAAGGCTTCAGCCGCCGGCGCCGGCGAGCCAGTCGAGATAGGGCTTGTAGCCGTCGGCGATGTCGATGCGAAGGATTTCGGGCGTTTCGTAGGGATGCAGGTCCAGCAGCGCCTTTTCCAGCGCGGCGTAATCGTCGGCGCGCAATTTCATGTCGATGCGAAACTCGCGCGCATCTTCCACCTTGCCTTTCCAGCGATAGAGACTGCGCACGGGCGCGATCTGCGCGCAGGCGACGAGGCCCGCCTCCACCAGCGTGCGCGCGATGCGTTCGGCCTCGCTCTCGCTGCCGACGGTGGTGAGGACCAGCGCGGCGCGCATCAGTCCACCCAGCCCTTCATCTCGCGTCGCACGACGGCCTCGATCACGTCCATGCCGTCCTCGCTGTCGTTGAGGCAATCGATGCGCGCGAAATGTTCGCCGCCGCCATGCATGAAGAATTCACGGTTCTCGACTCCGATCTCCTCGATGGTTTCGAGACAGTCGGCGGTGAAGCCCGGCATGACCATGGCGAGCTTCTTCACGCCCGACCGCGCCAGCGCCTTCACGGTTTCGTCGGTGTAGGGCTTCAGCCATTCGGCGGGGCCGAACCGCGACTGGAACGCCATGCGCAGGCGGTTCTCGTCCATGCCGAGACGATCGCGCAGCAGCCGCGTCGTTTTCACGCACTGGCAATGATAAGGGTCGCCTTTTTCGAGATAGTCCTGCGGCACGCCGTGATAGGAGACGAGCAGAACGTCCGGCACGAAATCGAGTTTCGCGTAAGCCTGTTCGACGGAGCGCGCCAGCGCCTCGATGTAGAAGGGTTCGTCGTGCCACGGCGCGGCCATGCGCACGGCCGGCTGCCAGCGCATTTTCTTGAGCGCGTCGAACGTCTTGTCGCCGACGGTGGCGGTGGTGGCCGCTGAATATTGCGGATAAAGCGGCACGACGACGATGCGATCGCAGCCCTGTTTCTGCAACTGGAGAATGCGGCTTTCGATGGACGGATTGCCGTAGCGCATGGCCCAGTCGACCACGAGCGGCGCGCCGTCAAGCCGGGCGGCGAGTTTTTCGGCCTGCGCGCGTGTGATGGTTTTCAGCGGGCCTTCGTCGCGCTCCCTGTTCCAGATCGTGTCATAGTCCTTGCCCTTCTTGCCGGGCCGCGTGGTCAGCACGATCAGGTTCAGCACCGGCCACCAGATCGCGCGCGGCGTTTCGATGACGCGGCGGTCGGACAGGAATTCCTTGAGATAGCGCCGCATCGACCAGTAGTCGGTCGCGTCGGGCGTGCCGAGGTTGACGAGAAGAACGCCCACGCGGCGCGGCGCGATCGACGGATGGTTTGGCGGAAGGACGGGCATGGAGGTCATGCGCCTGTCTAGCGCCGCGCGCGTTTTCATGGAAGCGCGTTCGACGGACACGGGCGGTTCAGGCGCGGTTCGCCCATAGCGCGTGGAAATGGTGAACCGGACCGTGACCGTGGCCGACGCGCAGCGCGTCCGCCGTGCGCAGCGCATCCGTCAGCCAGGCCTTGGCGTCGCCGACCGCCTCCCTCAGACCGGCGCCCTGCGCAAGCCGCGCGGCGATGGCCGATGACAGCGAGCATCCGGTGCCGTGCGTGTTGCGGGTGTCGATGCGCGGCGCGGAGAAGATGTGATCGCCCTGCGCGGTCGACAGAACGTCGGTCGCCATGGACGTCTGTCCGTGGCCGCCCTTCACCAGCACGGCATGCGCGCCGAGCGCCCGCAGCCGCGCGCCGGCGGCTTTCATTTCGTCGAGCCCGGCCGGTTCGACGACGCCGGCAAGACGCGCCGTCTCCGGCAGATTGGGCGTGACGAGGCTGGCGAGCGGAAAGAGATGTTCGACCATCGCTGCGACGACGTCGTCCGCGCCGAGACTGTCGCCGCTGGTGGCCACCAGCACCGGATCGAGCACGACGTGGGCGGGGCGCCAGTGTTGCAGGCGCGCGGCCACCGCCCGCACCGTCGCGGCGTTGGCGAGCATGCCGATCTTCACCGCATCGACCGCGATGTCCTCGAACACGGCGTCGATCTCGGCGGCGACAAAGGCAGGCTCCAGCACCACCACCGCGCTCACGCCGCGCGTGTTCTGCGCAGTGAGCGCTGTCAGCGCGGCCATGCCGTAGCAGCCGAGCGCCGAGAACGTCTTCAGATCGGCCTGCACGCCCGCTCCGCCGCTCGGGTCCGAACCGGCGATCGACAGAACGTTGGCGATCATCCCACCGGCCTTTCGTCGGCGATGATCCTGCCGTCGTTGGGCAGGCTGCCCCTGGCGACGAATTCGACCCTGCCGCGCAGTTTCGTGATTGCCTGCAGGGTGTCCGCCAGCGCCTCCGCCGAGCCGTCGCCTTCGGCGCGCAACACCATCGTGTCCTGCTCCTTCTCGCGGCCGACGACCAGACGCAGGCGGCCCAGTTCGGGGTGCCGCTTGCCGATCTCCACCACCTGCGAGGGATGGACGAACATGCCCTTGATCTTGGTCGTCTGGTCGGCGCGGCCGAGCCAACCCTTGAGCCGCAGGTTCGTGCGCCCGCACGGCGCCTGGCCGGACATGAAGGCCGACAGATCGCCGGTGGCGAACCGCAGCAGCGGATAATCGGCGTTGATGCGCGTGACGACGACTTCGCCGACCTCGCCCACCGCGACCGGATCGCCCGATCCCGGCCGCACGATCTCGACGATGATCCCCTCGTTGACGACGAGGCCGGCGTCGATCCGGCTTTCGTAAGCGATCACGCCGACATCGGCGGTCGCGTAGGCCTGATGCGCGAGCACGCCGCGCGTCGCCAGCTCGTCGCGCAGGCTCGCCGGCAGTGCGGCGCCGGAGACGAGGGCGCGCTTGATGCAGGCGGCGTCGACGCCCGCGCCGGCGGCCTTGTCGAGCAGAATCTTCAGAAAGTCCGGCGTGCCGCAATAGGCGGTCGGTTGCAGATACTGGATCGCCTCGAGCTGCTGCTCGGTGTTGCCGGGGCCGGCCGGAATGACCGCGCAGCCGAGCGCGTGCGCCCCGCTCTCCATGATGTGTCCGCCGGGCGTGAGGTGATAGGAGAAGGTGTTGAGCAGCACGTCGCCCTTGCGGACGCCGGCCGCATAGAGCGCGCGCGCCGCGCCCCACCAATCCTTGCCGTGGCCTTCCGGCTCGAAAATCGGTCCAGGCGAAACCAGAATGCGCTTGAGATGGGGCGCGCGCGTCGCCACCAGTCCGCCGAACGGCGGGCGTTCCATCTGCGCGGGCCTGAGATCGCTCTTGCGCACCAGCGGAACGGCGGCGAGATCGGCGCGCGCGCGCAAGGCGTCGACATCGACGTTCTTCAACTGCCGGCGCAACGCAGGGGCGCGCGGGCGTGCGATTTTCAGCAACGCGCGCAGCTCGCGAAACAGCGCTGTTTCGCGCGCGCCGTGCGCGCGCGATTCATATCGGTCGTAGAAGTCTGGCATGGGTTCGGCTCTTGCAGGCATATTCTTGGAAGCTCGACCGCGCGCCGGCCTATACGCCCCGTTACAGCGCCGCGCGCGCGCCCCGAGCTTCGGGAGTTGATCTTTTACGGAAGCACGGGAGGGTTGTCGCGCGCAAGCGCATTCCTGCCTTCAGACGCCGCACATTTCACGCGAGCCAGCGCTTGCGCCGCTTGTAGTGTTTGACATCGCGAAAACTCTTGCGATCGCCGCCGGATACGCCCAGGTAGAATTCCTTCACGTCCTGGTTCTCGCGCAGCGCCGCCGCCTCGCCGTCGAGCACGATGCGCCCGCTCTCGAGAATATAGCCATAGTGCGCGTAGCGCAGCGCAATATTGGTGTTCTGTTCCGCCAGAAGGAACGAGACGCCGCTCTTGGTGTTGAGTTCGCGGACGATCTCGAAAATCTCCTCCACCACCTGCGGCGCAAGGCCCATCGAGGGTTCGTCGAGAAGGATCATTTTCGGGCGCGACATCATCGCGCGGCCGACGGCGCACATCTGTTGCTCGCCGCCGGACGTGTAGCCGGCGAGCGAGTCGCGCCGTTCCCTCAGTCGCGGGAAGAAACTGTAGACAAGCTCCAGATCGTCGGCGACAGCGCGCCGGCCGTCGCGGCGTGTGAAGGCGCCGGTCAGCAGATTTTCCTCGATGGTGAGGTGGCCGAAACAATGGCGGCCCTCCATCACCTGAATGCAGCCGCGGCGCACCAGATCGTCGGGCCGCAGGCGGTCGATTCGCTCGCCGAAAAACTCGATCGATCCCTTCGTCACCTCGCCCCGCTCGGCGCGGATGAGGTTGGAGATCGCCTTGAGCGTGGTCGTCTTGCCAGCCCCGTTGGCGCCGAGCAGGGCGACGATGCCGCCCTGCGGAACGGTGAGCGACACGCCCTTGAGGACGAGAATGACGTGATTGTAGATCACTTCGACATTGTTGACCGCCAGCACGGGCTGGGCGGCGGGGACGGTCGCTGGCTCTGTCATGTGCGGCTCGCGTTCGGGTCGCGCCGCGTCCCGACGCCATTGTCGAGACGCGTGAAACGACGCGCGGAGCCTGAGCTCCGCGCGCGGGGACGTCAGGATTTGACGTCGCAGACTTCGGTGCGCTTCGGCCACGGCGCGTTCTTTTCCGCATAGGCCTTGGCGTCGGCTTCCAGAAGCGGCATGACCTTGTCGGTCATGGGCTCGATCCAATCCGTGATCTTCACGTATTTCTCGCCGTCGAACCGCTGCACGAACGTCGGGCGGTGGCCGTTGTGGTCGGCGCAGGTGAGCTTGATCGGGCCGGTGAAGCCCTCCATGCCCAATTCCTTCAGCCGCGCGGCGTCCACATTAAGGCTTTCGAGGCCGCGGCGCACATCCTCGCCGTTGACCACCTTCTTGCCGGTGATCTTCTGCGCGTTGCGGATGCCCTCGGCGATCAGCATCGAATTGTAGACGCCGCGGTTATAGAGCACCGTGCCGATCTTGTCCTTGGCGGCGAGGCTCTTGCCCTTGTCGACGACATGTTTGCGAATGTCGGCGATGACCGGGAAGTCGCCGGTGGCGGCGTGCCAGTTCAGCGTCTTGAAGCCCACCGCCTCCTTGCCGGCGCCCTTGGCGTCGTCTTCGGTCGGCCACCAGATGGAGATGAACTTCTCCATCGGATAGTTGGTCTTGGCGGCTTCCTTCACCGCGGTCGGCTGCATAGCGCCCCACCCGTACATGATCATGTAGTCGGGACGGTCGCGGCGCACGTTCAGCCACTGCGCGGACTGGTTCTGCATCTCCTGCGCGGGCACGGGATAGAGCTTCTGCTCGAACCCGTAGGTCTTCGACAACTGGTCGAGGAAGGGCAGCGGCTCCTTGCCGTAGCCGGCGTCGAGATAGAGATAGCCGATCTTCTTGCCCTTCAGCTTCTCAAGGCCGCCTTCCTGCGCCGCGATGTATTTGATGATCATCGACATGCCGTCCCAGTAGGTGTCCGGCGGGTTGAAGACCCAGGGGAAGGTCTCGCCCATCGCGGAGGCGGACAGGCCGTAGGCCATGGACAGAATCGGAATCTTGTCGACCGCCGCCTTCGGAATGAGCGGCAGCGTGATGCCGGTCGACCACGGATTGACCATCACCGGGCCTTTCGGCTTCACGGCCTCGTAGCATTCGAGGCCCTTCTTGGTGTCGTAACCCGTCTCGCATTCCTCGATGGCGAGCTTGACGCCGCCGATGCCGCCGTCGCGCTCGTTGAGCATCGACAGATAGTCATGCATGCCGTCGGCGATCGACGTGCCGGAGCCCGCGAACGGACCCGTGCGATAGGTGAACAGCGGCACGAACACCGATTCCTGCGCCAGCGCGGGCGCGACCAGCGACAGCGTGGTCGCACACGCCAGCACGATACGTTTCAACTTCATTTCCAACCTCCCCAACAATCGCGCCCGCCACGCAGGCGCTGACCAAATCCCCCCAAACGCAGCGGCGCCGTTCTCAGTACGGAAACGGCCACACACGCAGTTTCTGCTTGGCGATGCGCCACAATTGCGCGAGGCCGTGCGGCTCGACCACCAGAAAGAACAGGATCAACGCGCCGGTGATGACGAACGTCAGATGCTCGACCGTCGCCGCGCCGACCGGAACGCCAAGCGCATCGGGCAGAAACCGCACGATGATCGGCAGCACGTGGATGAGCGCCGCGCCGAGGAACGAGCCGATGAGCGAGCCGAGCCCGCCGATGATGACCATGAACAACAGGATGAACGACTGGTTGATGTTGAACGCCTCGGGCTCGGCCGCGCCGAGCCACATGAACACCATCAACGCGCCGGCGACGCCCGCGTAGAACGAGGAGACCGCGAAGGCCAAAAGCTTCGCCGGCAGGAGTTTTATGCCCATGAGCTGGGCCGCGATATCCATGTCGCGCACCGCCATCCATGAGCGGCCGATGCGGCCGTGCACGAGGTTGGAGGCGAACCATGTCATGACGACGACGATGACGAGCACGACGTAATAGCGCGTGATCGGGGTCGCCTGCGGGCCGGTGACGGGAATGCCGAACAACGTGTGGCCCGGCACCTCGATCGCGCCGGAAGGGTTGTGGTTGTAGAGCCAGCCGATGCGCACGAAGCACCACTGCAGAAAGAACTGCGCCGCGAGCGTGGCGATGGCGAGGTAGAACCCCTTGATGCGCAGGCTTGGCAGGCCGAACACCACGCCGACCGCGCTCGACACGAAGCCGGAGGCGACGATCCACACGAGAACGTTCACCTGCGGAAAGATGGTCGAGAGCTTGTAGCAGGCGTAGGCGCCCACGCCCATGAACGCGGCCGTGCCGAGCGAAATGAGCCCCGTGTAGCCGATGAGAACGTTGAGGCCGATGGCGGCCAGCGCGAGCACCAGAAACGGAATCATCACCGAGGCGATGAGGAACTCGCCGCCCAGCAGCGGAATGAGCACGAAGGCCGCGAACAGGATGATCGCCAGACCGATGCGGTCCTGCCGGATCGGGAAGATCGCCTGATCGGCTGCGTAGGTCGTCTTGAACTGACCGACTTCACGATAGAACATGCCGCGCGTCTCCGGTCAGATGCGTTCGATGATCTTTTCGCCGAACAGGCCCTGGGGCCGGAACAGCAAAAAGGCGAGCGCGATGGCGTAGGCGAGCCAGCTTTCGATGCCGCCGCCGATCAGCGGGCCCCAGTAGAATTCGCCGAGCTTCTCGCCGACGCCGATGATGAGCCCGCCGACGATGGCGCCCGGCACCGAGGTGAACCCGCCGAGAATGAGCACCGGCAGGGCCTTCAGCGAGATGACCTGCAGCGCGAACGACACGTCCGAGCGTGCGCCCCACATGATGCCAGTGGCGAGCGCCACCACGCCGGCGGTGAACCAGACGATGATCCATATCTGGTTGAGCGATATGCCGACCGAGAGCGCGGCCTGATGATCGTCGGCCACCGCCCTGAGCGCGCGGCCGATGCGCGTGCGCTGGAAGAAGATCGCCAGCCCCGCCACCATGACCGAGGCGATGACGGCGGCCGCGATGTCGAGTTTCTGCAGCGAGACGAGGCCGCCGAGAATCTTCAGGTCGATCGCGCCGGAGGGCAGGAACAGCGCGTCCGTCGGCATTTTCTTCGGGTTGCCGCCGAAGATCAGTTCGCCCACTCCGATCAGCACATAGGTGAGCCCGAACGTCGCCATGAACAGCATGATGTCGGGCTGGTTGACGAGAGGTCGCAAGACGAAACGCTCGACGGCCACGGCCAGCAGATACATCACGCCGATCGTGAGCAGCAACGCGAGCGGCGCCGGCACGCCCTTCTCCGTCAGGCCGACCAGCGTGAGGGCCGCGAACACCATCATGATGCCCTGCGCGAAGTTGAACACGCCGGAAGCCTTGAAAATCAGCACGAAGCCAAGCGCGATCAGCGCATAGAGCACGCCGCCCACGAGTCCTTCCCACAGCGTCTGCACGAGCAGGTCGGGCGCGCCGCCCATCTGGACGAAGGGGTCGATGAAGATGCGGTAGAGAATGTCCATGTCCATCAATTCCGCATCAATGCGCCACGCCGAGATAGGCGTCGATGACCTTCTGGTCGTTCTTGACCGCGTCGGGAACGCCGTCGGCGATCTTGTGTCCGTATTCCAGCACGACGATGCGGTCGGACAGATCCATCACCACGCCGATGTCGTGCTCGATCAGCGCGATGGTGGTTCCGTATTGCTGGTTAACGTCGATGATGAAGCGGCTCATGTCCTGCTTCTCTTCCAGATTCATGCCCGCCATCGGCTCGTCCAGCAGAAGCAGGGTCGGCTCCATGGCGAGCGCGCGGCCCAGCTCCACACGCTTCTGCAACCCATAGGGCAGCGAGCCGACCGGCGCCTTGCGAATGTGTTCGATTTCGAGAAAGTCGATGATCTCCTCGCAGAACTTGCGATGCTCGATCTCTTCCGCCAGGGCCGGACCATGGCGCAGCGTCTGCCAGAAGAAGCCGCGATGCATCTTCAGCGTGCGGCCGGCCAGAATATTGTCGAGCGTCGACATGCCCTTGAACAGCGCCACGTTCTGGAAGGTGCGGGCGATGCCCTGGCTGGCCGCCTCGTAGGGCTTCATGCGGCGACGCGCTCGGCCATGGAACAGAATCTCGCCTTCCTGCGGATGGTAGAATCCGTTGATGACGTTGAGCATCGACGTCTTGCCGGCGCCGTTCGGGCCGATGATCGCGCGAATCTCGCCCTTGCGGATGTCGAAGGAGACGTCGGTGATGGCGCGCACGCCGCCAAACGACAGCGACACGTTGCGCACGGCGAGGAGAATGTCGTCCTTCATGCCGCGCGCTCCTTGCCGGCCGCATCATGGCGCGCAAGATCGACGATCTTCACGCGGCCGGAGATCAGGCCCTTGCGGCCGTCCTCGAACGTCACCTCGGTCGAAATGTCGACGATGTCCGCGCCATTGTAGAGGCCGTCCGACAGCGGCTTGTAGCGTTCGGCGATGAAGGAGCGGCGCACTTTCTGGGTGCGCGTGAGTTCGCCGTCGTCGGCGTCCAGCTCCTTGGGCAGGATGAGAAAGCGCTTGATCTGCGCGCCCGCCATGCGCGGTTCCTGCGCAAGCGCGGCGTTCACCTCGTCGACATGTTTGCCGATCAGTTCGTAGACGCGGGGATGGGCGGCCAGTTCCTGGTAGGACGCATAGGCGATGTTGTTGCGCTCGGCCCAGGCGCCGACGGCGGTCAGTTCGATGTTCAGCATGACGCTGACGAAATCGCACCTGTCGCCGAAGGCGACCGCCTCCTTGATGTTGGGAAAGAATTTCAGTTTGTTCTCGATGTATTTCGGCGCGAACAGCGTGCCGTCGGCCAGTTTGCCGACATCTTTCGCGCGGTCGAGAATGCGCAACTGCCCGTCTTCCTCGAAGAAACCCGCGTCGCCCGTGCGCACGAATCCGTCGGGCGTCATGGTTTCGCGCGCCTTCTCATCGTCCTTGTAATAGGTCAGGAACTGGCCCGGAGACTTGAACTGCACCTCGCCGTCGGCGGCGATGCGGATTTCGACATTGGGCGCGGGCAGGCCGACCGTCTCTGCGCGTATGGCGCCGTCGGGGTGGGCGGTCACGTAGAGAAACGCTTCCGTCTGGCCATAGAGCTGCTTGAGATTGAGGCCGATGGAACGGAAAAACGAGAAGAGTTCGCCGCCGATCGCCTCGCCCGCGGTGTAGGCGACGCGGATGTTGGAAAAGCCGAGCACGTTCTTCAAGGGACCGTAGACCAGCGCCTCGCCCAGCGCATAGTGCAGCCGCGCGGCGAGCGGCACGCTTTCCCTGTTGAGGATTTTCTCGCCCCATTTGCGCGCGACCGCGATGAAATGGTCGAACATGCGGCGCTTGAGCGCGCTTGCGTCCTCCATGCGGATGGTCACGCGCGTCAGCATCGCCTCGAAAACGCGCGGCGGCGCGAAATAAAAGCTCGGGCCGATCTCGCGCAGGTCTTCCTGCACGGTGTCGGCGCTTTCGGGACAGGCGATGCAGGCGCCGGCGACGAAGGCCTGCGCGTAGTTCATATAATGGTCGCCGACCCAGGCGAGCGGCAGATAGGCCAGCTGCTCGTCGGCGTCGGTTATCCCGTCGAACGCGACCGTGTCGCGCGCCGCCGCCACCGAACGGCCGGCGGCGAGCACCACGCCCTTCGAGCGACCGGTGGTGCCGGACGTATAGAGCATGATCGAATGATCATCGGCGGTTCCGGCGTCGATCGACTCATCGAGCGCGCGCGCGAGCGCGGGATCGTCGTCCAGCGCGCGGCGACCTTCCGCGAGCACATCCTCGATGCGCCTGAGCCGCGCATGATCGTAGGACCGCAGGCCGCGCTCCTCGTCGTAGAGAATGTAGTCGAGCAGTTTCAGCCGATCCGCCATCGACTGCAACTTGTCGACCTGCTCCTGGTCCTGCGCGGCGACGATCTTCACGTCGGCGTTTTCCAGCACGTAGGCCATTTCGTCGGCCACCGCGTCGGCGTATACGGGCACGGGCGTGGCGCGCAGCATCTGCGCGGCGGTCACCGTCCAGTAGAGCAGCGGACGATTGGCGCCGACGATGGCGATCTTGTCGCCAGCCCGCAGCCCGAGCGTTTGCAGGCCTTGCGCAAGTCCGCGCACGTTGTCGTAGGTTTCCGACCACGACCACGTGCGCCACACGCCACGGTCCTTGTGGCGGAAGGCCGGACGGGCGCCGCGAACCTGCGCATGATGGCGCAACAATTTCGGAAACGTGTCTTCGGTCCCGGCAGGACGCGCCGTCGCGGCCACCTTGCGCTCTCCCTCGTCGTGCGCGCGCGCTGTTGCGCGCTGCGCGATCCGCATTCTGTTTCCTGCGCGCCGCGTTGGGCGTCTGTTTCCGGCGTGGATTGCTCCATCTGCGTATATTGTTCGCGACGACGCCGACATCGCCAACAGCGCGCTTGACTGCGCAGATCGATTTTGTCAGGTAACCTATCAGGAATCCCTTGCGTTGCGCGCGCGCCTAGTCTTCGACTTTTGTCGTATGGGACATGTTGCAGCGCACGCCAATCACAAAGATGCTTCGGCGCGGTCAGGCTTCCGCGCCGATTACTCGCCGTAGCGGCTCAGCGCGGCGAGATCGCGCGGCGCGACGCCGTCGTTCGACTGCGCGATCAATCCCTCGCCCTCCAGGTCCTTCAGCGCGCGATTGGTCGCCTGGCGCGAGACGCCGGCGAGCAGGCCGAGTTCTTCCTGCGAAATTTTCAAACTCGATCCGGCGAGCGGATTGAGCACGGGGTTGAACAGCCATGCGATTGAGCGCGCCACGCGTGCGGTCGCGTCGAGAATGCGGTCGTGTTCGACCAGCGCGATGAATTGCCCGAGACGTTCGTTGAACTGGCGCACCAGAAAGCGATTGAACGCGACGCTGTTCTCGTAGAGCCAGACGAACGTCGCGCGGTTCATGCTCGCGATCCGGCTGTCGCGCAACGCTACGATGTCGTACATGCGCGCCTCGTTCTTGATGAGCGAACCTTCGCCGAACCATGCGCCCGTGGGCAGGCCGGCGAGCGTCACCGCCTTGCCGCTGATGGAGCCCGTCGACATTTTCAGAAGGCCCGAAACGACGCCCGACCACGCGTCGAGCTTGTCGCCCCTGTGGATGATATAGGCGCCCGCCTCCCAGGTCTTTTCGGTGACGCCTCTGGCCGCGCGCTCCACCTCGGCGGGGGAAAGGTCGCGCGCCCAGAAGGCGATTTGCAACAATCGTTCGGACGAGATCACGGTTGTGCGGTCATGTCGGCGGGCGTCGCGAGGGCTCGCCGCATTGTGCGGCGGGGCCGCGCGCGGTTCAAGTCAGGCCTGCCGGAGCCTGCGTCGGCGGAACGGAAAGGCGACGAGCCGCGCGCCCGCATAGCCGAAAAGGGCGCCGGCTGCGCCGATCGCCAGCGCTTCGGCGGTCACCGGGACGGCGGGCTCGAACGCCGCCCACGCGCCCCGCGCCAGGGCGAGATCGAAATTTTCGGCGACGGCGAATACGCGCCCGACAGGGCCTGATTGTTGCATGCGTTCGCTCTGCGCAGCCAGCGCATCGCGCCGGGCAAGCGTCGTCAGCATGGCGCGGCCGCGCGCCTGGGCCAGCGGATCGGCGTTTTGCTGCAGACGCCGCGCGGCGCCGGCGACATCGACGCCCGCCTTGTCGGCGTCGGCGCGGAAGTCGTCGACGATGGCGCTCAGCTCCGCCAGCGCGCCGCCCAGGCGCTGGCGATACTGCTGCGCGAACTCCGGCGCCTGCGAAGCGAGAATTCCGCCCGACAGCGCGATGGCGACGGCGATGCGGCGCGCGATCATAACGCTTGCTCCCCGCGATTCAGTCCGCCGCTGTTTTCGCGCAAACGGGCGTGTTGCGAAAGGGGTGCGAAAAAAGGGCCGCGCGTGCGACCCTTTTCGCTACCCTCGAACGATGCGCGTCAGAGTTTGTATTTGGACGTGTCGAACGCCGGCGCCGACTTCAGCGCCTCCTTCGTGGTGTCGAGCACGAACCACATGGCGCCGTCGCGCACCATCGGCTTCAGCGCGCTGAAGGGCACGGACACGGACTTCTCGCCGATGCCGAGAAAACCGCCCACGCCGATCACCGCATCGGTGATCTGCCCGTTGTGCGCAACGACGAGATTGTCGATCTCGCCGATGCGCGTTTCCTTGACGTCGTAGACAGCCTGTTTCCACACTTGCGTGCCGAGCATCGGCCCCGACATGGCTTTCAACGCAGCATGCCTTTCGGCAGGCGTGACGGGCGCCGTGGTGGTCTGCGAGGCCCTGGTCTTGTCCGCCTCGGATTTCACCTGCGCGACAGCGGCGCCGGCGATGAGCGACGACGACACTGCGGCCGCAACAAACACATTCTTCATCATGTTTTCTTCCTCGTCGTGGGTGGTTGCGCGGTGCGCTGCTTCGTCAACCAGCCATCTGCGTCGAGGTTCCCGCATGTCTCGCGCGGGTCGCGTCGCGCTTCAGCTTCGACGCAGGGCGGCGAGCATGCGCCCGTCCATCACGAGCAAGCCCACGACGACGATCGCCATGCCGGCAAGATGGCGCGGCTCGACCGTTTCGCCGAGCAGCGTCACGCCGAGCGCCGTCGCCGTCGCGGGCACGAGCAGGGTGACGAGCATGACATTGGTCGCGCCCGCGCTCGCCAGCACGCGAAAGAACATCACGAAGGCGAAGGCCGTCGCCACGACCGCCAGAAAGATCACGGCGGCGAAGGTGAGCGCGCCCGGCGCGGGCAATCGCCACGGCGCATCGTGCGCAAGCGCGAGTGGCGCGATCAACAGCGTCGCCGTCGCCATCTGCCCGAACGCCGATTGCAACGGCGCCAGGCCAAGCGGCGCGAAGCGACGGCCGTAGATTCCCGATAGCGCATAGAACAGCGCGGACAGGCCGATGGCGCCCTGCGCCACCAGCGACACGCCCGCGCGCCACAGAACGTCCGGTCCCACCAGCACCGCGACGCCGAGAAAGCCGATGAGAACGCCCGCCAGGCGCGCGCCGGTCAGCCGTTCGTCGGCGAGCATGAAATGGCCGAGCACCGCCGACCACAGCGGCGTCGTCGCATTCATGATGGCGCCGACGCCGCTCGGCAGATACTGCTGGCCCCAGAAGAACAGCATCCACGGCAGGGCGGCGCCGAGAAAGCCCATCACGAAAAACATCGACCAGATGCGCCGCCCGCGCGGAACGGCGACGTTCGTGGCGCGCATGATGAGCCACAGCGCGACCGCAGCCAGGCCCACGCGCAACAGCACCAGCGTGAGCGGCGGAATCTCCTGCACGCTCAGCTTGACGATGGGAAAGGTGCACCCCCACACCAGCGACAGGGCGAACAGCGTCGCCCAGTCGCTGCGCGACATGCGCAGGGCGGCGCCGTGCGCCGGCGGCGCGCTCACGGCAGCGTCAACACGCCGGCGGCGCCTTCCTGCGTTCCGAACGCGAGACGCTTTCCGGCGGCGTCCCACGCGAGCGCGCTCACCGCGTCCTTGCCTTCGCGCGGGCCGCGCACGAACAGTTCCGCGCCGTCGCTCAGGCGACACAGGATGATCCAGCCGTCCTCGTAGCCGATGGCGAGCACGAGAGATGCGGGATGAAAGGCGACGCGCGTCACCTTCTTCGGCCGCACTCCGCATTCGCGCGGGCCGCGCCCCATCGGCCCTTCCTTCGTCTGGAACGGCCAGATGACGCTCGCCTCCGCGCCGGACGTCGCCAGCCATTCGCCGTTGTGCGACCACGACAGCGAGCGCGTCTTGGCCGGATAGCCCGACATGCGCATGTGTTTCTGGTCGGCGAGGCGCCAGCCGTGCAGCGTGTTCTCCTGCATGGAGGTGATGACGAACTTGCCGTCCGGCGAGACGGCGGCGTCGAGATGCGAGCCTTTCCACTCCAGATATTCGGGCTTGGCCGCGGTGTTGGGAAACCACAGCGACACCCCGTTGTAATGCGCGGCGGCGATGCGGAAGCCCTTCGGGAAAAAGGCCAGTCCGCGCACGCTGGACGGCGCCTCGAAGCTTTTCGTTTCGCCCTTGCCGTCGGTGGCCCGCACGGTCCTGCCGGCCGACCAGGCGAGCGCGCCGGAGGGCGCGCGCGCGACCGCGTCGATCCACTTGCCGCGCTCCTCGCCCACCATGCGCGCAACGCCGTCGGCGCCGGTCAGCGTCACGCGTCCGTCGTCGCCGCCGGCCAGGATGTAGCCGTCGCCGGCGTCGGCCACGAGGATGGCGGCGTCCGGGTGGGCGGCGACGCGCCGCTCATCGGCGCCCGCCAGAAGCAGGGTTCCGTCGGCGAGCGCGAATGCGGGCGCGCCTGCCAGGAAGCCCGCGCCGACGACATGGGCGCCGGCGGCGACGGAGACGACGCGGTCGGCCAGCGAATTGCCGGCGTTCGGTTGGGATGGTCTCATGGGCCGTGGATACACCGGGCGCGGCCAAGTCCAAAGCGGGGAGAGGGACGTGACGTCATTGCCGACGAATCCGGACGTCGTCGTCATCGGCGCGGGGGCGGCCGGCATCGCCGCCGCGCGGCGGCTGACGGCGGCGGGCGTCGCGCCGCTCGTCGTGGAGGCGCGGGGTCGGCCGGGCGGGCGGGCCTTCACGCGCGTCGACGATGTTCCCGCGCCGATCGATCTGGGCGCCGAATGGATGCATTCGGCCGACCGGAATGTTCTGGTCCCGCTCGCCCGCGCCCTCGGCTTCACGGTGGAGGAGGACGAGCCGACGTGGGGCGGGCATTTCGGCCCTGGCTTTTCGGATGCGGACCGCGCGGATTTTCGCGCCGCGTCCGCCCGGTTCTGGGATGCGGCGGATGCGGCCGCCGATGGTCCGGACCGGCCGGCGGCGGAGCTTCTGCAGGTCGGCTGCCGGTGGAACGGCCTCATCCAGGCGGTCAGCACCTATTACAACGGCGTGGAGCTGGAGCGAGTCTCGACCGCCGATCTCGGTCGCTACGAGGACACGCGCGTCAACTGGCGGGTGCGCGAGGGCTATGGCGCGGTCATCGCGCGGGCGGCCGAAGGGCTGCCGATCGCATTCGATTGTCCGGCGGTGGCGATCGACCATTCGGGCGCGGGCGTGCGGGTTGAGACCGCGCGCGGGTCCGTGACGACGAAAGCCTGCATCGTCGCGGCGCCGGTCTCGCTGATCGCGGCGGGCGCGCTTTCGTTTTCGCCCGCGCTGCCGGACAAGTCGGCCGCCGCCGCGCTGCTGCCGCTGGGCCTCGCCGACAAGATTTTTTTCGAGATCGAAGGGCCGACCGATCTGCCGGCGGGCGCGCATCTGTTCGGCGCGCTCGACCGCAAGGAGGCGATCAGCTTCGAAATCCGACCGCGCGGCGCCCCGCTGATCGCCGGTTTCGTCGGCGGCGCCTTCGCCCGGGCGCTGGAGGCGGCCGGAACGGCGGCGGCCGAGGCCGAGGCGCGCCGCCAGCTCGCCGCCATGCTCGGCGCGCGGTCGATTCCCGCCCTGCGCCTGATCGCGGCGACGCGATGGGACCGCGATCCGTTCGCCCGCGGCGCCTATTCGCACGCCCTGCCGGGGGCGGGCGCGGCCCGTGACGTTCTGGCCGCGCCGGTGGCGGACAGGCTGTTCTTCGCAGGCGAGGCCTGTTCGCGGCGTCGCTTTTCCACGGTCCACGGCGCCTGGGAGACGGGCGAGGCGGCGGCCGAGGCGGCGTGCGTCGCCTTGAAAAGGCCGAATGTTATAATATAACATTCGCCCACTGTTTCCGACGCCGTTTCGCGCCGGATGGTCCGGACGCCCCATGTCGACTTCGATTACGCACTCGGCGACCACGCATGCGGCGGCCACGCATTCAGCCACCACGCAAGCGGCGGCCCACCGGAGCGCCGATCCGCACGATCACGCCGGCCATGATCACGACCACGCGCATGCGCCGGTCGCGGCGGCGCGCGGGCCCGCGTTCTCGCTGCTGCGACTGTCCGCGCTGCAGCGGATGGCCGGCGCGCTGGCGCTGGCGGGCGTGGTGTGGCTTGCCGTCTGGTGGGCGCTCGCGTGACCCGGCCGATCGATCTCTACGACGTGACGCTCGGATATGACGGGCATCCGGCGGTCCATCATCTGTCCGGCGCCTTCGCGCCCGGATCGCTCACCGCCATCTGCGGCCCGAACGGGGCGGGCAAATCGACGCTGCTGAAGGGTGTGGCCGGCGCGCTGAAGCCGGTCGGCGGGCGCATCGACCTGCACGGGCTGACGGCGCGCGACATCGCCTATCTGCCGCAGGCCGCCGACATCGACCGCGCGTTTCCGATCGACCTCTACGACATGGTGGCGCTGGGCGGCGTTCAGAAACAGGGGCTGTTCGGGCGGATATCCGCGTGCGCGGCGGTCGGGCGGGCGATCGAGGCGGTCGGGCTTTCCGGGTTCGAGCGGCGACAGATCGGCGCGCTGTCCGGCGGGCAGACGCAGCGCATGCTGTTTGCGCGGCTGATGGTGCAGGACGCGTCCGTCATCCTGCTCGACGAACCGTTCGCCGCGGTCGACGCGCGCACCACCGGCGATCTTCTGGCGATCATCGCGGGCTGGCGGGCGGAGGGGCGCACGGTGCTGGCGGTCCTGCACGATTTCGCGCTCGTGCGCGCGCATTTTCCGCAAACGCTGCTGATCGCGCGCGAGAAGATCGCGTGGGGGCCAACGTCGCAGGCGCTCTCGGACGAAAATCTCGCGCTGGCGCGGCGCATGAGCGAGGCCTTCGACGAGGCGGCCGCCGAATGCGAGCGGGCGGCGTGATGTACGATCTTTTCATCGCCCCGTTCGTGGAATTCGCCTTCATGCGGCGCGCGCTGGCCGGCGCGCTGGCGCTCAGCCTGTCGGGCGCGCCGCTCGGCCTTTTCCTCATCCTGCGGCGCATGTCGATGTCGGGCGACGCCATCGCCCACGCGATTCTGCCGGGCGCGGCGCTCGGCTATCTCGTCGCCGGCCTGTCGCTGCCAGCGATGACGATCGGCGGGCTCGCCACTGGTTTCGCGGTCGCCATGCTGTCGGGCGTCGTCGCACGCTGGACCACGTTGCGCGAGGACGCTTCGCTCGCCGCCTTCTACCTCGTCTCGCTCGCGCTCGGCGTGGTGATCGTGTCGCTGCGCGGCTCCAACGTCGACCTGCTGCATGTGCTGTTCGGCAATGTGCTCGGCCTCGACGATCCGACGCTGATGCTGCTGGCCGCCATCGCCACCGCGACGCTCGCGGGACTGGCGGCGCTCTATCGCGCGCTCGTGATCGAGACGCTCGATCCCGTGTTCATGGCGACGACGGCGGGGCGCGGCGCCTTCGCGCAGCTCGCGTTTCTCGCGCTGCTCGTGCTCAATCTGATCGCGGGGTTCCATGCGCTGGGCACGTTGATGGCGGTCGGGCTGATGATGCTGCCGGCGGCCGCCGCCCGCCTGTGGACGGAACGGCTCGACGCCGCGCTCGCGCTGTCGGCGGCGCTGGCGCTTGCGGCGAGCTATGTGGGGCTTGTCGCCTCGTTCCGGCTTGGACTGCCGTCCGGGCCTGCGATCGTTCTGTCAGCGGGCGCATTGTATTTCGTCTCGCTCGTGTTCGGGCGCGCGGGCGGGCTCGTGCGGTTCGCGTCGCGCCGCAGGCATCTGGAAGCCTGACATGCTCACCCGCCGCGCCGCGCTGGCGTCGTTCGCCGCTTTCGCCGCCGCGCCGTTTGCGCACGCGCAGGGCGCAGCGCTGCCGGTCGTGGCGACGTTCTCCATTCTCGGCGATTTCGTGCGCGAGATCGGCGGCGCGCGCGTCGCGCTCACCACCATCGTGGGGCCGGGCGGAGACGCGCATGTCTATGCCCCGACGCCGGCGGACGCGCGGGCGGTGGCGGGCGCGCGCGTGGTGGTGGAGAACGGGCTCGGCTACGAAGGGTGGATGACGCGGCTCGTCGCCGCCACCCGCTCGAAGGCGACGCGCGCGGTCGCGAGCAAGGGCGTCAGGACGCGGGCGGGCGAGGATCGCGGCGGCGCGCACCATCATGGCCATGGCCATGGGATCGATCCCCATGCCTGGCAATCGGTTCCCAACGCCAGGATCTACGTCGCCAACATCCGCGACGCGCTCGCGGCGGCCGATGCGGACGGGGCGGCGCTCTACGCGCGGCGCGCGGACGACTATCTCAAGGCGCTCGACGCGCTCGACGCCGAAATCCGCGCCGAAATCCTCAAGATCGCGCCCGAGCGGCGCAGGATCGTGACCACGCACGACGCGTTCGGCTATTTCGCGGACGCCTACGGGCTGACGATCGCCGCGCCGGCGGGGGTGTCCACGGAAGCCGAGATTTCGGCGCGCGACGTCGCCCGGATCGTCCGGCAGATCAAGGCCGAACGCATTCCGGCGGTGTTTCTGGAAACCGTGTCGGACCAGCGGCTGATCGCGCAGATCGCCCGCGAAAGCGGGGCGCGGATCGGCGGCGCGCTCTATTCGGACGCGCTCTCGCCGCCCGACGGGCCGGCGGGGACTTACATCGACATGATGCGGCACAATATAAGGGAACTGACGAAGGCGCTCGCGCCCTGATCCTGAAGCCCCGCCGCCCAGCGGCGGGCAACGAGCGGAGACGACATTGACCGAGAAGATTCCCGTCACCGTGCTCACCGGCTATCTGGGCGCCGGCAAGACCACGCTGCTCAACCGCATTCTCTCCGAGCCGCACGGCAAGCGCTACGCCGTGATCGTCAACGAATTCGGCGAGATCGGCATCGACAACGACCTGGTCGTGGGCGCCGACGAGGAAGTGTTCGAGATGAACAACGGCTGCATCTGCTGCACCGTGCGCGGCGATCTCATCCGCATTCTCGAAGGGCTGATGAAACGCAAGGGCAAGTTCGACGCCATCATCGTGGAGACGACGGGGCTGGCCGATCCCGCGCCCGTCGCGCAGACATTTTTCGTCGATCAGGACGTGCAGGACGCCGCCCGGCTCGACGCGGTGGTGACGGTCGCCGACGCAAAATGGCTGGCCGCCCGACTGAAGGACGCGCCCGAGGCCAAGAACCAGATCGCCTTCGCCGACGTGATCCTTCTCAACAAGGCTGATCTCGTCAGCGCCGACGAATTGCGCGAGGTGGAGGCGCGTATCCGCGGCATCAATCCTTACGCGAAACTCCATCGCTCGGTGAAGGCGAACGTGCCGCTGGACGCCGTGCTCGGCCGCAACGCCTTCGACCTCGAACGCATTCTCGATATCGAGCCGGCGTTCCTGGAAAGCGAGGGCGACCATCACCATCACGACCACGAATGCGGGCCGGGCTGCGATCACGATCATCACCACGATCACGACCATCACCACGATCACGACCATGATCACGGCGGCCTGAAGCACTATCACGACGAGCACATGCAATCGGTCGCCATCACCATCGACGGCGATGTCGATCCAGAAAAATTCATGCCGTGGATCAACGAACTGACCCAGCGCGACGGCCCGAGCATCCTGCGCTCCAAGGGCATATTATCGTTCCGCAACGAGCCGCGCCGCTTCGTCTTTCAGGGCGTGCACATGATTCTCGACGGCGATCTGCAACGCGAGTGGAAGGCGGGCGAAAAGCGTGTGAGCCGCATCGTCTTCATCGGCCGCGATCTGAAGCAGGACGAAATCCGCGAAGGTTTTCTCGCCTGCGCGGCGTGACGAGCAGAAAAAAGGCCGGCATGACGCCGGCCTTTCCGATTCAGAACGGATGATACTGGTAGAGCCAGCTCTCGGAGAGTAGCTGGTCGCCGTTCTTGAGGAAGCAGCGCAGTTCGACCGGCTCCGCTCCCTCGACCGTCAGATCGAATTGCGCGCGCCAGTGGCCGGGCACGTCGTCGGGCACGGCTTCGGTGAAAATGTAGGAGAAGGTTCCGCGCGAGGCCCAGAGCACAGGCTCGGGCTTCACGCCCTTGGGCAGGTCCTTCAGCGGGCCGCCGAGAAACTCGACCATGAACTTGCGCACGCCTTTGGGGCGCGGCTGGCCGGGAATGCCGCCGTTGCCGAGGCGCGTCGCCACGCAGCGCGCAAGGTCGGTCGGGAACGGCTCGTCGGCGAGCCAATGGACCTTGTAGGACATGTCGAGATGGTCGCCCGGTTTGGTCGGCTTTTCGGGAACCCACATCGCCACGATGTTGTCGTGAATCTCGTCGTCGGTCGGAATCTCGACGAGTTGCACCGTGCCCTTGCCCCACTGGCCTTTCGGTTCGATCCACACGCTCGGCCGCCTGTCGTAGAACACGCCGTCGCCGTAGTGGTCGAACACGCGGTCGCGCTGCAACAGGCCGAAGCCTTTCGGATTGTTGTCGCCGAAGGCCGACGCCATCACGCGCGGCGGGTTGTTGAGCGGCCGCCACAGACGTTCGCCGGCGCCGGTCCACATGGCGAGCCCGTCGGAATCGTGGATCTCCGGCCGCCAGTCGATTCCGTCGCCTTTTCTGGTTTCCGAGTACCAGTACATCGAGGTCAGCGGCGCGATTCCGAAGCGGATGTAATCGCGCCGCAGATGGAGCGAGCAGTCTATGTCCATCACCACGCCTGCGCCGCGATGCATGACGAACCGATAGGCGCCGACAATGCCCGGACCTTCGAGCAGCGCGTGCAGCGTGATGGCGTCGCCTTCCTCCGGTCCGATCCAGAATTTGGTGAAGTCCGGAAACTCCTCCTCGCGGCCCACCTGCCACGTGTCGAGCGCGACGCCGCGCGCGGAGAGGCCGTACTGATACAATTCGCCGATGGCGCGGAAATACGAGGCGCCGAGAAAGGCGACCCAGTCGTTTTTGCGCCAGTCGAGCTTGCCGTCCTTGGGCTCCTGCACGCGCAGGCCCGCAAACCCCGTGCCGGCCTTGAGCGTGCGGGCGGGCGAATCCTCCGGCATGTCGAAATAGGATGGATCGTAGATGATCTCGCGCGCCTTGCCGGCCTGCGTCAGATAGACGGACACGGACTTGCGGAAGAACTTGCCCAGATGAAAGAACGTCACCGGAAACCGCTCGGGGCCGGTCGCGTAGACCGCCTCGTCGGTGCGGTATTTGATCTTGCCCCATTCGTCGTAGGTGAGTTTCTCGGCGATGTCGTCGGCCAGGCGCGGCGGCGGCGCATAGGGACGCGCGGCGCGTTCGCGCGCCATCTGTTTCAGCGTGTCGAACGAAAAGGACTGTTCCGGTCCCAGCTTCAATTGCGCGGCCAAAGCGTCGAGACCGCCAAGGCCAAGCCCGGCCGTGGCGGCGGCCGCCTTGAGAAGGGTTCGACGATCGGGATGGTCGCGCATATTTGCTCCTTGCTCGCTTTTCGGGCCGCGCGCGGCGCCGCCCGTCGTTCGCATATCTCGCCGCGCCGGCGCGACGGTTCGATGACGTCGAACCGCGCGGGCGCGATGGTTTGCGAATCGCAATTGGCGCCAATGCGATTCTGCCTTGTCGTTTGCTGCGGCGCCAGCCGCGCGGGAACAGGAAATTAACGTGTCGGCGCGCTAATGCGAGTTAAGTTTGCGTAAGGGTGGTGGGCGATCATGCGTTTGAGACGGACGCGGGCGGCGGCGTCGCCGTTCCTGCTGGGTCTGGGGATCGCGCTCGTGGGCGCGTGGAATCTCGAGGCCTGGATGATCGGGGGCGGGCCGGTCTCCACGTTTCTCGGGCCGCTCGGGCTCGGCCTGCTGGCGGCGAGCCATCTCATGATCGGCATGCGGCGCGATGCGCGCTGAGCGCGCTCACTCCATGCCGAGCGCGGACAGATAGATGTCGAGAATTTCCTCTTCCTCGCGGCGCTTGTGTTTGTCCTGCCGGCGCAGCGAGACGATCTTGCGCATGATCTTCACGTCGTATCCGACGCCCTTGGCCTCCGCGTAGACCTCTTTCACATCCTCGCTCAGCGCGCGCTTTTCTTCCTCGAGCCGCTCGATGCGCTCGATGAACGCCTTCAGATGTCCGGAATCGATGGAGCCGGTCGTCATATCGCCTCGTCAGGGGGTGGTGGATGCGGGCGCGAACCCTTGCGCCAGCGCGCCGGAGAGGTCAAGCCGCGCGCGCGCGTCATCCCCGCAATCCGCAGGCGCCGCCGCAATTGCCGCTGGACCTCGGCCGCGCCTTTCGGCAAAGGGAGGGTGTGGAGGAAACAATGATACAAGCGGTCATCTGGGATTTCGGCGGGGTCATCACCACCAGCCCGTTCGAGGCGTTTCAAAAATTCGAAGCCGCGCGCGGCCTGCCGATCGATCTCATCCGCTCGATCAACGCCACCAATCCGCTCGAAAACGCCTGGGCGAAGTTCGAGCGCGCCGAAATCACCCATGCGCAGTTCGACGGCCTGTTCGCGGAGGAAGCGCGCGCCAAGGGTTACGACGTGCGCGGAGCGGACGTGCTGCCGCTGCTGGCCGGCGCGCCCCGCCCTGAAATGGTGGAGGCGCTGCGGCGCATCCACGCGCGGATGAAGACCGGCTGCATCACCAACAACCTGCCCACCAACGAGTCTGGCGCGATGGCCGGCATGTACAAGAAGGACATCATGGCGCTGTTCCATCACGTCATCGAGAGCGCCAAGATCGGGCTGCGCAAGCCCGACCCGCGCATCTACGCGATGATGACCGATGCGCTCGCGGTCGACCCGAAGGCCTGCGTCTATCTGGACGACCTGGGGATCAACCTCAAACCCGCGCGCGACATGGGCATGAAGACGATCAAGGTTCTCGATCCGGCCCGGGCGCTCGACGAGCTGGAGGCGCATGTGGGATTCGCGCTGCGATAGACTATCCGCGTTGGCCGTTGCGCGCCGCGCCCGCGCGCGAGCCGAACCGCTCGATGCGGTGGAGGCCGGGCTCCGCGAGGATGGGCGCGAGCACGCGGGCGAGGCGGTCGGCCCAGTCGATCTGGCCCTTTTCGTCGTCCACCAGATCCTGCCGGATCTCGATGAGCGCGTGCGGCAGGCCGCGCGTCGTGCCCAGCTCGTGCATCGTGTCGCCTTCGAGCGCGCCGTCGTAGGGTTCGTTGTCGCCGACGACGAGATCGCGCTCGGCGCCGAGGGCGGCGATCAGCGGGCGGGCGAGCCGTCCGTCCATGTCCCACAGCACGCCCGCATGCCAGGGGCGCGGGGCGCCCTTCCAGACCGGCGTGAACGTATGGATCGAGAGGATCGCCGGCACGGTCCCGGCGGCGAGGGCCGCGTCCAGCGCCGCGCTGACGGCGTCGCGGTAGGGACGCCAGTAAAAATCGCGCCGGCGGGCGATCTCGGCGGCGTCCGCCCGGGCGTTGCCGGGCACAACCGCCCCGTCCGACAGGCGCATCACCAGCGTGGGGTCGTCGGCGGCGCGATTCGGGTCGATCAGCAGGCGCGAGAAGGTGGACAGCACCGCCGGCGCGCCGAGGCGCGCGGCCAGCCGGCGGGCGACGCCCGCCGCGCCGATGTCGTAGGCGATGTGGCGGGCGCGCGCCTCGGGCGTGAGGCCAAGATCCCCGTAGCCGGGCGGCAGGGCGTTGGAGGCGTGGTCGCAGATGACCAGGGCGCCGCAGCCGGGCGCGCCCGCGATCCGCTCCACAGGCGAAAAATCGTCCATGGCCGGGCTTTGCCGCAGGCGGCCCGGGTTTTCAAGGCCGGCCGCGCGGGTGGACAAATCGGGCCCCGCGTGGTTTGCCTGAACATTGTCCGCGGCGACTGAATCGCGGCGGGCGCCGTGTCGTCAAACTGTCGGGTTTTCCCTGTCCGATGCGCCGGCCAATCGTCCCTCCGTTCCCGTCCGCCCGAATTTCTCCGATAAAGATGGCGCGCAAGACCCTCCTGATCGTTCTGCTCCTCCTCGGCGCGGTCGCGCCCGCGGCGGCCGATTTCCGCCTGTGCAACAACACGACCGGGCGGGTGTCGGTGGCTATCGCCTACACCAACGGCGAGGCGTGGGTGAGCGAGGGGTGGTGGAACCTGAAGGCCAGCGCCTGCGAGACGCTGTTGCGCGGCCCGCTCGCGGCGCAGTTCTATTATATCTATGCGATGGACGAGCGCGGCGGCGAGTGGAAGGGCAAGGCGTTCATGTGCACGCGCGACCGGGAGTTTCGCATCGACGGCCGCGAGGATTGCTACGTGCGCGGATTCGATCGCACGGGATTTTTCGAGATCGACACGGGCAAGGACGCCCGCAGCTGGACCGTGCAACTGACCGACCCCGGTCAGGCGCGTCCGCAGTAATTCATCCACCGCGCGCCCGCGCGGTCGGCGACGCGGCAGGCCCGCGCGCCGCGAGCCGAATGGAACGGACATGAGACGTTTGCGCCGGTGCAAAATTCTGGCGACGCTGGGGCCCGCCTCCTGCGACAAGGAAACGATCGCGGCGCTGCATGCGGCGGGCGCCGACATTTTCCGCATCAACATGAGCCACGCCGATCACGCCGGCATGCGCGAGCGCATTGCGATGATCCGCGAGGTGGAGCAGGACGTCGGCCGGCCGATCGGCATCCTGATCGATCTTCAGGGGCCCAAACTGCGCATCGGCGCGTTCGGCGCGGATTCGGTCGTGCTCGCCAGGGGCGCCGCCTTCGCGCTCGACGCGGACAAGACGCCGGGCGACGCCACGCGCGTGCATCTGCCGCATCCGGAAATCCTGCGCGCGCTGGAGCCCGGCCATACGGTGCTGATCGACGACGGCAAGGTGCGGCTGGAAATCGAGACGGCGACGGCCGAATGCGCGCGCGCGCGCGTGATCGTCGGCGGCCGGATCTCCAATCGCAAGGGCGTGAGCCTGCCCGATACGGAAATTCCCGTGGCCGCGATGACGGACAAGGACCGGTCCGATCTGGAGGCGGGCCTCAACGCCGGCGTCGACTGGGTGGCCGTGTCGTTCGTGCAGCGGCCGGACGACGTGGCGGAAGTGAAGAAGATCGCGCGCGGGCGCGCGCTCGTGCTCGCCAAGATCGAAAAGCCGCAGGCGATCACGCGGCTCGACGAGATCGTCGAAATGTCGGACGCGCTGATGGTGGCGCGCGGCGACCTCGGCGTGGAGATGCCGCTGGAGAAAGTGCCCGGCCTGCAGAAGCGCATCACGCGGCTCACCCGGCGGCTCGGCAAGCCCGTGGTGGTGGCGACCCAGATGCTGGAATCGATGATCCAGTCGCCGGTGCCCACGCGCGCGGAAGTCTCGGACGTGGCGACCGCCGTGTTCGAGGGCGCGGACGCGGTCATGCTGTCGGCGGAAAGCGCGGCCGGGCAATACCCGGTGGAGGCGGTCGCGACCATGAACCGGATCGCCGAGGAGGTGGAGACCGATTCCGTCTATCGCGACGTCATCGCCGGCCAGCGCTCCGCCATGCCGCAGCCAACCGGCGCGGACGCGATCGCGGTGGCCGCGCGCGACGTCGCCGAGACGCTCGATCTCAAGGCGATCTGCGCGTGGACCTCGTCCGGTTCGACGGCGTTCCGCATCGCGCGCGAGCGGCCCGAACCGCCGATCCTCGCCCTCACGCCCAACCGCGACACGGCGCGCCGGCTCGCGCTCGTGTGGGGCGTGCACGCCATCGTGACCAAAGACGCCAGCGACATCGACGACATGGCGCGCCGCGCCTGCAAGTTTTCCAATCGCGAGGGCTTCTCGAAAGAGGGCGACCGCATCGTCATCATCGCCGGCGTGCCGTTCGGCACGCCCGGCGCCACCAACATGATGCGCATCGCGTTCTCGAGCGCCGAGAATTGATCGTTCTCGACGCGCCGCCTCAGCGTTGCTGCGCGGCGGCCGGGCGCGCGTCGGTCCCGCGCGCCGCGCGGGCGCGATAGAGGCGCATGAGCGCGCGCCGCGCCGGCTCGTCGACCAGGCGGTGGACGGCGTAGGCGATCGCGAAAATCGCCGCGGCCGCGGCTGCGACGAAAACGAGCGGCAAGGCGCCTTCGCTGTCGGGGAAACGCGCCCGCACAATCGCGATCAGCGGCCAGTGGACGAGATAGACGCCATAAGAAGCCGCGCCCAGCGCGCGCGATGTTTTCGCCAGCGGTCCGGGCGGCTCGGCGCAGACCGCGAAGGCGGCGATGGCGGGCGCGAGCACGAGAATGGAAAACACTTCCCATGGCAGCGCGAGCGCGCCGGACGGGTGCGCATAGAGCAGGAACAGCGTGGCGAGCGCGCACAGCACGGCGTTGCTCCTGAGGCGCAACCGGCCCGCGCGGCGCAGGCGCCAGATGAGCACGCCCATGGGAAAACCATAGAGAATGCGCGCGACGCCGCCGGGCAGGTTGCGCCACGCCCAGCCCAGATCGGTATGGCCGGTGGCGAACGCCGCGCCGATCAGCAGCAGCGCGCCGAGCGCGCACATGAGCGCGATGTTGCGCAGCGTCCACTGGCGCCATGTGAGCGCGTAGACCGCGTTGGCGGCCAGTTCGAGAAACAGCGACCAGGCGACCGCGAGATAGGGAAAGAGCTGCGCGCCACGCCCGAACGCCGGCATGGGCGCAAGCACGAGCGCGAGCGCCAGCGCGCCGGTCTGCAGCGACATCTCGCCGAGCCCCAAGGCCACCAGCGCGCCGAACAGCGTCGCCAGAAGATAATACGGATAGAGCCGGATGAGCCGCAGCGCCATGAAGCCGCGCGCGCTCAACCCCGCACGCAGCTTGTCCTCGTAGGAATGGGCGATGACGAACCCGCTCATCACGAAGAACAGATCGACGGCGATGAAGCCCTGCGCCGGCTTCGCCCAGCCCGCGAGATCGCCCATGTGCCACGCTACGACCCCGAGCGCGGCGAGACCGCGCAACGCGTCGAGGGTGAGAAATTTGTGCGCGGGCGCCATCGTCTTGCGTCCCACGCGGGGCGGTCCGACGCAAAGTCATCCTTAACGTAACCTTAACGCGGCGCGTAAACTTCGCGCTGGCGCGGCGTTCACCACGCCAGCGCCCGGCGCGCGGCGAGCGCGCCGGCGGCGGCGGCCAGCGCGCCGGCGAGCACATACCACAGCAGGACGAACAACGCGCTGTCGTCCGTGCAATGCAGCGCGTAGATGCTGGCGGCCAGGCCGGTCGCCGCCAGTCCCGCGAGCGCGCCTGCGCCGACCGGCTGGTCGGGCGCGCCTTTGGATTGCGCCCAGAGGAGCGCCGCCAGCAACGGCGCCGCCATCAGCACGATGGAGAGCGTGCAGCGCCACGAGAACTCGCCCATCATCCGCGCGCGCCAGTCGACCATGCCGAAAGCCGCGGTTTCGCGCGCGACCATGTAAGCGAGCACGGCGAGGGGAAGAACGAGCGCGGCGAATGCGCGCCCGTCGACGCCCTGGGGGCGGGCGGCGCGCAGGGCGAAGAAACCGGCGACGAGCGCCAGCGATCCGGTGAAGGCCAGTTTGCGGGCGACGATGGCGAGCGTGTCCGGCGTCGCGATTCCCGCGCGCACGCCTTCCAGACCGAGGAACCACAGGGCCGAAAACGCGGCGGCGAGCGGCGCCGCGAGCAGCAGCGCGCGCGCGACCGCGTGACGTTCGATGGTGCGGTCGGCCGCCAGCGCCTTGATGAAATCGTCCGTTCTCATGTCTTGGTCTCGGTCCGGTAGAGCCGCGCCAGTTCCTTCAGCGCGCGGTGGAGCGCAATGCGCACCGCGCCGTCCGTCATATCGAGTTCGATCGCCACATCCTTCGTCGCGCGTCCCTCGATGGAGACGGCGTGCACGATCCGGCGCGCGCGTTCGCCGAGCCGCGCCATCAGCCGCGCCACGTCGCCGCGCGTTTCGTCCGCGCTTTCGGGGGCGGGCAGTGTCTCGATCAGATCGTCTATCGGCGCATGTATCCTCTCGCGCCGCAACGCGTCGATCATCTTGTGGCGGGCGATGGCTTTGGCCCAGGGGGCGAATGGCTGGCCCGCGTCCCACATGTGGCGCTTGAGATGCACGGCCAGCAGCGTTTCCTGCACGATGTCTTCCACGTCGCGGTCGCCGCGTCCGCCGCGCGACAGCGCCGCGCGCACGATGGCGCGCACGGCGGCGGCGAGTTCGCCGAGAAGCGTGCGATAGGCGGTTTCGTCGCCGGTGAGCGCAGCGCGCATCAGCCCGTCCCAATGTGCAAGGTTTCGCAAAGGCGTAGCGCCCGGTACGGGGGCCTTCTGCATATTCGGTCCTCGCGCGGCGTTTGTTACACGACCGACGGACGGAAAGCGGGGCGGGCGATTTTTTGCACGGCCCGCGTAACGCGGGGCCGCGCCCATGCGTAAGCGGGGACGGGCCGGTTCGCAAGGCCCTTGCAATTTCGGGAGATGTTCCATGGATCGTCGTACATTGTCGCTCGCGCTCGGCGCGGCTCTCGCAACGCTCGCCGTCGCGCCGTCCGTTCAGGCGGCCGACGAAGCCGGCAAGGAAAAATGCTTCGGGGTGGCGATGAAGGGCCAGAACGATTGCGCCGCCGGGCCCGGCACCACCTGCGCGGGAACGTCGAAAATCGACTTCCAGGGCAACGCCTGGAAACTCGTGCCCAAGGGCAGCTGCGAGAAGATGGCGTCCAGGACCTCGACGACCGGCTTCGGCCAGTTGAAGGCGTTCTCCGAAAAGAAATCCTGAGTTTTCCCGCGCCTTCGCGCGCACGCGACACGGGAGGCCCCGGAATGAGCCAGGCGAAAGCGCATGCCGCCGCGCAGGGCGTCGTGGCCTTCCCTTTCTTTCAGGCCCTGCCGCCGCGGGCGGGCGTGGGGCTGAAAGCGCAACATGCGCGGGCGCTGATCGAACAGCGCCCGAACATCGGCTTTCTCGAAATCCATGCCGAAAACTACATGGGCGACGGCGGGCCGCCGCATGCGCAGCTCGCCGCGCTGCGCGCGCTCTATCCGCTGTCGGTGCACGGCGTGGGCCTGTCGATCGGCGGCGAGGGGCCGCTCGACGAAGACCATCTCGACCGGCTCGCGCGCGTGATCGCGCGCTACCAGCCGCAGAGTTTCTCCGAACATCTCGCATGGTCGACGCACGAGGATCGCTATCTGAACGACCTGCTGCCGATCGTCTACGACCGCACGACGCTCACGCGCGTGTGCGACCATGTGGACCGGGCGCAGGAACGCCTGGGGTTGCGGATGCTGATCGAAAATCCGTCGACCTATGTGGCGTTCTCCGCCTCCAGTTTCAGCGAGGAGGAATTCATCGGCGAGCTCGTCGCGCGCACGGGCTGCGGGCTCTTGCTGGACGTATCGAATGTTGTCGTCTCCTGCGCCAATCACGGGCGCGATCCGTTCGCCTATCTGGCCGGACTACCGCTGTCGCAGGTGGGCGAGATGCATCTGGGCGGTTATGCGCGCGAAACGGATTCGCTCGGCGCGCCGCTCCTGATCGACAACCATGGCGGGCCGATCGAACAGTCCGTCTGGCCGCTCTACATCGAAGCCGTGCGGCGCTGCGGGCCGCAGCCGACGCTGATCGAATGGGACAACGACGTTCCGGAACTCGGGCGGCTGCTGCAGGAAGCCGCGAAAGCGGACGCGGCCGCGCGCGCGGCGCTGCGCGGGGGCAGGGCGGCATGAGCGCGCAGGCGACCCAGGCGGACCAGGCGGACTTCGCGCGCGCGTTGCTGGCGGCCCATGCGACGCCGGCGCGCCTTTCGACATGGAACGGATCGGATGTCGCGCAGCGTTTCTCGGTCTATCGCAACAACGTGATCGTGTCGCTCGTCGATGCGCTGGCGACCGCCTTCCCGGTCGTGGCCGAACTCGTGGGCGAGGACTTTTTTCGCGCGATGGCGCGGACGTTCGTGCGGGCGCATCCGCCGCGCAATCCGCTGCTTGCGACCTATGGCGGGGACTTTCCGGACTTCATCGCGCAATTCGCGCCGGCGCGCGGCGTTTCGTATCTCGCAGACGTCGCGCGTCTCGAAACCGCCTGCCTGCAATCCTTTCACGCCGCCGACGCCGTCCCCCTTGCCGCCGACGATTTCGCCGCGTGGACGCCGGACGCGCTGCTCGCCGCGCGCGCGCGGCTGCATCCTGGCGTGCGCCTGCTTGCGTCGCGGGCCGCCATCGTTTCGATCCGCGCGGCGCACACGGGCGCGGGCGATCTCGCCGCCGTCGATCCGTCGCAACCCGAGCACGCGCTGGTCGTGCGGCCGCGTTTCGATGTGCGCGTCCTGCGCATCGAGCCGGCCATGTTCGCCTTTCTGCAATCGCTCGAACGGGGATGGTCCATCGAGACCGCGTTGCGTGCGGCGATGGCGCTGGAGGCCGCATTCCGGCCGCAGGCGGCGCTGGCGCTGGCTGCGAGCGAAGGCGTCTTCGTCGCGCTCGAACCCGGAGAACCGTCATGACGCTTTCGCTTGCGACATCCGCGGGGGCGCTCGTGCGCGTGTATGCGCACATTCCCGACGGCTTCATCGCGTTCATCGCACGCTTCGCCATCGCGGCGACGTTCTGGAAGTCGGGCCAGACGAAAATCACGGGCCTTGCGATCGACATCGTCGATGGAAGGTTCGAATTCGGCTGGCCGCGGTTGGCCGATGCGACGATCGATCTGTTCCGCGACGAATATCGCCTGCCCTTCCTCGCGCCCGAACTTGCCGCCATCATGGCCAGCGTCGCCGAACATGTGTTTCCCGCGCTGCTGCTCGTCGGTCTCGCCACACGGCTTTCGGCGACGGCGCTGTTGATCATGACGCTGACAATCCAGATTTTCGTCTATCCCTCGGCCTACGCCGTGCACGGGGTCTGGGCGGTCGCGTTGCTGTTTCTGATGGCGAAAGGCGCGGGACCGCTGTCGCTCGACCGGCTCCTGGGACGCGAGCGGCTCGCTCTCGCGTCCGGCGAGATCAGACGCGGAAGCGAAGCTCTTTGACATGGCGCGCTTTCCGCGCGCGGATCCGGTTCGCTCGAAAACGCCTTCATCCGGGCCTGCGCCCTTCGGCGAACCACGTCGCCATGAGAAACGCGAGCAACAGGGCGAGCGCGGCGAGGCCGAGCGCGAGCGGCGCGACGCCGATGGCGCGCACGACATGCGCGTTCGTGCGCCGCACACCGATCCAGTCGCTTCCGCCATAGAGCGAACCCTCGCGCACGGAGGCCACGCGCGGCAACGCGACGCCCTCGCCGGATTCGATGCGGCGGATTGTCCCGCCGCTTGCGGCGACGACCGGACGCAAGCGCTCCATCGTCGACACCACATCCTGAAACTCGCGCGGATTCTCCACGCCTACATTGACCAGCGTTGTCAGATCGCCCGATTGCAGGCGATGCAGGCCAAGTTCGCTCGCCTCGAACACGCCGCGCGCCAGGCCGGGGCTCGCGGGGGCGAGCGTTATTTCGCCGGTCGCGCCGCCGGGCGCGGTCACGCGGACGGGATCGCTGGCTTCCTTCAGCGTCTGGCGCTCGATGCGAATCTGGCGCCCGTGCGCCCGCGCGCGCAGCGCCTCCTCCTCCAGGTCCGGCTCCTTCATCAGCCAGTGCGCCAGTCGGCGCATGAGATCGACATGCGGGCCGCCGCCCTGATAGCCGCGCGCCCACAGCCACATCTGGTCCGACAGAAGTTCGGCGACGCGGCCCTTGCCTTCGCGCGAGAGGATGAGAAGCGGCTTGTCGTTGGCGCCCTGCAGCACGCTTACGCCGCGCGTGACGCGCGCATTCACCTGCCGGAACCATTCGCTCCATTGCGGCGGCTCGCTCCCGCCGCCGGGCAGATCGCGCGTGACGGGATGTTTGAGGCCGTCGGCCGAAATCCTCGGGCGGAACGGACGTTCGATGCGCCCGCCTTCCGGCTCGCCGGGCGCGATGCGGCCGAGCGGCGAATAGAAAATGCCGGACGGGCTTGCAAAGTCCGGTCCTGCGGCGATCAGCAGCGCGCCGCCCTCGTTCACGAACCGGACGATGTTCTCGAGATAGGTCTGCGACAGGACGGTCTGGTTGGAATAGCGGTCGAAGATGATGAGATCGAATTCCTTGATCTTGCGGCCGAACAGATCGGCCGTCGGGAACGCGATCAACGCCAGCTCGTGGATGGGCGTGCCGTCCTGCTTTTCCGGCGGGCGCAGGATGGTGAAATGCACGAGTTCGACATTGGCGTCCGAGCGCAGAAGATTGCGCCATGCGCGTTCGCCGGCGTGCGGCTCGCCGGACACGAGCAGCACCTTCAGCTTGTCGCGCACGCCGTCGACGGTGGCGACGGCCTTGTTGTTGAGCGCGGTCAGTTCGTCCGCGGCGGTCGCGATCTCGAACTCGAAGACGTTCGGCCCGCCGTGCTCCACGCGCACCGGAATGGACACGGTCGCGCCGGGCGTGGCGTTCATGCGCGCGAGATCCGCGCCGTCGCGGCGCACGGTCAGCGCGACCGGCGCGCGGTCGCCGGCCGAATCGACAACGCGCGCCTCGAACACGACATCCTTGCCGACCAGGCCGAAGCGCGGCGCCTCGACGAGTTCGATGCGCCGGTCGCGCTCGCGCGCGCGGCCCGTCACCAGCGCGTGCAACGGCGCCTTCAGGCCCAGGCGGTCGAACGCTTCGGGAATATCGTGAACCTGCCCGTCGGTGATCATGACGACGGCGCCCAGCCGCTCTGGCGGAATGTCGGCGAGCGCCGACGACAGCCGCGCGAACAGGCGCGTGCCTTCGGGGTCGGCGCGTTCGCTCTCGCTCAGACGCAGTTCGACGTTGTCGAGACCGGCGAGCCGCCTTTCGAGTTCTGTGCGGGCGGCGTCCGTCTGGCGCGCGCGATCGGCCAGCGTCTGGCTCGCGCTGCGGTCGACGACCACCGCCACGATGTCCTTCAAAGGCTCGCGGTCCTCGCTGACGAGCGCGGGATCGGCGAGCGCGAACAGCGCCAGCGCGAGCGCAAGGCCGCGCAACAGCGCGCCGGGCCTGCGCGCCGCCAGCGCCAGTCCCACGCCCACGAAGCCGAGCGCGCCGAGCGCGAGCAAGGCCGGCCAGGGCAACAGCGGCGCAAAGGACAGGCTGAAGGCGTTCATCGCGACCTCAATGTCCCAGACGATTGAGCAGGTCGCGCACGTGCACCTGGTCGGCCTTGTAGTTGCCGGTCAGCGTGTACATCACGAGATTGACGCCGCCGCGCAACGCGAGTTCGCGCTGGCGCGGGCCGCCGGGCGTGAGCGGATAAAGCGTCGCGCCCGAACGGTCGGCCGCCCAGGCGGCTGCCAGATCGTTCGACACGACGATCAGCGGCGAGACGCTGTCGCCCGAACGCGCGGGGCGGCTCTCGCCGGCCGGCTCCGGCGGCAGCGCCTCGATCCACGTCTGCCCATTGGCCGTGCGGCCGACGAACCCGTCGATGATGTAGAACGTCTTCGTCACCACATGGTCGCGCGGCACGGGTTCGAGCGCCGGCACGTCGACGCCGGCGAGCAGTTCGCGCAACCACTGCGCCTCCGGCGAGGGCGGGCCGCCGGCGCGCGCTGTCAGGGCGTCGCGCGTGTCGAACACCACGAAGCCGCCCTGTTTCATGAACGCGGCGATCTTCTGCACGGCGAGCGGCGGCGGCTGCGGGCGCGTGGCGACGATCGGCCAGTAGAGAAACGGATAGAACACCAGTTCGTCGCGCGCGGGATCGACGCCGACGGGTTCGGCCGGCGCAAGGGAGGTGCGTTCGGCGAGCGTGCGCGACAGTTCCTGCAGGCCCAGCCGGCTCGCCTCGTCGGCGCGCGCGTCGCCGGTGACGACATAGGCGAGGCGCGTGGCAAGCGCGGCGGATATGTCGCGCTGCGTCGCCTGCGGTTGCGGGGGCGGCGTCTGCGCCCGCGCCGCGCGTGGCGGGGCGGCCAGCGCGAGCGACGCCGCGAGCGCGACGACGGCGGCCGCGCCGCGCCGTCGGCCATTCGCCCGGCGCCACGTCAGGCCGCCGGCGTACCAGAGCGCGGCGAAACCGTCGATCACGAACATCGCGAGCATAAGGCCGAGCGCGAGCGGGCGAAGATCGACGGGTTGCGGCGCTTCGAGCGCGACGGCGCGATGGGCGAGGCCGGAAAAGTCGGCCGGTTTCGGGCGCTCTTCCGGCGCCAGCGCGTTGACGGCCGATAGCGCGTGCGCGCCCGCGCCGTAGAAGCCCGGCGGATGGTCGGCGCCCGCGCGCGCCGTTTCGCCGGCGGGAATGGGACGGGCGGAGGCCGGCGGCGCGCCCAGAACGCCAAATCCGTCGAGCGTGCGCTGGGGCGCGAGCGCCTCGGGCCGCGTCTGGCGCGCGAGCGGGCCGTCCTCGGCGGGGGCCGGCGCCTGCTCCATCTCCGCCGACAGCGCGACGATCCTGCGCAGCATTTCGGGAAAGAGCCCCGACAGCGGCAGGTTCGACCATGTGGTGTCGGCCGTGACGTGAAACAGCACGACAAGTCCGCGCCCGCGCCGTTCGGCGGTGACCACGGGCGTGCCGTCGGCCAGTTGCGCCCATGTGCGTTCGGACAGCCCCGGCTCGGGTTCGGCCAGCACCTGTCTGGAGACCGACACGTCGTCGCCGGTCTTCAATCCGAAGAATGGACTCTCGCGATCGAACGGCCTCAATTTCTTCGGCGTCTCCCACGATAGCGCCCCGCCGAGCGTGCGCCCGCCGCGCCGCAGCGTGGCCGGCGTCAGATCGTCGCCGGAGGCTGCGAGCCGCGAGCCGGCGAAGCGCACGATCACGCCGCCGTCCTCCAGATATTTGTCGAGCCGCGCGCGCATCGCGCCCGGCGCCACCGCAATGTCGGAAAGGACGAGCACGGACGCCCCGTCGTCGATCAGCGCGCCCACGGGGTCGGGCGCGTTGGCGCGCGCCTCGCGCACGTCCGCGTAAGGGCCGAGCGCCTTGGTCAGGTAATAATCGGGCGCGAGCAGCGGCTGTGCGACATCGGCGCTCGCGCCGCTCGCAAGTCCGACCTTGCGGCGGCGCTGGCGCTCGTCGATCAGCGCGACGGCGCCGGCCGAATGCTCGCCGTCGATGTCGAGCCAGGCGATGGCGTTGCGCAACTCGACCGGAAGCTCGATCTTCGCGCGCGTTTCGGTCGCGCTCGCCAGATCGAACGGCGCTTCGCCGAGCGGCGCGCCTTTCAGGTCGAACGCGCGCACCCGGCCCGTCGCCGCGCCCGCCGCGCCCGCGCGCAGCACGGCGACGGACAGCGCGCCGGTTTCGTTGCGCGCGTCTGTCAGGGCGCGCTGGCGCGAGGGCTCGCTCACGATGTCGATCGGCGTCGATGCGAGGCTCGCCAGCTTTTCGGCGAAGGCGCGCGCGCCGCCCGTCTCCAGCCCGTCGGCGAGCCAGACGAGGCGCGCGGATGTGTCGGCGCCCAGAAACTTCTCGATCGCGCCGAGCGCGGCGGCGCGGTCAGGCGCCCAGGGCTTCGGCTTCAACGCGCGCAGCCGTTCGAGCGCGCGCGCGGGTTCGACGGCGGCGAGGTCGCGCGGTTCGGACATCGCCACGAGCGCGACCGGCGCGCCGCGCCGCCCGGCGGCTTCGATCTCCGCGCTCGCATAGGCGATGCGCCTGGCCCATGTGGGCGCCGCGGGCCAGCCGTCGTCGACGATCAGCGCCAGCGTTTGCGCGCCCGGCGCCTGCGCCGCATTGGGGTTCCAAACCGGTCCCGCGAAGGCGAGGACGGCGAGCGCGGCGATGGCCAGGCGCAGCAGCAGCAGCGGCCACGGCGTGCGCGCGGGCGTCTCGTCCTTGCGTTGCAGATCGAGAATGAGCTTGAGCGGCGGGAACGGCAGGCGTCGCGGGCGCGGCGGCGTCACGCGCAGAATGAGCCACACGATCGGCAGCGCGGCGAGGCCGACGAGCGCCAGCGGCGCGGTGAAGGCGAGCGGGATCATGCCGTCGCTCCCGCTTCGAACCGGCCGCGCAGCGCGATCAGAACCTCGGAGGCCGGGCGGTCGGTGCGATGCACGAGGAAGCCGAACCCGTGCGCGCGGCACGTGTCGGCGAGCGCGGCGCGATGGGACCGCAATCGCGCGATGTAATCCGCGCGCCAGGACTGCGCGGCGCCGGCGCGCAGCACGGCCGGCGAGTCCACGTCGCGCAGTTCCACATGGCCCGAAAACGGAAACGTCTCCTCCACGGGATCGGCGACGGCCACGACATGGCCGCTGGCGCCGCGCGAGGCGAGCGTCGACAGTCGCGCGGCGAAGGCGGCGGGGTCGACGAGGCAATCGCTGAGAATGAGCGCGCGTGCGCGCGGCGCCAGCGCAAGCGCCGGCGGCAGTTCTGGCGGCGCGTGGTCCGCCCGCTCTTCCATCAGCAAGGATTCCGCAAACCGCTCGATCACGTCGCGGCTCGAGAGCGCACGCGTCAGTCCCATCAGCCCCACGCGCTCGCCCGCCCGCACCATCATTTCGGCGAAGGCCAGGCCCGTCAGCAGCGCGCGGTCGAGTTTCGACTGCATGGCGAGATCGGAGACGAACGCCATCGAGGCGGACGTGTCGATCCACAGCCAGATAGTGTGCGCGGCCTCCCACTCGCGCTCGCGCACATAAAGGCGGTCGTCGCGCGCCGAGCGGCGCCAGTCGATGCGCGCGGCCGATTCGCCGGCGGCATACTGGCGAAACTGCCAGAAGGCGTCGCCCACGCCCGCGCGCCGGCGCCCGTGCGCGCCGTGCAGGATGGAGGCGGCGATGTCGCGCGCGGCGATGACCGCGCGCGGCAGGCGCCGTGCGAGCGCGTGCGCCTCCTCCCGCGCGCCAAAGGCCGCGCGCCGTTCGCCGGGCGTGAGGAGCCGCGCCGCGTTCATCCCTGCGCGACGTTCTTTTCGGCGAGCCGCGCGATCAGCGCGGGCAGCGTCTCGCCGTCGGCGCGCGCGGCGAAGGTGAGCGCCATGCGGTGTTTGAGAACGGGCTCGGCGAGCGCGGCGACGTCCGCGCGCGCGGGCGACAGCCGGCCTTCCAGCAGCGCGCGCGCGCGCGCCGCCAGCATGAGAGCCTGGGCCGCGCGCGGGCCGGGGCCCCACGCGACATGTTTGACGATCTCCGGATCGCCCTCGCCGGGACGGGCGGCGCGCACGAGATCGAGAATGCATTCCACGATGCTCTCGCCGACCGGCATGCGGCGCACGAGGCGCTGGATCTGGCGCAGCTCCTCGCTGGTGAGAACCTGCGCGGGGCGCGCGTCGCTCGCGCCCGTCGTCTCGATGAGAATGCGCCGCTCGGCCGCGCGGTCGGGGTAGTCGACGTCGACCTGCATGAGAAACCGGTCGAGCTGGGCCTCCGGCAGCGGATAGGTGCCTTCCTGCTCCAGCGGGTTCTGCGTCGCCAGCACGTGGAAAGGGCGCGGCAGATCGTGGCGCTGGCCTGCGACCGTCACGTGATATTCCTGCATCGCCTGCAGCAGCGCCGATTGCGTGCGCGGGCTCGCGCGGTTGATCTCGTCGGCCATCAGCAGTTCGGCGAAGATCGGGCCGCGCAGAAAGCGGAAGGCGCGTTTGTGGTCGGCCGACTCTTCCAGAATTTCCGAGCCCAGAATGTCGGAGGGCATGAGGTCGGGCGTGAACTGCACCCGCTGGCTCGACAGGCCGAGCGTGACGCCCAGCGTCTCCACCAGCCGGGTCTTCGCCAGGCCCGGCACGCCGACCAGCAGACCGTGGCCGCCGGCGAGCAGAGTTGCCAGCGCCTGCTCGACCACGTCGCCCTGGCCGAACACCACATTCTCAACCCCGGCGCGCACGGCCGCCAGCCGCGCCACCGCCTGTTCGGCCGCCTCGGCCACCGAAGCTTCGAGATCGACGGCGTTCTGAAGGGCGTTTTCGGACATCGAGGACCTCGAATCGGCGGCGCAGGTTTCATCCCGGCCTTCCCACGACTAGATTAGGCGCAATCGGCCGCAAGCGAAACGAACGGTCGACCCTGTGGGCAAATGGGCGCGAGATTATGGCGGAGGAAGGTTTGAAGGACGGGACGGGCGGGGGGCTGGAAGGGCTGACGCGCGCGGCCCGGGCGGCCGGCGGCGCGCCGCGCAATCTGCCACCCGTCCATCTCTGGAACCCGGACTATTGCGGCGAGATCGACATGCGGATCGCGCGCGACGGCACGTGGTTCTACAACGGCTCGCCCATCGGCCGGCCGGCGCTGGTGCAATTGTTCTCCACCATCCTGCGCAAGGACCCCGAACGCTATGTGCTCGTCACGCCGGTCGAGCGCGTGGGCATCCAGGTGGACGACGCGCCGTTCCTCGGCGTGGAGTTGCAGCGCGGGGAAGGCCCGCGCGGGCAGGCGCTGCGGCTGCGCACGAATGTCGAGGACTGGGTTGAGATCGACGCGGAGCATCCGCTGCGGTTCGAGCGCGGCGAGTCGGACGGTCTGAAACCCTATGTCCGCGTGCGGGCGGATTTGTGGGCGCTGGTGAAACGCGCGCTGTTCTACGATCTCGTCGCGTGGGGCGAGACGCGCGAGATCGACGGCGTCGCCATGTTCGGCGTCGCCTCCAACGGCGCGTTCTTTCCGATGGCGGCGGCGGCGGAGATCGAAGCGTGGACGTGAAGGAGCTTTCGTTCGACCCGATCGCGCGCGCCCGCGCGTTGCTGACGCTCGAGCCGGGCGCCGGCGGGCTGGGGCGCGGGCCGGCCGGCGACCATGCGCTCAATCCGGGACAGATCGAGGTGGAGACGGCGCTCGCGGTCGCCAAACCGGCGGCGGTGCTGATCGGACTGATCGCGCGGCCGGACGGGGCGACGGTGCTGCTGACCGAGCGGGCGACGCATCTGCGTTCGCATTCCGGGCAGGTGGCGTTTCCCGGCGGCAAGATCGACCCGCAGGACGCGGGGCCCATCGCCGCCGCGCTGCGCGAGGCGCAGGAAGAAATCGGGCTCGACCCGCGCCATGTGGAGCCGTTCGGCCTGCTCGAACCCTATCTGTCGGGATCGGGCTATCGCATCACGCCGGTGGTCGCCGAAATCCACGCGCCGTTCGATCTCGCGATCAATCATCACGAGGTGGCGGACGTGTTCGAGACGCCGCTCGAGTTTCTGCTCGAACCCGGCAACCACAAGCGCCAGTCGCGCGAATGGCAGGGCGTGATGCGCCACTATTACGAAATGCCGTGGAAGAATCGCTACATCTGGGGCGTGACGGCCGGCATCCTGCGGCATTTCTACGAGAGGCTCATTCCCTGATGGCGCGCGCCTGGATCGAACCGGTCCTGCTGTTTCTCACCCCGTTCGCGCTCTATGCGCTCTATCTTGTCGCGCGCCGGCGCATGCCGCACAGCACGCATCACTGGTCGCCGGCCGCGGTCGCGGCGCTGACGGTCGCGGGGTTGTGCCTGGCCATCGGCGGCCTGGTGCTGATCGGCGCGAAACAGCCGCGCGAACAGGGCGCCTACCGGCCGGCGCATATCGAGAACGGCAGGCTGGTGCCGGGGCGGTTCGAATGACCGGGCTGGCGGGGCTGCTGGCCGAACCGCGCCTGCAACGACTGCTCGCCGTTCTCGACGGCGACGGCGAGGAGACGCGCGTCGTCGGCGGGGCGGTGCGCAACGCGCTCATCGACGCGCCGGTGGAGGACGTCGATCTGGCGACCACCGCCCATCCCGACGAGGTCACGCGGCGGGCGAAGGCGGCCGGGTTCCGGCCTGCGCCGACCGGCTACGATCATGGCACGATCACGGTCGTGGTCGAGCGCAAACCGTTCGAGGTGACGACGCTGCGCGCCGATGTCGAGACCTTCGGGCGCCATGCGAAGGTCGAGTACGGACGCGATTTTTCCGCCGACGCGCGCCGGCGCGACTTCACCATCAATTCCATGTCGCTGTCGCGCGACGGGCGCGTGCACGACCCGCTCGGCGGGCAGGCGGACCTGGCGGCGCGGCGCGTGCGCTTCATCGGCGACGCGCGCGCGCGCATCGAGGAGGATTATCTGCGCATCCTGCGCTTCTTCCGGTTTCACGCCGCCTATGGCGAGGGGCCGCTCGACGCGGAGGGCCTTTCGGCCGTCATCGCGGAGCGCGCGGGATTGCGGCGGCTGTCGGCCGAACGCGTGCGCGCGGAAATGCTCAAGCTGCTCGGCGCGCGACGCGCGGGCGACGTCGTGCGCGAGGCGGCGGAGACCGGCGTGCTCGAAATATTGCTGGGCGCCGTCGCCCGTCCCCTCCGCCTCGAACGGCTCATCGCGCAGGACGGCGCGCCCGACGCCGTTCTGCGGCTCGGCGCGCTCTGCGTCTGCGTGCGCGAGGACGCCGACCGGCTGCGCGAACGATTGCGTCTGTCCAATCTCGAACATCGCCGGCTGCGGGCGGCGATCGAGATCGTCGAAGCCATGCGCAGCGAGCGACAGCCGCCGCAGGGCGCGCGGCTCGGCGCGCTCGTGCTGGCCCACGGCGCCGGCGCGGTCGCGGACGCGCTGCGGCTGGGGATGGCCGAAAACCGTCCGGAACAGGCACCAGCCTGGCGCGCCGCGCTCGCCGCGCTCGATCACTACGCCGGCCTGAAGCTGCCGGTGTCGGGCGAGGACTTCAAGAAACGTGGCCTGACGGAGGGGCGCGCAATCGGCGCGGCGCTCAAATATCTGCAGGCGCAATGGATACGCGCGGGCTTCCCGCGCGAGCCGGGCGAAATCGCGCGGCTGATCGATGAGGCGGCGCGGCAGGCCGCGCGTTCCGCGAACGGGGAGGATGAGACATGAGCGCGAGGTTTTTCGCTTCCGTCGCACTGGCCGCCTCGATGTCGGCGCCGTTGGCGGCGCAGGCGCAGACGGCGCCCTCGCAGGCGGAACTGGCCGCCTATGCCGGATTGCACGCGGCCGCCGCCAGGGACGACGCGACGGAGATCGCGCGGCTCGCCCGCTCGGGCGCGACGCTCGATGCGACCGACGCGCGAGGGCGCACGCCGTTCCACGTGGCGGCGCATTTCGGCCGGCGCGCGGCGATGCGGGCGCTGGCCAAGGCGGGCGCCAACGTGCGCGCGCTCGATGGCGACCGATACGACGCCATCACCATCGCGGCGGTGCGCGACGACGAGCAGACGATGCGGCTGGCGCTCGACCTCGGCGGCGATCCGCGCGCCGTCACCTCGCCCTATGACGGCACGGCGCTGATCGCGGCCGCCCATCTCGGTCACGACGGCGTGGTGCGCGCGCTGATCGCGGCCGGCGGGCCGCTCGACCATGTCAACAATCTCGGCTGGACGGCGCTGATCGAGGCGGTGATTCTGGGGCAGGGCGGGCCCCGCCATGTGGCGACGGTGAAGGCGCTGGTGGAAGCCGGCGCGAACGCGCGGCTGGCCGACCGCTCCGGCGCGACGCCGTTGCAGCTCGCCGAGTCGCGCGGCTATCGCGCGATGGTGGAGCTTCTGCGCATGGCGCGCTAGAATGTTTCATCGCGTCGCGTCGAGAGCAGTATGAGTATCGAGCGCAAGGGTCCGGCCGAACTCGCCCGCAGGCTGAGCGCACGCGCCCGTGCGCAGGGCGCGGCGAAAGCGTGGCGGCGCGAAACCTATCTGCTGCCGCGCGATGCCGCGCGCGCCAAGGCGCGCGAATGGTTCGACCGTTTTCCCAAAGCCGCCTACATGACCGAGATCGAGTTCTGGCGCGAGACGGACGACGGCGAGATCGAATTCACCATCCGGCGTCTGCCGAGCGCGGACTGACTCAGGCCAGATGCTGCCCGCCGTCGACCGCGATCATCTGGCCGGTGACGCTGCGCGCGCGCATGAGCCATGCGACGGCGTCGGCGATCTCGCGCGCATCCGGCGCTCGGGCGAGCGGCAGGCCCGCCACTTCGGCCGCGAATCCCGCCTCGCCCTCGTGCGCGTTCGGCAGGACCGGGCCGGGGCCGACGGCGTTCACGCGCACGCGCGGCGCGAAGGCTTGCGCGAGCGTGCGGGTCGCCGACCACAGGGCGGATTTCGAAATGGCGTAGGTGAAATAATCGGGGCCCGGGCGCAGCACGCGCTGGTCGAGGATGTTGACGACGCCGGCGCCCGGCGGCGCCTGCGCCGCGAAATGCTGCGCCAGCAGCAAAGGCGCGCGCAGATTGACCGCGATATGCCGGTCGAACCCCAGGGCCTCGAAACTGGCCGGCTCGTCCGGCTCGAACACCGATGCGTTGTTGACGAGGCAGGCGAGCGGACCGAACGTCGCGCTTGCCTTCTCGATCAGGGCGCCCGCGGCGCCGGCCTCGGCGAGATCGGCGACGACGACGGCGGCCCTCAGACCGCGCGCCACCAGCGCGTCCGCAAGGCCTTGCGCCTCCGCCGCCGACCGCGCGCTCGTGTGGACGACCGTCGGCCACCCGTCGGCCGCAAGGCGTTCGACGATCGCCCGGCCGATCCGGCGCGCCGCGCCGGTCACCAGCGCCGCGCCCGCGGGACCGTCGGCCATCTTCCCCTCCCATGCCTTCGCGCGTCAAAATAGACCGGGCGCGGCGGCTCGCCAAACGTCCGCGCGCGCGCTTTAACAATTTATTATCCAAGCTATTTCGCCGTCTGTGCGGGTGTTGTTTGGCCCATAGCCCGCCTTTTCATGTCAAAATCCAATCTCATCCAAACGATGAACGATATTATTCGAATTGATCGCATTCTTAAATTTTCTGCCATCTTCCGCCTTATTTTGCCAAGCTATGGCGGGGCGGGAAAGTAAGCAAATCGTAACCTGAATAATTATACTTGCGTTCAACAAGACGGCCACGGCCGCTTGCCGCAAGGAGAACGGTTATGAAGGCAAGATTTCTGGCGAGCGTCGCGCTGATCGCGCTGGCGACCACGGGCGCGGTGAACATTGCGGGGGCGGCCGACCTGCCGAGCCGCGGCGCGCCGCGCGGCGATTATCTGGCGCCGCCGCCGGTCTTCTCCTGGACCGGCTTCTATCTCGGCCTCAACGCCGGCTACGGCTGGGGTTCGTTCACGCAGGGCGGCGGGCAGTTGTTCGGCAAGCCCAGCGGCTTCCAGGGCGGCGTCACCGGCGGCTTCAACTATCAGATCGGGCAGAATTTCGTGCTGGGCCTGGAGGGCGACTGGGATCTGACGGCGATCAACGCCAAGCAGGATCTCCCCTTCTTCGGTTTCAACGGCAAGGGCCAGCTCAACAGCCTGGCGACGGTGCGCGCGCGCGCCGGTTTCGCCGCCGACCGCGCGCTCATCTTCCTGACGGGCGGTCTGGCGATGGGGTCGGTCACCGCCAACGTCAACGACTGGCGCGCCGTGCCGTTCTTCGGCTCGCAATCGACCTTCAACGCCGGCTGGGCGCTGGGCGCGGGTCTGGAATACGCCTTCACGAACAAGATTTCGGCCAAGGCCGAATATCTGTTCACCTCGCTCAGCTCGAAGGACTATTTCCATTTCTCGCCCGACTGGTCGACGACCGGTCTCAACGTGTCCAACGTGCGGTTCGGCGTGAATTATCACTTCTAGTTCCGCGGGAAGGCTCCGCGGCGCCCGGCGAAGCGATTCGTCGGGCGCTTTTTCATGCGATCATGCGAAATGCGCCGGCGCCGGGCGCCCGTTCCATCAGTCGCACGAGGGTCGGCAGAATGCGCTCGGCCTCGCCGGCGAGCGTGAACGGCGGATTGACCAGCGCCAGCCCGTTGCTCGTCAGCCCATCGGCCGACATCGGCGCCACGGCGCATTCGAGCGTCAGGAGGCGCGTCGCGCCGGCCGCGCGCAACGCGGCGGTGAGCTTCTCGCTCGTGCGCGCGGCCTTGACCGGAAACCACAGCGCATAGACGCCGGTCGGCCATTTGCGGAACGCCTGCGCGAAGGCCGCCCCGAGACGGTCCAATTCGTCCGTGGCCTCGAACGGCGGATCGATCAGCACGAGACCGCGCCGCTCGGGCGGCGGCAGGAAGGCGTTCAGCCCCGACCAGCCGTCGAGCGCGAGCGTCTTGATGCGCCGGTCGCGCGCGAATCGTTTCCGCAGCGCGGCGAATGTCGCCTCGTGTTTCTCGCAGAACAGCGCGCGGTCCTGCGGGCGCATGAGCTTTTGCGCGATCAGCGGCGATCCGGGATAGAGCGCGGGGCGCCCCTGCGCGTCGCGTGGCCCGAGAAGCGCGAGCCATGGCGCGATGAGCGGCCAGGCGGGGTCGTCCTCGCGCAGCGCCGCGAGGCGGCCGACGCCGCCGCGCCATTCGCCGGTGCGCGCGGCCTCCGTGCTGGCAAGATCGTAGGCGCCTTCGCCCGCATGCGTGTCGATCACGCGGAACGCGCTCTCCTTCAACGCGAGATAGGACAGGAGGCGCACGAGAAAGACGTGCTTGAACACGTCGGCGAAATTGCCGGCGTGGAAGGCGTGGCGGTAGTTCACAACGTCAGAGCGGCGCCGGCACGCGAATGTCGCGCGCGCGGCAGGACTTGCGCGCAACCTCGGGGCAGGGGCGGAAATCGCGCAGGTCCTTCGAGAAACAAACGCGCACTTCCTGCAGCACGCCGGCCCTGCAGCCGACAGCCGCCATGCCGGGGCGCAGACGCGGATTGGCCTCCTCGAACGCGCGCAGAACATCCATCGGCGTCACGTGCGCGTCCGTGCGCATGGACGAGAATCGCCCCGGAATGCGGACTTGCTCGCGCGCACGGCGCACGTCGGCGAAATATTCGCCCGGTCCCTTGCCGGAACAGGTTCCGTGCTTGCGCCATTCGTAACGCGCCAGCCCCTCGTCGGGAAAAAGCCCCTGCACGTTGTCGAGGGCGGCGCGCGGCAGCGGCCGGTCGAAGGCGCTGCAATTTTCGGGAAACCCGCGTTCGTATTGCGGCCAAAGACCATGCACGACGAAGCCCGCGCCGGCGCCCGGCGCGCATTGCCGGCGCGCCTTTTGCGCGCCGCCGAGCTCGCAGAAGCCGGCCGACCACGAGAGCGCCAGTACGTAGAAGTCGAAATCGCCGTCGCCGCCGCGCCGCGCGCGCCCGAAATCGCGGTCCTCGCCGCGCTCGTAACGGGGGCGGAAGCCGCCGCCGTCCTCACGCTGATAGCGGGGCTGAAAGCCGCCGTCCTCGCGTTGATAGCGCGGCTGGAAGCCGCTCGGCCGTTCGCTCCACTGGGCGGCGGCGGGCGCGGTCAGGCCGAACGCCAGCGCGGCTGCGATGGCAAGGCGCACGTTGCGAAGGGTCATGAAAGAATCCGTTACGGCCGCGCCGCGCGGCATTCGTCGCCGAAGGCGCGATTGCGGTCGAGCCCGTCCACGCACCATTGCACGCCAAAGCCCAGCACGCCGAGCCAGCCCATTTTCTCGACGATCGCGAAATTGACCTTGCGCGCGGAACCGTCGTTGAACAGCGCGCGCGCCATGCAATAGCGGCGCGGAATGAAATCGAGACCCGGCGAGCGCATGCCGATCTCGGCGATACGGTCGTAGGCGGCGATGGCCAGTCCCGATTCCCAATAGCGATCCTCGCGCGACTGGAAGCGCGACGAGATGGTCGAGAGCACCGACGGATCGTTGCAGGCGGGCAACCGGCCCGAGAACGAGTATTCGCGCCGTTCGGCCGGAACCATCGGTCGGGCGAGCGCCGCCTGCGCGCCGCACAGGAGCGCGAGCGCGGCCAGAAGCGCGCGGCGGCCGCGCTTTGCGCGAAGAAGCGAAGTCGAATCCATGAGCGCGCCCGTGATGAAAGCGGGGGCCGGCGACCCCCTGGTAAACCGGCGCGGACGATGCGTCGACCGCGCGCGGGCGTCAAGACTCGAAAACCGAAGCCGGAGGCTGCGCCGGCGCCGCTTTCAGACGCACCGCCCGCCGTCCACCTCCACGATGTTGCCGGTCAGGAATTCGGCTTCGTCGCTCGCCAGGAACAGGCAGGCGTTGGCGATGTCCTGCGCGGTCGAGAGCCGGCCGAGCGGCACGGTGGCGCGGAAGGCCGCGCGTTTTTCCGGCGTGTCCTCGCCCATGAACGAGGCGAGCAGCGGCGTCTCGCCGGCGACCGGCGCCACGACGCACACGCGGATCCGGTCCGGCGCCAGTTCGACCGCCATCGTTTTCGAGATGAGATGCACGGCGCCCTTGGACCCGTTGTACCAGGCAAGACCCGGGCGCGGGCGGATGCCGGCGGTCGAGCCGATGTTGATGAACACCCCGCCGCCCTGCCTGCGCATGACCGGCACGGCGGACTGCGCGGTGTGGAACAGGGATTTGACGTTGACGGCGTAGACGCGATCGAATTCCGCCTCGCTCACCTCCAGCAGCGGCTGGTTGCGATGGGTCGTGCCGGCGTTGTTGACCACGATGTCGAGCCGGCCGAACCTGCCGACGGCGGCGTCCACCATCGCCTGCACGTCGGCGGCTTTCGACACGTCGCCGCCCATGCCGACGGCGTCGGCGCCGATGGCGGCGGCGACCTTCCCCGCCCCCTCGGCGTTCAGGTCGACCAGCACCGTTCTCGCGCCCTCTCGCGCGAAGGTTTCGGCGATGCCCTTGCCGAACCCCTGCGCGGCGCCGGTGATCAGCGCGACCTTGCCGTTCAGTCTCATCGCTTCCTCCATCGGTTCGTTGGTTTCGAGTTAACCGGTTTTGCGGTTGGCGTTCCAGTCCCGCGCCTGTTCGGGTAGGTGTGGAGCCATGACCTCGCGCGCACCATCCGCCCCGGCGGCGCGGCCCGAAACGGACGGCGACGCCGTTCGCGCGATGGCGCGCGGGCCGCGCGCCCTGCCCACGATGCTGCGAACATCGCCGGCGTTCCTGCACCCGGCGGCGGGCGAGGTCGGCGTCGTGCTCGCCGGCGGCTGGGGATACGAGGAACTTTGCACGCGCCGGGCGCTCTGCGAACTGGCCGAGGCGCTTTCAGACGCCGGATACCCGACCCTGCGGTTCGACTTTCCCGGCTGCGGCGGCGCGCTCGGCGATCTCGAGACCGCGCGCGTCGAGGACTGGATCGCGGCGGTCGGCGAAGCGGCCGATCTGTTGCGGCGGACCTGCGGCGCGCGGCGGATCGTGCTCGGCGGGTTTGGCCTGGGCGCGCTGGTCGCGCTCGAAGCCGGGCGTCGCGGCGCGCCGTGCGAGGGCCTCCTGCTGTTGGGCGCCCCGGCGAGCGGCAAGCGCTGGCTGCGCGAGACGCGCGTGTGGGCCGCGCAGGTCGCGAGCCCCGGCGACGGCGCAGAGCGCGCGCCCGAAGGCGCGCTCGTCATCGGCGGCTTCGTGCTGCCGGCCGCGCGGGTTGCGGAGATTTCCGCGCTCAGGGGCGGCGGTTTCGCTTTGCCGGCGCAGGGCGCGGCGATCATGGTGGCGCGCGACGGGTTGGAGCACGACACGCTCGCGGCGGCCTTCGCGGCGTCGGGCGCGGCGGTCGATCATCTGTCGTTCGCCGGGTTCGAGGATCTCGTCTCCGGACCCACGACCGCGCTGACGCCGGTCGCAACCTTCGCGCGCGCGACCGCGGCGCTGAAGGCGCGCATGCCGCCCGGCCGCGCCGCTCGCGTCGGCGCGCAGGCGCCGGCGCAGAGGCTGCAAGGCGAAACCTTCGTGGAGACCGGCGTGCGGTTCGGCGTGGACGACTATCTGTTCGGCGTCCTGTGTCGCCCGGCGTCGGCGCCCGTCGGCGCGCCCGTCGCGGTGTTTCTGAATGTCGGGCGCAATCCCCATTCGGGCTGGCGGCGCATGGCGGTCGAACAGGCGCGCGCGCTTGCGGCCGCGGGCGTCGCCTCGCTGCGGTTCGATCTGGGGGGCGTCGGCGAGAGCGCGCGGCTTGCCGGGGCGCCCGCGCGCATCGTCTACGACGGATGGGCCAAACGCGATGTCGCGGCCGCGCTGACGATGCTGGACGCGCAAGGCTTCGGGCCGGCGACGATCGTCGGCGTGTGTTCCGGCGCGTGGCTCGCGCTCCATGCTGCGGTCGACGACGCGCGCGCGGGGGGACTCGTCTGCGTCAATCTCTACCGGGTCGTATGGGGCCCGCACGAAAGCGTCGAGCATGCGATGCGCTTCGCCAACCGCCCGCTGGGCGATGCGGTCGCGCGGTTCCTGACATGGGAGAAGATCGCCGGCATCGCGCGGGGGCGCGTCGATCCGCGGCCCGGGCTGCGGCGTCTGTACGACAAGGCGCGCGCCCGTCTCGAGGCCGCGACGCTGCCGTGGCTCGGGCGGCTCCATCCGCGCCACGCCCTGCATGCGCAGGCGCTGCGGCTGTTCGGCGCGTTGCAGGCGCGCGGCGTGGCGACCACGCTCGGCTACGCGCGCGACGACGACGGGTGGCAGGACATTCAGTTTCATTTCGGCGGGCAGGCGCGACGGCTTGCAGCTTTTCCCAACGTGCGGCTGACGCTGATCGAGGGTTGCGACCACAATCTCACACCGCCGGAAGCCGGCGCGTGGCTGCTGTCGGCCATTCGCGCGACGGTGGCCGAAACGACGCACTAAGCATTTTCGCGTCCGACGGAGCGGCGCGCGACGCGGTTTTCCCTTGGCTCGAAAACGCTAGCGCGCGGCCCGCATGAGCGGCGCGCGGCGCTTTCGCGTGCGCCGCGCGCCTGCGCCCATGGCCGCATCCGCGCCCCGGAAAAGGGGCGCCGCAGGCGCGGCGTCGAGCGCGCCCATGAGAAACCAGACGAGCGCCGCGGTCTTGATGGAATAGATGGAGTTCGAGATCGTGAGCAGCAGGCAGATGTAGGCCGCCACGAACACGCGAAAGCGCCATGCCGCATCCGAACGCGCCGGAACCAGGACGTAAAGCAGCCAGGTCGCCGCGAAGCCGACGAGGCCGATCTTCACCAGCGTGTAGACATAGCCCGAGTCCGAGACGAAACGGTCGGTGCGCACGAAGGCGAACACTTCGGCCGGCGACATGTTGGACAGCATCTGCCCCGACAGAAGGAGCCGGCCGCGCGTGGTGTTGTCCCACGCCGTGTCGGGATAGAGAAAGCCGACGGCCGCAAGCGCGAGGACGAGCGCGAACGGCGCCATAGCGACCAGCGGGCGACCGACGAAGCGCGCGAGCGGAAAGACGATGAGCGACAACAGCGACACCGCGAGGCCGAAACGCGCGTCCGCCAGAACGAAAATGGCGACGACCGGCATGAGCCGCAGCGCCATGGCGAGCGGCCGGCCCCAGTGGCGCAGCACGATCCAGGCGAAGCAGATCGCGCCGAAATTGCCGACCGAAACGGGTTCGAGAAAGACGGAGGACACGCGATGCTCGCCCAGAAACGGCAGCAGCGTGCGGCCTTCGTAGCGCATGCCGCTGGCGAACAGGCGATCTTCGGACAGTTCCGACGCGCCAGTCTGCACGGTGCCGCGCGACACGTAATAGCCGATGATGTCGAACAGTTTCGTATATTGTTTGAGGAATGCGTATTCGAACAGTCCGACCGCGAGCACGATGGCGATGGAGACATAGACGATGCGGTCGCCCATGCGCGGATCTGCGACGCGCAGCGCGGCGAAATAGAACACGAACGGAATGAGAATGTCGCGCGCGGGCTTGGGATCGAACGATCCCTGCAACGCGCCCAGAAACAGCATGTAGGCGAGAAAGACGGCGATGATCGCCAGAAGATCGAAACTGTCGCGCAGGCTGACGAGAAAGGCCGCCCCGATCAGCGCGACCTCCGCCAGCATGACGACGCCGGCGCTGGTGCGCAGGACATTGGTGTTGACGAAGCACAGAAGAAAATTGAACACGATCGCGCCGATGACCACGAAGGCGAGAATCGTGCGGCGCAGATCGCGCGCGCTCGCCGATTCCGTCGCAACGTCGCGCGCGCGCGCAAGGCGCGGCCGTGCGCGGAGCGCCGCCGCTCTCATGTGGCGGCGTCGGCGCCGATGAGCACGAGGCCGGCGAACTTGTCCTCGTAGTCGGCGAGACGGTCGAGCGTGGCGTCGATCGTGTGCTGGGCGAGCCGCTCGGTGGAGAATGCGAAGACGATGGCGTCGGCGAGTTCGGCGAGCGTGGAGGGCGTGGCGGCGTCGAGCGCGGCCGGCGCGTCGAAGATCGCGATGTCGTTGTCCTTCATGAGCCGGTTCGCGCGGCGCTCCAGATCGCGCACGCCCGCGCCGGCCAGGTCGGCGAGCGCGATGACGCGCACCGCCCCGCGCCCGGCCTTGGGCGGCTCCTCGTCGAAGGCGGCGGCAAGTTCCGCGCGCGGGGCGGGCGCGAGATCGACGAGCGCGATGTCGAGCCCTTCCCATCGCACGAATTCGGCCAGCGCGGCGGCGAGCTGGGTCTGCGCGCGCGACAGATGGGGGCCGACGATCGCGATCGCGCGCGCGCCGTCGCTGCGGCCGAGGCGCAGCCGTTCGACCAAAGCCGAGAGATTGGCGCGATCGGCGACGAGCTGCGCGCCCTCCGGCCGGCGGCGGAACAGATATTTCAGGCCGCCGGGCGGCGCGCTCGTGCGGAAGGCGGCGAGCACCGGCAGCCCGCTTTCCTCGCTGGCTTGCTCCGGCGCATGGATTTCGCCGTCGAGGCGGTCGCGCAGATAGGCCGCGCCCAGACCGGCGACCGCGCCGAACATCAGCGCGCCCGCCAGCACCAGCCAGGCGGGCGGCCCGCTCGGGCGCAGCGCCGGAATGGCGGGCGAAATCACACGCGCGTTGGTGGTGTCGATGCCCTGGCTTTCGTCGAGTTCCTTGGCGCGCGACAGAAACGCCTGGTAGACCGCGCGGCTCGTCTCGGCCGCCCGTTCCAGATCGCGCAGCTCCACCATCGACACGCTGGATCTGTCGTTCGCCGTGCGCACCTCGCCCACGCGCTTGTCGAGCGAGGCTTCGGTCGCCTTGGCGCGCGCAAGGTCGGTGCGCGCGGCGCCCGCCACGCGCTCGAGTTCGGCCATGATCTGGCGGCGCACGTCGCGGGTCTGCTCCTGCGCCTGGATGAGCGCGGGATGGCGCGGGCCGAGCTGGCTGGCCAGCGCCGCCTCCTGCTGGGTCGCCTGCGCGAACTGGCTGCGCAGGGCGGTCATGGTGGGCGAGGAGATGGCTTCGCTCGTGGCGTCGAGGTTGAGGCCCGAACGGCGCACGCGCTCCACCGCGTCGAGGCGGGCCTGCGCCTCGGCCACGCGCGCGCGCACCAGGCCAAGCTGGTACGACAGGTCGCCGATCTGCTGTTCGCCGATCAGGCGGCCGTTGGGACCAAGCGTGAGATTGCGCTCCGCGCGGTAGCGCTCGACCTTCTCCTCGGCCTGCTGCACCTCGCGCCGCAGTTCGTTGGCGCGGTCGGTGAGGGCGTCGGAGGCGCGGCGGGCGGCCTGCGAACGCGCCTCGTTCTGCTTTTCGACATAGACCTGCGCGATGACGTTGGCGAGGCGGGCGGACAGGTCCGGGTCGCGGGTGGTCACCGCCACCTCCAGCACATAGGCGCGCTCGCCGCGCACCACGTCGACCGATTCGGCGAGCGCCATGACGGCGCGCGCGCGAGGGTCGGGGCGACGGGCGCCGGCGACGCCCAGGCTGTCGAGAATGCGGCGCAAGAGGCCGGGCGGCGCAGCGCCGAACGCCGGATTGGCGTCCAGCTTCTCGCGCTCGACCACGCTCTGCAGCACCGAGCGCGATAGCAGCACGTAGCGCTGATTCTCGATGTCGATGAGGTTGCCGTCCGTCGAATCGCCCTGTTTGGTGATCTCGTTCTTGAGGATTTGCAGGCCGCGCGGGTCGATCAGCAGTTGCGCGGAGGAGCGATAGCGGGCGGGGGCCAGCAGCGTATAGGCGAGGCCGAACAGCAGCACGCCCAGCATGATTGCGGCGATCAGCCGGGCGTTGCGGGCGAAAAAGCCGAACAGATCCATGGGCCCGAACCCGGCGCGCGCAGCCGCGCCGCGCGCGGAAGGCGCGGCGGACAGCGCGGCGGATGCGCCGGTTCTGTCGCCGATCATGCGGGCTGCGGACAAAAACGCCTCGTAACGCTGCCAGTGGACTGGCGCCACTTTGCGGCATCGATCTTTACGTTTCGTTTCCTATAAATGCCGATTGTGGCGGCGGGCGAAAAAAACGACGGGCCAGACAGTGACCTTCCAGGACGCCCGGCCCGCTTGTCGCATGGGGCCGGTGACCATCGCGCGGTTGACCGGGGCGGAACTCGTGGCGCGGGCGTTGGCGGCCGTGGACGGCGCGGCGGCGCCGCTGGCGGTCGCTTTCTGCAACGCCCATACGGCCGAGATCGCGCTGAAGGACGCCACGTTCGCCCGGGCGCTCGAACGGTTTCTGGTGGTCAACGACGGCATTGGCGTCGAACTCGGCGCGAGACTGCTGGAAGGCCGGGGCTTTCCCGAAAATCTCAACGGCACGGATTTCCTGCCCCGGCTGTTCGGCGCGCTCGCGCGGCCGACGCGCGTTTACCTCCTGGGCGCGAAACCCGGCGTGGCGGCGCAGGCGGCCGCCAATTTCGCGGGGCGCTTTCCCCATTACGCCGCCGCCGGCGCGCGCGACGGATACTTTCCGAAAGAGGCCGGCGGCGCGGTCGCGGCCGAAGTGGCCGCGGCGCGGCCCGACATCGTTCTGGTCGCCCTCGGCAACCCCGGGCAGGAACTGTTCATCGCCGAGCATTTCGATGCGCTGGGCGCGCGCGTCGTGTTCGGGGTCGGCGCGCTGTTCGATTTCACCGCCGGGCGGGTGCGTCGCGCGCCGCATTGGGTGCGGGCGCTGCGGGCCGAATGGCTCTACCGACTGGCGCAGGAGCCGCGCCGTCTCGCGCGTCGCTACCTGATCGACACGGCGGTGTTTCTGGTGGCGGTGCTGCGGCTGAAGCGCGCGGGTCAGTCGCGCAGCGGCGCGCAATAGCCCCTGAAGACGCCGCGCGCCCAGAGCGCCTTGTAGCGGGCGGTCGGCAGGTCGCCGGTCGCAAGCGCCAGCGCCGCGCGGGCGAGCGGGCGAACGATCCGCACCGCCACATAGCCCGCGCCGAACCCGTGCGCCCGCAGCACGCGGCCGAAACCCTGCGCATAGCCTTCCGCGCGCGCCCCCCCGGCTTCGCCCGCGACCGGCGCCTGATCGTGATGGACGATCAGGTCGCGGCGATAAAAACCCTTCGCGCCGCTGGCGAGCGCGCGCAGCGCGAAATCGGTCTCCTCGCCGGACTTGAACGGCGTCGCGGCGCCCACCCCCAGCCGCTCGTCGAAGCCGCCGATGCGGCGGGCGATCCCGGTGCGCACGAACAGCGAGTTGGAATTGCCGACGCGCCAGATGTTGTCGCGCGAGATTTCCGCGTCCGTCGACAGAAACAGGCCGAGCGAATCGGCGCCCGCCCCATCCTGCGTGCGGCCGGTCAGAAGGCCGGCCTGCGGCAGCGCGTCGAACAACGCCACGACCCGGGCGGCCAGATCGTTCGGCCACCAGCAGTCGTCGTCCGGGAAGGCGACGAGCGGCGCGCGCACGGCGGCAAGCCCCACGTTGCGGGCGCGCGACAGGCCGCGCGCCGACCGCAGGTGGACGATGGCGAGCCGGTCGCGCCACGGGGCGAGCAGGGGATCGAGCACGCCGGGTTCGTTCTGGTCGACGATCAGCAGCTCGAAATCCGTGCGCGTCTGCGCGGCCAGGGAGGCGAGCAGGCGCGACAGTTTTTCCGTGCGGCCGACGGTGCAGCACAGGAGCGCGAGCGCCGGGGCGGAGGAATCGTGCGCGGCGGTCATGCCATGCTGCGTCCGTTCAGACTTTCTTGGCCGGTCCGCGCCATGATGGGCGCCCGACATTGCCATTCCATGAACGCCCGCCATGCGCATCGTCCATGTCGCACGCCAGTTTCCGCCGGGCATCGGCGGCATTGAGGAAGTGGTCGCCTGTCTCGCGCAAGCGCAGGCGGCGGCGGGCCACTGCGTGCGCGTGGTGACGCTCGACCGCATTTTCGCCGATCCCGCGCGCAGGCTCGCGCCGCGCGAGACCGTCGCCGGCGTGGATGTGAGGCGGCTGCCGTTCGCCGGCTCCACGCGCTATCCGCTGGCCCCGCAAGCGCTCGGGCATGTGCGCGACGCCGACATCGTGCATGTGCATGCGGTGGACTTCTTCTTCGACTATTTCGCGGCGACCGCGCCGCTCCATCGCAAGCCGATGGTCGCGACAACGCATGGCGGATTCTTTCATACGAAGGCGCATGCGGGGCTGAAGAAAATCTGGTTCGACCGCATCACGCGGCTGACGGCGCGCGCCTACAGGACGCTGGTCGCCTGTTCGCAGGCCGATTTCGATCTGTTCGCGCCGTTGCGCCATCCCGATCTGAAGATCATCGAGAACGGCGTCGATGTGGAGAAATTCGCCGGCGCCGGCGCGCGGGCGCCTGTGAAAAGCCTCGTCACGGTCGGACGGTTTTCCGTCAACAAGCGGCTCGACCGGCTGCTGGACGCATTCGCCGCGCTGGTTGCGTGCGAACCCGGCTGGCGCCTGTCGATCGCGGGCGCGGAGTCCGACTGGAACGCCGAACGCCTGGCGCGCGAAATCGTCCAGCGCGGGCTCGGCGAACATGTGCGCGTGCACGTGCGCCCGTCGAACGCGGAGATCGCGGAGGTTCTGCGGCAGGCGCGGCTGTTCGTCAGCGCGTCGGAACACGAGGGATTCGGCGTGTCGCTGATCGAGGCGATGAGCGCGGGTCTTTCCTGCGTGGTGGAAGGCAACGCCGCGTTCCGCGCCTTCGCCGCGCGCCACGCCGACATCGCGCTCGCCGATTTCACGCATCCCCGGATGGCGGCGCAGGCCATTCTCGACGCGCACGCGCGGCTTGAGCGCGACAACGAAGCGCTGCGCGCGCGCGCGATCGCGCAAGCGCAACTCTACGCCTGGCCCGGAGTGGCGCGGCGCTATCTCGACGTCTACGAGACGGCGCGCTCGCGCGGCTGAGCCGCTCCTTTCCCTGCGAACCCGAAGTTCCGCACAGCGGAACGATTGCCACGCCGGCGCGCGCGGGCTAGCCTTGTCGCAAACAATGATCGAGGAACGCTCAATGGGGGTCGCCGAAGACCGCACGCCGATTCTGGTGGGGTGCGCGGACATCACCGATCTGACGACGCCGATCGAACAGGGCCGCTCGCCGTTCGACCTGATCGCCGCGGCGGCGAAGAAGGCGCTGGCGGACACGGGCGCGACGGCGCTCGCCCAATCGATCGACACGCTGGCGATGGTGCGGCTGTTTTCCGACACCTCGCACCGGTTCGCGACCAAGCTCGGCGCCTCGACCAATCCGCCGAAAAGCATCGCCAACCGGCTCGGCATCGCGCCCGCCCGTTGCATCTATACGTGGAACGGCGGGAACATGCCGCAATATCTCGTCAATTCGTTCGCCGAACAGATCGCGGGCGGAACGATGCGCGCGGCGCTGATCGTGGGCGGCGAGGCGCTGCGCACGCAGCATGGCGTGGAACGCGCGGGGCTCGACGTTTCGTGGGCGGAGGAGCCGGGCGGGGCGCCGGAGCTGATCGGCGATCCGCGGCGCGGCTGGAGCGACCACGAGGACGCGCACAACATGCGCGCGGCGATCGCCATGTATCCGCTGATCGAGAACGCCATTCGCGGAACGCTCAAGCGCGACGTCGCGACCCATCTCAAGGCGATGGGCGAATTGTTCGCGCATTTCGCGGCGGTCGCGGCCGCAAATCCGCTGGCCACGCGGCGCGACGGATTCTCCGCCGCGCAACTGTCGACGGTCGACGCCGGCAACCGCTACATCGGCTTTCCCTATCCGCGCCTGATGAATTCCAACGCCTTCATCGATCAGGCGGCCGCGCTGGTGATGACGAGCGTGGGCGAGGCGCGCGCCTGCGGCGTGCCGCAGGAGAAGTGGGTTTTTCTGCACGGCTGCGCGGACGGACACGACCACTGGTATCTGACCGAACGCGAGCGGCTCGATTCCTCCAACGGCATCCGTCTCGGCGTGAAGCGCGCGCTGGACATGGCCGGCAGGAGCCTCGCGGACATGTCGTTCTTCGACATCTATTCCTGCTTCCCATCGGCGGTGGAAGTAGCGTGCGCGGAAACGGGCCTGTCGCAGGACGATCCGCGCGGCCTGACGGTGACGGGCGGGCTGCCGTATTTCGGCGGGCCCGGCAATTCCTATGTCGTGCATTCGATTTCGGAAATGGTGCGGCGCGTGCGCGGAAAGCCCGGCGCGTTCGGTCTGGTGACCGCGAACGGCAACTATCTCACCAAGCATTCGTATGGCGTCTATTCGACGGCGCCGACGCAGGGGCCGTGGCGGCGCGAGGACCCGAAGAAACTGCAAGCCGAACTCGATGCGCTGCCGAAGGCGCCGTTCACCGAAACGCCCGCGGGGGAGGGGCGGATCGAATCCTATACCGTCATGCACGGGCGCAACGGACCCGAATATGCGATCGTCATCGGTCGCGAGACCGCGAGCGGCCGGCGGTTCGTCGCCAACACGCCGGCGGATGCGGCGACCCTCCTCGATCTGCAGGAGAAGGAAAGTCTGGGACGCACCGGCGCGATCGGCCGCGATGGCGCACGCAACATTTTCACGCCGCACTGAGCGCCGCCGGGCGCGCGACTCGATGCGGACATTTTTCATGCGCGCGCCGCGCGCCAGGCCGGGACCGACATGACTGACGCGCCGAAGGACGAGCTTCTCTATCCCTATCCCACACCGCCGGGGCCCGGCGAGACGGTGGAAGTCGCGCCCGGCGTGTTGTGGACGCGGATCGCGCTGCCGTTCCAGCTCAACCACGTGAACATCTATTTCATCGACGACGGCGACGGCTGGGCGGTGCTCGACACCGGCATCGACAACAAGGCGACGCGCGCGGCGTGGGAGGGGCTTGCCGCCGGCCCGCTGAAGGGGCGCCGGCTGACGCGGCTTATCGTCACCCATTTCCATCCCGACCACATCGGGCTTGCGGGCTGGCTGTGCGGACGGTTCGACATTCCCCTCCTGACCACGCAGACGTCCTATCTCGGCTGTCTCAACATTTCGCTCTCGGCCGGCGCGCTCGACGCCAAACCCTATCGCGATTTCTACCTGAACCACGGGCTCGATCCGCAGACGACGCATCTCGTCACCACCAAAGGCCACGGCTATCTGCGCATGGTTTCGCAACTGCCGCCGACCTTCGAGCGGATCGTGGCGGGCGACGAGATCCGGATCGGGGGCCGTGTGTTCCAGGTGCTCACCGGCGACGGCCATGCGCCGGAACAGGCGATGCTTTATTGCCCGGAGGAGAAGTTCCTGCTCGCCGCCGACCAGGTGCTGGCGAAAATCTCGCCCAACGTGAGCGTGTGGGAGGTCGATCCCGACGGCGATCCGCTCGGTCTCTACATCCGCTCGCTGCGCGCCTTTCAGACAAATCTGCCGGAAGACACGCTGGTGCTGCCCGGACATCAGGCGCCGTTCCACGGATTGCACACGCGCGCCGCACAATTGATCGACCACCATGCGGTGCGGTGCGAAGCGATCGCGCAGGCCTGCCGCACGACGCCGCAACCGGCGGCGGCGTTCGTGCCGGTCATCTTCCACCGCCCGCTCGACGCGCACCAGCTGAGCTTCGCATTCACCGAAGTGCTCGCGCATGTGAACTACATGCTGCGCAAGGGCGAACTGAAATGGGCCGAGCCCGATGGCGAGGTGCGGCGGTTGACGTCGGCCTGAAACCGTCGCGGGCTTGATTTCGCGAGGGCGATCGCCCATCGTCGCGGCAAGACGCGGCGAAGATCGCGCATGACTTCAAGGAGCGGTTCATGTCTGTCGGATCGATCAATCGTCGCACGTTCACGGTCGGCGCCGCCGCGCTGACGGCCGGCGCGGTCGCGTCGCCCTATGTCCGGCGCGCGGGCGCGCAGGGCGCGCCGATCCGCGTCGGCGTCATCAATTCGATGAGCGGATCGCTCGCCGCCTATTCGCAGGAGGGTCATCCCGCCTTCGTCTATCTGATCGACAAGATCAACGCCGAAGGCGGCATCAAGAGCATGGGCGGCGCCAAGATCGAACTGGTCATGGCCGATGACACCAGCCAGCCCGCGCGCACGGCGACGGAAGCGCGCCGGCTGATCACGGAAGAGAAGGTCGATCTTCTGACCGGCAGCCTGCTGTCGGCGCAGATGCTGGCGATCTCGCCGGTGCTCGACGAATTGCAGCAGCCCTGCCTGTCGGTGTGGGCGGGCGGCTCGAAATCGCCGTTCCTCTATACGCTCGGCTATCATTACGACCGCGGCTACGCGAAATCGATGGCCGATTTCGCCGTCTTTCTGCGCGACAAGAAGGGTTTCGCGCTCAAGACGTTCACGCCGTGCTACTCCAACTACGAGGCCGGCCAGCAGACCAACAATTTCCTGGTCGACCGCATGAAGAAGGCGGGATTCGAGGTTCTGGGCGAGGCGCCGCTCGACACCAAGGCGCAGGACCAGACGCCGGCCATGATCCGCATCCGCTCCATGAAGCCGGATCTCGTGATGGGGCTGGTGACGCCGCGCGACGGCATTCTCATGCATCAGGCGCGCTACAACCTGGCCTATCACAACAGCATTTTCGCCGGCGGCACCGGCGGCTACAGCGACCTGACGCTGTGGCGCGACCTCTCGCCCGACATCGCCAAGGCGGTGCTCACGCGCAACCTGTTCGCGATGACCGGGTTCAGCGCGAGCGCGAACATCTCGGGCATGCAGAAGATCGTGACCGAACTGCGCGATGTGGCGAAACTGAAACTGATCGGTCAGTCGGCGATCCAGTCCGCACAGGCCGCGCGCGTCGTGCAGCGCGTGCTGGAGGCGGCCGGCTCGCGCGACAAGAAGGCGCTGCTCGAAGGCTTCAAGAAGCTCGACATCAAGTTCGGCGATCCCGACCTCTACCTGTCGAAGCCGTCCGGGCTGAAATTCGCCGACGATCGCCTGCTGGAAGACGGTTCGGCGATGTTCGTGCAATGGATGGAAAACCAGAGCCAGCAGGTGATTTTCCCCGACCAGTTCGCGAACGCCCAGCCACGCGCGAAGGCCTGAGCCGCAGCGCTTCGAAATCCGCCTGATGAGGAGGGGCCGGTGGCGATCCTTGCGGTCGACAACGTCAGCAAGCGTTTCGGCGGGCTGGTCGCCGTCGACTCGGTTTCGTTTTCCGTGGCGGAGGGCGAAATCCTCGGCATCATCGGGCCGAACGGCGCCGGCAAGACCACGCTGTTCGGCCTGATCTCCGGCTTCATGCCGCCAAGCGCGGGCGACGTGAAATTCGACGGCGCCTCGATCGTCGGCGTGGCGCCGCATCTTCTGGTGCGGCGCGGGCTGTCGCGCTCGTTCCAGATCGTGCAGACCTTCGCGGACATGTCGACGCTGGATGTGGTGACGACGGCCGCGCTCGTGCGCCGGCCCCTGCTGGAGGCGATCGACTATGCCGGCCACGTGCTCGCGCGCGTGGGGTTGCAGGGCAAGGAGCATCTCACCCCCAAGCAATTGTCGTTGCAGGACAAGAAGCTTCTCGAGGTCGCCAAATGCGTGGCGACCGATCCGCGGCTGGTCCTGCTCGACGAGGTGATGGCCGGACTGACGCTCGCCGAGACCGAGGCGCCGCTGGCCGTCATCCGCGAGCTGAACGCGCAGGGCGTGACCATCGTGATGATCGAACATGTGATGCCGGTCATCATGCGGCTGGCGCAGCGCATGATCGTTCTCAACTTCGGCGCCAAGATCGCGGAAGGGACGCCGCAGGAGATCGTCGAGAACAAGGCGGTGGTGGACGCCTATTTCGGAGACCACGTCGATGCTTGAGGCGCGTGGCCTGACGGCGGGATACGACGGCGTTGCGATCCTGCGCGACGTGAACCTCAGCGTCGGCAAGGGCGAGATCGTCGGCCTGCTCGGCGCCAACAACGCCGGCAAGTCGACCCTCATCAACGTGTTTTCCGGCATCGTGCCGGCGATGGCGGGACAAATCCTGCTCGAGGGCGAGGACATCACCCATGTCAGCGCGCCGCGCCGCGTGGAGATGGGCGTGGTGCAGGTGCCCGAAGGGCGCCTCGTCTTTCCGCAGATGACGGTGCGCGAGAACCTGCTGCTGGGCGGGTTCAACGCCACCGCGCGCCCCAACCGGCCGCGCGAACTCGACCATGTGCTGTCGCTGTTTCCGCGGCTCGGCGAGCGGCTCGGACAGAACGCGGGCACGCTGTCGGGCGGCGAGCAGCAGATGGTCGCCATCGGCCGCGGGCTGATGGCGGGCGCGCGCGTGCTGATGCTGGACGAACCCTCGCTCGGCCTCTCGCCGTTGTTCGTGCAGTTCATTTTCGAGATCATCGACAAGCTGCACGCAGCCGGCATGACCATCCTTCTGGTCGAACAGAACCTGTCGCTCACCCTCAAACACGCCGATCGCTGCTACGTGCTGGAGCGTGGCGTCGTCGCGGTGGAGGGCGATGCGGAAACGGTGAGGAACGATCCGCGCACCCGCGCGGCGTATCTGGGCATGTGAGCCATGGAAGAACTGCTGCAAGCCCTCGTGCAGGGATTTCTGATGGGCTCGGCCTACGGGCTGCTCGCGCTCGGCATGGGGCTGGTCTACGGCGTATCGGGCATCGTCAATTTCTCGCACGGCGATTTCGTGTCGCTGGGCATGTATCTGTGCCTGGCGATATACACCGCGCTCGCGCTCGACCCGTATGTGTCGGTGATCTTCACGCTGCCGGCGATGACGATTCTCGGCGCGCTCACCTATCGCTACCTCATCAAGCCGATCGCGGGCCGTCAGTTGCTGATGGTCATCCAGCTCACGCTCGGCGTCGCGCTGTTGTTGCAGAACGGGCTGATGATGGCGTTCGGCGGGCAACCGACGCGCGTGCCCTCGATGCTGGAATCGAAACTGTTCATCGTCGGCGACGTCATCATGCGCGCGCCGCATCTGGTGGCGGCGGGAGTGTCGTTCACGCTGGCTGCGGCTCTCTACGTCATGCTGCAATCGACGGACGTCGGCCGGTCGATCCGCGCGGTGCAGCAGGAGCCGCGCGCGGCGGCGCTGATGGGCGTCGATGTCGGGCGCGTGCAGGTGCTCACCTTCGCCATCGGCATCGGAATACTGGCGATCGCGGCGGCGCTGCTCTTGCCGGGCATGCCCATCCAGCCAAACCAGGGACTGCGGTTCACCGTCATCACGCTTCTGGTGTTCGTGCTCGGCGGCATGACGAATTTCGTCGCCATCATGCTCGGCGGCATCGTCATCGGCGTCGCCGAGGCGATCGGCACCATCTACATGACGCACACGACAGGCCAGCTGCTGCCCTATCTGATCTTCGTGGCGATCATGCTGTTCCGCCCGCAAGGGCTGGTGTGGAGGAGCTGACATGCGGCCGGATTTCTACCGCACGCTGCTCTCGCCCTGGCCCTGGCTCGTGCTTACCGTCGGCGCGGTCATGCCGCTGCTGTTGCCCAATTACTATCTGCACATTCTCACAGTCACGCTGATCTACGCCGCGCTCGCGTCGGCCTGGAACATCGTGGGCGGAATCGCGGGACAGATTTCGCTCGCCCATTCGCTGTTCGTGGGCGCGGGGGCGATGCTGTCGAGCGCGCTTCTGGTCAAGCTCGGCGTCAACATGTGGCTCGGCATGCTCGCGGCCGCCGCCGTCTCGGCGGTCATCGGCGCGCTCGTCTCGTTCATCGACTACCGCTTCCGGCTCGGTCACCTGTCGTTCGCCCTCATCACGCTGGCGTTCGCCGAGATGGCTGAAATCTATGTCATCGGCACGGATTTCCTCGGCGGCGCCTCGGGCCTGTTCCTGCCCAGGGACACGGGCGACATCACGCAATTCCAGTTCGGCGGCGGACGCGGCGCCTATTGGGTCATGCTGGGCATGACGGCGCTGTGCATTCTGGTCAATCTGGCGATCCTCACCTCGCCGCTGGGATACAACCTGCGCTCGATGCGCGACAACGAGAACGCCGCGCAGGCGATCGGCGTCGGCCTGTTGCGCAACAAGACGCTGGCGATGACCATCTCGGCCGTGCTGACCTCGATCATCGGCACGATCTACGCGCGCTATCTCACCTTCGCCGATCCCTATCTGCTCGCCTCGCCCGTGCTGACGATCGAGATCGTGCTGTTTGCGACCGTCGGCGGGCTGGGCAGCGCCATCGGCCCGGCGCTCGGCGCGTTCCTGCTGGCGCCGGTCGGCGAAATCCTGCGCGGTCAACTCGGCGACAAGCTGCCGGGGTTGCATTATTTCATCTACGGGTTGGTCGTCATCGGCGTCATTCTGGCGAGCCCCGGCGGCGTCTGGTCGTTCATTAAATCGCTCGGGCGCAGGCGCTCGTAAGGTCAGACCAGCGCGGGTTCGACGGGTTTCACGTCGACCGACACGTTCATTTTCTGCCTGCCGGACGACAGGATGACGCCATCGATCGGCGACACGTCCGCATAGTCGCGGCCGACCGCGACCTCGATATGGTCGTCGTTCACCTGCAACGCATTGGTCGGATCGAGGCCGCACCAGCCGGCGTTTGGCCCGCACCACACGCGCACCCACGCATGGGAGACGTCGGCGCCTTCGAGGCGCGGCTGGCCGGGCGGGGGAATGGTGCGGATGTAGCCGGAAACATAAGCCGCCGGCACGCCCAGCCCGCGCAGACCCGCGATCATGATGTGCGCGAAATCCTGGCACACGCCGCCGCGCTGTTCGAATGCCTGCGACAGCGGCGTGGAGACGAGGGTCGCTTCCGGATCGTAGCGGAAATCGCGGCGGATGCGTTGCATGAGATCGATCGCGGCGGCGAGCGCCGGGCGGCCGGCCGTGAAGCTTTCGGCGGCATAGGCGGTGGCCGGGCCGTAGAGCGGCGCCAGTCGCGAGGGAAAGATGTGATGGGCGGGGGAGCGCGCATCGAGCGTGCGGCTCGCCATCGCGTCGCGCCGCACATCCTCCCAGGCGGGCGTGAGGTCGGCGTGCGGCTGCGGGGCGCGATGCACCTCGATGCGCGCGAGCGAAGTCACGCGCAATTCGCGGTGCAGCTCCTCGATCCGCAGCGTGGTGACCTGATTGCCGAAGAAGTCGCGGCGCGTGTGGCGCGCGACGGGGGCGGGCGTCACGTCGATGCCGGCGTCGATCACGTGCTGCTCGCGGCTCTCGCGCGGCGACAGGCGCAGCGCGCAGAGCGTGGAGGCGACGGGCGCTTCGTAATTGTAGGTGGTGACGTGGCGCAGGTCGTATATCACCCCAGCCCCTTCATCGGTTCGGCGCTCACGGCGTTCTTGCCCTGGAGGAAATAGCGCTCCTCGATCGCGATCGCGAGGGTGGACAGCGTGGTCTCGAAGGCGGCGATCTTCTGCGCGTCGAGTTTGGCCGCCTCGGCGACGGCGATGTCGGCCTGAAGACTGGTGGCGATGCGCAGCGGCTGCTCCATGAGCCCGTCCTGCCGCAGCGTCGGCAGGGTCGCCAGATGTTCGGCGATGCGGGCGACCTGAAAAGCGACCGAGCGCGGATTGTAGGGGTCGAGCAGCGCCATGTCGCGCACCGGCGCCAGCGCCACGCCCGCGATGTAGCGCGAACGATAGGTGATCTGCGAGTCGATGAGGTCCAGCAGCAGTTCGAGATTGTCGGCGGTCGCGTCGCGCTCGGCGAACAGGCGCGCGAGCGCGGCCGTCGAAACGCCGCGCTCCACCCGCCGGCCCATGTCGAGAAACGACCAGCCCGCGACGCGGTTGAAATTCTCCTGCACCAGACCCGACAGCGCGGCCAGCAATTGCAGCGCGTCTTCGCAGCGGTCCATCGTTTCGGCTTCGGTCGGGGCGTGCGCGGCGGCCAGCTGGGTCTCGAGTTCGCCGAGAATGCGCCAGATGTCGTGGCTCAACCGCTCGCGGATGATGGAGGCCGCGTGGCGCGCGGCGCGTGCGAGCGCCAGTCCGGAGGCCGGAAGTTTCGGGTCGTGCAGCGCGTGGGCGGCCACGTCCGCGATCGCGCGCTCGCCGTCCTCGCCGGCGTGGCGGGGAATGAGCAGGCGTTGCAGGCGCGCGCGCACGCCGGCCGCGTTCGCGCCGGCCGAGCCCGGCTCGGCGGTGCGCGCGCAATAGGCGCGGATCAGCCGCAGCGTGGCCTCGCACCGCTCCATGTAGCGGCCGAACCAGAACAGGTTGTCGGCGGCGCGGCTCGGCAGATTGCCGAGCTGGCGCACGATGCGGATGTTGTCGCCGCTGGGCAGCAGCGTCGTCATGTCGACCGGCCGGTCGGCCATGATCCACACGTCGGCCGAGGTCACGCCCTCGCCCATCGACAGGGCGCGCGCGTCCGGCCGGTCGGATATGCGGCAGAACCCGCCGGGCATCACGCGCCAGCCGTCGGGCGTGCGGGCCACGAACACGCGCAGCACGAACGGGCGCGGGCTGAGCGCCCCGTCCTGCCAGACGGGCATGGTCGACAGGCGCACCACTTCCTGCCCAACATAGTCCATGCCGCGCTGGCGCACCTGTTCGCGCAGCGCCGCGCGCCGTTCGGGCGGGAGCGCGGCCAGCTCGACCGGCCGACGCTCCTCGACGCCGGGCGGGCCATCCTGAAAGGCGCCGGCGAGCGCCATATTGTCGAAATTGGCGAGAACGTCGGCGGCCGCGCGCGGGTCGCCGCACCACCACGTGGCGATGTGCGGCAGTTTCAGCTCGTCGCCGATCAGCCGGTCGGCGATGGCGGGCAGGTAGCCGAGCAGGGCGCGCGATTCGATCAGCCCGGCGCCCGGCATGTTGGCGACCACGGTCTGGCCGGCTCTGATCGATTCGATGAGGCCCGGCACGCCCAGATGCGAGGAGGCGATGAGTTCGAGCGGATCGAGCCATTCGGAATCGACGCGCCGCCACAGCGCGTCCGCCCGCTTCAGCCCGGCGATTGTGCGCACATGCGTGCGCCCGTCGCGCACCACCAGATCGTCGCCCTCCACCAGCAGGAAGCCGAGATAGCGCGCCAGATAGGCCTGTTCGAAATAAGTCTGGCTGTAGGGGCCGGGCGTCATCAGGCAGATGCGCGGCTCGGAGCGGTCCGCGGCGGCGGCCAGTCCTGCGCGAAACTCCCGGAAGAACGAGGCGAGCCGCTCGATGTTGAGATCGCGGTAGAGATTGGCGAAGGCGCGGGTGAAGACCAGCCGGTTCTCGAGCGCGTAGCCCGCGCCGGAGGGGGCCTGCGCGCGGTCGCCGAGCACCCACCACCGCCCGTCCGGTCCGCGTCCGATGTCGGCCGCGTAGAACCGCAGCCAGCGCCCGCCGGCAGGGGAGACGTGGTGCAGGGGGCGCAGAAAGTCGTCGGAGCCGAGGATGGCGGCCGCCGGAACCACGCCTTCGGCGACGATCCGGCCTTCGCCGTAGATGTCGGCGAGCGTGCGCTCCCACAATTCGGCGCGCTGGATTACGCCAGCCTCGATCTGGCGCCATTCGGCGCCCTCGATCAGCAGCGGCAGGCGGCTGAGCGGCCAGGCCCGCTCGCTCGTTTCGCCGTAGACGCGGTAGGACATGCCCGATTCGCGAATATGGCGGTCGACGTTGGCGAAGCGCTGCGCCAGCTCGCGCTGGCTGTAGCGGGCCATCGCCACGAAATAGCGGACCCAGTGGGCGCGGGCGACGCCGTCGGCGCCGATGAATTCGTCCGGCGCGTTGTCGAGCCTGCGATAGGTTTCGAGCCAGCTCTCGATCTGACGCGCCACCGCCGCATTGCGGCCCTTGCGGTCCTGCTGCCGCAAATTCAGCTTCAGATCCTCGTTCAAACCAGGCTCCCGTCGGCCGAGCCGCCCCGTCGCGGCGCGGACTTTAAACAAAAGACGCGCCGCCGGGAAAGCCGGGCCTTATCCCTTCCTGCGGGCCTGCGACCCGTCGGGAATGGCGGTCAGTCCCTTGGGATCGTCCTCAAGGTCCACGTCGAACGTTTCCAGAAACCGCGACACCATCATGTAGAAGCCGATCGCCATCGTCAGCTCCTGCATCTCCTGATGCGACAGGCGCGCGGCGAGCGGGTTGAAGGTCGCGGCGCTGGCGCGCACGTTCCGCACCACGTCGTCCGTATAGAGCATCACCAGCCGCTCCATGTCCGAGAACGCCGTGGCGAACGGGCCTTCGTGGATGGCCGCCAGCTTCGCCTCGCTCATGCCGATCTTGCGACCGATCGTCTCGTGCTGCCACACCTCGTAATGCGCGCGCGAAAGGACGCCCACGCGGATGATGGCGATCTCGCGCAGCACGGGATCGATCTTGGAGAAATAGAGAAGCTGGTTGCCGAGCCGCGTGAAGCCCTCCACCAGATCGCCGGCATGTCCCATCATGCGGAAAATATTGAGCGGCGGCAGTTTCTCGAACGCCTTTTTCGCGCGGCCTTCGGCCTTGGAGAGATCGAAATAGGGAATGCGGGCCATGTTTCCTCCTGTCGCGCCGTTGGCTCGGCCTTACGCGAAATAGAGCAAAGCTTGAGGGCCGCCGCCAGAGCCGGTCGCGCAAAAAGCGCTTTTCGGCGGGTTGGCCGGGCCACTGCCGCTGGGGTATCAATGCCGCCTCGCGGCGCAAGCCGCTTCGTTCCAAGAGCCATCATGACCGCACACAGTTCCGCCGCCGCCATGCTCGACGCCGCGATCGCCCGGGCGTCGCGGGCATTGATCGACCGGCGGCGCGCGGACGGCCACTGGTGCTTCGAGCTGGAAGCCGACGCCACCATCCCCGCCGAATATGTTCTCCTGCGTCACTTCCGTGGCGAGCCGGACGATCTGGAGCTGGAGCGCAAGATCGGCGCATATCTGCGGCGCATCCAGGGCGCGCACGGCGGCTGGCCGCTGTTCCACGACGGCGCGTTCGACATGAGCGCGAGCGTGAAGGCCTATTTCGCACTGAAGATGATCGGCGACGACATCGCCGCGCCGCACATGGCGCGCGCGCGCGAGGCCATTCTGGCGCGCGGCGGGGCGGCGCAGAGCAACGTGTTCACGCGCATTCTGCTCGCGCTCTACCGGCAGATCCCGTGGACCGGCGTGCCGGTCATGCCGGTGGAGATCATGCTCCTGCCGAAATGGTTTCCGTTCCATCTCGACAAGGTGAGCTATTGGGCGCGCACGGTGATGGTTCCGCTGTTCGTGCTGATGGCGCTGAAGCCCGCGCCCGTCAACCGGCGCGGCGTGGGCGTGGCGGACCTGTTCGTCACGCCGCCGCAGGAGGTGACGCACTGGCCCAAAGGCGCGCACCAGAAGGAGCCGTGGTCGAGCCTGTTCGGCGGGCTGGACAAGGCGCTGCAACTGGCCGAGCCGCGCTTTCTGCGCACGCCGCGCGAAAGGGCGATCAAGGCCGCCGAAGCCTTCGTGCTGGAGCGGCTGAACGGCGTGGACGGGCTCGGCGCGATTTTTCCCGCCATGGCCAACAGCGTGATGATGTTCGACGCGCTCGGATACGGCGCGGACGATCCCAATCTCAAGCTGGCGCGCGAGAGCATCGAACGGCTGCTGGTGGTGAAGGAGACCGAAGCCTATTGCCAGCCGTGCGTTTCTCCCGTGTGGGACACGGCGCTGGCGGCTCATGCGCTGATCGAGGCCGGCGGAGCGGAGGCCGAACGATGCGCGCGCGAGGGGCTGGCGTGGCTTCAGCCGTTGCAGGAACTGGAGGCCAAGGGCGACTGGGCCATACGCCGGCCCAACGTGCGGCCCGGCGGCTGGGCGTTCCAGTATCGCAACGCGCATTACCCCGACGTCGACGACACCGCCGTCGTGGCGATGGCGATGCATCGCGCCGCGCCGCAGACCTACGCCGACAATGTCGCGCGCGGGCGTGAGTGGATCGAGGGGCTGCAAAGCAGCAACGGCGGCTGGGGCGCGTTCGACGCCGACAACGACTATCTCTACCTCAACAACATTCCGTTCGCCGATCACGGCGCCTTGCTCGACCCGCCCACCGTCGACGTGTCGGCGCGCTGCATCTCGCTCATGGCGCAGATGGGCGCCACCGAGGCCAGCAGCGAGGTCATGCGGCGCGGCGTGGACTATCTGCGCAAGGAGCAGGAACCCGACGGGAGCTGGTACGGCCGGTGGGGGATGAATTACATCTACGGCGCCTGGTCTGCGTTGTGCGCGCTGAATGCGGCGGGCGCCGGCGCGAACGATCCGGCGGTGGCGCGCGCTTGCGACTGGCTGGAAAAAATCCAGAACGCGGACGGCGGCTGGGGCGAGGGCGGCGACAGCTACAAGCTCGATTACGCGGGCTACAAGCCAGCGCCTTCCACCGCATCCCAGACGGCGTGGGCGCTGCTCGGCCTGATGGCGGGCGGGCGGCGCGACAGCGCGAGCGTCGCGCGCGGGATCGCCTATCTGCAGGCGACGCAGGGCGAAGATGGTTTCTGGAACGAGGAGCTGTTCACCGCGACCGGGTTTCCGCGCGTGTTCTATCTGCGCTACCACGGCTATGCGAAATTCTTCCCGCTGTGGGCGCTCGCCCGATATCGCAACCTTGTCCGCTCCAACAGCGGCAGGGTGGCCGTCGGCATGTGATGAAACCGCTGCTGATCGTCGCGGGGCTTGCGCGCGAGGCGCGCGCCGCGGGCAAGGGCGTCTCGTGCGTGTTGAGCGGGGCGGACGGCGCGCTCTTGCGCGCGCGGCTCGCCGAGATCGATCCGGCCGATTATGCGGGCGTCGTCAGTTTCGGTCTCGCCGGCGGACTCGAACCGACGCTGAAGCCGGGCGCGCTGGTGCTTGGCGCGCGCGCGGTCGTCGCGGGCGCGACTTACGATTGCGCGCCGCAGCTGGTGGCGCGGCTCGCCGCAGGCCTGCGCGCGCGCAGACTCGCCTTCACGCAGGGCGTGGTGGCCGGCGTGGAGCGGCCCGCGCTCGGCGTCGCCGACGAGGCGGCGCTGCGCGCGCGCACGCGCGCCATCGCGGTCGATATGGAAAGTCATGTGGCGGGCGATTTCGCCGCGCGCGCGCGGCTGCCGTTCGCCATTCTGCGCGCGACGAGCGATCCGGCCGACCGCGCCCTGCCGGCGCTGGCGGCGGCCGCGCTCGACGGCGAGGGTCGCGTGCGGCTTGGCCATGTGCTGGGCGCGCTGGCGCGGCGGCCGGGCGATGCGGGCGCGCTGCTGGCGGCCGGGCGCGACGCGCGCGCGGCGTTCAGATCCTTGCGGAAATGCCGCGGGATGTTCGCCTGATCAGGCCGCGCTCGTCGCCTTGCGCGCCTTTTCCTCGGCTTCGGCCGCGCGAATTTCGCCCAGCTTCGATTGCACGTTGGAGGAGAAGACGAATTCCGCCGGGCGCTGGCGCGACAGGTCGATGTCGGGCGCCATCGGGCCGTCGGTGCGCACGCCGGCGAGCGCGACTTTCGCGGCTTTCCACGGCTTGCGCACCGCGTCCACCACCGCCGTCGCCTCGAACCCGGAATGGACCATGCAGTCGGCGCATTTTTCGTAGTGGCCGACGCCGTAGGCGTCCCAGTCGGTGGTCTCCATCAGTTCCCGGAACGTCTTCACATAGCCTTCGCCGAGCAGATAACAGGGCTTCTGCCAGCCGAAGATCGTGCGCGTGGGATTGCCCCACGGCGTGCATTTGTAGGTCTGGTTGCCGGCGAGGAAATCGAGGAACAGGCCGGACTGGTTGAAGGCCCATTTGCGGCCGCGATCGCCGCGCCGGAAGATGTCGCGAAACAGCTGGCGCGTGTGGGTGCGGTTGAGGAAGTGCTGCTGGTCGGGCGCGCGTTCGTAGGCGTAGCCGGGCGAGACGGTGATGCCGTCGACGCCGAGCTGCGTGACCGTATCGAAGAAATCGGCGACCTTTTCGGGCGCGGCGTCGGAGAAGAACGTGCAATTGATGGTTACGCGGAAGCCCTTCGCCTTCGCCAGCTTCAGCGCTGCGACGGCGCGATCGTAGACGCCGTCCTGACACACCGACTTGTCGTGCATCTGCCGGTCGCCGTCCAGATGGATCGACCAGGTGAAATAGGGATTGGGCTTGTATTGATCGATCTTCTTTTCCAGGAGCAGCGCATTGGTGCAGACGATGGCGAACTTGCGCCGCGCGATCACGCCTTCGACGATCTGCGGCAGGTCCTTGTGCAGGAGCGGTTCGCCGCCCGCGATCACCACCACCGGGGCGCCGCATTCGTCGACCGCGCCGAGCGCGTCCGCCACCGACAGGCGCTGGTTGAGGATGGCGTCCGGGTAATCGATCTTGCCGCAGCCGGCGCAAGCGAGATTGCAGCGAAACAGCGGCTCCATCATCAGCACGAGCGGGTAGCGTTTGCGCCCCGAAAGATGCTGTTTGAGAATATAGCCGCCGATGGTCGCGATCTGCCGAAGGGGGATGCTCAAGACGCACGCTCCTCTTTCAAGCCCCTGCACATAGAGAACGCGGGCCACAGCGTCAAATGCGCGCGCAGGTCGCCTTTTGGCCATATTCGCCGCCATGGGACGAACCGGGGCGCGCGGCGGCGTTGCAACGGCGGGCAGGGCGGGCGATTGTCGCCGTCCGTCGCGGCCGCGGCGCGCGTCATTATGCTATCGGTCCCCCGCCGTTTCCAAGCCGGAAAGCCAGTATGGTCCGCATTCTCGAGGCGATGGTCGCCGCCTGTCTCAAACGCCCGTGGCTCGTCGTCGCGCTGACGGCGGCGCTGACGGGGTGGAGCATCTACTATTCGGCGCGCCATTTCGCGATCAACACGAATACGGCCCAGCTCATCTCGCCGGACATCGACTGGCGCAAGGACGAGATCGCCTGGCAGCAGGCGTTTCCGCATCTGGAGAACCTGATCGTGGCGGCGGTCGATGCGCCGAGCGCGGAGGCGGCCGAGGCCGCTGCCGACAGGCTCGTGGCCGGGCTCGCGGGCGAAGCGCACATCGTGCGCGTCTGGCGGCCGGACGCCAACGACTATCTCGCCCGGCAGGGGCTGTTGCTCGTCGACAGGCCGACGCTCGATCGCACGCTTGCGGACCTGACCGGACGCAAGGAATTTCTCGCAGCCCTTGCGGCGGACCCCAGCCTGCGCGGCCTGATGAACCTGATCGCCGGCGCCATGGAGCGCGCGCAGGACAACGAGGCGGCGTTCGAATCTTTCGTCGCGCCGCTCGGGCGCATGGCCGCGACGATCGAGGCGGCGCTGAAGGGCGAGAGCCCGCAGACGGCCGCGCTGTCGTGGCGCGCGCTGTTCGAGACGGAGGCGCCGAACGCGGGCGATCTGCGGCGCATCGTGTTGATCGAGCCCAGGCTCGACTTCGGCGCGCTCGAGCCGGGCGCAGCGGCCAGCGGGGCGGTGCGGTCGTTCGCGCGCGCGGCGTTCGCGGGGACCGGCGCCACGCTGCGCCTGACCGGGCCGACGCCGCTCGCCGACGAGGAATTTTCGACCGTCGCCGAAAACTACGAGATCAACATGATCGGCACTATTCTGGCGGTGACGGCGATCCTCGTGCTGGCGCTGCGTTCGGCCAAGCTCATCTTCGCGGTCCTGGCGACGCTGCTGGCGGGGCTTGCGATCACGAGCTGGCTCGGCCTGTTCCTGATCGGCACGCTCAATCTCATCTCGGTCGCGTTCGCGGTGCTGTTCATCGGCCTGGGGGTCGATTTCGGCATTCAGTTCACCACCCGCTACCGGCAGGAGCGCGCCGAAGGCGTGGATGTGCGCGCGGCGCTGATCGGCGCCACGCACGGCATCGGCTATTCGCTCACGCTGGCGGCGGTTTCGCTCGTGGCGGGGTTCTTCTCGTTTCTGCCGACGGAGTTTCGTGGCGTGTCGGAACTCGGCTTCATCGCGGGACTGGGCATGATCGTGGCGTTTCTGGCGACGCTGACGTTCCTGCCCGCACTGATCGTCCTGCTTAAACCGGGCGCGGAAAAGCGCGCGGTGGAGACGGCCGCGCTCGCCAAGGTCGACGCCTGGATCGCGCGCCACCGCGCGCCGGTGCTGATCGCGACCGCCCTCGTCACGCTCGCGGGCGTTCCGGCATTGATGAAGCTGAGGTTCGATTCGAACCCCATGCATCTGCGCAGCGAGAAGGTGGAAAGCGTCGCGACCTTCAACGATCTGTCGAAGGATCCGCGCACCGCGCCCAACACCATTTCCATTCTCGCGCCTTCGCTGGAGGATGCGAAGAAACTCGCGACGCGGCTGGAAAAGGTTCCGACCGTCGACCGGGCGATCACGCTCGCTTCGTTCGTTCCCGAAGATGCGGCCGAAAAGATCGCCGCCGTGCGCAAGGCGGCCGAAACGCTCGCGCCGGCGCTGGAGGCGAAGCCGCGCGCGGCGCCGAGCGACGAGGAAAACCGCAAGGCGATCGACAACGTGGTCGACATGCTGAAGATCGCGGAAGAACAGGGGGCGCCCGCGCCGATGGTGCGGTTTGCGCGCGCGACGGAGGATTTGATGAAAGCCGCGCCCGCGCAGCGCGCGGCGGCGCAGGCGGCGCTGTTCCTGCATTTTCCGGCGCTGATCGGGCAATTGCGGCTGGCGCTTTCGCCGCAGGCCGCGGGCCTCGACGCCGTGCCCGCCGACGTGCGGCGCGACTGGCTGACGGCGGACGGTCGCGCGCGTGTGGAGGTGACGCCAAAAGGCGATTCGAGTCGCGATGCTGCGCTGCAGACTTTCGCGCGCGAGGTGCGCGCGGTCGCCCCGCACGCCACCGGCGCGCCGATCACCATCTACGAGGCCGGCGCGACCATCGTGCGCTCGTTCGCGCTCGCCGGCGCGCTCGCATTCGTGGCGATCTTCGCCATCCTTTATGTCGCCATGCGCAGCATACGCGATGTGTTGCTCGCGCTCGGACCGCTCGTGCTGGCCGGCGTGATGACGCTGGAAGCCGCGCAGCTGATCGGCATGTCGCTCGACTACGCCAACATCATCGCGCTGCCGCTGATGTTCGGCGTCGGCGTCGCGTTCCACATCTACTATCTCATCGCCTGGCGTCGCGGCGTCGTCGACATGCTCGCCTCAAGCCTCACGCGCGCGATCTTCTTTTCCGCGCTCACCACCGGAACGGCGTTCGGCAGCCTGTGGCTGTCGAGCCATCCGGGCACGTCAGGGATGGGCAAGCTCCTCGCCCTGTCGCTGTTCTTCACGCTGCTGGCGGCCTTCATCATCGTGCCCGCCTTTCTCGGGCCGCCGCCCACCGGCAATGCACGCGCCCCTGCCGACTGAAACCGACGCGGGGCGCGGCCCGATCTCCAGCGCCCGCCAGGCGAGTCCGAATATGGCGACGAGCGTCATCAGCCCGGCGAGGCGATTGGCGCCGAAGCCGAGCATGAGACCGAAGGCCACGGCGGCCGCGACGGCGCGCGCGCTTTCGCGCTCGGCCGGGCCGGGCCGGGCCGCAATCGAAAGATAGGCCGCAAGCGCGACGACGGCCCCGCCCGCGGCGAGAGCGAAAGCGAGCGAAGTTCTTGCCGCGCCGAGCGAACCGAGATCGCGCGCCGCCAGCCAGCCGAGCGCCGCCGCCAGCGCCAGCGCGCCCATGCGTGTGGCCGCGCCACGCAGCCGGCGCTCGAATCCGAGCCCCGCGCCGATCAAGAGCGCAGTCGCCAACGACAACATGTCGCGCCTCCGTATGGTTACGAAAGCGTTAACACCGTCGCACGATTTAAGACATGATTTACGATGAAAATGGTTAAGCGTGGCCGGCCGGACCTTGGCGCGGGGCCGGACTCGCGACAAGCTGCTTCGGCCCGTGCGGAGCGATGCATGCGAGCGAGGAAGGTTATGCCGAACGTCAAATCCATCGCCGCGCTTTCGATAGCGTGCTTCGTGTTCGCCGCGCCGGCGCCGGCCGCCTCTCTCGATCCCTACGGCGTGTGGGTGCGGGAGGAGAGCGGCACGGAGTTTGACTTTTACAATTGCGCAAACAAGCTGTGCGCGCGCATCGTGAAGGTGGCGAAGGACGAGGACAAGACCGCGCTCAACACCGTCATCCTGCGCAACGCCGTCAAGACGGGCGAGGAATGGCGCGGCGATATTTTCAATCTCGACAACGGCAAGATCTACAAGGGAATCGTCACGCTGCCGAACGCGAGCGATCTCAAGCTCGAAGGATGTCTGCTGCGCTTTCTGTGCAAGAGCGAGACGTGGAAACGCGCGAAGGATCAATCGGCGGCCTCGACCCCCGGCGGCCAGCCGGCCAAACCGGCGCCATCGCCCAAGCCCGGCCCCGGCCACTGACGCTGCTGCGTTTGCGCTCGCGCGCGCTTCGTTTAGGCTGTTTCCGTCAAACATAAGGTCTGGGGGAAACATGCAGGATTTTACAGGCAAGATCGCCGTCATCACGGGCGCGGCGTCCGGCATCGGCAAGGCGACGACGGACCTGTTCACCGCGCGGGGCGCCCAGGTGCTGGCCGTCGACCGGCCGGAATCCGCGCTGGCCGACGCGCACAAGGGCAACGCGCGGGTCGTCACGTTCGCCAGGAGCGTCAGCGACGAGGATGCGCCCGACGTCATCGTGCAGGCCGCGCTGAAGACATTCGGCGCCATCGACATTCTGTTCAACAACGCCGGCGTCTCCAATCGTTCGCTCGCCGCCGAGACGACGGACGCCGACTGGGACCGCGTATTCGCGGTCAACGTGCGCGCGCCATTCCGCATTTCGCGCGCCGCCATTCCCGCGCTCGTCAAACGCGCGGAGGAGAAGGGCCGTGCGCGGATCATCAACACCGCCTCGGTGATGGCGTTCGACACCGACATCGGCCTTGCGGCCTATACGGCGTCCAAACACGCGGTCGCGGGACTGACCAAGACGCTCGCGCTCGAACTCGGCAAGTTCAAGGTGACAGCGAACTATCTTCTGCCCGGCGCCATTCAAACCGGCATGACGCAGGCGTCGTTCGCCGATCCGTTCGTGCGCGGCGTGTGGGAGAAGAAAGCGGCGCTGCGCCGGCTCGGCGCGCCCGAGGACATGGCGCGCTCGGTGTTTCTGCTGGCGTCCGACGACGCCGATTTCATCACCGGCCATGGGCTGGTGGCGGACGGCGGGCTGACGCTGAGAACCTGAACGGCGACGTCAGGCGCTCGCGGCGTCGAGCGCCCGCATGTCGGCGGACGACAGGTTCAGCCGCACGGCGCCGATGAGTTCATGCAACTGATGCAGGTTGGTGGCGCTGGCGATCGGCGCCGTCACCGGCGCGCGCGCCATCGTCCAGGCCAGCGCGACCTGCGCTGGCGTCGCGCTGTGCGCGGCCGCCACGTCGTCGAGCGCGGCGAGCACGCGCAGGCCCTTCGGGTTGAGATACTTGCCGGCGGTGCGCGGCCCGCGCACGCTCTTTTCCAGATCGTCCTCGGACCGATACTTGCCGGTGAGAAAGCCGGCGGCCAGCGAGAAATAGGGAATGACGCCGATCTCGCGCCGCGCGCACAATCCGGCGAGATCCTTCTCGAACTCGGCGCGTTCGACGAGATTGTAATGGGGTTGCAGGCATTCGTAGCGCGGCAGGCCCTCGCGCTCGGAAACGTCGAGCGCCTGCGACAGCCGGCCGGCCGTGTAGTTGGACGCGCCGATGACACGCGCCTTGCCCTCGCGCACCAGCTTCTCGAACGCGCGCAGCGTGTCTTCGAGCGGGGTCTGATCGTCGTCGCGGTGGGCCTGATAGAGGTCGATGCGGTCGGTCTTCAGGCGGCGCAGCGAATCTTCGACCGCGCGCGCGATGTAGTCGGGTTTCAGCCCGGTGTTCTCGCCGCCCATGTCCATGCCGACCTTGGTGGCCAGCACGATCCTGTCGCGCTTGCCGGACTTGGCGAGCCAGCGGCCGATGACCTCTTCCGACTCGCCGCCCCTGTGGCCCGGCGCCCAGCGCGAGTAGACATCGGCCGTGTCGATGAATTCGAAGCCGGCGTCGACGAAAGCGTCCAGCAGCTGGTGCGACATGGTCTCGTCGGCCGTCCAGCCGAACACGTTGCCGCCGAAACAGAACGGGTGGACGTACAGATCCGAGCGGCCGATGCGACGCTTGTTCATGATGGCGCCTCCGGACCGCATCATCGCGCGGGTTTCGCCTCGCCCGCAAGGCCGAAGCCGCGCAGATAGACGCCGGCAAGCGCGCGTGCGGTCTCCTCGATGTCGATCTGGTCGGCGCGACGCTGGATCATGGCCGTGAAGCCGATGTGTTCGGAGCCGCCGAACACCACCTCGCGCATCATCGCGCGCGTCAATCCGCCATAACTCTCCTGCGTATAGCCGAACCTGTCGAGCAGCCGCAGGAACTGGTTGGCGAAGCGCGCCAGCGCATCGCGGCCAGGCGAACGGCGATACGCGCGGCCCGTGCGCACCTCGCGCATCCAGATGCGATATGTCTCCTCGTTGTGCATGATGGCGGACAGATGCAGCGCGATCAGTTTCCGCATACCCTCGCCAAGCGTCTCGCATTCGTCGACCGCGCGGATGGCGGCCGCCACGCGCAACTCCAGCGTGACGAGCATGACGCGCACGACGAGGTCGGTCTTGTCCTTGAAGTAATTGTAGAGCGTGCCTTCCGACAGCCCCGCGGCGGCCGCCACCGCGGCCATGCTGGTCTTTTCGTAGCCCTCCTTGCTGAACAGCGCCAGCGCGACCGACAGAATGCCGGCTTCGCGCTCGCCCCATGCGCCGACGGGCTGCCGTTCGCCGGCCTTCTTGCTGGTCCTGCTCATTCCGACCGCCCGCCTGTCGCGTTGACACGACCCATTTTCTGAGGCAACCTCAGATTTAACAAGCAAAAAGAGCGGAGGCGCCGAAAATGGCGCCCGCGCGATCGGGAGGTTCGTCCGTCGGGCGCGGCGTTGGCAGGCCGGCGCGTGGATGTCTGTCGTTCGCTTTCGCTCTCTCGCGCCGGAGCGACACGCGCCCATGCCTGTCATCGAAAGCCGTATCGACGTCAATTCCGACGCCTATCGCGCGAACCGGGCGGACATGCTGCGCCTCGTCGACGAGTTCCGCGCGCTCGAACGCAAGATCCGCGCGTCCGGCGAGGCCAAGAAGGAGCTTTTCCGCAAGCGCGGGCAATTGCTGCCGCGCGAACGCCTGGCGCTGCTGCTCGATCCCGGCGCGCCGTGGCTGGAGCTTTCGACGCTCGCGGGCCTGCGCATGCACGACGAGGACGGCGGCGGCGGCATCGTCGGCATCGGCTACGTGTCGGGCGTGCGCTGCATGGTGTCGGCTTCCGACAGCGCGTTCAAGGGCGGCACCTCCACGCCGATGAGCGTGAAGAAGGGGCTGCGCTGCCAGCAGATCGCGCTTGAGAACAAGCTGCCGCAGGTGCGACTGGTGGAGAGCGGCGGCGCGAACCTTCTGTTCCAGGCCGAGATGTTCGTCGAGGGCGGACGCGGGTTCGCCAACCAGGCGCGCATGTCGGCGGCCGGCATTCCGCAGGTGACGGTCGTGCACGGCTCCTCGACCGCCGGCGGCGCCTATCTGCCCGGCCTGTCGGACTACAACATTCTGGTGCGCGGCAAGGCGAAGGTTTTTCTGGCCGGTCCGCCGTTGCTGAGGGCGGCGACCGGCGAGATCGCGACCGACGAGGACCTCGGCGGCGCCGACATGCATGTGACGAAATCCGGCCTCGGAGAATATCTCGCGGAGGACGACGCCGACGGCATCCGCATCGCGCGCGAGGTGATGGCGATGCTGCCGTGGAACGACCAGCTTCCGCATGCAGCCGCCCGCCACTATCGGGAGCCGCGCTACAGCCCGGAAGAACTGGCGGGCGTCGTGCCGGTCGACTACCGCAAGCCGATCGACGTGCGCGAGGTGCTGGCGCGCATTCTCGACGAGTCCAGCTTTCTCGATTTCAAGGCGCTCTACGGCGTCCACACGGTGTGCGGCCACGGCGACATCGAAGGCCGCACGACCGGCTTCATCGGCAACAACGGACCGATCGACGCCGACGGCGCGGCGAAGGCGGCGCAGTTCATCCAGCTTTGCTGCCAGGCGAACGTTCCGATCGTCTATCTCCAGAACACCACCGGCTACATGGTGGGGCGCGAGGCGGAGCAGGCGGGCATCATCAAGCACGGTTCGAAGATGATCCAGGCGGTGGCCAACGCCACCGTGCCGCAGATCACGCTGCATATCGGCGCCTCGTTCGGCGCGGGCAATTACGGCATGTGCGGACGCGGCTACGATCCGCGCTTCATTCTCGCCTGGCCCAACAACCGCATCGCTGTGATGGGACCGGAGCAGGCGGCCAAAGTCATGTCGATCGTGACCGAGGGCAAGGCCAGACGCGAAGGCAAACCCGTCGACCACGAAAAGCTCGCCGCCATGGAAGCCGGCATCGTCAAGCGGATGGAGGGCGAGTCGACCGCGCTCTACGCCACCGCGCGGCTGTGGGACGACGGGCTGATCGACCCGCGCGACACGCGCAAGGTTCTCGCCTTCTGCCTCTCCATCTGTCGCGAGGCCGAAATAAGACCGCTGAGGCCGACGACGTTCGGCGTCGCTCGCATGTGAGGAAGGATCGACATGAAATTCACGCCTGAACACGACGAACTGCGCCGCTCGCTGCAAAAGTTCATCGCTTCCGAAATCAACCCGCACGTCGACGAGTGGGAGAACGCCGGCATTTTTCCGGCGCACGAACTGTTCAAGAAAATGGGAAGCCTCGGCTTTCTCGGCCTCAACAAGCCGGTGGAGTTCGGCGGCTCGGGCCTCGACTATTCGTTTGCGATGACGATGGCGGAGGAACTGGGAACCATCCACTGCGGCGGCGTCCCGATGGCCATCGGCGTGCAGACCGACATGGCGACGCCTGCGCTCGCGCGCTTCGGTTCGGACGAGGTGCGCCGCGAATTTCTCGCGCCGTCGATCTCGGGCGACTATGTGGCCTGCCTCGGCGTGTCGGAGGTCGGCGCGGGCTCGGACGTGGCCTCCGTCAAGACCACCGCGCGCAAGGATGGCGGCGACTATGTCATCAATGGCGGCAAGATGTGGACCACCAACGGCACGCAGGCCGACTGGATCTGCCTGCTGGCCAACACGTCCGACGGGCCGGTCCATCGCAATAAATCGCTGATCGCGGTGCCGATGAAGACGAAGGGCGTGGAGATCGCCCGCAAGCTCGACAAGCTCGGCATGCGCTCGTCCGACACGGCGCAGATCTATTTCGACAACGTGCGCGTGCCCCAGCGCAATCTCATCGGCGAAGAGGGCTTGGGCTTCACCTACCAGATGGTGCAGTTCCAGGAAGAGCGGTTGTGGGGCGCGGTCTCTGGCCTGAAGGGCAAGGAGCGCATCATCAACGCCACGATCGACTATGCCCGCCAGCGGCAGATTTTCGGCAAGTCCGTGCTCGACAACCAGGTCGTGCATTTCAAGCTCGCCGAACTGCAGACCGAGGTCGAGCTGTTGCGTTCGCTCTGCTATCGCGCGTGCGAACTCATGCTCGAAGGGCAGGACGTGACGAAACTCGCCTCCATGGCGAAGCTGAAATCCGGACGGCTGGCGCGCGAGGTGGCGGACGGGTGCCTGCAATATTGGGGCGGCATGGGCTTCATGAACGAGACGCCGGTAAGCCGCGCTTTTCGCGATACGCGGCTCGGCTCGATCGGCGGCGGCGCGGACGAAGTGATGCTGACCATCCTTGCGAAAATGATGGGGATTGCGCCGGAGTCCAAGAAGAAGTCATGACGGCTTTTTCCAGGATCCTCATCGCCAACCGCGGCGAAATCGCCTGTCGCGTCATGCGCACCGCGCGCGCGATGGGCTATCGCACGGTCGCGGTCTATTCGGACGCCGACGCGAACGCGCTGCACGTGCGCACGTCGGACGAGGCGGTGCGGATCGGCCCGGCGCCGGCGCGCGATTCCTATCTGTCGATCGAGGCGGTGCTGGAAGCCGCGCGGAAGACGGGCGCGGACGCCGTGCATCCGGGCTACGGATTTCTGTCGGAGAACGAGGCGTTCGCGCAGGCCTGCGAGAAGGCGGGGCTGGTTTTCATCGGACCGAGCGCCGCCTCCATTCAGGCGATGGGCAACAAGGCGGCGGCCAAGCGGCTGATGATCGAGGCCGGCGTGCCGTGCGTGCCGGGCTACCAGGGCGCCGACCAGAGCGACACGGCGCTGGGGCGCGAGGCCGAGCGCATCGGCTTTCCGATCATGATCAAGGCGGCGGCCGGCGGCGGCGGGCGCGGCATGCGGCTCGTGACGAAGGCGGAGGAATTCGCGCGCGCCGTTTCGACGGCGCGGTCGGAGGCGCAGAACGCGTTCGGCTCGGGCGAACTGATCCTCGAAAAGGCCGTGGTCGACGCGCGCCATATCGAAATACAGGTGTTCGGCGACGCGCATGGCGCCGTCATCCATCTCGGCGAACGCGACTGCTCCATTCAGCGCCGCCACCAGAAGGTGGTGGAGGAGGCGCCGTCGCCCGCCGTGTCGGCGGAATTGCGCGCGCGCATGGGCGCGGCGGCGGTCGCGGCGGCCAAGGCCATCGCCTATCGCGGCGCGGGTACGGTCGAATTCCTGCTCGACGGCGCGGGCGCGTTCTATTTTCTCGAAATGAACACGCGCCTGCAGGTCGAGCACCCGGTCACGGAAGCGATCACGGGTCTCGATCTCGTGGAATGGCAGTTGCGCGTGGCGGCGGGCGAGAAACTGCCGCTGACGCAGGACCAGGTCGTGCTTTCGGGCCATGCGATCGAAGTGCGGCTCTATGCGGAAGATCCCGCGCGCATGTTCATTCCGCAGACCGGCGATATTCACGTGTGGGCGCCGGCGGACGGCGCGGGCGTGCGCGTCGACCACGGCATCGCATCCGGACAGGCGGTCAGCCCGTTCTACGATCCGATGATCGCGAAGGCGATCGCGCACGGGCGCGACCGGGAGGAGGCGCGCCGCCGGCTGATCCGCGCGCTGGAAGACACGCTGCTGGTGGGGCTCGCCGACAACCGCGCGTTCCTGATCGCGGTCCTGAGGAATCCGGTTTTCGTCGCCGGCGCGGCGACCACCGGGTTCATCGGCGCGCAGTTTCCCAAGGGGCACGCGCGCCCGCAGCCGTCCGCGCAGACGCTCGCGCTCGCCGCAGCGCTGATCTACGATCGCGCCGCCCATCGCATTCCCGATCTGATGACGGGATGGGATTCGACCGGCGCGTTTTCCAAGCCGATGCGGCTGACCGCCGGCAAACAGAATTTCGAGGTGGCGCTGCGTGCGCTGGGCGGCGATCGGTTCGAGGCGCGCGTCGGCGAAGAGCCCGTCGAACTCGCCATCGCCGATTGGGCGAACGACCGCGCGCGCTATGTGTGCGGCGACGTGCAGCGGGAGGCGCATTTTCTGTTCAGGAACGGCGTGCTGCATCTCGATGTCGGCGGCGGCCAGACGCACGCGTTGCGCGAGACCTCGCTCGATGCGGCGAGCGCCGGCGACAGGGGCGCGGACTCGCGCCTGCTCGCGCCGATGAACGGGCGGATCGTCGCCGTGCTGGCCAAGCCGGGCGATGCGGTGAGGAAGGGCCAGCGCGTGGTCGTTCTGGAAGCCATGAAGATGCAGCACGAAATCGCGGCCACCCGCGACGGCGTGATCGCCAGCGTGGCGGTCAAGGAGGGCGATCAGGTCGCCACCCGCGCCGTGCTGGCCGCGCTCGTCGACACCGACCAACCGAAAGCCTGAGCGGAGACAATCATGACTGCACGAAGCCTGTTCTACGACGAGAGCCACGAGGCGTTCCGCCAGACCGTGCGCAAATTCGTGGAGAAGGAAATCGCGCCCCATGTCGACGAATGGGACGAGGCGGAAACCTTTCCGCGCGAACTCTACAAGAAGGCGGCCGACGTCGGTCTATTGGGCATGGGCTTTCCGGAGGAATACGGCGGCACGCCGTGCGACCAGTTCCACAGGATCGTCATGAGCCAGGAATTCGCGCGCATGGGCGGCGGTGGCGTGGCGCCCAGCCTCAACAGCCATACGATCGGCACGCCGCCGATCGTGGCGCTCGGCTCGCAGGAAATGAAGAAGCGCGTCGTGCCGCAGATTCTCGCCGGCGACAAGATCAGCGCGCTGGCGATCACGGAGCCTTCGGGCGGGTCGGACGTGGCGCAACTCAAGACCACCGCCAGGCGCGAGGGCGATCATTACATCGTCAATGGCTCGAAGATGTTCATCACCTCCGGCATGCGCGCCGACTACTACACGGTCGCCGTGCGCACGGGCGGGCCGGGCGCGGCGGGCGTCTCGCTGTTGCTGATCGAGCGCGACACGCCCGGCTTCACGCGCCAGCCGTTGCGCAAGATGGGCTGGTGGGCGAGCGACACGGCCGCGCTGTTCTTCGACAATTGCCGCGTGCCGGTGGAAAACCTCATAGGACCCGAGAACCAGGGCTTCCTCGGCATCATGCTCAATTTCAACTCCGAGCGGCTGGGCATGGCGGCGGGTTGCGCGGCGCTCGCGCAGGTCTGCGTGGACGAAGCGCTCGCCTGGGCGCGCGATCGTCAGGTGTTCGGCCGCAGGCTTGCCGACAGCCAGGTGATCCGCCACAAGATCGTTGACATGCAGATGCGGGTGCACGCCACGCAGGCGATGCTCGAGACGCTCGCCTGGCGTGTCGAGCAGGGCGAGAAGCCGGCGGCCGAGATCGCCATGCTCAAGAACCAGGCGACCCAGACGCTGGCGTTCTGTGCGTCGGAGGGCGTGCAGATCCATGGCGGCATGGGGTTCATGCGCGGCACGAAAGTGGAGCGCATCTACCGCGAGGTGAAGGTGAACGCGATCGGCGGCGGCGCGGAGGAAATCATGAAGGATCTCGCGGCGCGGCAAATGGGGATCTGAGCGCGCGCGCATTTCGTCTAAACTGCGGCGAGCCCTGTGAATCCGAAAGATTCTCAGGGGTTTCGCTTTTGCGCACGGCCGCCGCAATCGGCGCTTATCTCAATGCCGGCCACGCCGGTTGATCGTGCGGGCGAATTGGCGCACAAGCGTGGCGCAGCCCGCCGACGGAGAATGCGCCCGGGAGGAAATGTGGAACTACCGGAGTGGCTCAAGCACCCGAAGTGGAAATTCGCGCGGCCGCCGATCGGCGCGTTGCTGGTGGTGTTCGGCATATTCGGCTTTCTGCCGGTCGTCGGGTTCTGGATGATTCCGCTCGGGCTGGCGGTGCTGGCGGTCGACTTCCCGGCTGCTGAGCGCGCCAATGTCTGGCTCAAGCGCAAGGTGCGTCGACAGATGGCGCGCTGGCGCAAGTATCGCGCGCGCCGAAAGCGGCTCGCCGAAGGCAGGCCTATTCGATAATTTTCCAGATGCCGGTCGCCGCCAGCACCGCCCGGTCGCCGACCATCAACTCCCCGCGCATGAAGACCACCGTCCTGGCCGCGCGCACCACCTGCGCGCGGCATTGCACGAAATCGCCATTGCGGACGGGCGCGAGAAATTGCGTCTCGAGTTGCATCGTCACCGATTTGCGGCGCCCGCCGCCCTCCCACGCCACCATGCCGATGGCATGATCGGCGAAGGTCATCAGCATGCCGCCGTGGATCGCGCCCTGGCGGTTTTCGTGCTTGTCCTCGGCGAGAAAGCCGTAGTCCCACACATCGTCGCGCTTGCGCGCCCATATCGGCCCGACGAGCGCCGAAAATCCGCCGGGCGATTTCATGATCTTCCAGCCGTCGGTCGCAGGGTCGTACGGCGCGGCAGCCGCGCCCGAATGTTTCAGCATGTGGATGTCCCGATATGCGCGCGTGGGCGCGACTATTTGGCCGCGCGCAAGGCCTCTTCCACGAAGTCCAGCCGGTCTTGGCCGAAGAACAGCGTGTCGCCGACGAAGATCGCCGGCGCGCCGAACACGCCGCGCGCCACCGCTTCCTCGGTCGTGGCGCGCAGCCGGTCCTTGGCGGGCTGCGCATTGGCGGCGGTCATCAGCGCGGCCGGGTCGAAGCCGGCGGCGGTCAGCACCGCGGCGACGGTCGGCGGATCGTTCATGTTCTTTCGGTCGACCCACATGGCGCGGAACATGGCGTCGGCGTAGGGCCGCAGCCGGCCTTCGAGATCCATGGCGGCGGCCGCGCGCATCATCAGGAGCGTATCGAGCGGAAAGTGGGGATTGTGCTCGAAGGGAACGTTGTAGCGTTTGGCGAAGCGCTGCAGATCGGCGCGCATCCACTTGCCCTTGGCGGCGATGACGGCGGGCGACTGGTTGCCGGTCGATTTGAACACGCCGCCGAGCAGCATCGGCCGCCAGACGATCTCGGCGCCGGTGCGCTGCGCGAGGCCGTCCATCTGCGTTGCGGCGAGATATGACGCGGGACTTCCAAAATCGAAAAAGAATTCAGCCCGCGCCATCAGCGTTCCCCCAGTGTTTGATTCTTGCATTATTGGAAGTCTACCACTCAATCCGCGCGACCGTCATGGCGCCGGGCGCGCCGGGCGCCCCCGCCTTTCCGGGCGCGCCCGCCGGCCCGTCCGGCCCTTTGGGGCCGCGCGGGCCCTGGCCGATGCAGCCGCCGGCGGGCTCCCCGCCAAGGCCGCCCTCCCCGCCCGGCCCGCCCGGGCCGCCCGGTCCGCCGGCGCCGCCGCGCCCGCCGTCGGCTGCGAAATCGATCCGCCGGGCGACGTTCTCGCGGTCGCGCGCGCGCACGATCAGTTTGCCGCCGTCGCCGCCGTTCGCGCCGTCTGCGCCCGGCCCGCCGGGGCCGCCTTCTGCGCCCGGCCCGCCGGCGCCGGCCGGGCGGCGGCATACGCCATCGGCGCTCGACTGGGCGTTCGCGCCTTTGGCGCCTTGCTGGCCGGCCGCGCCCGGCTGGCCGACCGCGCCGTTGGCGCCGTTCTGGCCGGATAGATCGACGCGCAGCGCCCCTTGCATGCGGCCGTGGATGGTCAGGCGCGCCTCGCCGCCCGAACGCGCCGGCCCTTCGACCGGCGCGGTCTCGGTGAGCGCGACGTTGCGGATTTCGGAATTGTCGCTCGAGAGCGTCTCGACCTCGATTTCGATCGGCCGACCGTTGGCGATGAGGGTGGCGTTGCGCAGGACGAGGCGGGAGGCGGCGATGCGCGTCGGCGCGTCCGCTCCGAAGACGAGGGTCGCGCCTTCGATCACCAGCGCGGGTCGGCGGCGCAATTCGTCGATGCGGGCGATCTCGCCCATGGTCGTCAGCGGCGCCGCAAACTGCTTGGGCACGACGCTGGCCGGCTGCGGCCATTGCGATCGCTCGAGCCGCGTTTCGAGCGAACTGGCGGCCGGCAGGAAGCCGGGCCTGCCGGTCGCCTGCGCCAGCAGCCGCGCGGCCGCGGGGGGATATCGATAATATGCCGCCGACCAGGCGAGCGCGGCGACGAGCGCGACGACGCCCAGCATGGCGAGCACGGCGCGGCGGCGCTTCAGTCCGTCGTCGGGCAGGCGAGTCATGCCCGTGTCATAATCGCTGGCGGGTCTATACGGAAGCGCGCCGATGACTACGATGGGCGCAGGGGAGGATGCATGGCGGCGCTGTCGGTTCTCGATCTGTCGTATGTCGCGGAGGGGCTGAAGCCCTCGGCCGCGCTCGCTCAGACGGTGGAGCTTGCGCAGGCGTGCGACCGGCTGGGCTACACGCGCTACTGGGTCGCCGAGCACCACAACATCCCGTCCGTCGCCTCGTCCGCGCCGGAGGTGATCATCGCGCGCATCGGCGCGGCGACGCGGCGTATCCGCGTCGGCGCCGGCGGCGTGATGCTGCCCAACCATGCGCCGCTGATGGTGGCGGAACGATTCAAGACTCTGGAGGCGTTCTTTCCGGGCCGCGTCGATCTCGGGCTCGGCCGCGCGCCGGGGACCGACCCCGTCACCTCCTACGCGCTGCGCCGCCACCAGGCGCAGAGCGAGCAGGATGTGTTTCTCGACCGGCTGCAGGAATTGATCCTGTGGGAGACCGGCGGGTTTGCGCCGCAACATCCGATGAGCAAGGTGCGTCCCGAACCGTCGGACGCGCCGCTGCCGCCGTTGTTCCTTCTCGGCTCCAGCGATTTTTCCGCGCAACTCGCCGGCGAGATCGGCGTCGCCTTCGCGTTCGCGCATCATTTCGCCACGCACGATGCGGTGGACGCCATGCAGACCTATCGCGCGCGGTTCAAGCCCTCGCGCTGGCGCGACCGGCCGCTCGCCATTCTCGCGACCTCCGTCGTGGCCGCCGACGACGCCGCGCAAGCCGAGCGGCTGGCGGCGAGCGCCGATCTATCGGCGCTGCGGCGCGCGCAGGGCTCCTACCAGCCCCTGCCGAGCCCGCAAACGGCGGCGGCCTATTCCTACACGGACGAGGAGCGCGCCATCGTGCGCGCCAACCGGCGCCGGCTGTTCGTGGGGACGGGCGAAGCCGTGCGCGCGCGGCTCGAGCAGCTCGCGCAGGCGACGGGCGCCGACGAGATCATGATCGCCTCGCCGCTCTATGCGCTGGCGGCGCGGCGGCGGTGTTACGAAATTCTGGCGGAATCGTTCGGCCTGGAGAAATCTGCCTGCGATCGCAACGATGCGCAGGTCTTGTGATTCGAAGCGTTTTCTTGGCGCGAAGCGATCTCGCTTCGCGGGAAGACGCCAAGGTCCCCACGTCAACACGAAACGGAGCGAACATGCGTCCCAGGCCGATTGAAGAATGGCACGAGATCGTCCGGTCGCGCGATCTCAAACGCCTGGAAAATCTGCTGGCCGAAGACGCCACATTCGTCTCGCCGGTCGTGCACACGCCGCAAGTGGGCCGCGCGATCACGATGAAATATCTGGCCGGCGCGCTCGTCGTGCTCAACAACGAGCACTTCCACTATCTCAACGAATGGCACGGCGAGCGGTCGTCGGTGCTGGAATTCGCGACGAAGATCGACGGCGTCGAGATCAACGGCGTCGATCTCGTATTCTGGAACGAGGCCGGGCGCATCACGCTGTTCAAGGTGATGGTGCGCCCCTTGAAAGCCATCAACATGCTGCACCAGATGATGGGGGCGCAACTGGCGGGCGCGCGGTAAGGGAAGACGCACACCGATGGCCAAACGCAACCAACCCTCGACCCCGACGGAATTGCAGCCGCGACAGGCCGATTTCGGTTTCGATCTCGACGCCGCCGTCGGCGCGATGGTCGATCTGAAATCGGTCGCGCCGGCGGACGCCTTCACGGCCGAAACCCTCGGACGCGAGCGGCGCGGGCATGGGGTCGTCGTCAACGCGGACGGGCTGGTGCTGACCATCGGCTATCTGATCATCGAAGCCGAGACCGTGTGGCTGACCACCAACGAAGGACGGATTGTGCAGGGACATGCGCTCGCGTTCGATCCGGTCAGCGGGTTCGGCCTGGTGCAGGCGCTCGCCCCGCTCGATCTGCCGGTGGCGCGGTTCGGCATGGCGGCGGCCGTGCAGCCCGGCGATCGGCTGGTGATCGCGGGCGCCGGCGGGCGCGATCACGCCATCGTCGCGCGGCTTGCGGCGCGGCAGGAATTCGCCGGCTACTGGGAGTATCTGCTGGAGGCCGCGCTGTTCACCGCGCCTTCGCATCCCGACTGGGGCGGGGCGGGTGTGTTCGACGAAACCGGGCGGCTGATCGGCGTCGGCTCGTTGCAGATCGAACAGGCCGAACCGGGCCGCGCGAAGAGCCTCTTGAACATGGTGGTTCCGATCGACCTTCTGACGCCGGTGATGAGCGACCTGGTGAAATACGGGCGCGCGCAAGGGCCGGCGCGGCCGTGGCTGGGAGTCTATGTCATCGAAATGGGCGAGCGGCTGGTGATCGCCGGCGTCGCGAACGGCGGGCCGGCCGAGCAGGCGGGAATCGAGGGCGGCGACATATTGATGGCGGTCGCCGGCGAACGGCCGCGCAGTCTGGCGGATCTGTGGCGCAAGGTCTGGTCGCTGGGGCCCGCGGGCGTCGAAATTCCGTTGCTGATCGAGCGCGACGCCCGCATCTTCGAGGCCAAAGTGAAAAGCGTCGACCGGTTGCAGATGTTCAAGGCCCGCGTTCTGCACTGACGCGCAATCGCGCCACCACGATGAAAGACGTGATCGCCGCCGCCGTGCCGAACAGCGCCGCGCCCGCGACGATGCCGCCGAACGCGCCTTCCGGCCCATACCAGCGCCCGCCCAGCGTGACGAACGGAATGACGCCGAGGAGCGTGCGGCCCCAGTTGAAGAACGTCGACAGAAACGCAAAGCCCAGGTTGTTGAACGCGGTGTTGGCGACGAACAGACCGGCCAGGAACGCCCACGCCATTACGCCGAAATTGCAGTAGAACAGCACCATGTCGCGCGTGCGGCCGACCGCGTGGAACAGATCGGCGATCGCGGGGCCGAGCAGCCACAACAACAGCCAGACGAAGGCGACATAGCCCGCCGACAGCGCGAAACATTCGGACAGCGTGCGCAGCACGCGATCGAGACGACGCGCGCCATAATTCTGCGCGAGGATGGGGCCGATGGCGCCGGTGAGCGCGAACAGGACGCCGAAGGCGACGGGCGTGACGCGGTCGACGATGGCTATGGCGGCGACGATCGGTTCGCCAAAGCCTGCGAACACGCGCATGGCGTAGGAATTGGCGATCGGCGTCGCCAGATTGGTGAGGATGGCGGGGCCGGCAATCGCCAGCACGGGCGCGATGTCGGCGCGCACGCTAGTCGCGCTCGGCGCGCGCAACGCCTGATGCACGCGCACCACCGCCCAGAAACCGACCGCGCAGAACACGAAACGCGAGACGACGGTCGATATGGCGGCGCCGTCGGGGCCAAGATTCAGGCCGAAGATCAGCAGCGGATCGAGCGCGGCGGTCGCCAGCGCGCCAAACAGCGTGACATACATGGAGCGGCGTGCGTCGCCCAGCGCGCGCAACAGGCCCTGCAGCGCCATGCCGAGCGCCATGAGCGCGTTGGCGGGCGCGGTGATGGCGAGAAAGGAATCCGCGATCGCGCGGGCCTCGCCGGCCGCGCCGAACGCTTCGAGAACGGCGTCGCGCCACACGAATATCGGAATGGAAACGAGAGCGCCGACCACCGTCGCATGCACGAGGCCCGAGCTTGCGAGCCGGCGCGCGTCCACTCGTCGTCCCGCGCCGATCGCGCGCGCGACGACGGCGGTGACGCCGATCGAAAGACCGATATTGACGCTCATGGCGACGAACAGAACCTGCGTCGCAAGGCCGACGCCCGCGGTCTTGGCGGGATCGCCAAGCCAGGACACGTAGAGCAGCGACAGCAGATCAACGACGAACAGGGCGATGATGCCAGCCGAGCCGGAGGCGGTCATCACCAGCACATGGCGCAGCGTGGAGCCTTCGGTGAACACCGGGCGCGCGCGCAGAACCCTTTCCTCGGGCTTCGTCATGCCGTGCGTCCGACGAGCGCGGCCGCCGCATCGCCGGAGCGGATGGCGCCTTCGATGGTCGCAGGCAGGCCGGTCTGCGTCCAGTCGCCCGCAAGCACGAGATTGCGCCAGCGCGTGCGCGCGCCAGGGCGCAGGCGGTCCTGCGCGGGCGTGGCGGCGAAGGTCGCGCGCTTCTCGCGCACCAGACGGTGGGCGGGCATGCGCGCTTCTCCCAGGCGCGCGACGGCGCGAACCTCGCGCCACAGCTTCTCCGCGAAATCCTCGCTCTCGGTTTCGATCAGATCGTCGGCCGCGCTGATGGTGACGGACAGGCGTTCGGGAAAGGCGAACACCCATTCGCTCAGGCCGCCGACGACGCCCGTCAGCAGCGGCGTTCCGGGCGGCGGCGCATGCGCGAAATGCGCGTTGAAAATGGCGCGATGCTCGGTCGGCGCCGTAATGCCGGGCGCGAGCTCGCGCGCGCTCCAGGCGGGCGCCGCGAGGATGACGGACTCGTCCGGCGCGATCTCCACGCGTGCGTCGCCGAATTCGAGCGCGCGCACGCGGTCGGCCTCGAACTGCAGGCCGCGCAGACGCGCGCCGAGCCGGATGTCGGCGCCCCGCGCGCCGAGAAACGAGAGAGCCGGCGCCACGAACGCGGCGGCGAGATCGGGATGGGGCACGCGCGGGCGGGCGGCTGCGCCGCCGGCGCCGAGGCTCTCGCGCACCACGGCCGCCGCAAGCCTGGCGGAGGCTTCGTCCAGCTTTGTGTTGAGGGCGGAGACGAGCACCGGTTTCCACAGCCGGTCCCACAAGGCGCCGTGCGGGGCAAGCGCGTCCGCCACCGTCGCATCCGCGCCGGCGAACAGAAGTTTGCCGCCGCGCAGATAGTCGCCCGCGCTCGTATGCGGCGTGCGGCGCGCTTTGGAAAAAATCCACCACGGCGCGCGGCCGGGGTTGGGGCGCAGTCGCCAGCGCTCGTCCGAGCGCAGATCGCAGAAGTCGAACACGCACGCCTGCGGACCCGCGAGCGCATCGCGCGCGCCGATGCGATCCAGATAGGCGAGCGCGGCGCGATTGCACGCCAACAGAAGGTGGTTGCCGTTGTCGATGGTCGCGCCGAGCGCGGAATCGAACCAGGAGCGGCAGCGGCCGCCAGCCATGCGGGCTGCCTCGTACAGCACGACCGTCCGGCCCTGCCCGGCGAGCTGCGTGGCCGCCGCAAGCCCCGCCAGGCCCGCGCCGACGACATGCACGCGCGGCGCGTTCACCACAGGCCCCATTTCAGGACCCCGAACAACAGGCGCGGCTTGTTGACGCCGATCCGCGCGCGCGGCGTCGCGAAGCCGCGCCGGTCGAGACGTTCGAGCACGTCGCGATACGCATAGGCCATCAGGCGCGGCGCGCGCACGGCGGCGCGCGGGGCGGCGCGCATGATCTTGTCGGCTTCCGCGAAATGGGCGCGCGCCTTCTCGATCGTCGGCCGGCAGGCGGCGGCAAGCGCTGGATGGGAGAGCGCATCGCGCGGCGCGCGCGCTTCCACGCAGGCCTCGACAAGGCTTTCGCGCGGCAGGTAAAGGCGGCCGTTGGCGGCGTCCTCGTCCAGATCGCGCAATATGTTGGTGAGTTGCAGCGCGCGGCCGAGATGGTGCGCGAGCGCGGTTCCCGGCTCCTCGCCCAGGCCGAAGATGCGCACGGACAGGCGGCCGACGGCGCTCGCCACGCGGTCGCAATAAAGGTCGAGCGTGGCGGCGTCGGGCGCGACGATCGGCCCGTTCAGATCCATCTCCATGCCGTCGATCACGGCCTGGAAATCGGCGCGCTTCAGTCCATAGCGCGCGACGGCGTTTTTCAGAAACGCGGCGCGTCCGGCCGGGCCGCCGGCATAGAGCGCGTCGATGTCGGCGCGCCAGGCGTTCAGCTCCGCACGCGGATCGGCGACATGCGCGTCGCCGTCGGCGATGTCGTCGACCGCGCGGCAGAACGCATACACGTCGTACATCGCCTGGCGCCTGTCGCGCGGCAGAATGCGCATGCCCGCATAGAACGATGAGCCGGCGGCGCCGGAGTCTTGCGAGTTCATGCGCGCGCGCTCCGTGCGAAGGCGCGCCGGAGGAGCGCCGCGCCCGCGCCGGCGCCCGCGACCCACGCGAAACGCGCCTTGGACGCATGCGTCTCCTCGCGCAGGGGATCGCGCGTCAGCAGACCGCGCACGAGATCCTCGGCCAGCGCCTGGATGGCGGCCACGTTCAAGGACAGGCGCAGGTCGCGCACCTGCGCGGGAAAGACCACGCTTTCGCGCAGCAGCGCCTGCGTGCGGCGCGCGAGATCGGCGAGCGCCGCGCGCAATTGCGGCGCAGACGCCTTCTCGCCAAGCATCTCGACGCGCGCGCCGTGCGCCGCCAGAATGTCGTGAGGCAGATAGACCCGGTCGAGCGCGGCGTAGTCCTTCCCACAATCCTGAAGGTGATTGATGATCTGGAGCGCGGCGCAGAGCGCGTCGTTGGCGGGCCAGGTCGCGCGGTCCTCGCCGTGCAGATCGAGCACGTAACGCCCGACCGGCATGGCGGAGAGCCGGCAGTAAGCGATCAGATCGTCGAAGGTTTGGTAGCGCGTCTGCGTCACGTCGAGACGGAAGGCCTCGATCAGGTCGAGCGCGTGGCGCGGCGAGAGACCGCGCTCGGCGAGCGTCGCCCGCAACGGTTCGGCGATGGGGTGGGGCGGTCCCTCGCCCGTCAGCGCGGCGGCGAGTTCGTCCAGAAGCCGAAGCTTGTCTTCCGCCGCGAGCGTCGCGTGGTCGGCGACGTCATCGGCCGCGCGCACGAAATCGTAGAAGGCGAGCACCGGCGCGCGATAGGGCGCCGCCAGCAGCGTCGCGACGGGAAAATTCTCGTCGCGGTGCGATTTTCCGGAAGACGCGGCGCTCGCGTCGATCATTCGCTCCGGCTCCCCGCCGCCTGATAGCGACCCTTCCAGGCCCCGCCGCGGCCCAATGCGTGGACAATCGCGGATTCGACGGTGAAGGCCATATAGAGCGCGGCGACGACGGGCAAGAACAGCCCGCGCCAGGCGCCCATTCCGTACCGGCGCAGCATCGGCCTGAAGGACAGAACCATCAGCACATAGGCGAGCAGCGCAGGGCCGCCGACGGCGAAATCGGCATGGGCGGCGAGAACGGGCGGCAGCAGGAACGTCGCCGTCAGGCCGACGAGCGCGCCGGCGAGCCGCAGCGGCGAATAGCGCAGTTCGGCATAGGCCGAGCGCACGACCATGCGGCGAATGTCGTCGAGGCGCGGATAGGGGCGCAGGCTGACGACGCGCCGGGTGAGGCCGAGCCAGATGGGGCCGACGCTTTTCATCAGCCGGCCGAGCGCGCAATCGTCGATGAGCGCGCCGCCGATGGCGGCGAGCCCGCCGGCCCGCGCGAGCGCCGCGCGGTCGACCAGCATGCAGCCGCCCGCCGCCGCCGCCGTCGCCCTGCCTTTGTCGTTCACCCAGGCGAAGGGATAGAGCATGGCGAAAAAGTAGACGAAGGCCGGCGTCAGCCAGCGTTCGGCGGAGCTCTGGCAGGACAGTTGCGCCATCAGCGAGACCAGCACGCGGTTGTCGCGCACGGCGCAGCCGGCAAGGCGCGCGAGCGTGTCGGGCGCGTGTTCGATGTCGGCGTCGGTGAACAGGATGTGCGTCGGCGCCGCGCCGCGCGTTTCGACGAAAGCGAGGCCGGTCTGCATGGCGTTGAGCTTGCCCGTCCAGCCGGGCGGCGGCGCATGGCCGGCGAGCACGCTCAGCCGGTCGGCGGCGCCGAGCGCCTCGGCCGCGCGGCGCGCGATGCCGCCCGTGCCGTCCGCGCTCTGGTCGTCCACCACCACGACATCGAACGGAAACGGGCACTCCTGTTTCAGGAGGCTCGTCACGCAGCGCGCGATGGTCGCGGCTTCGTCGCGCGCAGGCACGATCGCGGTCACGCGCAGACCTGCCGCGTCCGCCGGCGCGAGCGGGGCGAGATCGTCGCAGGTCTCGCGCGCCTGCCAGAAGAAGCCGCGCGCGAAGATCAACGTCAGCCAGATCGCCAGCGTCAGGAGCGAGAGCGAAACAAGGATCATCGTTTCAGATAGCCGGCCTGGCGAAACCAGTCCACAGCGTCGGCGACGCCAGCGCGCCATGGCCGCGAGACGTAGCCGAGTTCGCGCCGGGCCTTCTCGTCCGAATAATACATGTAGTTGCGCGCCATGCTGAGGCCATCGCGCGTGGCGAACGGCTCGCGGCCCGTGAACCGCGCGCCCAGTTCGGCGCAGAGCGCGAACGGATAGACCAGCCGGTGCGGCAGGCGCACGGCGCGGCCGCGCCGCCCCACGAGCCGCGCGATTTCCGCAAGCAGATCGGACAACGGCACGTTGTCGCCGCCCAGTATGTAGCGTTCGCCGGCGCGACCGCGTTCGAAAGCCGCCACATGACCTTCGGCGACGTCGTCCACATGCGCGAAATTGAGACCGGTCTCCACGAACGCCGGCATGCGGCCCCTTGCCGCCTCCACGATGATGCGGCCGGTCGGCGTCGGGCGCACGTCGCGCGGGCCGACAGGGGTCGAGGGATTGACGATGACGACCGGCAGGCCGTGCTTTTCGGCCAGATCCTCCACCAGACGTTCGACGGCCACCTTGCTCCGCTTGTAGGCGCCCACGGCGCGCTCGGGCGCGAGGCGGTCGGTTTCGACGGCGAGCGCGCCGGCGCCGCGCGCAAGGGTCGCCACGCTGGACGTGTGAATCACGCGCTCCACGCCCGCGCGCAACGCCTCCTCCATGACATTGCGCGCGCTTTCCATATTGGCGGCGAAAATCTCGGTGGGATCGCGCGCCCACAACCGATAGTCGGCTGCGACATGAAAGACGTGCCGCACGCCCACCAGCGCGCGCCGCACCGCCGCGCGGTCGCGCAGATCGCCGATGGCGATGTCGTCGCGCGGGTCGATGTTCACGCGGCGCGCGCTGGCGCGCACCAGGACGCGCAGCGGCCAGCCGCGCGTGCGCAAGGCGTTGGCGACGGCCGAGCCGACGAAACCGCTCGCGCCGGTCACCAGAACAAGGCCGTTCGGCGCAAGTCCGGATGCGTCGCTCATCCGCCGGCGCTCATCGGCTGCATCCTCGCGGTCATCGCGCCCGTCCGCTCCCTCGATCGACGCCGGCCGCCGGCGCCCGCCCCGCAAGGACGCCGCCGCGCGACCGCGCGCGCCAGAACTTTCGCGGCGGGCCCGTCGCGCCCGCTCCGCATGCCTTGCCGGCGGATCGGATCGCTTTCGTGCGGCGATCGTGTGGCGGGCCTTACGCGGCGGGCCAGGTCGCCAGCAGCGTTTCGAGCGCCGAGACGAGGGCGAGAGGCTGGTCGACCATAATGTGGTGGTCGGAGTCGGGAATGGTCACGAACGGCGAGCCCGGCCGCATCAGCGCATGGCCGTAGGCGGCGTCCCAATCGTTGATGAGCTGCGAGCGTGCGCCGCGGACGAGCGCCATGGGGCATTGGGCGCGGCCGAGCCGGTCGGTGAGGTCCGGCAGGTGAAAATCGCGCCACAGGAACGGGTCGAAGCGCCACGACCAGCCCTCGCCGCCGGCCGGGTTGTCCACCCGTTTCAGGCCGTCGCGGGCGATCAGATCGGCGATGTAGAGATTTTCGCACGCCTGCAGCGGCGCCAGGCGAAAGCGCGCCAGCGCGGCCTCGAGCGAGGGATAGATGTTGTGGGGCGTCAGTTCGCGCGGGCGGCGCGGCCGCACCCCGCGCTCCTTGCGCCGTTCCTCGCGCCGCTGCGGCGTGAGAAAGGGCGAATCGACCACCACCGCCGCCCTGAACCGCGCGCCATGCAGCGTCGCCATCTCCGCCATCGGAAAAGCGCCGAACGAATGGCCGACGACGAACGGTTTCGCCACGCCCGCAAACAGGCCCGCGGCTTCAGCCACGGCGACGATCTCCTCCACGAACAGGTCGAGCCGGTACTGCGGCCGCCAGTCCGATCCGCCCATGCCGGACCACGAGAAAGCGGCCACGCGATAGCGGTCGGCGAAGAACGGCGCGATGAATTTCCACCAGCCGGCGTGCGCGCCGTTGCCGTGCATGAGCAGCAGGCCCGGCTTTCCGACCTCGCCCCATGTGAGCATTTCGATGCCGGCGCCGGCCACTTCCACGCGCGAGACCTGCGGCGCATGTGCGATGGCGCGAACGAACCAGCCCGGCGCCGGCGGCCGCCCGCCGCCGAATCGGGCGAGCGGCGAATACAGCGCCGGATCCTTCGGCGAGCGGGCGTCGGGCGTGGGCGATGGCTGTGCGGAACTCATGCGGAAAATCTCGGAGCTGGCGCGCGCGTCGCCCGCCGGAGCGGCGCGACTTTGACAGCGCGAATGTTCGGCTTAAATTGTCCTACAAGAAACGTTACGGGGCAATCGCCCGACGCCGCCGGACCGTTCGCGCGATTTCGCCCGGACGGACGATGCGCTAGCGTCGGGCCTGGCGCCGATGGAGGAAACGCATGAAAGCTGTGCTCAGCCGCCAGGTGGGCGGTCCGGAGACTCTCACGCTCGAAGACATGCCCGATCCGGCGCCCGGCCCCGGCCAGGTCGTCGTCGACGTGAAGGCGTGCGGGGTGAACTATCCCGACAGTCTCATCATCCGGGACATGTACCAGTTCAAGCCCGAGCGGCCGTTTTCGCCGGGCGGCGAGATTTCCGGCAAGGTTTGCGCGCTCGGCGCCAATGTGACGAACCTGAAGGTGGGCGACCGCGTGCTGGCGTCCGTCGGCTGGGGCGGCATGGCCACCCGTGTGCCGGCGGAGGCTGCGCGCTGCGTGAAGATTCCGGACGCGATGCCCTACGACGAGGCCGCCGCCTTCCTCATGACCTACGGCACCTCGCATCACGCGCTGAAGGATCGCGCCAGGCTCAAAGCCGGCGAGACGCTGCTGGTGCTGGGCGCAGCCGGCGGCGTCGGCATCGCGGCGGTCGAACTCGGCAAGGCGATGGGCGCCAAGGTGATCGGCGCCGTGTCGTCGCAGGACAAGGCCGATTTCGTGAAATCGAAAGGCGCCGACGCCACGCTCGTCTATCCGCCGGGTCCGTTCGACAAGGCGGGCGCAAAGGCGCTGGCCGATCTGTTCAAGGGCGCGGTCGGGCCGAACGGCGCCGATGTCATCTACGACGGCGTGGGCGGCGACTATGCGGAAGCCTCGCTGCGCGCCATCGCGTGGGAAGGGCGTTTTCTGGTCGTCGGTTTTCCGGCCGGCATCCCCAAACTGCCGCTCAACCTCACGCTTCTGAAAGGCTGCGATGTGCTGGGCGTGTTCTGGGGCGATTTCGTGCGCCGCTTCCCGGGGCGGCACCAGGAAAATCTCGCCGAGATGATGGCGCTCTACGCCGCGGGAAAAATCCGCCCGACGGTGTCCGAGCGTTTTCCGCTGGAAAAATCCGCCGACGCCATCACCTGGCTCGCCAGCCGCAAGGCGGTGGGCAAAGTCGTCGTGACGATGGAGTGAATCGAAAATGGCCGATATCGAAACATTCCGTCGCGAAACACGCGCATGGCTGGAGGCGAACTGCCCCGCCGAAATGCGCACGCCGCCCGACGAGGAAAACGACCGCTGCTGGGGCGGGCGCAACTGGAAGTTCAAGAGCGAGGCGCAGCGCCAGTGGTTCGAGGCCATGCGCGACCGCGGCTGGACCGTGCCGGACTGGCCGAAGGAATACGGCGGCGGCGGCCTTTCGAAGGAAGAAACGAAAGTGCTGCGGCAGGAAATGCGCGCGCTGAACTGCCGCGCGCCGCTCGATTCGTTCGGCATCTGGATGCTGGGTCCCGCGCTGTTGAAATACGGCACGGACGCGCAGAAAAAGGAACATCTGCCCAAGATCGCGCGCGGCGAAATCCGCTGGTGCCAGGGCTATTCCGAGCCGGGCGCGGGCTCCGACCTCGCCTCGCTGCAGACGCGCGCGGACGACCACGGCGATCACTTCATCATCAACGGCCAGAAAATCTGGACGAGCTACGCCGACAAGGCCGACTGGATCTTCTGCCTCGTGCGCACGGATTTCTCCGCCAAGAAGCACGAAGGCATCAGTTTCGTGCTGTTCGACATGGCCTCGCCGGGCGTGACGACGCGGCCGATCCTGCTGATTTCCGGCAAATCGCCGTTCTGCGAGACGTTCTTCGACAATGTGAAGGCGCTGAAATCCAATCTCGTCGGCGTGCAGAACAAGGGGTGGGACGTCGCCAAATATCTGCTGACCCACGAGCGCGACATGATCGGCGCGATGGGGCTCGGCGGCGGGCGCCCGCTCGGACAGGTGGCGGCGGATGCGATCGGCGTGGAGAACGGCGTGCTCGACGCGCCCGTGCTGCGCGCCGACCTCGCGCGGCTGGAGGTGGACGCGTGGGCGTTCCAGCTCGCGATGGAACGGGCGGTCGATCTGTCGAAGGCCGGCCAGTCGCACCCCGCTTACTCGTCGTTCCTCAAATATTACGGCACGGAACTGAACAAGCGCCGGCACGAACTCACCATGTCGACGCTCGGCTCCGACGGTCTCGAATGGGAGAGCGCGCGCAGCCAGGAAGGCGATGCGCCGCGCGCATGGTTGCGCACCAAGGCCAATTCGATCGAGGGCGGCACGAGCGAAGTGCAGCTCAACATCATCACCAAACGCATTCTCGAACTGCCGGGCGCGTGAGCGCGCAGTTCCCGGAGGAAACGACATGGCCCTCGTGCTGACAGAAGAACAGAACCTATTGCGCGATTCCGCGCGCGGATTCATCGGCGACAAGGCGCCGGTGGCGCATCTGCGCAAGTTGCGCGACACGCGCGACGAGACCGGCTTTTCGCGCGCGTTGTGGAAAGAGTTCGCCGAGATGGGCTTCGCTGGCGTGCTGGTGTCCGAGGCGCATGGCGGCTCCGGCATGGGGCATATGGAAGCCGGTCTCGTGATGGAGGAAATCGGGCGCAATCTCACGCCTTCGCCGTTCTTCGCCACCGCGATGCTGGGCGCGACCGCTCTCAACAAGGCGGGCGGCGCGCGCGCCAACGAATTGTTGAAGAAACTGGCGGCCGGCGATCTGCTGCTGGCGCTGGCGCTCGACGAGAAATCGAAACACGCGCCCTCGAAGATCGACACGAGCGCGAAAAAGTCCGGCAACGGCTTCACGCTCAACGGCGCCAAGACGTTCGTCGTCGACGGACATGTCGCCGACCTGCTGATCGTGGTCGCGCGCACGGACAACGGCCTCACGCTGTTTCTCGTCGATCCGAAGGCGAAGGGCGTCGCCATCGAGCGCACGGTGATGGTCGATGCGCACAACGCCGCGCGGGCGACATTCGACAATGTGGCGCTCGACGCCGACGCGGTGCTGGGCGAAGTCGACGGCGGCGCGGCCATTCTGGAAGCGGTGTTGAATGTCGGGCGCGCGGGCCTTGCGGCCGAACTGATGGGCCTGTCGGAGGAGGCGTTCGCGCGCACCACGGCATATCTGAAGGACCGTAAGCAGTTCGGCAAGGCGATCGGCGAATTTCAGGGCCTGCAGCACCGCGCCGCGCACCTCTTTTGCGAACTGGAAGTGACGCGCGCCGCCGTGATGCGCGCGTTGCAGACGCTGGACGAGGCGCCGGAAAAAGCCGGTCCCATCGTCTCGCTAGCCAAGTCGCGCGCGTGCCTTTCGGGCGACCTGGCCGTGCGCGAGGGCGTGCAGATGCACGGCGGAGTCGGCATGACGGACGCGTTCGATATCGGCCTGTTCATGAAACGCGCGCGCGTCGCGCAGGAACTCTTTGGCGACGCCGGATTCCACGCCGACAGGATCGCACGGCTCAGGGGATACTGAGCCGCACGAGACAATGAGCAAGCGTCGGCGGATTCGCCGACGTTTTCATTTGCGCGGACGCGCGAAGGGCAGCGTGCTCGACAGGCCGCCATCGACCGGGAAGGCGTGGCCGTTGACGTAAGAGGATTCGTCGCTCGCCAGAAAAAGCGCCATTGCTGCTATTTCGTGCGGCGCGCCGGCGCGCTGCAACGGGTTCAGCTGACCGATCTTGCCGTCCGTTCCGCGCGCGCGGGCCTGCTGGAAGATCGGTTGCGTCATGCCGGTCTCGATGAGGCCGGGGCAGATGGCGTTCACGCGCACATTCGTGCCGATGAGCGCGTTGGCGCTGGTCTGGGCGAGCGACACCACGCCCGCCTTGCTCGCGCTGTAGGGCACGCCGCCGGCGTTGGCGCGCAGACCCGCGACCGAGGCCGTGCAGATGATGGAGCCGCCGCCCTGCGCGATCATATGCGGGGCGACCGTGCGGATCGCCAGAAACGGTCCGAGGAGATTGATGCGCAGGATCTCGGAGAACATGTCGACCGTCACGTCGAACAACGGCGTCATGCCGCCGGAAATTCCGGCGTTTGCGAACATGACGTCGATGCGTCCGAATTCCTTCAGCGCGCGGTCGACGTAGGCTTTCACATCGGACTCCGCCCCCGCATCGGCCGTCATGGCGAGGCCCGTTCCGCCGGCCGCCCGCATCTCGTCGACGGTCTCGCGCACGGCGTCGGTCCTGTCGACCGCCAGCACGCGCGCGCCCTCGCGCGCGAACAGCAGCGCGCTCGCCCGGCCGATGCCGGATCCCGCGCCGGTGACAATCGCCGCTTTTCCTTCAAGCCGTCCCGCCATATCGTTCCTCCCGATTTTCGCTCAAACCTAAACGAGTAGACCGGGAGAGGAAATGACGCAGCATCAGGGGGCCGCATTCGCCCACACATCGCCGTTCGCCACACCGGGCGCGGTGACGACGCGTTTCTGGTGGGTGCGCCATGCGCCGGTGCCGGACGGCGGCAAGATCTACGGCCAACGCGATCTTTCGTGCGATTGCAGCGACGCGGCCGTGTTCGAGGCGCTCGCGCGCACGTTGCCGACCGGGTCGCGGTGGGTCACCTCGCCGCTCAAACGCGCGAAGGAGACGGCGGCGGCCATTCTGGCGGCCGGCCACGCGGACGCTGGATGCGCCCCCGAACTGCACGCCGATTTCGCCGAACAGTCGCTGGGCGACTGGCAGGGACTCGACCGCGCGACGTTTCTGGCCGAGCGCAGCCCCTCGCTCATCGCCCCCTGGTTTGGCGCGGTGGACGAGCGCGCGCCCAATGGCGAAAGTTTCATGGACCTGCTCGCGCGCACGCGGCGCGGCGTGGACGACTGCCTCGAACGTCATGCCGGGCGCGATGTCGTGGTGGTGGCGCATGGCGGCACGATCCGCGCGGCGATCGGCCATGCGCTGGGGCTGACGCCGCGCGACATGCTGGTGTTTACGACCGACAATTGCGCGCTCACGCGGCTCGATCACATCGCGTCCGAAAAGGAGCGCGGCTGGCGGGTGATCTGCGTCAACCACCAGCCCTGGATCGGCGCGAAGGGCGAATCCAAACTCGCCTGACGTTCAGTCGACCGCCGCGTAGACCAGCGCGCGGAACAGCATGCGATAATAATCGCGCTGGCCGGGCGCCTGGATCAGCATGATCGCGAACAGATCTTCCTCCCAGTCGATCCAGAACGACGTGCCGGCGATGCCGCCCCAGTAGAATACGCCCTGCGATCCCGGCACGGCGGCCACGCCCGGTTCGTTGCGCACGGCGAAACCGAGTCCGAACCCGTGGCCGGCCGGCAGCAGGTCCGAGCCGATCTTCACGTTCGGGCCGAGATGATCGCTGGCCGTCCATTCGAGCGTCTTGCGCCCGAGAATGCGCGTTCCCCCGAGCGTTCCGTAGCCGGCCAGCATCGCGCAGAAGCGCGCGTAATCGTGCGCGGTGGAGACGAGACCGCCGCCGCCGGATTCAAATTTCGCCGGGCGCCGGATGTTGATGACGCTCACCGGGGTCTTCGCATCCGGGTCGATGGCGAACGGCTCGGCGATGCGCGCCTGCTCCTTCTCCGGCACGGAAAAGGCGGTGTCGTTCATGCCGAGCGGATCGAAAATGCGCGCGCGCAGTTCCTCGCCGAGCGTGCGGCCGGAGACGATCTCGATCACGCGGCCGAGCACGTCGGTCGAGCGACTGTAGTCCCAGACGGTCCCGGGATGGTTGAGCAGCGGCAGGCCGGCGAGCGCGGCCACGTGCTCGGCGTTGGTCTGGTTGGTGCTGGCGATTCTGGCGTCCAGATACGCCTTCTGCACGGGATGTTCGCCGAGAAATTCGTAGGTGAGGCCCGAGGTGTGGCGCAGCAGGTCCTGAATCGTGATGGGCCGGGCCGGCGCGACCAGATCGAGGCCGCCGTCGCGGGCGACGCCGACCTTCGTTTCGGCGAAGGCGGGGATGTAGGCCGACAGCGGATCGGCGATCTGCATGCGGCCTTCCTCCACCATCTGCATGATGACGGTGGAGACGACGGGCTTGGTCATCGAATAGATGCGGAAGATGGAATCGTCCGTCATCGCCTGCCTGGCGGCGGGATCGCGCAGGCCGAAGGATTCGAGGTAGCCGATCTTGCCGCCGCGCGCGATCAGCACCACGGCGCCGGGCAGGCGGCCGCTCGCGATCTCGCCGCCGAAGACCTCGCCCAGCCGGTCGAGCGCGCCGGCGTCGAGCCCGATCTTGTCGGGTTTGGTTGTCGAAAGCGCGTTCTTCTTGCCCATGGTTTCCTCTCGTCCCGCGCGCGGGCCGCCTTGCTGGGGCGCCGCGCGTCCTTTAGTTTCGCCGAAAATCAACGTCGCACAGTTTCGGGAGAAAACGCGCATCATGCAACAGGCGCCGGATTTCCAGCTCATCGTCGACCGCATCAAGGAAACGGCGCGCACGCGGCCCGACCATATCGCGTTCATGCAGGACGGGCGCACGCTCTCCTACGGCGCGCTCGGCCGGCTGATCGATCGCATCGGCGCGGCGTTGCAACGCGACGGCGTTCCGCAGCGCGAGGCCGTGGCGATCTGCGCGGCGACATCCATCGAATACGCGGCGCTGTTTCTCGGCGCGCTTTCGGTCGGCGTCGTGCCGGCGCCGCTCGCGCCCTCGTCCACGCCCGAGCAGCTCGTCGGCATGGTCAAGGATTCCGGCGCGCGGCTGCTGTTTCTCGACGCCACGACCGCGCAAAGTCTGACGGGGGCGGGCGGCGTGACGCGCATCTCGCTCGACGGGTTCGCCGCCGACCGCGCGTTCGCCGACTGGCTCGCGCCGGAGGGCGCGAAGCCGCAGCCTGTCGAGATTGCGCCGACCGATCCGTTCAACATGATCTATTCGTCCGGCACGACGGGCCTGCCCAAAGGCATCGTGCAGTCGCACCGCATGCGCTGGGGCCATGTGATGCGCGCGAAGGACTATCTCTACGACGAGACCGCAATCACGCTTCTGTCGACGCCGCTCTATTCCAACACCACGCTGGTGTCGTTCTTCCCGACGCTGTCGGGCGGCGGCACGGTCGCGCTGATGCAGAAATTCAACGCGCGCGCATTTCTCGAAACCGCGCAGAAAATCCGGGCCACGCACGCGATGCTCGTGCCGGTGCAATATCAGCGCATCATGTCCGATCCGGATTTCGACACGTTCGACCTGTCGAGTTTCCGCATGAAGTCCTGCACCAGCGCGCCGTTCTCGGCGGAGCTGAAGGCGGATGTGCTCAAGCGCTGGCCGGGCGGGCTGGTGGAAGTCTACGGCATGACGGAGGGCGGCGGCTCCTGCATCCTCTACGCCCATCTTTTTCCCGACAAGCTCGACACGGTCGGGCGGCCGGCGGAAGGCCACGACATTCGCCTGATCGACGAGCGCGGCAGAGAAGTGGGGCGGGGCGAAATCGGCGAGATCGTCGGGTTCTCCGGCCTGATCATGAACGGCTACCACAACCAGCCCGGCAAGACGCGCGAGGCGCAATGGACCGCGCCGGACGGACGCGTGTTCATGCGCACCGGCGATGTGGGGCGGTTCGACGAGGACGGATTTCTGAAGCTGATGGACCGCCGCAAGGACATGATCATTTCCGGCGGGTTCAACATCTATCCGAGCGATCTGGAGACGGAACTGTCGCAACATCCGGCGGTGCGCGAATGCGCAGTGGTGGGCGTGAAATCGGCCGAATGGGGCGAGACGCCGCTTGCATTCGTGGTGCTGCGGGCTGGCGCGGAGGTCGACGCGGAGGAATTGCGGACGTTCGCCAATGCGCGGCTCGGCAAGACACAGCGCATTTCCAGGGTGGAGATCGTGAAGGAACTGCCGCGCAGCGCGATCGGCAAGATTCTCAAGCGCGAGTTGCGCGACGCATACGAAGCGCGAGCCAAAGCATGAGCGCGCCGTTCGAAGTGGAGGACATGGTCGGCTGGTTCGATCTCGACGCCAACCGCCACATGAAGAACACCGCCTATATGGAGAAGGCGGTGGCGTGCCGTCTGCGGTTCTTTCTCGCGCACGGGTTCTCGCCGGAAGAATTCGCGCGACACGACATCGCCTTCGTCGTCGTGCGCGACGAGACGAGCTACGCGCAGGAGTTGTTCCTCGGCCAGCGGATGCGCGTGCAGCTGTTGTGCGGCGGCGTGAACGCCAGCGGCTCGCGCTTTCTCGTCGTCAACCGCATTCTTGCGGAAGACGGTACGCTTGTTTACGAAATCCGCTCCATGCTGGTGTGGCTCGACACCAAAGCGCGCAAGTCCTGCGCGCCGCCGGCGGAGCTTGCCGCGCTGATCGGCGCTCTGGCGCGGACCGACGACTACCGGGCGCTCTGAAAAAAAAGCCCCCGCGGTGGCGGGGGCTTTCGAAAAGGGCCGGCGACCTTACTTCTGCCTGGCGATGATCTTGTCCTTGATGTCGGCGTAGACATTGTCGGGGATGATCTTCTTCTGCACGAGTTCGTCCTTGCCCTTATAGGGGCGACCCTTGACGATCGCCTCGGCGCGCACCTTGCCGATGCCGTGAAGCGCCTCGAGCTGAGCGACGGTCGCGGTGTTGATGTCGAGCAATTCGACCTTGGCGGCGGGCGCCGCGGCAGGCGCGGCGGCGGGCGCCGCGGCTTTCGGCGCCGGCGCGGTCGCGGCCGGCGGAGGCGCCTTGGGCGGCGTGGTCGTGGCGGGCTGGGTCGCCTGGGCGAAGGCGAGGCCCGGCGCGAAGCCGACGGCGAGGCCAAGAGCGAGAGCACGAAGCGAATGGCGCATTGAGAACCTCCTGAAGGCGCGGAATGGAACGGCGTCTGTGCGCCGCTGGCTCCGGCGGCGTCAAATGACGCCCGCCGCGCGCCTGAGTCAAACCTGCTCGAGCCGAAGCCGTACGCAGGATGCATGCGCCAAGCTGTATGGCCGATGAACGGCGCGCCGCCCTTCGACCAGCGGCCGCTTTGGCGCATCGGCGGCCGGGTTCCGCATGTCAAATTCAAAGTTTCGTCGTGCGGAATGAGTTTCGAACCGTCCCGTCCGCCTGGCCGTTGACCGCGTGCGCGCGCTGCGCGAAACTGACAAGAGCGGCGAACGAGACCGCAATGCGATCGAATGAGGGAAGGCAGATGGCGCAGGCGCGTAGCCTCGACGGCAAGGTGGTCATCGTCACGGGCGCGGGGCGCGGCATCGGGCGCGAGATCGCTCTGTTGTGCGCGCGCGAGGGCGCGAGCGTCGTCGTCAACGATCTGGGCGGTTCGGCCGACGGCGAGGGCGGGGGCGACGCCAATCCGGCGCACGAGGTCGTCGACATCATCAAGAAGGAAGGCGGCAGGGCCGTCGCCAATCTCGACAGCGTGGCGGATGCGGCGCCCGCCGCCAATATCGTCAAGACGGCGATCGACGCGTTCGGGCGGATCGACTGCGTCATCAACAACGCGGGCATTCTGCGCGACCGCATCTTCCACCGCATGAGCGTGGTCGACTTCGAGTTGGTCATCAAAGTCCATCTCATGGGCGCCTTCTACGTGTCACGGGCGGCGGCGAACTATTTCAAGGAGCAGAACTCCGGCTCCTTCGTGCATTTCACCTCCACCAGCGGCCTCGTCGGCAATTTCGGCCAGGCGAACTACGCGGCCGCCAAGCTCGGCATCGTCGGTCTGTCGAAGTCGATCGCGCTCGACATGCAGCGGTTCAACGTGCGCTCCAATTGCGTCTCGCCGTTCGCGTGGAGCCGCCTCATCGGCACCATTCCGACCGAGACGGAGGCGGAAAAGGCGCGCGTCGCCAAGATCCAGGCGATGGGGCCGGAGAAGATCGCACCCCTGTGCGCGTATCTGGCGGGCGACCTTGCCAAGGACGTGACCGGCCAGATTTTCGCCGTGCGCATGAACGAGATTTTCCTGATGAGCCAGTCGCGGCCGATCCGCTCGGTGCAACGCGACGGCGGCTGGACGCCGCAGACGATCGCAGAACACGCCATGCCGGCGATGAAGGGTAGTTTCTTCAAGCTGGATCGCTCGGCCGACGTCTTCACCTGGGATCCGGTCTGACGTTTGCGTGCGCCACGCGTTCCTCGCGCGGCATCGGGTGACAGTGCGCCGCGCTTTTCGCGGTGCGCGCGAGTGATAGAGCGGCGCGCAGCCGCCGGAAGCTGACAGGGAGCAGCCATGACCGTCGGTATTCTCAGATACGGGGCCTACATTCCGATGCGCCGCCTGCAGCGCAAGACGATCGTGGCCGCCAATAGCTGGTTCAACAGCGCGCTCAAGTCGCAGGGCAAGGGCGAGCGCGCGATGGCCAACTGGGACGAAGACAGCGTGACGATGGCGGTGGCGGCCGCGCGCGATTGTCTGGGCGAAGGCGGGCGCGACGGCATCGGCGCGGTGCATCTGGCCTCCACTTCGCTGCCGTTCGCCGACCGGCTGAACGCCGGCATCGTCGCTGGCGCGCTCAACCTTCCGGAGACGACCGCCGGCCACGACCATTCCGCCACCCAACGCGCCGGGCTTTCGGCGCTTTCGAACGCGCTCGCCGCGCCCCTCGACAAGCCCGTGCTGGTGGCGGCGGCCGAAAAGCGGCGTACGAAAGCCGCAAGTCCGCTGGAGCTGTCTTCGGGCGACGGCGCGGCCGCCATGCTGGTGGGCGAGGGCGAGGCGATCGCCGAACTGGTGGCGAGCGCCACGCGCACGGTCGATTTCGTCGATCACTACCGCGGCGACGGCGTTCCTTACGACTATATGTGGGAAGAGCGCTGGATCCGCGACGAAGGCTACAACAAGATCGTGCCGCCCACGCTGAAGGAACTGCTGGCCAAGGCGGGCGTTTCGGGCGCCGACATCGCGCATTTTTGCATGCCGTGCACGCTCTCGAAGGTCGCGGCCTCCATCGCGAAGAAAGTCGGCATTCCGGAAGGCGCGGTGCGCGACAATCTCGCCGCCGGGTGCGGGGACACGGGGGTGGCCCACCCGCTGGTGATGCTCGCGCATGCGCTGGAAGACGCCAGGCCCGGCCAGCTCATTGTCGTGGCGGCTTTCGGGCAGGGGTGCGACGCGCTGCTGCTGCGCGCGACCGACGCCATCGGCAGGCACAAGCCCGCGCGTGGCGTTTCGGGTTGGCTCGCGCGCCGGCGCGAGGAGACGAACTACCAGAAGTTCCTCTCCTTCAACGAGGTGATCGAGGTCGAGCGCGGCATGCGGTCGGAGCTCGACAAGGCGACGGCGCTGTCCTCGCTCTATCGCAACCGCGACATGCTGACGGGTTTCGTCGGCGGCAAGTGCACGGTCTGCGGCACGTTGCAGTTCCCGCGCTCGAACGTGTGCGTCAACCCCAACTGCAACGCCTTCCATAGTCAGGAGCCGCAGCCGTTCGCCGATCTCGAAGGCCGGATCATGAGCTACACGGCCGACAACCTCACCTACAGCGCCGATCCGCCGGCCTGCTACGGCATGGTGCAGTTCGACGCGGGCGGGCGCATCATGATCGACTTCACCGACGTCGCGCCGGAGGAAATCGACGTCGGCAAGAAGATGGACATGGTGTTCCGCATCAAGGACGTCGATCCGCAGCGTGGGTTCACCCGGTATTTCTGGAAAGCGACGGCCGCGTGAGGCGCACGCGGACAAGGTTTCACGCCTGAGGGAGGCGCATATGGCCAAGGGCATTCGCGACAAAGTCGCCATCGTCGGCATGGGCTGTTCGAAATTCGGCGAGCGGTGGGACAAGGAAGCCGACGACCTGATGGTGGAGGCGTTCGAGGAGGCGCTCGCGGACGCGGGCATCGACAAGAATCAGATCGACGCCGCATGGCTCGCCACTGCGATCGAGGACCAGCATGTCGGCAAGTCCGGCACGCCGCTGTCGGTCGCGCTGCGCCTGCCGCAGATCGCGGTCACGCGCGTGGAGAATTTCTGCGCCTCGGGCACCGAGGCGTTTCGCGGCGCGGTCTATGCGGTCGCCTCGGGCGCCGCCGACATCGCGCTCGCGCTCGGCGTGGAAAAGCTGAAGGACACGGGCTACGGCGGCCTGCCGCAGCGCTCGCGCGGCGTGCTCAATTCCATGTGGTGGGCGAACGCCTCGGCGCCGGGCAATTTCGCGCAGCTCGCCGCCGCCTATCGCGCCAAGCACGGCGTGTCGAAGGAAGACCTCAAGCGCGCCATCGCGCATGTGTCGGTCAAGAGCCACGACAACGGCTCGCGCAACCCGAAGGCCCATCTCAACAACAAGGTGACGATGGAGCAGGTGATGGGCGCGCCGATCATCGCCGAGCCGCTGGGCCTGTTCGATTGTTGCGGCGTGTCGGACGGGTCGGCCTGCGCCATCGTCACCACGCCGGAAATCGCGCAGAGCCTCGGCAAGAAGGACATCATCGCCGTCAAGGCGCTGCAATTGTCGGTGTCGAACGGGGTGGAGGCGCAGCACAATTCGTGGGACGGATCGTATTTCGCCACAACGCGCGTGGCCTCGCGCAAGGCCTATCAGGAAGCGGGCGTGAAAAATCCGCGCGAGGAGATCGACCTGATCGAGGTGCACGATTGCTTCTCGGTGACGGAACTCGTCACCATGGAAGACCTGCACATTTCGCCGGAAGGCACGGCCATCAAGGATGTGCTCGACGGATTCTACGATCACGACGGCCGCATTCCGTGCCAGATCGACGGCGGGCTGAAATGTTTCGGCCATCCGATCGGCGCCTCGGGCCTGCGGATGATCTACGAAATGTATCTGCAGTTGCAGGGCAAGGCGGGCGAGCGCCAGCGCGCCAAGGCGCCGCGGCTCGGGCTCACGCACAATCTCGGCGGCTTCCCGCACCAGAACGTGTGCTCCATCTCGATCGTCGGCCGCTACGGCGAATAGCCGCAGGCGCGCGCGCCGGCTGTTCGACGGCGGCCTGAACTGGTGAACATTCGCCGGAGGTGATAAGCCTCCGGCGTTGATTTTTGGGCAGGAGGTTCGCGATGAGGGCGAGGAGTTTCGGGTTTCTGTCGACGCTGGCGCTGACGTGCGCGCTGGCGACGGGCGCTGCGGCCGACCAGGTGAAGATCGGCGTTCTGAACGATCAGTCGGGTCTCTACGCCGAATTCGGCGGACCGGGATCCGTGACCGCCGCGCAGATGGCGGTCGAGGATTTCGGCGGCTCGGTTCTCGGCTCGAAGATCGAGGTCGTTTCGGCCGACCATCAGAACAAGGCGGACGTGGGTTCGGCGATCGCGCGCAAATGGTTCGACGTGGATGGCGTGACGGCGATCGCCGATCTCACCAATTCGGCCGTCGCGCTCGCCGTGCAGGGCATTGCGCGCGAGAAGAGCAAGGTCACGCTGTTTTCCGGTCCCGCCTCCACCCGCCTGTTCAACGAGGACTGCTCGCCGACCGGGTTCATGTGGACGTTCGACACCTATGCGATGGCGAACGGCACGGCCAAGTCGGTCGTCAAGAACGGTGGCGACAGCTGGTATCTGCTGGTGGCCGACTACGCGTTCGGCCAGCAGCTCGCGCGCGATATCGAAGGCATCGTCACCGGCCTGAACGGCAAGGTGCTCGGCACGTCCAAGCACCCCGTCAACACGGCGGATTTTTCGTCCTTCCTGCTCGCGGCGCAGTCGTCGAAAGCCAAGATCGTGGGCCTGTCGAACGCCGGCGCCGACACGATCAACGCGATTAAACAGGCTGGCGAATTCGGCATCGTGGAAGGCGGACAGAAACTCGCCGCGCTGGTCGTGGTGCTGAGCGACGTGCACGCGCTGGGTCTGGCGAAGGCGAAGGGCCTGATCGCCACGACCGCGTTCTACCATGACGCGAACGATGCGACGCGCGCCTGGTCCAAGCGCTATTTCGAAAAGACCGGCCGTATGCCGGGCATGATCCAGGCGGGCGTCTATTCGTCGGTCCTGCACTATCTGCGCGCGGTGAAAGCGGCCGGCTCGAGCGACGGCGCCAAGGTCGCCGAAAAGATGCGCGCGTCGGCGGTCGACGATTTCTTCGCGCCGGGCGCCAAGATCCGCGAAGACGGCCGGCTGATGAACGACATGATGCTGATCGAGGTGAAGACCCCGGCCGAATCGAAGGCGCCGTGGGACTATTTCAAGATCGTGCGGCAAATTCCGGCGTCCGAACTGCTGACGCCGATCGCCGAGAGCAAGTGCGCGCTGGTGAAGAAATAAGCGCTGACTTTCGGTCCAAATTCCAGCCGCCCGGCGCCTTAGGCGCCGGGCGTTTTCTTTCGGCCGAAAATCAAGCCCGCGATCAGGCCGGCGACGGCCCCGAGCGGTCCTGCGACGAAGGCCGCCGTCATGGCGGCTTCGACGCTGCGGTCGTGGCGGTTCGACGACAGAAGCTCGATCGCCCCATAACCGACGACCGCGAGCGCGACATAGCCGAACGCGGCGCCGATAACGCAGGCCAGAGCGCGGCGCATCGGCGATCTCTCAGATCGTGCGGCCGGCCTTTGCCCAATAGGGGTCGCGCAGGCGCCGCTTGAAGATTTTCCCCGAATCCTCACGGGGCAGGTTGTGGCCGATCTCGATGTGCTTTGGCACCTTGTAACCGGCGAGATGAGCGGTGAGATGTTTGCGCACGTCGTCGGGCGCAACGACCGCGCCCGGTTGCGGCTCGACAATCGCCATCAACGCCTCGCCGAAATCTTGGTCTGGCACGCCGAACACGGCGCAATCCTTCAACTGCGGCATCTGCAATGCAACCGCCTCGATCTCGGCGGGATAGATGTTCACGCCGCCGGAGATCACCATGTCGCGCTTGCGGTCGCAGATGAACAGATAGCCGTCCTCGTCGAAATAGCCGACGTCGCCGGAGGTGATGAGGCCGTTGCGATCGATCTCGGCGCGCTTGTCGGGCTTGTTGTGGTAGGTGAAGTCCGGCATTCCGTTGATGCGCGTGAAAATCTCGCCCTGTGCGCCAGTAGGCGCGTCGTTTCCGTTTTCGTCGACGATGACGATCTCGGCGTCCTTCACCGGGCGGCCGACGGTGCCGGGCTTTTTCAGCGCGTCCGCGCTCGTCGCCAGGGTCACCGCGCTCGACTCGGTCGAACCGTAAAACTCGTTGATGATCGGCCCCCACCATTCGATCATGCCCTGCTTCACGTCGCGCGGGCACGGGGCGGCGGCATGGATGATGTAGCGCAGCGAGGACAAATCGTATTTCGCACGGATTTCGGCCGGCAGTTTCAGGAGCCGCACGAACATCGTCGGCACCATGAACATGTGGGAGATGGCGTGCTCTTCGATCGCCTGCAACATCGCCTCCGGATCGAACCGCGGCAGCAGCACCACGCCCTTCCCGGTCTGCGAGGCGCGCAGGCCGAAGGAGTTGGGCGCGCTGTGATAAAGCGGGCCCGGCACGCCGGCCACCATGTCCGGCGTGAAGCCGTACACCGTCGAACGGATATAGGCGACCTTCTCCAGTTGGGCGCCGGTCGCCTGGTTGCGGCGCACGGCCTTCGGGTGGCCGGTGGTGCCCGAGGTGTAAATCATGCTCTCGGTGGAAGGGGGCGGCAGGTCACTTGCTGGCGCGTGGGCGGCTACCCATTCGTTCCACTTCTCAACGCCCGCCGGCACGGCGCAGTTTTCGGGCGCGCAATGATAGGCCTCCGCGATCTCGGGCGGCGTCGGCGCGCAGAATACGCGCACGTGCGGGCCGAGCGCCGCTGCGGCCTGCGGCCAGAGATCGGCGTGGACGACGAAGACGCGCGCGCCGCAGTCGTTGAGAATGTACTCGATCTCCTCCGCCTTGAAATGCCAGTTGATCGGCACGGCGTAGGCGCCAAGTTTCTGCGCGGCGAGGGAGGCTTCGAAGAATGCGAAATCATTGCGCAGAAACAGCGCCACGCTGTCGCCGCGGGCCACGCCCAGCTTGCGCAGGCCTTCGGCCGCGCGCGCCGCGCGCTCCTCCAGCTCGGCTCTGGAAAGGCGGCGCTCGCCGCTCACGAGTCCGTCGGGTGTCTGACTGGTCATGCGTTCGGTCCTGTCGTTCAGAGCGTCTTGCGCAGATCGCGCCACTGGTCGGCGAGCGCGCCGCGATGTTCGGGCGCCGCCACCGCGATCAGCGCCTGCGCGCGCGCGTCCACATCGAGATCGCGCAGCCGGGCGACGCCGTGTTCGGTGACGATGCAGTCGACATCGTTGCGCGGGCCGGTGACAATGGGATTGTCGAGCCGCGCGACGATGCGGCTGGTCGCGCCCGCGCTCGAGGGCAGCGCGACGATGCAGCGCCCGCCGGGGGCGGCCAGCGCTCCGCGCTGGAAATCGTGAAAGCCGCCGGCGCCGCTCACCTGGCGTCCGTTCAGCAGTTCGGCGTTGCACTGACCGAACAGGTCGACCTCCAGCGCGCTGTTGATGGCGCAGAAATTTTCCTGCGCGCCGATGATGGTCGCCGAATGTGTGTAGTCGGCCGCGCGAAAGCGAACGTTCGCGTCCATCGCATAGTCCCAGCACTTGCGCGTGCCGATGGCCATGCCGGTGACCGACAGACCCGCGTCGCGCGATTTCCGCCTGTTGTTGAGAACGCTCTTCTCGGCGAGCGCGGCGATGGCGTCGTCGATCATGCCCGAATGCAGGCCCAGATCGCGCCGGTCGAACAGGTTGGCGAGCACGGCCGACTGCACCTTGCCGATGCCGATCTGGATGGTGTCGCCGTCGCGGATGAGGGTCGCGGCGTTCGCGCCGACCTTCGCCAGCGTTCCGCTCGGCGGCGCGGCGGGAAAGGGCGTCAGGTCCTCGGCGACCTCCACCAGCGCCGCGCAGCGCGCGGACTCGAGCCCCGGCTCGCCGACGACCTGCGGCATGTTTTCGTCGACCAGCGCGATGATCGCGCGCGCGTGCCGCGCGGCGATCGGCGCATAGTCCTGGTTGAGGCCGAATGACATGCGCCCGTCGGGACCGGGCGGCGCCACGCGCAGGATGGCGATGTCGGGCGGATTGTCGGCCAGCCAGCGGGCGAAGCCGGAATAGGATTTCGGCAACATGCGCACGCGGCCCGCGGCGAACCCTTCCGAAAGCGCGGGGGTGATGAAGGTCGCGGTCACGCGCGCATCGGGCGCGAGCGCGGAATAATCGGTCGCATTGAGTCCCGGAATGAACGCCCCGAGAAAATCGACGCCGCGCGCGCGTTCGGGGTCGCGCGCAATCGCCTCGCGGAGCGCGCGCGGCTCGCTGGGGCCGGCGTGCACGAACACGCGCAGGCCGGGCTTGAGGAGAGAGAGTGCGGCGTCGATCGTGCGCATCGTTGCGTCTTGCCTTTTGCTGATCGAAATATCGTTCGCAGAGCGGAACGCGGTTTTCGAAATTCTTGTCACCGGGCGCGGCGCTGCTAATGCTTGGGTATGAACCGCGCATTCGGCGATGTCACGCGCAACTTGTCGGCCCTTCTTCTGTTCGTTGTCGTGGCGGCGACGATCTTGGCCGAATATTTGGGGTCCGATCCAGCAAAATATACGGCCGCCGCGGCGCTGGTCGCGTATGTGGCGCGGGAATGGGCGCGGCTGCGCGGCAATGCGCGCATGCTGGTGTTCGTCTGCGCGGCGCTGGCGCTATGGGTGGGCGTGCGCGCGCATTCGCCGCTGCCGGCGCTTGAGGGGCTGGCGCGCGCGACCTTCTACCCCGCCTTTCTCGGCGCGCTCGGTTTTTTGCGCGATGCGGCCGCCGCCTCGCCGATGGTGGAGCGCGCCGGCCGCTATCTGGTCGACCGTCCGCCGGCGCGGCGCTATGCGGCGCTGACGTTCGGCGGGCATATTTTCGGCGTGCTCATCAACATGGGCGGACTGGCGCTCATCGCGTCCATGGTGCAGCAGGCCAATACGCTGGCGGCGGCCGGCGGCGATCCCGTGCGGCGCGCGATCCGGGAGCGGCGCATGGCGACGGCGGTGCTGCGCGGCTTCTCGGCCATGCCGATGTGGTGTCCGCTGTCGATCACCATGGCGCTGCTGTTCTCGCTCACCCCGCAGGCCCACTGGAGCGATTATGCGCCCTACGGCATCGGCCTCACGATGCTCTATCTGGCGTTCGGCTGGCTGGTGGACTTTCTGTCCTATCCGCGCGGCGGCGCGCAGGTCGCAAGACCGGATTCCGGCGGATGGATCGCCATCGCTGTCATGGTGGCGCAGGTGGGCGTCATCACCATCGTCGCGCTGCTGCTGGAGCGCTGGACCGGCGTGCGGTTCATCGCGCACATGCTTGTGGTGGCCCCGCTGTTCGCGCTCGGATGGAGCATCGCCCAGCATTGGAGCGCGGGGGTCGCGCGCGGCGTGGCGGCGCTCGCCGGGCAGTCGCAGCGCAACATGCCCACCTACGCCAACGAGGTGACGCTGTTCGCCACGTCCGCCTTCATGGGCGCGATGGTGGCCGCGCTGCTGCCGCCGGACGCCGCGCCGCACCTCTTCGCCGCGCTGCATCTGTCGGTCGACGGGTTCCTCGTGGTCATGGTTCTCGTCGTCGCGGGCCTCGGGATCGTCGGCGTGAATCCGATGATCACGTTGACGCTCATTCTCGGATCGCTCGCGCACGCGCCGATCGATGGCCTGTCGCCGTTGCGGCTGGTGGTGACGGCGGCCGGCGCCTGGGCGCTCAGCCTCGGTTGCTCGCCGCTCAACGGCTCCATGGTGATGTTCGCCAACATCATCGGCGTGCGGTCGGAGACGGTCGCCTTCCGCTGGAACGGCGCGTTCGCCCTGACGACGATCGCGCTGTTCTGCCTGGCGGTCTATTTCGTGAAAATCTGAGAGTCAGGCGACCGTCGCGTGGCCATTGTTGAGCACGACCACGTCGCGCTCCACCACGCGCGCGCGGAACGAGACGACTCCGCCGTCCTTCCACATTTCGGTGCGGATCGTCTCGCCGGGATAGACGGGCGAGGAGAAGCGCAGTTTCAGGCTCTTCAGGCGCGTGGGATCGTAGTCGCACATGGCGCGCAAGATGGCGTGGCCGGCGACGCCCAGCGTGCAGAGGCCGTGCAGGATCGGCGCCTTGAATCCGCCCGCGACGGCGACCGCCGGTTCCGCGTGCAGCGGGTTGTAGTCGCCGCTCAGCCGATAGATGAGCGCGGCCTGTGGCAGGGTCGGCAGGTCGCACACCACGTCCGGCGCGCGCGCGGGCAGCGCGTGCGGTTCGGGCGCGGGCTGCGTCCAGCGCGCGTCGCCGCCGCCGTGGCCGCCGTCGCCGCGCAGGAAGCTCGCGCCGGTGAGCGTGGCGATCTTTTCGCCGGTTTCCTCCATGAGGATGTCGCGGTCGGAAAAGACGATCGCGCCCTTGTCGGCGCCCTTGTCGACGATCTGCGTGACGCGCGAGCGACCGATCAGCCGGCCGCTCGCCGGAATGGGCTTGTGAATGACGATGCCCTGTTCGCCGTGCAGGATTTTCTTCCAGTTCACGCCGACGGCCGGATCGCCCATCCAGAAGCCGGGGTAGGCGAGCACGACCGCCATGGTCGGCAGGGCGACGAGGTTCTTTTCGTAGACGAACCGCAACTGGCGCTCGTCGAGCGGATCGGCGCCGAGACCCACGCCGAGCGCGTAAAGCATCGTGTCGCGCGCCGACAGATCCTGACGGATTTCCGGCGTCGGCCAGTTCATCAGCTTGTCGTAGAGCGTCATGGCGTTTCTTTCCCGGAGCTTCGTGCGTTTGCGACAGACTAGTGCGCCCGGGCGTGCCTGCAAACCGCTTTTCGCGCCGACCTCATCATTTCGCACTGCGGAACAACTTGATCGCACCGCGCAACTGGTCCATACTGTCCAAAAAACCGGTCCGGGGGATGGCATGGACGGCGATTCGATCAGGGCGGAACGCACGGGCGACCGGCAGTTCGTTATGGCGCTGGCGCGCGGGCTCGACGTGCTGCGCGTGTTTCGCGCCGAGGATGGGCCGCTCGGCAACCAGGAAATCGCACGGCGCACGGGTCTGCCGAAGCCGACGATCTCGCGCCTGACCTACACGCTCACGCAGCTCGGCTATCTCAGCTACGATCGTCGGCTGGGCGTCTACGCGCTCGGCGGCGGCGCGCTCGCGCTCGGCTATGTCGCGCTCGCCAATCTCGACGTGCGGCGCGTGGCGCGCCCGCTGATGCAGGAACTGGCGGACATCTGCGATGCGAGCGTGGGCCTTGGCGCGCGCGACCGGCTGAACATGCTCTATGTGGAGAATTGTGAGGGGCGAAATGTCGTCGCGCTGCGGGTGGCGGCCGGCTCGCGCATTCCGCTCGGCCAGTCGGCCATGGGGCGCGCCTATATCGCGGGCCTGACCGACAAGGAGCGCACGCCCTTGATCGACCAGATCGTGCGCAAGTTTCCGGACGAGAAGCAGACCATCGTGCGCGGCATCGAGCGCGCGATCCGCGACATCGAGCGCCGCGGATTCTGCCTGGCCATCGGAGACTGGCGCAAGGACATCAATGGGGTCGGGGCGCCGCTTGCGCTGCCGAACGGAGCCGGGCTTTATGCGCTCAATTGCGGAGGGCCTGGCTATCTGCTGAAAGGCAAGGATCTCGAAGAAACCTACGGGCCGATGCTCGTGCAGGTCGCGCAGAAAGTGGTCGGCGCCATGGGCGCGCCGGCGCGCAGGACGGCGGTCGAGCGGCGCGGCGCGCCTTAGAAAGGAAGAACGATGTCCCACGAAACGGACGACACAAGACGCCTGTTGCGCGAGAGCGCCGCCGATTTCGTGGCGCGCAGCGACATCGGCGCCGCCGTGCGCGCCTGGCGTCACAAGCCGGAAGGCTTTGACGCGCAGCGCTGGAGCGAGATGGTCCAGCTCGGCTGGGTCGGCCTGCGCGCGCCGGAGGAGGCGGGCGGGACGGGGCTCGGTCTCGAGGATCTTGTCGCCCTGCTCGCTGAAACGGGGCGTGGCGTGGGGCCTGAACCGTTGAGCGCGGTCGGCGTGCTGGCGGTGCGGACGCTGGCGGCGAGCGCGGGCGGCGCGCAGACGCTCGGCGGCGCCTGCGAAGGCGGCCGCATTCCGGCGGTCGCGTGGCAGGAGAAGCCCGGCGCGCTGTCGGCGGGCGAGTGCGACACGCGCGCTGCGCGCGCGGGCGACGACTGGATTCTATCGGGCGCCAAGGATTTCGTGCACGGGGCCGCGCAGGCGGACGTGTTCGTCGTCTCGGCGCGCGCGCCCGGGGGCGTCGCGCTGTTCGAACTCCGGCGCAACGAGCCCGGCCTGACGGTCGAAACGCGTTTCTTCACCGACGGCACGACGTGTCATCGCCTCGTCCTGCGTGACGTGCGCGTTCCGGCGTCGGCCTGCATCGCGGCGCCCGGCGAGGGAGAGGAGGCGCTCGATGCGGCGCTTGAGGAGACGCGCATCGCCGTCTCGGCCGAAATGCTCGGCCTTGCGCGCCAGGCGCTCGAGATGACGCTCGACTACCTGCGCCAACGCAAGCAGTTCGGCAAGGCGATCGGCTCCTTTCAAGCGTTGCAGCATCGCGCGGTCGATCTCTATGTGACGACGCAGATCATGCAATCGGCGGTGGATCGCGCCGCCCGGACGTTCGAGGCCGCGGACGCGCGCGAGCGCGCGCTCATCGCCTCGGCCTGCAAGGCGCGCTGCTCGGACGGCGCGCTCGCCATCGCCAAGGAAGCGATCCAGCTGCACGGCGCCATCGGTTATACGGACGAGCACAACATCGGCCTTTACGTGCGCCGCGCGCTCGTCCTGGCCTCCTGGCTCGGCAACGGCGCCCAGCACCGCAAGCGCTTCGCCGCGCTTTCCCCCGCGCTCGATCTCGTGTGAGGCCGTCATGAGCCAGACCGAACTTCGTTACGACTACGATGCGATGACGGATGCGGAATTCCGCAAGATGGTCCGCGACTTCATCGAGGCCGAATGTCCGGCCGAAATTCGTCACCTGCCACGCCGAATCCGCTGGCGCGAAGTCAAGCCGTGGAGCCTTAAACTGTCGAAGCGCGGCTGGATCGCGCCCGCCTGGCCGAAGGAATACGGCGGCATGGGCATGTCGGTGGCCAAGCAGATCGCCTTCGTCGAGGAACTCGATCGCGCCGGCGTGCCGCGTGCGCCCGACATGGGCATCGTGATGATCGGCCCGCTGCTGATCCGCTTCGGCACGGAGGAACAGCGCAGGAAATACCTGCCGCGCATCGTTTCCTGCGAGGACGTGTGGTGCCAGGGCTATTCGGAGCCCAACTCCGGCTCCGACCTCGCATCGCTGCGCACCGAAGCGGTTCTGGACGGCGACCATTGGGTCGTCAACGGCCAGAAGACGTGGACTACGCTCGCGCAGGACGCGAACTGGATTTTCATGCTGGTGCGCACCGACAAGGGCGCCAAGAAACAGGAAGGCATTTCGTTCCTGCTGGTCGACATCAACACGCCCGGCGTCACGCGCCGGCCGATCATGACGCTCGGCGGGCACGAGGAGTTCTGCGAGACGTTCTTCGACAATGTTCGCGTGCCGAAGGAGAATATCGTCGGCAGGGTGAACGAAGGCTGGACGATGGCGAAGGCGCTGCTCGGGTTCGAGCGCATCTTCCTCGGCAGCCCGAAACTGTCGCAGGTGGCGCTCAACCGGCTGGCGTTGCTCGGCCGCGCGACCGGCGCGTTCAAGGACGACCGGTTCCGCGACAAGTTCACGCAACTGCGGCTCGATGTCGCCGATCTGACGGAGACCTACGCGCGCTTCGCCGATATTCTCAAGCGCGGCGAGCAGCTGGGCCCCGACGTGTCGATCCTCAAGATTTTCGCGACCGCCACCTACCAGAAGATCACCGAGACGATGGTGGAGACGGCGGCCGAAAACGGCGCGCTCGACGAGGCCGCGCCCTACGGCAACGAAACGCTCGACGTGCTGGCCCATTACTGGCTCGCGCGGCCGGCGACGATCTACGGAGGCTCGTCGGAAGTGCAGAAGAACATCGTCGCCAAGGCCGTACTCGATCTGCCGGGCTGAGCGATGCGGATGACGGACGAACACGAAGCGTTGCGGCGGTCGCTGCGGCGCTTCGTGGAGACCGAAATCAATCCGTTCGCCGACGCCTGGGAGGAGCAGGGCGCGTTTCCCGCGCACGAACTGTTCCGCAAGGCGGGAAAGGCCGGATTTCTCGGTATCAGCAAGCCGGTGGAATTCGGCGGGCTCGGCCTCGATTATTCCTACAACGCCATCGCGGCGGAGGAATGGGGGCGATCGCATTCGGGGGGCGTGGCCACCGCGCTCGGCGTGCAAACCGACATGGCGACGCCGGCGCTCGCGCGCCACGGCTCGGACGAACTGCGACGCGAATTTCTCGCACCCGCGATCGCCGGCGAGCAGGTCTGCTGCATCGGCGTGTCGGAAGAAGGCGCGGGGTCGGATGTGGCGTCGCTGAAGACGCGCGCGGTGCGCGATGGCGGGGACTACGTCATCACCGGCTCGAAAATGTGGATCACCAACGGCGCGCAGGCCGACTGGATGTGCATGCTCGCCAACACGTCGGACGGGCCGCCGCATCGCAACAAGTCGCTGATCGTCGTGCCGCTGAAGACCAAAGGCGTGACGGTCGGCCGCACACTCAACAAGCTCGGTCTGCGCTCCTCGGATACGGCGCAGATATTCTTCGACGAGGTGCGCGTGCCGGTGCGCCACCGCATCGGCGAGGAAGGCATGGGCTTCATCTACCAGATGGAGCAGTTCCAGGAGGAACGGATGTATGCGGCGGCCAAGGCCGTCGCCATGTTGCAAGCCTGCATCGACATCACGGTCGACTACACGCGCGGACGGCGCGCGTTCGGCAAGCCGCTCCTCGACAACCAGACGATCCAGCACAAGCTCGCAGCCATGCAGGCGGAGGTGGAGGCGCTGCGCGCGATTACATGGCGGGCGGTCGATCTGCACGTGGCGGGCGAGAACGTCACCCAGCTCGCGTCCATCGCCAAATATCTCGCCGGCAAGCTCGCGCTCGAAATTCCCAACGCCTGCCTGCAATTCTGGGGCGGGCAGGGCTACATGTGGGAGGCGCGCATCTCGCGCATCATGCGCGACATCCGCCTGACCGCCATCGGCGGCGGCGCCAACGAGATCATGTTGCAGGTGATCGCAAAGAACATGGGACTCAGCGGGCGCTGAGCCCCGCCGGTCCTACTTGTAGGGCCGCTCTTCCCACCAGGGGAAGTAGGGCGGCATGTCGGTCGACACCTTGTTGGGAAATTTCGCCGGCCGCTTTTCGAGGAACGAAACGACGCCTTCGGCGACGTCCGCCGAACGGCCGCGCTCGAAAATGCCGCGCGAGTCGATCTTGTGGGCCTCCATCGGATGGTCGGCGCCCAGCATGCGCCACACCATCTGGCGCATCAGCGCGACGGAGACGGGCGCCGTGTTGTCGACGATTTCCCGGGCGAGCTTGCGGGCCTCGGCCAGCAGGTCCTCCGGCGCCAGAACCTTGCTGACGAGGCGGCCGGCGAGCGCCTCCTGCGCGTCGAACACACGGCCGGTGTAGCACCATTCGAGCGCCTGAGCGGGGCCGACGATGCGCGGCAGGAACCAGGAGGAGGCCGCCTCCATCACGATGCCGCGACGGGAGAACACGAAGCCCATGCGCGCGGCGCTGGAGGCCAGGCGGATGTCCATGGCGGTGGTCATGGTGGCGCCGATGCCGACGGCCGGACCGTTGATGGCGGCGATGACGGGCTTGAGCGATTCGAAAATGCGCAGCGTGAGGCGGCCGCCGCCGTCGCGGATCGCCTCGTCGGAATAGTCGGGCTTGCCGTCGGCGGTCGCCTTGGGCTGCTTCCTGTCCTTGCGCTCGGCGAGTTCGAACGTCTTGGCGCCGGCAGACAGATCGGCGCCGGCGCAAAAGGCGCGGCCCGAGCCGGTGACGATGACGGCGCGCACGTCGTCGTTGCGATCCGACATGTCGAACGCCTCGATCATCTCGTGCATCATCTGCCCGGTGAAAGCATTGAGCTTTTCGGGGCGGTGCATGGTGATCGTCTGAATGCCGTCGGCGACGTCGACTTTAATGGTTTCAAATGCCATCGAGCGTTTCCCTTTCGTTATTGCCCGCGCAAAGAACGGCAAGCGGCGCGCGAAGTCAAACTCCGCGCGCCGCCGCATGATGGTCGATCGTCGATAAAATGCGACGGGCGGCGCGACCGCCGCCCGCCTGCGCGACTCAGCGGCCGCCGCCCCCGCCGCCGCCCCCGCCGCCGGCGCCGCCGCCGGTCGGGTTGCCGCCGCCGTTGGCGCGAAACATCAGGATTTTCTCCACTTCCGCCGGCGGAAGCTCGGTGGGCGGCTGCGGCGTGGGCGGCACGCGCACACGCACATACCGCGTGCGATACGGCGTATAGGACGTTCCGATGCAGTTGGACTGCATGTTGGCGGGATCTTCGCAGTTCACCGTACGCGACATGCGCGCGGAAGCCGCCGTCGGAGCGATGAGACCGGCCGCCAGGGCGACCGCCAGAGTCGTCGAGAGCATACGCATTCCCGGTTCCTTCCCGAAATGCTGCGCGGGAGTCGCTTGCAGCTTCGGCCAACCTAATCGCCGGCGCGCGGGGCGGCGGTGCATTTGGACACATCGTGCAGCCGCTTGTGCTCGCGCGCGCGCCGTATAGATTGCCGGCACAAACACCCATCGGGAGGAAGGCATGAATCTGTTCGATCTGTCGGGGCGCGTCGCCATCGTCACGGGCGGCAACGGCGGCATTGGCCTGGGCATGGCGCAAGGCATGGCGGCGGCCGGCGCCTCGGTGTCGATCTGGGGGCGCAACGAAAAGAAGAACGCCGAGGCGCTCAAGGCGCTCGGCAAGGGCGATCACCAGGCGCTGCAGTGCGACGTGGCGGACGCCAGGTCCGTCGAGAGCGCGTTCAAGGACACGTTGAAGAAATACGGCCGCGTGGACGGGTGTTTCGCCAATGCGGGCGTCGGCGGCGGCGGGCGCCGCTCGTTCATCGACCGTACGCAGGAGGAGTGGCGCGACATGTTCGCCACCAATCTCGACGGCGTGGTGCATGTGTTCCAGCACGCGGTTCGTCACATGAAGGAGCGTGCGGACGCGGGCGACGCGTTCGGCCGGCTGGTCGCCACCTCCAGTCTCGCCTCCATCTCGGGCACGGCGCGCAACGAGCATTACGCGGCCACCAAGGGCGCGCTCAACGCCATCATCCGCGCGCTGGCGGTGGAATTCGCGCGCTACGGCGTGACCGCCAACGCCATCCTGCCGGGCTGGATCAAGAGCGAGATGACAGAAGGCATCATGGGCAACGACAAGTTCGTCGCCAACGTCATGCCGCGCATTCCCATGCGCCGGTTCGGCGAGCCGGAGGATTTTTCAGCCATCGCCGTCTACATCATGAGCCGCGGATCGTCCTATCACACGGCCGAAACGTTCCTCATCGACGGCGGCTACGCTGTATACTGATCTCGGCCCGCGCGACGGCGGCGCGATATTCGGCGAGCGTTTCGGCGACAAGGTCGCGCACGGATGTCACGTGCGCGACGCCCGACACCGAATGGCCCGCGCTCCAGATATCGCGCCAGCGCGTGGGCGTCTTTTCGCGCGCCTCGATGCTGATGTCCTTTGAGATCTCGATGGCGCCGCGCGCCGGCAGATTGTCGGGATCGAGCCCGGCGGCGACGATCGAGGGACGCAGCATGTTGGTTTCGAGACCGGTGAAGGCGCGTGTCAGCAGCACATCGTCGGCGCGCGCGCCCACGAGCATTTCCTTATAGGCCTCGCTGGCCATGCTCTCACGCGTGGCGATGAACCTGGTGCCCATGTAGGCGAAGTCGCAGCCCATCAGTTCGGCCGCGAGAAGCGCCGCGCCGTCGCTCACGCCGCCGGCCAGAACGAGCGGGCCGTCGTAGAAGGCGCGAACCGCGCGCACGAAGCTCAGCGGATTGAGCCAGCCGGTCTGTCCGCCGGCGCCGGCGGTCAGCAGCACCAGCCCGTCGGCGCCCGCCGCCAGCGCGCGTTCAGCGTGGCGAATGGTCGCCACATCGACGAACACGCGCGCGCCGACGTCGTGCAGCGGCGGAATGACGGCGGCCGGCGAGCCGACGCTGGCGATGACGAGTTCCGGCCGGCGGCGGGCGAGAACGGCGACGTCGGCGGCCACGCGCGGGTTGGATTTGTGCACCACCAGATTGGGACACCATGGCGCCGCCGCGCGCCCGCTCGCATCCTCGGCGCGCTTGTTGGCCGTCAGGATCCGGCCGCACCATTCGTCCAGCTCCTCCACCGTGCGGCAATTGACGGTCGGAAACGAGCCGACCACGCCCGCCGCGCAGGCTTCGGTCACGAGATCGACGCCGGACACCAGAAACATCGGCGCGGCGATCAGCGGCAGGGTCAGGCGGTCGGCGAGAACATCGGGTGCGGGCAATTTCCTCTCCTGTTTTCTTGTGTGCGGTTCCGGGTAAACTGCCGTCAAACGACGCCCCCCGCAACACGGGCGCGCCCGGAGGAACCATGACCGACCAAATCCACAACGGACCCACGACCGGCAAACAGGCGCTGCGGGCGCTCGCGCGCTATCCCGATCGCATCGCGTTTTCGTGGGATGGCGGTAGCATGACCTACGCCGGCGCGCTCGACCTCGTGGGGCGCTTGCAGGCGGTGTTCACGCGCGCGGGGCTTGGCCGTCAGTCGCGCATCGCCATTCTCACGTCCAATCGCGCGGAAGCCTGGTGCGCGAGCGTGGCGGCCGGGCTCGTGCCCATGAGCATGACCTGGCTGCATCCGCTCGCCTCGCTCGACGATCAGCACGGGCAGATCGTGGACGGGGAATGCGACAGCGTGCTCATCGATGCGGCGGGCTTTCTGGCGCGCGGCGGGGAGCTGGCGGCGCGGCTGTCGCATCTGAAGATCTTCACGCTCGGAAAAGCCGAATACGGCATCGACCTGATGGCGGCCGCCGAAGCGGCCGGCGCGCAGACAGCTCAGAATTTCGCGCGGCCCGACGACATCTCCATTCTCAACTATACGGGCGGCACGACGGGAAAATCGAAAGGCGCCTTGCGCACCCATGCGCAGAACGCGACCTACGCCACCGCCATTCTCGCAGATTTCGAGCTTCCGGACGATCCGCACTATCTCGTCATCGCGCCCATCAGTCATGTGACGGGCACGAAAATCCTGCCGGTGCTGATGCGCGGCGGCTCGGTGCGGCTGATGAAAGGATTCGATCCGGCGGCCGTGCTGGCGACGATCGCGCGCGAAAAGATCAACATGACGCTGCTCGTGCCGACGATGGTCTACGTGCTGCTCGATCATCAGGATCTGTCGCGCACCGATCTCTCCTCGCTCGATCTCCTGCTCTATGGCGCTTCGCCCATGTCGCCGGCGCGGCTGGAGGAGGGGCTGGAGCGGATAGGTCCCGTGTTCTCGCAGCTCTACGGACAGACCGAGTGCTATCCGATCTCGGTGCTGCGCAAGGAGGACCACGACCGGCGCCGGCCGGAACTGTTCGAATCCTGCGGCGCGCCGATCTCCTCGGTGGACGTCGCGATCCTGGACGACGAGGACCGCGAGGTGGCGCAGGGCGAAGCCGGCGAGATTTGCGTGCGCGCGGCCCATGCGGTGACGACCTACTGGAAACAGCCCGAACTGACGCAGGAACTGTTCCGCGGCGGCTGGCTGCACACCGGCGACATCGCGCGCATGGACGAGCGCGGCTACATGTTCATCCTGGACCGCAAGAAGGACATGGTCGTGTCCGGCGGCTTCAACATCTATCCGCGCGAGGTGGAAGACGCGCTCGCCACTCATGCGGGCGTGGCCATGTCGGGCGTGATCGGCACGCCGGACGAGAAGTGGGGCGAGGCGGTGATGGCGTTCGTGGTCCGCAAGGAAGGCGCCAATCCCGATCCGCAGGAGCTGATGCAACTCGTGAAGGACAAGAAGGGCGCGGCCCATGCGCCCAAGCGCATCGAATTCGTCGATTCGCTGCCGTTGACCCCGGTCGGCAAGATCGACAAGAAGGCGCTGCGCGCGCAGTTCTGGGGCAATCGCGGCCGGCAGGTGGGTTAGCGGCCGAACGCTTTACGGGTTCTTAATCTTAAGAAATTCCGACCGCGTTGCATTAACTTGCGCGTTACGCGGTCGCGTCACCATCCGCCGCAAGGGACGGCGCGCACGCAATCGCCGCGCGCCAAGCCCCGACGCCGCTTACAGAAGGCGGCAGGAGCAGGCGGAATGTTCGCGAAATACGGTTGTGCGGCGCTCATCGGCGCGGTCGCGTTCGCGCCGGCGGCGCGGGCGGCGGACTGGTACACCGGCGCCCCGAGCGAGCCGGCGGCGCGCGGCTGGAGCGTGGGGTCGGCCGGCGCGAACGGCTGGTCGGGCGGCTATGCGCCCGCGCCGAAATTCGGCGCCGCGGTCGATGTCGCGGTCACCGCCGACACCAAGGATTCGCAATTCGTCACGCTCATCGGCACAATCGCGCCATTCTCGGGGCTCGAACAGTCGGGCGCGCGCCTGCGGCTCGCCGGCGTGCTCGGGCAATATTCCTATATCGGCGGCAACGGGCTCGGCCGCGTGAAAGGCACACAGCGCGACGGCTCGTTCATGGTCGGCTACGAATGGGTGGCCGAGCGGCTGACGGTCGCCATCTACGGGGGCGTGAACGTCACCGACAACGCGCTCGACAAATACGATCCGCTCAACGGGTCGGCGGGGCGCGCCATCGGCGCCAAGATCGCCGGCGATTTCTACTATCGGCCCAACGCCTTCGTGATGATTTCGGGCGTCGGCTCGTTTTCCTCGGCCCACAGCGCCTATTACGCGCGGCTGAAGGGCGGCTACGCCATCGCGCGCAATGTGTTCATCGGACCGGAGATGATCGTTCTCGGCGACAATTTCTTCTCGCAGTGGCGCATCGGCGGCCATATCACGGGCGCGAAATTCGGTCCCGTCCAGATCGGCGCCTCGGCCGGCTTCCTGGTCGACAAGGTGCGCGGCTCGGGCCTCTACGGCATCCTCGACGCCCGCGTGACGTTCTGACATCGCGCGCCGAAAGGTTAACGGCCCGGTAACGTCCGCGCCGTCCGCATGCCGAAGCGTTAGCGTTAACCGAAGCGTAAAGCCATGCGCGTAGGCTTGTGCCGTTGCGTCATGGAGTTGCGTGGGATGGCGGCGAGCCTTCGAGCCGGCGTCTGGATATTTTCGGGCCTCGCCGCGGTTCTGCTGCTCACCCAGCCGGTGAGCGTGCAGAGCCAGCTCGCGCTCAGCCTGACAATCATCTTTTTGCTCGTCGCGATCTGGAAGTTCGGGCGCGGCCATGTCGCGCGCCAGATGTTCCTGGCGCTCTCCAGCTTCATGGTCATCCGCTACATGTACTGGCGCTGGACGAGCACGCTGCCGTCGGCCAGCGACCCGCTCGCCTTCGGGCTCGGCCTCGTGCTGCTGACGGCGGAGATGTATTTCGTGGTCATTCTGGCGATCAGCCTGACGATCAACGCCGATCCGCTCGAGCGCCCGCCGCTCGAACGCGAGGACGACGAGGCGCTGCCGATCGTCGATGTGCTCATCCCCACCTACAACGAGGACGAGTACATCCTCGCCACGACGATCGCGGCGGCGAAGTCGATGGACTATCCCGCGCACAAGCTGAACGTGTGGCTGCTCGACGACGGCGGCACCGACCAGAAGTGCAACGACAAGAATCCGGAGAAAGCCGAAGCCGCCAAGCAGCGGCGTTTATCGTTGCAGGCATTGTGCGGGCAGTTGGGCGCCATCTATCTCACGCGCGCGCGCAACGAGCACGCCAAGGCAGGCAACATGAACAACGCGCTCGGTCATCTGACGGGCGAGATCGTTGTGGTGTTCGACGCCGACCATGCGCCATTCCGCGCCTTCCTGCGCGAGACGGTCGGACATTTCCTGAAAGATCCGAAAGTCTTTCTGGTGCAGACGCCACACGTGTTCCTCAACCCGGATCCGATCGAGAAGAACTTGCGGACGTTCGACCGCATGCCGTCGGAGAACGAGATGTTCTACGGCGTCACGCAGCGCGGCCTCGACAAATGGGACGGGTCGTTCTTCTGCGGGTCGGCGGCGCTGCTGCGGCGCACGGCCCTGCTGGAAACAGGCGGATTCTCGGGCGTCACCATCACGGAGGATTGCGAAACCGCGTTCGAACTGCATTCGCGCGGCTGGTCGAGCGTCTATGTCGAGAAACCGCTGATCGCCGGCCTGCAGCCGGAAACGTTCACGTCCTTCATCGGCCAGCGATCGCGCTGGTGCCAGGGGATGTTCCAGATTCTGCTCCTGAAAAACCCGGCCCTCAAGAAGGGCCTGAAGCCCATCCAGAAAATGGCCTATCTGTCGAGCATGACGTTCTGGTTCTTCCCGCTGCCGCGGCTCATCTTCATGTTCGCGCCGCTCACGCACATCTTCTTCGACGTGAAGATTTTCGTCTCCAACGCCGACGAGGCGATCGCCTATACCGCAACCTACATGGTCGTGAACATCATGTTGCAGAACTACATGTTCGGCATGGTGCGCTGGCCGTGGATTTCCGAACTCTACGAATATGTGCAGGGCGTGTTCCTGGCCAAGGCGATCGTGTCGGTGGTCGCCAATCCGCGCAAGCCGACGTTCAACGTCACCGCCAAGGGGCTGACGCTCGACAACGATCACATTTCGGAATTGTCCTGGCCGTTCTTCGCCATCTGGGGCGTGCTCACCTTCGCGGGTCTGGTGGCGGCCTATCGCTATTTCTTTGAGCCGGGCGTCGACAACCTCATGCTGGTCGTCGGTCTGTGGAACGCGTTCAACCTGATGATCGCAGGCGCGGCGCTGGGTGCGGTCGCCGAGCGCGCGCAGCCGGACCGCCATCCGCACCTCATGGTCAGCCGCACGGGCCTGCTGCATATCGGCGAACACGCGCTGCGCGTGCGCATCCGCGACGTATCGGCGGGCGGCGTGTCCGTCAAACTGCTCGACCCGCACGCCGCGAAGGGTCTCGTCATGGAGCCGCGCGAGATGGAGGCGCGTCTGTCGATCGACCCGATGGGGCCGATTGTGAAGGACGAGACGCTGCCGCTCAGGCTCGTGCACGTGAAAGCAGAAGACGACGGCGATCTCTTCGGGTTCGAATTCACCGAAATCGCGCCGCACGAATATTACGTTCTGGCCGATCTGATGTATGGCGACAGCGACGCGCTGCCGAGTTTCCTGGCCACCCGGCGCAAGCACAAGAATGTCTTCGCCGGTTCCGCGCAATTCATCTGGTGGGGCTTGAGCGAGCCGTTTCGCGCGTTCTCCTACCTGCGCAAGAAGGATCCGCAGGCGGAAGCCGCGCCCGCCGACGGCCCGTCCGCCTCCTCGCTCGCATGGCTGCGTCGCCTGGCGGCGCTCGGAGCCAATCAGAAATCGACGGCGGCGGTCGCACACGCGACCGCGCCGCCCGTCCTCGAAAAGTCCGCATGATCAGTTTGTCCGGTTCCATTTGATGCGTTTGCGTTCGTGCACAGGGTTGAGAGCGGTTCTGTTCGGCGCGGCTTTCGTCGCGGCGACGAACGCCGTTTGCGCGCAGCCGATCTTCACGACGGCGCCGCCGGCCCTGTCGCGCGTGGCGCCGGCTGCGCCCGTCGCGCCGCAAACAGAGGCCGCGCCCGTCGCGCTGGCCGCGCCAGCGCCGCCCGCGCCAATTCCGCTTGCGCCCGCGGTGACGACGTCGGCGCCGATTCCGCCTGCGCCGCCGGCGTCTGCGCCGGCCGCGCCCGAGAAGGCAGCGCCCGCCGCGGCAGGGCCGGCGCTGCGCCATCTGACCAACAACATGCAGGGATACCGGCTCGCCGGCGAAATCGCTTCCTCCGAGTGGCCGGTCTATCTGACGGGGTCGCAGGCGCAACAGAAGATCCGCTTCCAGGTCGGATATCTGTCGGCGGTCTCTGTGATGCCGGAGGCTTCGTATCTGACCCTCATCGTCAACGACAAAGTGGTCGGGCGCTCCAACATCCGCACGGCCAATTCCGTGCGCACGATCGATTTCGACATTCCGCCAGGGTTGATGCAGGCGGGCTTCAACTCGCTGCGTCTGACAGCCGAACAGCGCCATCGCGTCGATTGTTCGCTGCAGGCGACGTTCGAACTTTGGACGCAGATCGATCCGTCGCAGACCGGCCTCCTGTTCGCGCAGACCGAAGGTGCGACGACGCTCGCCGATCTCTCCGCGCTTTCACCGGATGCGCAGGGCGCGCTGCCGATCCGCGCCGTCACGCCCGACCGCACGAGCCTCGGCAATGTCGAGCGCTTCATCCAGGTCGCGCAGATGATTTCGCTCGTCGGCCGGTTCGCGCAACCGGTCGTCGACTACGGCCCGCTCGCTGGCGGCGCCTATGGACTCAATCTCGTCATCGGCACGGTGTCCGAAATCTCGAGCCTCGTCGATCTCGCGCCGCTCGGCTCCATCACCGGGCCGCGCGTGGCGGTGCAGCCGGCGCGTGCGGACCGGCGCACGACGGTCATCGTCACGGGCCTGTCGGATTCGCAGGTGGCCGAAGCGCTCATGGAATTCCGGCCGGAGACGCAGACGATCGGCGCGCCGGCGGGCGTGCGCGCGGCGGCGGCTTTCCCCGGCTACCGCATGGAGGGCGGCCGAAGCGTGCGACTGCGCGATCTCGGCGTCGCGAGCGAGGAATTCTCCGGTCGTCTGTTCCGCGCCGCGTTCAACATCATCATGCCGCCGGATTTCTATTCGGCCGACTATGCGAAAGCGGAGCTGGCGCTGGCCGGCGGCTATGCGCCAGGCCTGACGTCGGAGGCCAAGATCGTCGTCAGCGTCAACGGGCGCAATGCGGTCAGCCTCAAGCTGCCGAAAAGCAAGGGCGATGTTTTCGAAAAGAACATGATCCCGCTGCCGCTTGGCGCGATGCGGCCGGGGCTCAACCGCGTCGAGATCGAGGCGCAGGCGCCGATGGAGAGCGATGCGGCGTGCGACCCGCTTGCGGCGATCGCCGGCGCCAAGCGATTCCTGTTCCTCGATTCCACCGAACTCGTCATGCCGCGCATCGCGCGTATCGCGCGCATGCCAGACCTTGCGGTCACCACCACGGGCGGCTTTCCGTTCGCCGGCGGCCGGTGGCCGAAACTGATCGTGCCGGCGCCCGACCGCGAGACGATCGGCGCGGCGACCACCATCGCCGCCCATATGGCGATCGCGGCCGGCCGACCCATCAATTTCAACCTCTCCACCACGCTGCCGCAGCCGGGCGACGGCGCGGTGCTGGTGGTCGGCGGCGCCAATATTCTCGATCCGATCTATCTGAAGCTCGCCGGCGTCTCGCCGCAGGACGTCGCCAAGGCGTGGTCCGACAGGTTCGACCCGGCCGCGCAGCCGCAGAAGAGCGAGATGCTCACGCGGTTCGAGGCTATGTCGCGCCACCGGCTGATGCTGGAACGCAATTTCCCGCAGGCCTGCCGCATGTCGACGCCGCCCGGCGGCTACAATCGCGCGCCCAGCGCGCGCGCGCAGAAACCGCCGGCGACGCGCGAGGCGGGCGGGCGCCGCTACGTGTCCATCGACCTCAACGCGCCGGGCCGGCCGGTCGACTTCACGCCTGTCGGCTCGCTGAAGACCTCCGGGCCGGCGTCGGGCGCGCTCTACGACGAATGGAACGCCAAGGTGCGTTCGCACAGCTATGTGTTCGGCTTTTTCGACCGAGCCTACGAAGGCGCGCGCGCATGGCTGCTGGCGCGCTGGAACGGCGCGAGCGAGTGGTTCGAAAAGACGCTCAGCTCCGCGCAGACCGTCGCGCCGAGCATCTCGCCGCGCGCCTCGTTGATCGTGGCCCAGAACATTCTCGGCGCGACGAGCGAAGACGTGTGGACGGTGATCGCCGCGCCGAATTCGAAAGCGCTCGCCGAATCCATCCCCTGCCTCGTCGATCCGCGCGTATGGGGCCAGATCTCCGGGCGCATGTCGTCGCTCGACGCCAACGACGGCGTCGTGACGGCCGTGCCGGTGGAGGCGAGCCGCCTCATCGTGACCGAGGCGCTCACCATCGGCAACGTCCGGCTGATCGTGGCCGGCTGGCTGTCGCTCAATTCGCACATCTACGTGCTGCTGGCGCTCGGCATGGCGATCTTGCTGTCGGTCGCGACATCGAAATTCGTGCGCAACGTCGGGCGGAGGACGAAATGATCCTGCGCCTGGCCTCGCTCGTCCTTGCGTTCGCCGCTTCGCAGGCGGTCGCACGCGCGCAGGTCGCGCCGGTCGTGCCGCTCGGCGCGGCCATCCAGTCGCAGATGAACGCGGCGGGCGGCGCGCCCGCGCCGGGCGCAATGCTCGCGCCGGGCGCCGCGCCGCAACCGCAGGCGGGCGCGAAGGACAAGCCGAAACGCAAGCCGCTGGCGCTCGATGCGCGCGTCATCCCGCTCGGCGGCGCGCTGAAGACGCCGGAGGCGTGGCAGGCCTACAAGGCGCGGTTCGTCACGGAGAACGGCCGCGTCATCGACACCGGCAACGGCATGATCAGCCACAGCGAGGGCCAGGGCTACGCCATGCTGCTGGCGGTGGCGGCCAACGACCGCGCGACGTTCGACCGGCTGTGGGGCTGGACGCGCGCCAACCTCATGGTGCGCGACGACCAGCTCGTGGCATGGCGCTGGGAGCCGACGCGACGGCCGGCGGTCGCCGACATCAACAACGCGTCCGATGGCGATCTTCTCATCGCGTGGGCGCTGGCGGAGGCCGGCGAGTTCTGGGGCGAGGTCGCGCTCAGGGCGGGCGGGCGGCGCATCGCGGTCGAGGTCGGCCGCAAACTGGTCGTCGCGCGCACCAAACTCGGCGCGCTGCTTCTGCCCGCGGTGGCCGGTTTTTCGGGCGAGGAGCGCGCGGACGGGCCGGTGGTCAATCCGTCGTACTGGGTGTTCCCCGCGTTCGCGCGATTGACGTTGGTCGCGCCCGAAGTCGACTGGAACGGCGTCGTGCAGAGCGGCCTCGATGTGCTGAGGGCCGCGCGCTTCGGCGCGAGCGCGCTGCCGGCCGAATGGGTTTCGCTGAAGGACGGCGTGGCGAAGCCGGCCGACGGTTTTCCGGCGCAGTTCGGCTATAACGCCGTGCGCATTCCGCTTTATCTGGCCTGGGCGGGCGTGGGCGAGCGCGACCATTACGATCCGTTCGTCGCCTGGGCGCGCACAGGGCGCCCGAGCGTCGTGGAGCTCGCGAGCGGCGCGCAGGCCGGCGCGCTCGGCGAAGGGGGCTATGCGTCGGTGGGCGCGCTCGCGCTGTGCGCGGCCGAAGGCGTTGCGATGCCGGCCGATACGGCGTTCGCGCGCGCGCCGGAACATTACTATCCCGCAACGCTGCGCCTGCTCGCGGTCGTGGCCGCGCAGATGAGGTATCCGACATGCCTGCGCGGCTGAACGGATCGCTCCTCCTGCGCGCGCTGGCGCTGCTGGCGCTGACGGCGCCCGCGCTCGCGCAGGCGTCCGACGGCGGTTCGATGATCATCGACGCGCCGATGGCCAGGCCCCAGCCGCAGCCGCTCGCCGAACCGTCTGCGCCAGAGTCGCCCGAGCCGAAAGCCGAGGCGAGAGCGCCCGTCGTGGAGGAGGGCGCTGCGCCGGCGTCCTCGGCGCGCGCAACGCCCCGGCAGGCCGCGCCGATCGCCGAGGAGGGCGACAGGCCGGACGAAACGGCGCTGCGCTACTATGCGGGGCGCGGCGAGATGGGTCGCGTGAACGTCGAGATCGAACGACTGGTTCGGCTCTACAAGAGCTGGACGCCGCCGCTCGATCTGTTTGCGCAGGAACAGTCCGGCGCGCCGGACGAGGAAGCGCTGTGGGCGCTGTTCTCCGCCGATCGCATCGACGAACTGCGCGCGACCATCGAGGCGCGCAAAAAGGAACAGCCCGGCTGGGCGCCGTCGAAAGATCTGGAGACGAAACTCAGGCGCAAGGAAACGCGCCTGCGCATCATGACCTTCTTCCGGCAGGGGCGGTGGCAGGACCTCGCCGACTACGTCAAGCAGGACTCCCATCAACCCGACGACACCGACGTCGAAATGCTCTGGGCGGTCGCGGAGGCGTTCTCCAAGACCAAGCAGACGGCGGATGCGATCGGCGTCTATCGCTCCATTCTCAACAGCTCTTCGGAAAAGCCCGCGCGCCTGGCCACCATTCACAAGGCGATGGCGAGCCTGCGGATGAGCGACGTGGAGCCGCTGATCGCGATGGGACGCACGGAGGCCTCCGGCAAGAGCGAATTCGCGGCGATCGAGACCGACATCGTGCGCGCTCGCATCAGCGCCTATCTGCACGACGAACGCGCCGACAAGATTCCGGACGGCGAACTGGCGGTCTTTCAGGACCACGCCAGGGGCGCGAGCGATCCCAACCAGGCCGGGCTGGTGGCGTGGTATTACTACAAGACGAAAGCGTTCCGCGACGCGCTCGAATGGTTCAAGCTCGCGCTGGAGCGCGGCGGCGACGCCATGGTGGCGCACGGTCTCGCCCATTCGCTGCGCGAACTCGACATGCGGCGCGAGACGGAAGAAGTCGCCTATGCGTGGCGCGAACCGCTCGTCAACAATCTCATCCTGTTCATCGACATCCTCGAACGCGATCTCACGCTCGAACATCCGCCCTATATCGAGCCGGAGCGTCTGGCGCGCTATGCGAAAGCGACGATGGAGGCGGCCTCCGGCGAGGGCGCGCAGGCGCTCGCCTGGTACGCCTACAATTCGTGCCAGTACGAAGTCGCGCATCAATGGTTCCAGCGCGCGGTCGCCTGGTTCCCCAAGGAGGCGACCGTCTACGGTCATGCGCTCACGCTGAAGCGGCTGAAGAAGGACAAGGAATTCTGGGAGCTGATGAACCGCTACGACGGTCTGTTCGCCAAGGCGCTCGAGATCGTGTTTCCGGACGGCTATTACCACCCGCCGACGGCCTGCGATCTGCTCGCCAAACAGAATCTGCGCGCCGGCCAGCAGAATCTCGGCGCCTATACCGCACCCGCATCCTACGCCCATCCGCAGCAGAACGGCATGAGCGGATATGGCGTCACAGCCGCGCAGGCGGCGGGCTATGCGCCGCAGGCCTATCCGCCGGCCGCGCATATCCAGCGTCAGGAATTCCCGAAGTTCGACCGCAAGCTGTTTCCGGCGCCGACCGATCCCGAAAACGCGATGCGCTTCGCCGCGTCCGCGTCGCCGGCCACGCACAGTCCGTCGCTGAAATCGCAGGCCGCCGTCGACATGCCGTTGCAGCGCGAGCCGGTGCGCGGACCGTGGCCGCTGGTGGCCAGCCGCGTGCCCGGCGTCGGGCGAATGCCCTACGAACGCTACGGGTTCTCGCTCCTGCCCGGCTGGAACGGCGCGACCGGACCGACGTCGCCGACCTACGCCGTGCAACGGGCGCCCAAAGGCACGCTGTGGGAAGCGGAACAGGCGGAGAAGGCGCGCCCGCGCATCGCGTTCGCAAACGGCATGAGCGGCGTCCCAGCGGCCGGCGCGCCGATGCAGGGCATGGCGCAACCGCCGGCGGCAGCCCAGACGCCGCCCCATGCGGCGCAGCCCGTCGTCGCCCCTTACCCGCAGCAGCCGCCCGTCGGCGCCGCCTACGCGCCGCCACAATATGCCCCGCCCTATGGCGCGCCGGCCTATGTCGCGCCGCCCCATGTGGCGCCGCCCCACGCGGCCCCGCCGGCAGTCGCGCAGCCCGTCGCGCCCGCGCCTGTCGCTGCGAGCGCGTCGCCGCCTGCGCCGGCTCCGGTCGCGCCGACGTCCGAGCCCGCGCGCGAGGCGAGCGAGCCGGTCGCCAGACTCGCACTGCCGCAGACGACCGACGCCGGCGCGCTCGCGCAACGGGCGATCCAGTTCTTCAGCGCGAAAAATTACGCGGGCGCACTGGAGGCGCTCGACCAGCGCGCGCCGCTCGCGCCCGAGACGACGAATCTGAAGATGATCCGCGCCTGGTCGCTCCTGCATCTGCAACGCAAGGAAGAGGCGCGCGGCGTGTTCGCCACGCTCGGCGCGCAGGGTTCGCAAAAATCCCGGTCGGGGAGTCCGTAACATGTACGCGCGTTTGACATCGCTCCCGCTCATGCTGGCGCTCGCGGCCTGTTCGTCCGGCGCCAATACGACCGCCCATGTGGCGAGCGCGGAAACCACGCAGACCATCGCCACGCTGCCGGCGTCCGGCGCCGATCCGGCGCTCTTGCTGGTGGACATGCCCGGCCCCGGCGGCGCGGTGACGGATTTCCGCGAGACGGCCTTTTCCAACGGCTTGCGGCAGGTCGCCACGCTCGAGGGCGGCGTTTCCGGCCTGGGGCGCAACCAGATCGAGATCGCGGTCGAGACGCGGCCCTCGAATACGGATTCGGTCAACATCAGCCGGCCGACGGAAGGCGGCGTGCGCCGTGAAATTCTCACGCGTTTTCCGGGCGTGGAGATGCGCATTCTCACGCAGCCGCGCTCCAACGGCCTGGGCGTGTTCGGCCTGGCGATAGGGCGGACGCGCCATGGCGCGCGCTGCGCTTTCGCCTGGCAATGGGTGGACGACATTCGCAAGAGCGGCGATCGCTCCGTGTTCGCGCGGTTCGGCGGCGAGGCGCCGGCGCCGGCTTCCATCCGCGTTCACATGTGCCGCACGGACGCCACCGTCGACGATCTCGCCGCCACCATCGAAGGCATGACGCGCGCCGCGCCCACCACGATCGCGCGCGCGCTCGATCCCGCGCGACGCCCCAGTCTCTCGCCGGTGCAGGGCCGCGCGGCCAGGACGACCGGCGCGGTCGTGGACGGCACGCTCGAGTCGGCTCTCGGCCCGGCGCCGGCGCTCGCGGCCGCCGCGCCGAAGGCGGCGCCTACGAAAGTCGCGCGCAAGCCGGCGCGGGTCGCGCGCAAGCGCGCACCGGCGGTCGAGACGCCGCGGCCCGAGCCCGTGCAGCAGAGCTTTGCGCCGATGGCCGGCGGCGGGCCGCGTTACCTGGCGCCTGTGCCCGGCCAGCCGCTCCACCCGAGCGCGCCGCCGGTGGCCGCGGTCAGCCCGCCCGCACGCGCTCTCGACCCCAGCCTGCCGGCCGCCGCGTATCGCGGGCCCTTGCAAAGGGTCCATTAACCGCGTGAGACAAAGCCCGGCGGGACGCCGCCGGGCGATCCACTTGCCGAAAATTGTTCGGTTTTCCGCAACACGGCGCCAAGCCGGCCGTCATAATGTCGTAACGTGAGGTCGTTCCGGGAACCGGGGCGCGCTCGCAACGGTTGAGAAGGCCATGCTGGCTGGAGGCGGACGTGTCGATTTCCGATTTTGAACGATTGCTGGAAGCCCTCATCCCCGCGAGCGGCCGTACGACCCTTACGCTGACCGAAGCGCCCGAAAGCGCCGACGATCTGATCCGGCTGCTGGAGCGGGCGATCGCCACCGGCAACCGGCGCGGCGCGCCGCTGGCGCAGATCGACCTGCCGGCGGATGCGTTCGAAACGTTCGGCACGACCTTCTGGCATGTGCCGATCGAGGATTCGAGTCGCGATGGCGTGGTGCGCCTTGTCTTTGCGCGTCCCGAGGAAGACGACGGCATGCCGCAGGCGGCCTGAGGCCGCCCCCGCGCCGTCTCAAGGCGTCCTTTTTTCCGAGCAAAGATTTCGTTGGTGAAAGCCGGCTTGTAACCGACAATCGCCAGCGAATCACTTTGCGATGCGCCGCGTTCCGGGCGCGTCGCGCCGGCGCTGCAAACGCTACAGGCGGCGGAGACGGAACTTGAAAGCACACGCACCGGCGGAAGCCGACGTCGCTCCGACCAAGCCGCGTCTGCAGTATGCGGCGCTGCCGTTTCGGGAAGGCGAGCGGCTGGAGATCATGCTCATTTCTTCGCGTGAGACGCGGCGCTGGGTGGTGCCCAAGGGGTGGCCGATCAAAGGCGCCAAGCCGCATTTCGTCGCCGCCATCGAGGCGATGGAGGAGGCGGGGCTGCTCGGAAAGATTTCGAAGAAGCCGATCGGCGCCTATCATTACGTCAAACGCCTGCGCAACGGGGCGGGGCTGTTGTGCGAGGTGCGCGTCTTTCCATTCCGCGTCGCCAGGCAGCGCAAGAACTGGCCTGAGCGCAGCCAGCGCACCACGAAGTGGTTCGACGCGTTCGAGGCGGCCGAACTGGTGCATGAGCCGGGATTGCAGGGACTCATCCGGGGCTTCGCCGGCGTGGCGGCGGACGAGGAAGAGGCCGAGGTCACGCCCGACGGCGTGGGGCGATAGCCGAAAGATGAAAAGGCCGGCGTCTGGACCGGCCGAAATGGTCGGAGTGAGAGACCGACAACCTTGAATATCGTCCTATCTCAGGTTTGATTTTTTGTCGCAGTTTTCAAAGCGTTTTTTCGATTTCCGGTCTTTATTTCCGACCACCAAATTGCATATTGTCTCATTTTGGAAGTGGGGCCCAAAGTGGGGCCCATAAGTGGTCGGAACGATGGCGCGGGCGCGGAACAAGCTCAACACGAAGGTCGCCGCCGCCCTGTCCGAGCCCGGCCGGCACTCCGATGGTGGCGGGCTCTATCTAGCCATCGACGGGCTTGGCGCGGCGATGCGCCGCCGCTGGATTTTCCTTTATCCCTGGGCCGGCAAGCGGCGTGAAATGGGCCTGGGTGCTTATCCCGTCGTCTCGCTGGCAGAGGCCCGGCGCGCTCGTGACGAGGCCGAGCGGATGCTTCGCTGCGGGCGTGACCCGATCGCTGCAAGAGACGAAGCGCGGCGCGCTCTGGCGGGCAAGCCGACTTTTGCCGAAGTCGCCGACGCGCTGATCGCTGCAAAAGAGGCCGAATGGCGAAACGAAAAGCATCGGTCCCAATGGCGATCCTCGCTCGATAATGACGCGGCGGCGCTTCGCGAGAAGCGAGTTGATGAGATCGACACAGCGGCCGTGCTCGAAGTGCTGAAGCCGGTTTGGGCGGCGAAGCCGGAAACGGGCTCCCGGCTTCGCCAGCGGATAGAAGCAGTCCTCGACGCCGCGAAAGCCCAGGGACACCGGACCGGCGAAAATCCGGCAGCATGGCGCGGCCACCTGGCGCACTTACTGCCCAAACGCACCGCTCTCTCGCGCGGCCATCATGCGGCGATGGCCTACGACGACGTTCCTGCGTTCATCGAAAAACTGCGCGCGCATCAGCAGACATCGACGGCAGCAATGGCGCTCGAATTCCTCATTTTGACCGCGGCGCGCTCCGGCGAGGTCTACGGCGCCACATGGCCGGAAATCGACCTTGAGGCGAAGGTCTGGACGGTTCCCGCCGATCGCATGAAGGCCGGCCGGGAACATCGCGTGCCGCTTTCAGACCGCGCCGTGGCCCTTCTTAAGCCCCTCAGCGAAAATAAGACCGGCGACCTCGTTTTCATCGGTCGCCGCAAGGATCGGTTGAGCCACGTCGCGATGGCGAAAGTTCTGGCGCGTCTCGGAGTCGAGAACGCGACGCCGCACGGCTTTCGCAGCGCGTTCCGCGATTGGGCAGGGAATGAAACGCATTTTGCGCGCGAGGTCGCGGAAGCCGCGCTCGCGCATGTCGTCGGCGACGCTGCGGAGCAGGCCTATCGGCGCGGCGACGCGCTCGACAAGCGGCGAAAGTTGATGGAGGCATGGGCCGGCTACTGCGAGCCCGAGCATTCCGACAATGTTCTGAATTTCAAGAAATCGGGGGGCGATCCCGCCGCCTGACAAGGTGGCCGGGGGCGGAATGTTGCACCATCCCGCCCGGCCTTGACCAACAGCGAAAGGAGATTTCGCAGTGGCTGACGACAAGACTATCAAATTTTCGGAAAATCGGAAGGCATCGGAAACTTCAGATCAGCCCCCGACTTTGCTTGAACGGCTTGAGGCTGAACTGCGCGCCGTTCACGCTAAGTTCAATCAGCCCGGCCCAAGGACCGACGAAATATGCCAGGCCATCTGCGATAGACGATGGGAAATTTGCGAACTGGCCGAACAGACGCAAGCGCATGATGCGCGGTCGCTCGCGGTCAAATTAAGAATCCTGCTCGCACAGCTTGATCTCGACATGGACGTTGCATGCCATGTGCCGGGCTCAGTTCGGAGCCTGGCGCCGGCAATTGCGGGCGATGTGGCGTACCTCGCGGAACCACATGAGTTTGCTGCGAGAACCAACCAATGAACACGCGCTTCCTGCTCATGGCGCAATATGAAGGCTTAGCCGTGATCCCGCTCGATCGCGTGTGCCGCGATTATTTCACGCACCTGACGCCGAACGTCCTTGCGCGCAAGATTCTGTTCGGCGAGGTTCGCCTGCCACTGATCCGTATTGAGGGCGGATCGCAGAAGAGCGCGCGTGGGGTCCACGTCGAGGACTTGGCGGATTGGATCGACGCGCGCCGCGCCGCCGCAGCAAAAGAATTGAATCAGATGACGGGTGAGACATAGCGCCCGCCACAAGACGCGCGGGGATAGGCCGACGGGCCGACAAGCCGAAATCGCACCTTCGGTTTCCACGCGATCCCGCCCGGTGCTTGCCAGGTGTATACGAGTGAGCAAAGGAATAATGACAAGGGCGCGTCGAGCGTCCACCGGCTACTATCTCGCCACCGATCCCCCTGGATGGGCCCCGAGCTCATCGCAATGGCGCGGTCTCGAAACTTCGTTCGGCCATCCAATTCCGACTGACCTGCGCGATGCTGTTGCGGAAATTGTGGCCGAATATTTTCATGCTAGTCACGCTGAGCAAAGCGCGTCATCTGTTGCCGATGCGACGGCGTATCTGCAATCTTTGGAGAGAAAGGCGAAGGCCTTGATCAAAGCGCTGGCAGGTGATTTGCCTGACGCCGCGGCCCGAAACACACGCGATTTTCTGTGCGACTATTATTGGTTCAATCCGAGGGCGCCTCAAAAAGGCGGCTTCGGCAAGGTGGCCAAAATTCAGGAACTGGTGAACAGCCTGATCGATGCAGCAAGATCACTAAAGAGCGATCTGCGGAACGAGAAAGAGTGCGATCCGAAGAACAAGAAGAACAAGGCCAAGAATGAGGGTAAGCGCGCATCGGCCTGGGATTGCATGATTGTCGATCTCACGAAAACACTGACACAACGCGGCCTACCGACCTCTGTCAACAAGGGAACGGATAAATCCAAAACTGATGATCCGTCCGGGTTCGTTCGCCTGATTATGGGCCTGCAGGCGTCCTTTCCGGTTGAGTTTCGGCGTTACCACATCGGCCATGATGGCTGGACGTCATACGACGCGACAGCCGCGGCAGTTTCGAAGGCGCAATCGGCGTATCGAAAATACGTGGCAGCTCGGGACGATAAGTCTCGCAAAAATGTTCGTTAGCGTCCCGCCCAAATCTGAATCCGTAGGAAATTAATTGAGCCGCAACGAAACAGGCGGCGACTCAAGCCGCTTCAACAGGAGCGGCGCAATGTCTCGACAATCCCAAACATCCGAACGCAATGCCTATAGCGTCGATGAATTCTGTCATCGGGTCAGCATCTCGCGCGCATCCTTCTACCGATTGGCAAAGGCGGGGAAGATTCGCCTGGTCCGCATCGGCGGCCGAACCGTCGTCCCGGCTGCTGAAATCGCGCGCCTTTTGGGCGCCAAGGCTCCGCTCTGATGCGAACGCACCTGATCTCGACCAAGGTCGCCGAACTCCCGGCAGTGCGCGAGTTGCAGGAGCGCCCGCAATGGGTGGCTTGGCGCTACAAGGAGGTAACGGATTCCGACGGAACGAAGAAAGCGACCAAACCGCCGGTCAATCCAAAGATCGGCGGCGGCGCTTCGCATTCGGACCCGAACACATGGGGCACCTATGCGCAGGCGCGCGTGTTCGCCATGTCGCGCAAGATGGCGGGCGTCGGCTTTGTTCTGACCGAGGACGACGGCTATACGGGCATCGATCTCGACAAGGTGCGCGATCCGGCGACAGGCGCGCTCGACCCGTGGGCCGCCGAGATCGTCGCGATGGCGGAGACCTACACCGAGGTCAGCCCGTCGGGCGCTGGCCTGCGCCTGATCGCGCGCGGAAAGATTCCCGCGACCGTGAAATGCGATCCTGCGCACGTCGAAATCTATCGCTCGCAGCGCTATCTCACGATCACGGGCGACCACGTTCCTGACACGCCAACGACGATCGAGCCGGCGCCCCGCACGATCGAGGCGCTCATGGCCCGCGTCGCGGAGCGCCAGCCGAAAGCCGAACCTGCGTCGGCGTCGGAGTCTGAACCAGCCAAGCATGCGCGCGCGCCTCTCAATTTCGTGAAGCGCGAGCGCGCTGCGGGAGCAGCCAATCATGCCGGAGCCAGGCCGAAACGCGATTTCTGGGCGAACCTGCGCGACGCGACCATGAACGATGTGTCGTGGTTCACTGCTCTCTTTCCGGCGGCTACATATCAGCCAGGCACCGGCGGCTGGCGTGTTCAGTCGAAATATCTCGGCCGCAGCTTGCAGGAGGACATTTCGATCACGCCCGGCGCCGCGACCGGTGGCATCGTCGATTTTGGCGTAGCTGACATGGGAGACAGACGCCTCGGCAAACGGACGGCGGTCGATCTTGTCATGGAATGGGGCGGCAAGTCCGATCCTGTCGAAGCCGCGCGCTGGCTGTGCGACCAAATCTGCCTGACAATGGAATCGTTGGGGTGGAACGAGCGCACGCAGTCAGAGGACGTGCAGCCGACCCAAGAGGCGCGCGTTGACGACGATGGGACTGTTTACGATTCCGAGACTGGCGAAGTTCTTCATCGGGCGGAGAAGTCAGCGGCGGATAGCAACGAGCTTCCCGACCGTCTGACGAAACCGGCGGGCCTTCTCGGCGATATTGTCAATTGGATCGAGAATTCCGCGCAGCGCCCGAACCGCGTGCTGGCGCTCGGCGCCGCGATAACAGTGGCGGGCACGCTCATGGGCAGGCGCGTCGCAGGTCCGACCACGAGCGGAACGCATTTGTATGTCGTGATGTTGGCCCCGTCCGGCAGTGGGAAGGATCACCCCTTGCGCCGCGCTGCCGCGCTACTGCGCGAAGCGGACCCCGCCCTTGTCGGGCCAGGCGAGTTCATGTCGCAAACCGCGCTGGCGCGCCATGTTGGAGAAAATCCGTTGAGCTTGTCTCCATTGGACGAGTTCGGCGCGCTGGTTGCACGGGTCTGCTCGCCGAAGGCCGGCGGATGGGAGAAGGGCCTGGTGAAGATTCTGCGTGAATACTGGGGCGGTTCGTTCGAAACGATCCCAGGTACGCAATGGGCCAGCCTGAAAACCGAGCCGATCATCTGGCCAGCGCTATCCGTGCTCGGCGTGTCTACGCACGATGAATTCTTTTCCGCCCTGTCGTCGCGCGAGGCCACGAACGGCTTTCTGAACAGATTTCTCTTGCTCTCGACGACGGCGCGGGTCGTTGACATAGACGAGCCCGCCGCCAACCGCTTTCAAATCCCGCCGTCGATCAAGTCTCAAATTCGCAATCTCTACGCTGATTGCGCCGGAGGTTCGAAAACGAGCGTGATAGTTGATGGCGCAACAGTTCGCGACGCCGGCGACCGCAGCCTGTTCAACGAGCAGGGCCAAATCACGATCGGGTGGGCCGACGAGCAAACGCGGGCAAGCTATCGCGATCTCGTGAAAGAGGCATTGTCGAAATCTGATGACGGGGCCGGCGAGCTTTGGGCGCGCACCGCCGAGATGGCGATCCGACTGGCCACGATCCATGCCGTCTCTCGCGCTGGCCTGGAAGCCCGACTTGGAGCAGAGGACTTCGCTTGGGGACACGAACTGGCGTGCTGGTCGGCCAACACGATGGCGCGCGAAGCGGGGCTGCGCATGTCCGACACACCGGCGCAGGCGAACGCCAAGCTTATCCTGCGACACATCACGGAAGCCGGTGGAAGCTTGAAACATCGCGATCTGAATCGGCGCCTCGCCCATCGTCTGCGGCAGATGGATTTGAAAGACGCTCTCACGGCCCTCACCGAGAGCGGCGCAATCCGCCAGCTTGTGACGCAGCCGCAGAAGGGCGGACCAAAGACCGTCAGCTACATCAAGAATGCAGGCTGAGGTCGTTTGTCAGGTGGCTCCTGGCAAACGACCTGACAAATCTGACAAACGCCGTCTCCAGCGTGGATTTCGGCAGCGTTTGTCAGATTTGTCAGGCGTTTGTCAGATAGGTTCCTGACACGCGATTTATGATCTAACAATTTGAGTTATATATTGATTCTCTATCACATGTATCGTTTGTCAGTATGTCAGGAAGGGATGGTAGAATGTAATTAGAAGCCTCCCGAACTCAGATGGGGGCCTATTCGTATAGACAAACGCGCCAAACGCTTTGAAGCAGTTCCGGCGCTACAGCGAAACGCCGGGGGCGAGCGCGCAACCCGCTCGGGACGTTAACCGCCATCGCTTTTTTCAGCTAACGTCCCGCCCAATCAATCCGAATCGCGATTTCTTGTCCTTCGACGGCCGCAACGGCTTGCGGCTCACACGGAGGACGGAGATGTTGCAGCCTGCCGAACTTGAGCCGCCGCTCGCGCGTGGCCCCGATCAGTCGGCTCGTGTCGCCGGATGCGGTCGCACGAAAATCTTCGAAGCAATCAAGGCTGGAAATTTGCCTGCGCGAAAGCTCGGCAAAAAGACGTCGATCCTCGACGCCGACCTTCGCTCATGGCTCGCGTCGCTCCCGAAGCTCAAGTCCGACTGATATGCGCCCGAGCCCTGAAATTGACGGTTGGTCCTCGCGCGACATCGCCCGAGCGCGCGCCAATCTCGCTCGCATTCTCCCTTGGCCGGAATGGATCGCCGCCAAGCGTCCTTCGCCCGAACATCAGCGCATGTGGCGATATGTCGTCGCCGAGTACATGAAGCTTGCCGTCCTGACGCCGGATGAAGAGCGGCTGGTGAGAACCACGCTCGGCCTCGATGCGGAGGACGCCGCCGTGGAGGAAACCCATGTCGGCGCGTAAGAAAGCAAACCCCGGCGGCCGGCCGACGAAATTCTCGCCGGAACTCGTCCGACCCTTCCTCGACATGATCGCGACGGCCAAAACGACTGCCGATGCGGCGCGGGCGATCGGCGTGAATCCGAGCACCATTTTTGATTGGCTCGCCAAGCACGAAATGTTTGCCAAGTCGTATGCGCGCGCGAAAGAAGCCGCCGCGGATTTCATCGTCGAGGAAATGCTCGCCATCATCGATGACAGCCGCAACGACTTCACGGATGGCAAGAACGGGCCGGTCTTCAACCCCGAAGCCGTGGCGCGCAGCCGCCTGCGATTCGACGGAAGAAAATGGCTCGCCGCCAAGCTGCGGCCGTCGAAATACGGCGACAAGCTCGACCTCGCGCACGGCGTCACGCCAGGCAACCCGCTAGACGAACTCATTCGCTCGATCCAAGGCAGCGCCATCAAGATCGTAGCGCGACCGTCGGAGCGAGACGAAAACGACTAACTGAAAAGGGCTCCCGAAAAATGTCATCCATATGGAAACACCACAGTCAGTGGTCGAACGGCGCCCTTCGTGAAATCTTTCGCCCCGCAGCGGCGCACTTTCTGGTCGCCGCTCACAAAGGGTCGTACGTCAGCGAAATCGCGGCGGACATCGCCGCCTTGCATGCAGCAGGCCTGGCCGGCTGCGGCCTGAGCAAAGCCGGGCCGCTCGGCGCGCGCAAAGCCCTTGGCGCATGGTTCTTCGTAGGCTTCGGTCTCGGCGAGGCGGTCGAGCGCTTCGAAGTCGTCGCTTCGGCCGTCGGGGGCGCGCGCAGGGATGCTGAGGCCGCCGCCGCCGATATCGTCGAGAAAGAGTTTGTACGCTTTCTCAAGCTGCTGGCGGTCGGACAGGCCAGCGCTCTGGGGGTCTGCCGTGACTTCCTTGACGAACTCGTCGAAGGCGAGCATGGCCGCCCGGCTTTTCGCGATCTGCGCGCTTGTCGTGCGCATGAACGCGGCGACATCATGTTCGTGGCCGCCGATCGACGTCTACGACCGACTACCGGAAGAATTCCGGGCAGAGCTGCCGTTGCGGCATACGTGGACGCTCGTTCCAGAAGACGAGGTCGCAGGCGGGTAAGCTTGCCTCTATCCGGGCCAGCCATCTTCTCGGGAATTTTACGGCGCTGAACAGAGCGTTGACCAACGCCCGCGCCGGCATTTCCTCTATTTTGCCCGCGACCGTGACAGCCCTCCACGCATCGGCCAGAATAGGCTTTGATCGTTTTCGGGCTGACGATGTCGGGGATCAGCAATTTCACCTTCCTGAAGGCGCACGACGCCCGGCTGCTGGCGCTCGGCGCGCTGGCGGAACGGTATTTCAAGGACGACCCGTCCACCTCCATCGTCAAACTCAGGCAGTTCGCGGAACTGCTCGCCAAGACCGTCGCCGCCTTCCACGCGATCTACGACGAGCAGGACACGTTCGAGCAAAGGCTGCGCCGCCTCTCCTACGAACGGGCCATTCCCAAAGAAACGGCTGACCTTTTTCACGTCCTCCGCAAGGTGGGCAACGATGCGGTCCACGACGCCGTGGGGACGCATGCCGAAGCCCTGTCTTCGCTCAAATTCGCGCGGCAGTTGGCCGTCTGGTTTCACAGCACCTATGGCCTGCAGCCCGACTTCAAGCCCGGCCCATTCGTCCCTCCCCAGGAGCCGGTCGACGCCACCCAGGCGCTGACCGAAGAGATCGCCGCCCTCCGACGCACGGTCGCGGAAAGTCAGGACGCCGCCGCCGCCGCGCGGCTGCATGCGGAGGATCAGGTGCGGGCGCGCGAGAGCGCCGAGGAAAGGCTCCGGCGGGAGGCCGGCGAACGATCCGTCTGGGAACAGCTGGCGCAGGAGAGCGAGGCTGCCCGGCTCGAAATCGCCGCCAGACTCGCCTCGCTCCAGGCCGCTGCCGAGGCCGCGCCCCGCGCAGAGTTGCGGGAACTCGCGCAACGCGGCGAGCGGGCCGCCGCCCGCTATGACCTGGACGAAGCCAGCACCCGCGACCTCATCGACCAGCAACTCAGGGATCGCGGCTGGGAGGCAGACACCAGGACGAGCCGTTACAGCACCGGCGCGCGCCCGGCCAAGGGTCGAAACCTCGCCATCGCGGAATGGCCGACCGCAAACGGCCCTGCCGACTACGCCCTGTTCGTGGGGACGACGCTCGTCGGCCTCGTGGAGGCGAAGCGCCGCCGCAAAAACGTGTCCGCCGCCATCGACCAGGCCGAGCGTTATTCCGTCGGCCTGGGGGCGACGCAAGGCGTCGATCTGGCAGGCGGGCCGTGGGGCGACCATCGCGCGCCTTTCGTGTTCGCAGCGAATGGGCGCGGCTACCTGAAGCAGATCGAGACCGAGAGCGGCATCTGGTTTCGCGACACGCGCCGGCCCGCCAATCATCGCCGCGCGCTGGTCGACTGGCCGACGTCGGACGGCCTGGCCGCGCAACTGCAAATCGACCTGGATGCGGCGACCGCCTCCCTGCAAAGCCAGTCCTTCGATTTCGGTTTTCCGCTCCGCCCCTACCAGCGCAAGGCGATCGTCGCGGTGGAGGACGCATTGGCCAGCGAGCAGCGGCGCATGCTGATCGCGATGGCGACCGGCACCGGCAAGACCAAGCTCGCGATCGCGCTGCTCTATCGCCTGCTCGTCGCCAAGCGGTTTCGGCGTATTTGTTTCGTGGTGGATCGCAGCGCGCTCGGCCACCAGACGGCGGGCGAGTTCTCCACCACCAAAGTCGTCTCCGGCAAGACGTTTGCTGAAATCTTCGGGCTGAAAGGTCTGGAGCATGTGACGCCCGACGCCGACACCCGGGTGCATATCTGCACGATCCAGGGCCTTGTCCGCCGCGTGCTCTTCGCGGCCGACACATCCGAGGCCCCGCCGATCGACCAGTACGACCTGATGGTCATCGACGAATGCCACCGCGGCTATCTGCTCGACCGCGAGATGTCGGATGCGGAACTGAGCTTCCGGGGCGAGGAGGACTACATCTCGAAATACCGCCGCGTCCTCGACTATTTCGACGCGGTCAAGATCGGCCTCACCGCCACGCCGGCCCTGCATACGGTCGACATCTTCGGCGATCCGATCTTCCGCTACTCCTACCGCGAGGCCGTGATCGACGGCTACCTGATCGACCACGAGCCGCCCGTTCGCATCGAGACCGCATTGGCGCGCGCGGGGATCGCGTTCAAAAAGGACGAGCAGGTGGAGGTGCTCAACACCAGGACCGGCGTGGTCGACCTCACGCATGCGCCGGACGCCATGAGCTTCGAGGTCGAACAGTTCAACAAGAAGGTGGTGACAGAGGATTTCAATCGCGTCGTCGCCGAGGAACTGGCCAAACACATCGACCCGGCGCTGCCCGGAAAGACGCTGATATTCGCCGCGACCGACGCGCATGCCGACATCGTCGTGAAGGCGATCAAGACGGCGTTCGCCAATGCCTATGGTGACATCGACGACGCGGCGGTGAGAAAGATCACCGGCAGCGTGGACCAGGTTCAAAAGCTCATCCGGTCGTTCCGCAACGACGCCGACCCCAAGATCGCGGTCACGGTCGACCTGCTGACCACGGGCATCGACGTGCCCTCGATCACGAACCTCGTGTTCCTGCGGCGCGTCAACAGCCGCATCCTGTACGAGCAGATGATCGGCCGCGCCACGCGCCAGTGCCCGGAGATCGGCAAGGAGGTGTTCCGCATCTTCGATGCCGTCGACCTCTACCCGCACCTCCAGAACCTGACGGAAATGAAGCCCGTCGTCGTCAACCCGTCGATCGGGTTCGAGCAGCTGGTCAAGGAGCTGATCGCGGCGAAGGACGACGCCGCGCGCGAGACGATCCGTGATCAGTTCGCGGTCAAGCTCAGGCGGCGGCTCAAGAGCCTGTCCGAGACAGGCCGGCAGCAGTTCGAGGCGGCGGCGGGAGAAACGCCCGAAGCGACCCTGCAACGGCTCCTTGACAGCGCACCGGCCGCGCTCTCGTCGTGGTTCGCGGCGCGCTCGACAATTGGCCCCATTCTCGACTGGCAGGCCGACGGCGATGCGCCGACCTACATGCCGATCTCGCACCACGACGATCAGGTGGTCGGCGTCACGCGCGGATACGGCGCAGCCGAAAAGCCGCAGGATTTTCTTGACAGCTTCGCCGCTTTCGTGCGCGACAACCTTAACGCGATCGCTGCGCTGAAACTCGTGGTCCAGCGCCCGCGCGACCTCACCCGCGCCGACCTGAGGGCGCTGCGGATCGCGCTCGACGCCAGAGGCTATTCGGAGGCGAACCTGCGCCGCGCATGGGCGGACGCCAGAAACGAGGATATCGCCGCCTCCATCATCGGCTTCATCCGGCAGGCGGCGATCGGCGACCCGCTGGTTCCCTACGGCGAGCGCGTTCAGGCCGCCATGCGGCGCGTGCTGGCGGGCCGCGCCTGGAGCGAGCCGCAGAAACGGTGGCTGAAGCGCATTGGCGAGCAGGTGGAAAAAGAGATCGTCATCGACCGCGAGGCCATCGACCGCGAGCCCTTCATCGCCGACGGTGGCTTCGCGCGGCTGAACAAGGTATTTGGCGGCGACCTTGAGAGCGTGCTCGCCGGCATCAACGAAGAAATGTGGAAAAAGACGGGCTGATGACCACCACCTCCGACATCGTCGCCAAGCTCTGGTCCCTCTGCCACGTCCTGCGCGACGACGGGGTGACCTATAACGAATACGTCACCGAACTGACCTACCTGCTGTTCCTCAAAATGCTGGAGGAGACGAAGCGCGAGGATCGCCTTCCCGCAGGCTACCGCTGGGGGGCGCTGGTGAAGCGCGATGGGCTCGACCAGCTCGATTTCTACAAGCGCCTGCTGCTCGACCTCGGCAAGCCCGAGGTGAAGGACGAACTCATCCGCGCCATCTTCACCGACGCGCAGACCCGCCTGCGCAAGCCGACCAACCTGAAGGCGCTGACGACGGACATCGACAAGCTCGACTGGTTTTCCGCGCGCGAGGAAGGCTTGGGCAACCTCTACGAAGGGCTGCTCGAAAAAAACGCCTCGGACAAGAAATCCGGCGCGGGGCAATATTTCACGCCGCGCCCGCTCATCGATTGCATCGTGCGGCTCATGCAGCCGCAGCCGGGCGAGATCGTGCAGGACCCGGCGGCCGGCACGGCGGGCTTTCTGGTCGCCGCCGACCACTACATCAGAGCGGCGACCGACGACCTCTACAGGCTCACCGAGGCGCAGGCGTTCTTCCAGCGCCACAACGCCTATGTGGGGGCGGAGCTGGTGCCGGACACGCACCGCCTCTGCATGATGAACCTGCTCCTGCACGGCATCGAGGGCGGGGTCGTCAATGTCGACACGCTGTCGCCGGACGGCGAGCGGCTGCCCAAGGCGGATGTCATCCTCACCAACCCGCCGTTCGGCACGAAGAAGGGCGGGGGACGCCCGACGCGCGGGGATTTTTCGATCACCGCCGACAGTTCCAACAAGCAGCTCGCCTTCGTGGAGCATATCGTCCGCGCGCTTAAACCCGGCGGCCGCGCGGCCGTCGTCGTGCCGGATAACGTGCTGTTCGAGGACAATACCGGCCGGCGCTTGCGCACGTGGCTGATGGAGCTTTGCAACCTGCACACCATATTGCGCCTGCCGACAGGCATCTTTTACGCGCAGGGGGTCAAGACCAATGTGCTGTTCCTCCAGCGCGGCAGGACGGACAAGGCGAACACGAAGACGGTCTGGGTGTACGACATGCGCGCCAACATGCCGGCCTTCGGCAAGACGCGCCCGCTCGCGCTCGCCGATTTCGCGGAGTTCGAGAAAGCCTATGGGGTTGACGCGAACGGCGGCGCGAAGCGCAAGGATCAGGGCGCGGAAGGTCGCTGGCGCTCTTTCGCCCGCGCGGAGATCGCCGCGCGCAACGACAATCTGGACATCGCCTGGCTGCGCGATACGGAGGCGGAGGCCGAGGAAGGTCTGACCGAACCGGAAGACATCGCGGCGGCGATCATCGGGCACCTCAAGGCGGCGCTGGAGGACATCGAGGCGCTGTCGGACGAACTGGAGACGGACGAGGAGAACGTCGCGGAGGCGGCGGAATGAGTGGGCTGCCGGTGAATTGGGAAAGCGCGAAAATTGGAGAGTTATGTCAACTCATCAATGGACGTGCGTTCAAGCCCACTGATTGGACCACTTCTGGATTGCCTATCATACGCATCCAAAATTTGAACCGGCCCGACGCCAATTTCAATTTTTACGATGGACCCGTCGAGTCCCGCTTCCTTGTTGAACATGGTGACTTGCTATTTGCATGGTCAGGCACCCCTGGAACCTCCTTCGGAGCCCACATTTGGCGAGGTTCAAAGGCCATACTGAACCAGCACATTTTTAACGTTCGTTTCGATCGGCATTCGCTCAACACAGATTTTTTGCGGCAGGCGATCAACCAGACGCTCGACGAACAGATCGCCAAGGCTCATGGCGGTGCGGGGCTCGCGCATGTAACAAAAGGTCGATTTGAAGATACTACGCTGCCTGTCCCTCCCCTCCCCGAGCAACGCCGCATCGTCGCGAAGATCGACAGCCTGTCCACGAAATCCAGCCGCGCGCGCGAAAACCTCGACCACATTCCCCGGCTGGTCGAGAAATACAAACAGGCGGTGCTCGCGGCGGCGTTTCGGGGCGATCTGACGGGGGAATGGCGAAAGCAGCACGGTCGAAATTTCTCTTGGGCGTTGACGAACCTCGGATCGCTGCTGGCCAATATACGATATGGCACAGCAAAAAAATGCTCTTACGAGGGCGGCGCGACCCCAGTGCTTCGCATTCCAAACGTGCAACTCGGGCGGATCGACCCCGAGGACATGAAATTCGCGGACTTCGACCCCGGTGAGATCAAAAAACTCCGCCTCGCTGCGGGAGACATTCTGGTGATCCGATCTAATGGCAGCCTCGATCTCGTCGGACGGTCTGCAGTCATTAGAGAAGCGCAAGCTGGAATGCTCTTTGCCGGGTACCTGATCCGTCTAAGGCCGCGCCAAGACGTGGTCGATCCCGATTTCTTGCATCTATTTCTCATGGCCCCCGATACCCGTGCCGATATTGAAAATCTCGCCAAGTCGACGAGCGGCGTTAACAACATCAACAGCGCCCAGCTTCAGGGTTTAAGACTCGCACACCCGGAACGAGACGAGCAGAATGAAATAGTCCGGCGTGTCGTCCACGCGTTTAACTGGATCGACCGCCTCGCGCACGAAGCCGCCAGCGCCCGAAAACTCGTCGACCGGCTCGACCAGGCGGTGCTCGCCAAGGCGTTCCGGGGCGAACTCGTGGCGCAGGACTCGTCCGACGAACCGGCGAGCGCGCTGCTCGCGCGGATCGCAGGGCAGAAGCCTCCTGCCACGGAGAAGAAGAAGCGCGCGGCCCAGGCAGGCTAGGCGCGCATCGCCGATCAGGTCGTGCGAAAGAATCGCGCGATGTCCGGCATGACGCCGCCGGCCGCCGTGCAGCAGCCGGCGACGCCTGCGGCGCGTTCGGGTCCCCATCGCGCGGTGAGGCGAACATGGCCAGCCTTCTTACGGGCGACTTCTGGTTCGACCTTTGCGCAGAAGTTGAGCGCCGCCGAAGGCGCTCTTTCACGCGCGAACAAATCCAGGAGTTCGACCAGCTTTGGGCGTCCCTAGCGCGCCAGCACTTCGCCGATGTCGCCCGGCTCGAACCGGATGCAACGCGCGATTCTTACGACGTAAAGAACCGCGTTGGTGGCGCGACCCGATTTCTTCAAGAATAATAGCTATGGGAAAGGGCGCAGTCCAATCGAATCCAGAAGGATTTTCCCTAGCGGAGGACCACGGCCACAACATCGATGGCATGGACTCCCCGGAGAAATTTCGGACCGAACTGGCGCGCATCGCGAAGGAAGGGGCCACGGATGAACCTGCAAAACTGGATCAGCCAGGCGAGCGCGCACTGGAAGGAGTTCACGCCGAAGCGGTATCGGGCGCTGAAGCAGGCCGGCCGGTTGCCGTCGGCTCTGAAGGAAGCGGCGGAACGGACGCATCTCGAAATGAACGACCTGACAGCGCAGGGGTACGACGAGCACCAGGCGTGGGAAATGACGCGCGAGAAGTACCTGTTCCCGCCGCAAGAGAAGAAGATGCGGGACGAACCGGTGGCGAGCGAGGGGATTCGCGCGTTGCAGAAAGCGCGCAGGGAGATCGCCCGGATTCGCGAGAACAGCGAGGACTGAAAGAGCCGGCCGCCCGGCGGCCCGGCGGCCGAAGCGGGCAGCGCGATGGCGCTGCGGCGAAGGGATGGGAGAAGGAAGTCGAGCGCCTGCGCGACGTGCTGTCGCCAGCCGAATTGTCCGCCGTCGCGGCCTCGACCAGAAGCGCCCATTACACCAGTCCGGAAATCGTCAAGGCCATGTGGACGGCGCTGCGCCGCCTCGGATTCGGCGGCGGTCGGGTGCTTGAGCCGTCCGTCGGCGCCGGCAATTTCTTCGGTCTCATGCCGGCCAAGGAATTCGCAATGACGGTCGGGGGCGAGACCTTTGACAAGCGCAAGGATGCCGGCGAGCGGATCGTGGCGACGGCGGTCGAAATGGAGAAGAGCGGCGCGCGCCGGACCCAGATCGGGTCCTACGGCGATTTCCGCCTGACGCTCGATCGTTCCGAGCATGGAAATACGTTCATGGTGTCGGTCAAGGGCGATGGTGAATATCACACCACGACCTTTACCTCGGTCGCTGATCCGCAGGGCGTGGCGCAGCGCATTGTCAACACCATCAATGACACGCGCAATGTCGCCGAAGTGAAGGCCGACGATGTGTCTGTTATGGGCGCGACGCTTGCCGAACTCGCGTACCATATTCGCGCCAATGGGGGCGAGGTTGTCGGCTCGGTTCTGCTTGTAGATGCGAGCCGTTCTGGTAGCTTGGTTTCCAGGGCTGCCCGTTTGCGCGCCGTTGAAATGAGGTTTGGCGATGCGGTCAGACAAGAGCTTGGCGTCGAGCCCTCAGCCCTCACCGACCCCGAAGCAGATTATCTCCTCAACTTCCGAGGTGCTGACGCCCTCAGAGATCGAATCGCTGCGGCAAAAAGCCAAAGAAGCGAGCGACTACGCGCGAAAGGTGTTCGCTCAGACGGACAAGGCCGAGTAGCCCCCCGCTTCTCCGTCGCTCCGGTGTCGTTCGAGGGGCAGATCACGCGCCTTGCCGTGTCAATCCAGTAGCAGGCCGACGGCACATGGCACTACGACCTGACTCGCGATATCTCGGAAGGAGGCGCTGACGCCCCGGTTCTGCCACGCGGTCCCGAGGTTAAGAGCTCGGTTCGGGCTTGGATGCCCGGCGCCAGCGAACTCAATTTATTTCAATGGGATGCCGGCGACAAGGGCGGCGTGTCGTCGCGCGACCTCTCCGACGCGCTATCCCGCGGCGAAAACGGCACGATCATTGGCAAAATGCTGGAATCCGGCCGGATCGTGATCCATGACGACGCCTCGTCGCTTCCGGTCGAAGAGCGACCCGCTGGCGTCATCCAGGGCGCGACCATGCCGGACGGCACAGTTCATCTGGTCGCCGGAAACCTGTCGCCTGAAACGGCGCGCGGCGTCCTGCTCCACGAAGTCTTCCATGCCGGCGCTCAGAAGCTTGTCGGCTCCCGCGCCTGGAACGCCCTCATGGAGCGGGTGCAGCGCGCCACGAACGCCGCGATGGAGCGCGCCGTCACTGGCCAGTCGCATCCGTCCGACGATTTCTGGTCTGCGGCTCTTGCGCGCGGGCAGGCGGTCGAGGTTCCGACCGAGCATCTGGCCGAGGAAGTCGCGGCCTACGGCGATGATGGCCGCGAAGTCCAAATGAGAGTTCTGGCCAGCCGTCATGATCGCCGCTCCCGACAACAGGA
>CALMZV010000027.1 GCA_937870755.1 uncultured Methylocystaceae bacterium
CGGGTATGTCCGGCATGGGCGGCATGTCGGGTATGTCCGGCATGGGCGGCATGTCGGGTATGTCCGGCATGGGCGGCATGTCGGGTATGTCCGGCATGGGCGGCATGTCGGGTATGTCCGGCATGGGCGGCATGTCGGGTATGTCCGGCATGGGCGGCATGTCGGGTATGTCCGGCATGGGCGGCATGTCCGGCATGGGCGGTATGTCTGGCATGGGCGGCATGTCGGGCATGTCCGGCATGGGCGGCATGGGCGGCATGGGCGGCATGTCCGGCATGTCCGGCATGGGCGGCGCGCGGGGCCGTTGATCGCCGCATGAATCGGAAAGGCCGGGCGTTCGCGCCCGGCCTTTTTTGCTTGAGCTACAAAGTCGGGACGATGGCGCGCAGCGCGTCTTCCGGCGCCACCCACTCGAATGCGCCCAGTTGGTGGCGTGCGAACGTGAACTGCCTTTTGGCGTAGGCGCGCGTGTCGCTCTGGCTGCGCGCGATCGCCTCTTCCAGCGACAGCTTGCCCGCCAGATGCGCGATGAGATGCGGGACCCCGTGCGCGCGCATCGCCGGTAGCGCGGGGTCGAGCCGGCGCGCCGCGAGCCGCGCTGCTTCGTCGAGCGCGCCCTGCTCCATCATGCTCAGGAAACGCCGGTCGATCGCGCGCCGCAGCGCCGCGCGATCAGGCGCGAGAAAGAAGCCGCCCCATGCGTTTGCGCCGAGGAGCGGCGCGGTCCGCGCGTTCTGGAACGAGGACAGCGGCTGGCCCGTCGCCTCCAGCACCTCCAGCGCCCGCAGCAGGCGCTGCGGATCGGTCGGCTGGAGGCGGGCGGCGGTCGTCGGATCGCGACGCGACAGTTCCGCGTGCATCTGCGCCGGCGCCGCGCCTTGCCAGCGCGTCCGCACCGCCGCGCGCAAGCTTTCCGGTACGCGCGGAATATCGGACAGCCCCTGCGTCAGCGCCTTGAAGTAGAGCCCCGTGCCGCCGACCAGAATGGGCGTGCGGCCGGCTTCCGCGATTTCGGCGAGCGCCTGCGCGCAATCCTCCAGATAGCGCCCGACCGAGTAATTGCGCGCGGCGTCGACATGGCCGTAAAGCCGGTGGGGGACGGTCGCCGTCTCCTGCGGCGTCGGCCGCGCGGTAAGGACGGCGAGATCGGCGTAGACCTGCATCGAATCGGCGTTGACCACCACGCCGCCGGTTTTTTCGGCGAGCGCTGCGGCGATTGCGGACTTGCCGCTCGCCGTCGGTCCTGCGATGAGAATGGCGCGCGCCATACCGTCCCTTCCCAAACCCCACGGCATCCATGAACGAAGCGCCTTTTGTCGCGACGCTTGTCTCCAATCCGGCCAACCCCGCGCTGACCGGCGCCGCGCTCGAACGCGCCCGCCGCGCGCTGCCGGGCGCCGGCGCCGTTCGCTGGCTTGCGCCGGGCGTGGCCGCCGACATTCCTTTGGCGCCTCCGGGCGCGCAAGACAACGAGACATGGCGCGCCGCGCTTCGGACGGCGCTCGACGGCGCGGCGGTCGACATCCACATCGGTCCCGCCGCCGGCCGCCGCCGCAAACTGTTCGTCGCCGACATGGATTCCACCATCATCGGCCAGGAATGCATCGACGAACTGGCCGATCTCGTGGGCCTGAAGGATCACGTCGCCGCCATCACCGAACGCGCGATGCGCGGCGAGATCGCGTTCGAGCCGGCGCTGCGCGAGCGGGTGGCGTTGCTGAAGGGTTTGAAGGCCGAAGTCGTCGACGACGTGATCGCGCGGCGCATCACGCTCACGCCGGGCGCGCGCGCGCTGGTGCGCACCATGCGCGCCAATGGCGCCTACACCGCGCTCGTGTCCGGCGGCTTCACCGTGTTCACCGCGCGCATCGCCGAAATGGCGGGGTTTGACGAAAACCGCGCCAACCTGCTTGTCGTCGAGAACGGCGCCTTCGCCGGCGCGGTCGCCGAACCCATCCTCGGCGCGACGGCCAAACTCGACGCCTTGCGGACACTGCGCGACAGCCGCGGCCTGTCGCGCGAGGAAACGCTGGCGGCCGGCGACGGCGCCAACGATCTTGCCATGCTGCGCGAGGCCGGCCTCGGCGTCGCCTATCACGCCAAGCCCGCGGTCGCCGCCGCCGCCGCCATGCGCGTCGACCACGGCGATCTTACCGCGCTCCTGTATGTGCAGGGTTATGCGCAGGACGAATTTGTCGCCTGAAGGCGTATTCGCTTTGCACGTGAACGATTCGGCCATGTAATCTCGGCAGCGGCGCGACGTGCGCCGAACGCGACGGACGGGCATGGCGCCGCATTTCAACTGGGAAGTCTATCGGGAAGTCCTGCTGTTTCTCGTGACGGCGGGCGTCGTCGTGCCGCTGTTTCGCAGACTGCGCGTCAGCCCGGTCATCGGCTTTCTGGCGGCCGGCGCCATTCTCGGTCCCTATGGACTCGGCCGGCTGGCCAAGGACCATCCCTTCCTCGCCAACATCACCATCTCGCAGGTTGAGCGGGCGGCCGAGCTCGCCGAGTTCGGCGTGGTTTTTCTTCTGTTCATGATCGGGCTGGAACTGTCGTGGGATCGCCTGGTGCGCATGCGCCGGCTCGTGTTCGGCCTCGGCGGCGCGCAGGTTCTGGTGACGACGCTCGTCCTGACCGAACTGCTGCGTCAGATGCTGGACATGCGGCTGGGGCCGGCATTCATCGTCGCGGCCGCGCTGTCGCTGTCTTCGACCGCCATCGTCATCCCGGTGCTCGCCGAACGACGCCGCCTGAACAGAACGTCGGGCCGCGTGGCGTTTTCGGTGCTGCTGTTTCAGGACCTGATGGTCGCCCCGCTTCTGTTCATCGTGCCGCTGGTCGCCAACCGCACGGCCGCGATGTCGGCGGTGGAATTGTTCTGGACCTGGGCGCCGGCGATGGCGGCGGTGTTCGCGCTGGTGCTCGGCGGCCGGTTGCTGCTGCGCCCGCTGTTCCATCTGGTGGCGACCTCGCGGTCGACAGAACTGTTCATGGCGGCCTGCCTGCTGGTGGTGGTGGGCGCGAGCGTGGCGACCGCCGCCGCGGGCCTGTCGATGGGGCTCGGCGCCTTCATCGGCGGATTGCTGCTGGCCGAGACAGAGTTCCGCCGCGAGGTGGAAGTGACGATCGAGCCGTTCCAGGGCCTGTTGCTCGGCGTGTTCTTCCTGTCGGTCGGCGCGGGGCTGGATCTGGCGCGCGTGGCCGCCAATCCGGCGCCGATCTTCGCCAGCGCGGCGGCGCTGATCGTGGTGAAGGCGGTCATCCTTTATCTGGTCGGCCGCGCATTCTCGGTCACACCGACCACGGCGGGCGAGGTCGCGCTGCTGCTCGCGCCTGGCGGCGAGTTCGCCTTTCTCATGATCGCGGCCTCCATCGCCGCCCAGATTCTGCCGGCCGCCGTCGGCGCGGACATCATGCTCGTCGTCACGCTGACCATGATCGCCATTCCGTTCCTCGGAGCGCTTGGCGCGCGCATCGCGCCGCGTCGAAAGGCGGAGGACGAGAATTTCGCGCATCTCGCCCCGACCGCCGAAGTCGCCGAAGGGCGCGTGATCATCGTCGGCTACGGTCGCGTGGGCCGTCTGGTGGGCGACATGCTGAGCCGGCACGACATCGGTTTCGCCGCCGTCGACGGCGACGCCAAGATCGTCTCGGATGCGCGCGAGAGGAGCGCGGAAGTCTACTGGGGCAACGCCACGCGGCCCGATTTCCTCAAGAAGGTCGGTCTTGCGCAGGCCCGCGCGCTGGTGGTGACGATGGACGCGCCACTCGCCGTCGAACAGGTCGTGACCGCCGCGCGCGCCATGCGGCCCGACATCACCATCGTCGCCCGCGCGCGCGACGCCGTGCACGCCACCCATCTTTACGAACTCGGCGTGAGCGACGCGATTCCCGAAACCATCGAGGCGAGCCTGCAACTGGCCGAGGCCCTGCTCGTCGATATCGGCGTGCCGATGGGCTATGTCATCGCCTCCATCCACGAGAAGCGGGACGAATATCGCAAGTTCCTCCAGCCGCACGGCGAGCGGCGGAGCGAAGAGCGCGGCGTGAAACTGTCGACCCGCGTGCGCGACATGCGCAGGCCGAAAGGCGAGACGAGGCCGGCGCCCGCCGCCGTCGCGCTTCCGGGCGAAGCGACCGTGCCCGAAGACGATGCGACGTCGCCGCGCCCGCCCGACGCCGCACAGGGGTGAGACCATACAGGGGTGAGACCGTTGAGCGCACGCCCGATCGACCGCCGCGAATTTCGCATTCCCCACCCCACGCTCGGGCTCGACGTCTATCTGCGCAACAAGCGACCGGCGGATGTCGCGCGATTTACGCCGGAGCGCACCGTTCTGTTCGTCCACGGCGCGACCTACCCCGCCAGCGTCGCGTTCGATCTCGCGCTCGAGGGCCAGTCGTGGATGGATTTCGTCGCCGCGCGCGGGTTCGACGCCTGGCTGGTCGATTTGCCGGGCTACGGCCAGTCGGACCGCCCGCCGCAAATGGCGGCGCCCGCGCGCGACAACGCGCCCGTCGTGGCGACCGACGTGGCCGTCGCCACGGTTGGCGCGGCGGTCGAGTTCATCTGCACGCGGGAGGCCGTCGCGCGCCTCAACCTCGTCGGCTGGTCGTGGGGGACCGCGATCATGGCGGGATTCACGGCACGCAATCGCGCGCGCGTCGAAAAGCTGACGCTATTCGCGCCGCTGTGGACGATGGCCGGCGCGCCTGCGCTCGCCGATACGTCCGGCGGTCTCGGCTCGTGGCGCGCCGTCGGCGTGGAGGAAATGAGGGCGCGCTGGTTGCGCGGCGTGCCGCAGGACGCCGTCGCGCGGCTCCTGCCTGAAAAATGGTTCGCCGCCTTCGTCGCCGCCGCCCTCGCCTCCGACCCCGAAGGCGCCGCCATGAGCCCGCCTGCCTTGCGCGCGCCCAACGGCGTGATCGCCGACGTCATGGGCTGCTGGATGCAGGGTCGGCCGACGTGGCAGCCCGCCGAAATCTTCTGCCCGACCCTGATCGTCGTCGGCGAATGGGACGCCGATACGCCGCCCGCGATGGCGCAGGCGATCTTTTCCAGACTCGACAACGCGCGGACGAAGCAGCTCACCCTCATCGGCCGCGCCACCCACGCCATCGCTCTCGAAAGCGGCCGCAGGACGCTGTTCGAAACCGTGCAGACGTTTCTGGAATCGACCGGCTGACGCTTCTTTTGCCGCACCTTCACTGCGAGCCAGGCGAAGCAATCCGGATAGGCGGCGCCGCCTCCGGATGGCTGATCGTCGTCGACGCCGGCAAAGACGCGATCACAATCATCCCAGCCGTCGCGTGGCGCCCTTCAGCCATTTCGCCGTCGCCGGATCGAGTTTCGGCGCGAGCAGCGCGCGCACGCGCGCATGATAGGCGTTCAGCCACGCGATCTCGTCCGACCGCATCAACCGCGCATCGACCAGCGCGAGATCGATCGGCGCGAGCGTCAGCGTTTCGAAGCCGAGCATCTTGCGGTCGCCGCCGGCGATGACTCGCGGCTCAACCACCAGAAGGTTCTCGATGCGGATGCCGTAATCGCCGTCCTTGTAATAGCCCGGTTCGTTCGACACGATCATGCCGGCTGAAAGCGGCGTCGTCCCGAGTTTGGAAATGCGCTGCGGCCCTTCGTGCACCGAGAGAAACGCGCCCACGCCATGGCCCGTGCCGTGGTCGAAATCGAGCCCCGCCTCCCACAAGGCGCGCCGGGCGAAGGCGTCGATCTGCGCGCCCGTGGTTCCTTCCGGAAAAACCGCCGTCGCAATGGCGATATGTCCCTTCAGCACGCGCGTGAACCGGTCGCGCATCTGCGCGCTCGGGCGCCCGACCGCGACGGAGCGGGTGATGTCGGTTGTGCCGTCGACATACTGCGCGCCGGAATCGACGAGATAGATTCCCCGCCCGATCCTCACGTTCGTCTTTTCGGTCACGCGATAATGCGGACTAGCCGCATGCGCGCCGAAAGCGGAAATGGTCGGGAATGAAATTTCCGCGAGTTTCTTCGTCTCGCGGCGGAACGTCTCGAGCGCCTGCGCCGCGGAAATCTCCGTCAGTCTGGTCGCGTTCTCCGCGAAGTATCGCAGGAACCGCGCCACCGCCGCGCCGTCGCGCAGATGCGCCGCGCGCGCGCCGCGCAGTTCGGCGGCGCTCTTGGTCGCCTTCATCAACGCGATCGGATCGACGCCCATCTCAGCCGCGCCGCCGGCCGCGCGAAACATTTCGACCAGCGCATCCGGCGCGGTCGCGGCGTCGAACAGAACCGAGGCTTTCCGGGCGCCGAGGGCCGCGAGATCGTCCTTCAGTTTTTCGACCGGCGCGACATCCGCGAGATTTTCCAGCGCATCACGCACACTGTTGGAAAGCTTGCGCGCGTCGACGTAGAGGCGCGGCCGTCCCGCGCGCGGCACGAGCGCCCAGCACAGCGGCAGCGGCGTATGCGCGACATCGCCGCCGCGCATGTTGAACGCCCACGCCGCCGCATGCGGATCCGACACCACGAGCGCATCGCATGTCAGTCGCCCTGCTATGCGCGCGAGCTTCTTGTCCGCCGCCTCGCCTGCAAGCCGCGCGGGATGCAGAAACACCGGCGCCGTCGGCGCGGCCGGACGATCCGCCCAGACGGCGTCGATCGGATTGGTTTCAACCGCGACAAGGCTCGCGCCCGCGTCTTCGAGCGCCTTGCGGAGCGCGGCGACCTGCGCGGGCGTATGCAGCCAAGGATCGTAGCCGATGCGCTGGCCCGCGCGCGCCATGCGTGCGAGCCAGGCGGATGGCGTCTCGCGCGCCAGGTCGTGCGGCGCGAACGCGCCCGCGTCCACCTGTTCGCGCACCTGCAACGTATAGCGCCCGTCGACGAAGATGGCGGCCGCGTCGGCCAGCACGACCGCCATTCCGGCAGAGCCGGTGAAGCCGGTCAGCCACTGCAGGCGCTCGGCCGCCGGCGGCACATATTCGTTCTGGTGCTCGTCCGCGCGCGGGACCACGAAACCGGCGAGGCCCCGCCGCTCCAGTTCGGCCCGCAGCGCCGCCAGCCGTGGCGGGCCCTGCGCGGGGTCGGCTTCGTCGCGAAACGATTGGAACCTGCTCTCCACCATGAATTCCTTCCCGGCCTGCCATGCGTCCCGCGCATTGGAAACTCAAGAATTACGACACAAATACACTCTAGACAGAAGTCGAAGGCGAAGAGACTCGCCCATCCATAATACGCGCGGCGCGGACAAGCGGCGCGCAGGAGCGAAACGTCTGGGACTGAACGTCGAACGACGGAGCAAGACCCATGGCGACGATGATCATACCTTCCCAGGCTTATGGCGCTCCCCGCCGCGCGCGCGGTCCGGGACTGCTCGCGGTTATCTCCAACTGGTTCCGCGCCGCCCGCGCGCGCGAGGCGGAAGCCTCCGTGCAGGACTACGCGGGCGGACGCTGGTGCGACGCCACCGAGCGCGAGTTGAACGAGAAGCTGCTGTTCGGTCCCAACCGGTCGATCTACTGACCGATCACGCAATGGGACGGGGCGCGGCCCCGCCCCGCTTCAAAACGAGCGTCGCCCAGCCTTCGCGGTCGGTGCGGCGAGCGAGGGCGAACCCTTGGGCGGCGTAGGCGGAGAGCACGCCCGCCACGTCGCCTGCAAGCAACCCCGACAGCACGAGTTCGGCCTCACGCGCGGCCACGCGCGCGATCTGCGGCGCGAGCATGCGCAGCGGCCGGGCGAGAATATTGGCGAAGACGAGGTCGTAGGGCGCGCCCGCGCGCAGGTCCGGGTGCGTCGCGCCGCGCGCGGTCACGGGGCGCACATAGGGCGCCGCGCCGTTCAGCCGTGCATTTTCGGCGGCCGCCGCCGTCGAGACCGGATCGATATCGCCGGCCGCGATCTTTATCCGCCACAGCAGCGCCGCCGCGATCGCTAGCACGCCGGTGCCCGTGCCGACATCCAGCACGCGCCGCGCGCGTCGCCGCCTGCCGATGCGGTCGAGCGCGACCAGACAGCCGTGCGTCGTGCCGTGATGGCCGGTGCCGAACGCGAGCGCGGCCTCGATTTCGAGCGCGATGTCGTTTGGGCGGCGATCCGCCCGGTCGTGCGATCCGTGAATGAGGAAACGCCCTGCCCGCACCGGCGCCAGGCCTTCGAGCGAGGCGGCGACCCAGTCCTGCTGGCTGACCCGGTCGAAGACGAGCGCGGCGGCGGGGCCGGCGCCGACGGTGTCGGCCACCAGCGTGCGGATGGCCGCCTCGTCCGGCGCGGGTCCGAAATAGACTTCCGCCACCCATTGGTCGGTCGTCCAGGATTCGGTCGAAGGGGCCGCCTCGTAGACCACGCTCGCCGTTTCCGCCGGATCGAACGTCTCGACGATGATGTCCGCGACCGCGCGCGCGGTTCTTTCGTCGGCCGTCAGCCGCAGCACATGTGCGGCGCCGTTGGGGGGCAGTCCTTCGAGCATGGCGGCGCTTACCACGGGCCGGCCGCCCTGTCATGGCGCGCCTGCGATTTCGCTCGGGTGGCGGATGTCCTAAGCAATTCGCATGATCCGATTCCTGATCGCACTGGCGCTCGGCCTCGGCCCCGCCCTCGCCGACCAGCAGACGCCGCCGCTGCCGCCCGCCCCCTCGCTCGACGCGCCGGCTCAGGCAAACGGCGCCGGCCAGAAGGGTCCCGGCCATGCGGGCGTCCACGGCTATGGCCACGAGCGCGCCGATTGCGCGGAATGGAGCGACGGCTGCGTCGTCTGCCGGCGCAGCGGCGAGCAGGAGACGGCCTGCTCCACCGCCGGCGTCGCCTGCACGCCGGGCGACGCCGTCTGCCGCAAGGCGAAATAACGACCCCTCAGGCCAGCGGCTGCAAGCGCACGCGCAGCCCGTCGCGCGGCTGCGGAATGGGCCACAGTTTCCACGACGGCCGGTAGTCTCTCGGCGCAACGATCTCGGCCTGCGTCAGCAGGTGATAGGAGAAACACTTGGCCTGCATGTAGGCGAAGTTGAGTCCCAGGCACATGTGCGCGCCGCCGCCATAGGGAACGAACGCGAACTTGTGGCGATTGCGGCTGGCCTCGTCGGTAAAGCGCAGCGGATCGAACTTTTGCGGCTCCGGCCACACGTCCGGCATGTGGTGGGTGTAGAGAGGGTTGGCGTTCACGCGCGCGCCGGCCGGAATTTTGTAGCCGCCGAACTCCGTGTCGCGCATGGCGCAGCGCGGCAGCGAAGGCACCGGCGGTATGATGCGCAGCGCCTCCTTGAACGCCATTTCGGTCAGTTTCATCTCGTCGAGTTTTTCGAACGGCAGCGGCTCGCCCGGCGCCAGTTGCAGCGACAGCGCCTCCTCGCGCAGCTTCTGCTGCCATTCGGGATTGACCGCCAGATGATAGACGAACGAGGTGAGCGAGGATGTGAGCGTGTCGTGCGCGGCCATCATGAGGAAACTCATGTGGTCGATGATTTCCTGTTTCGTCAGATGCGCGCCGTCGTCGGTCGTCGCCTTGCACAATTGCGTGAAGATGTCCTCGCCCGTTCCCGCGCGTCGCGCCTCGATCTGCCGCCCGAAATAATCGACCATGAAGGCGCGGCCCTTGACGCCCCGCGCCATCTGCGTGCCGGGAATGGGAGCGCGCACGACCGAGACCGCCGCAGCCACCATGTCGACGAAGGCGCGTTTGATCGCCTCCACCTCGTCGCCCAGCTCCGCGCCGAGAAACGAGACGGATGCAAGATCGAGCGTGAGTTGCTTGACGGCCGGATAGAACACGATGTCGGGCCCCGCCGCGCGCCAGCCCTCAAGCCCGTGCGCGATGCCGGAATTGAGGCTCGCGAGATAGGATTTCATCGGCCCGGACTTGAACGCGACCGACAGCGCCTTGCGATGCAGGCGGTGTTCGTCGAAATCGAGCAGCATCAGCCCGCGCGGAAAAAGCCTGTCGAGGATGGCGCCCCAGCCATGCGTGGATGAGAACAGCTTCGTGTTGTCGAACAGAACGAATTCGTTCGCCTCCGGCCCCAGCAGCGCGATCGAGCGCATGCCGAACACACGGCTGCGGTAGACGCGCCCGTGGCGCGCGGCCATCTCCTCCACCGAGCCTTTCGGGTCGGCGAGCACGGCGAGCGTGTTGCCGAGAACGGGCCAGCCGTCGGAGCCCGGAATATGCGACAGATCCGCGAGCGACGGCGGCCTGATGGCGGGCGTGGCGAGCGGATGGCGTTCGAGCGCGAGCGTTGACATGAGCCTGTCTCCCCATGGCGCCTTGTGGCGATTTTGGACGAGAGGCTAGCTGCGCGGTCCGCGCGCGGCAATCTTGCAGCGCACTACGTCTTGTTCTTCTTCCAGAGTTTCTTGCAAAGGCGACCCGCCCCGCTTTCGATAGCCTCCGCCGCGTCCAGACACAGGTCCTCGCGGTAGCGCCCAGCGATCAATTGCACGCCGACCGGCGCGCCGCCGACCAGATCCACCGGCGCCACCGCCGCCGGCAGCCCGAGCACGTTGATCGCCGAAATGAAGCGCAGATCGTTCCAGAACAGGTTGCGCACCGCCGCGTCGCCGCCGAGATCGGCGCGCGGTCCGGGCGTGCGCCGCACGGTCGTCGGCGCGAGCACGACCGGATAGCGCTCGAAGAACATCTGCCACGCGCGGATATGCGCATTGCGCTCGGCGCAGGCTTTCATCCAGCCTTCCATGTCGAGCGTGTCGGCGGTCGTCATGAATCCGTCGAGCGTCTTCTTGAAATCGTCGCTGGCGACGGCGCGCATCGCCTTTTCATTCATCACGCGCGTTTCGTTCATGATGATGTTGGCCCACGTGCGCCACACCCCGCCGATGTCGGGAACCTCGACCTCCTCGACGATATAGCCAGCATCGCTCAGATGATCGGCGGCTTTCGTCAGAACGGCGAGCACGTCCGCGTCGCATTCCATGTCCTCGGGAATCTTCGCCCTGGCGACTCGGATCGCGCCTTCGGGCTTCGGCCCTTCGAGCGGCGCGGGAACCCACCACGGATCGCGCGCATCGCGCGCCGCCATGACCGATAGCGCGAGCCGCACGTCGGCGACGCTGCGCGCGAGCGGCCCCTGCGCCGACATGAGATGGGCGAGCATCGGCCGCTCCATCGTCGCGCTGGCATTGAAGGCGGGAATGCGCCCCTGCGTCGGCTTGATGGTCGCCACGCCGTTGCAATGGGCCGGCCAGCGCAGCGAGCCGCCGATGTCGTTGCCATGCGCGATGCAGCCGATGCCCATCGCGACCGACGCGCCGGCGCCGCCGGACGAGCCGCCGCAGGTGATGGCGCTGTCCCACGGATTCACGGTCAGGCCGTGCAGCGGATTGTCGGTGAAGCCGCGGAACGAGAATTCCGGCGTATTGGTGAGACCGAGCACGATGGCGCCCGCCCTGCGCAGGTTGCGGGCGACCGGCGAGTCGGCCGGCGCGATGATCCCCTCCATCGCCTTCACGCCATTCGGGTTGGGCATACCCTCGACGTCGACATTCTCCTTGATGGTGACCGGCACGCCGTGCAGCGGCGGCAGTTCGGCGCCCGACGCCTGCAGCCGGTCGGCCGCCGTCGCCGCCGCGCGCGCCTGATCGCTCATGTCGTAGACCACGGCGTTCAGCCCTGGATTGACCTTCTTCATCCGGTCGAGATGCGCCTCCGTCACCTCCCGCGCGGAAACCTCGCCGGATCGGATTTTCCGCGCGGTCTTGGACGCCGACCATTTCCAGATTTTCGACATGGCTGAACTCCTCGTGGCGCAAGCGTAGCGGGCGGAGGCGGCGCCTGTCGAGCGGCCGTGATCGTGCAGGATTTGTGAAGGATTTGTGACGCTTCCATCGTCGACCGAGGCGCGGCGGTCCCTCGCCCGCCGCGGCCGCGGAACTTCCCTCGCTTGCGTCTGGCGATTGGCGGAAGGCGCAGCGCTCATCCGCGCTGCACGAAACTCTCCAGCACCATCTTGCGACCTGCCTTGTCGAAATCGACCGTCAGTTTGTTGCCGTCCACGCTGCGCACCGAGCCCGGGCCGAACTTGACGTGAAACACGCGCGCGCCGGGCGCGTAGCCCGAGACGGCCGACGATTTGGCGACGAGTTCGCCCTCGATCGTCATGGGTCCGCGCCGCGCCGCCGCGCCCTGCGCGCGCCCGGTCGCAAATCCGCTCGCGCCGCGCGTCTCGCCGGCGCGCGCCTGCGCGCGTTTCCAGCCGGGCGTCGAATAGCTCGACCCATACGTATCCATGTTCTCGAACCGCGAGAGCGCGTAGCCGCCGTATTGCGAGGCGCTCACGGCCTCCACGACCTCGACATGGGCCGCCGGCAGGTCGTCGAGAAAGCGGGAGGGAATGGTCGTCTGCCACATGCCGTGGATGCGGCGATTGGTGGCGAAGTAAATTTTCGCGCGTTTGCGCGCGCGCGTCACGCCGACATAGGCCAGGCGCCTCTCCTCTTCCAGCCCCGCGCGACCGTTCTCGTCGAGCGATCTTTGATGCGGAAACAGCCCCTCTTCCCATCCGGGCAGATAGACCGTGTCGAACTCCAGACCCTTCGCGCCGTGCAGCGTCATGATGGAGACGCGCTCGCCTTCGGCGGCCTCGTCCTTCTCCATCACCAGCGAAATATGTTCGAGGAACGCGGCCATGTCGGGAAATTCCTCCATGGCGCGCACCAGTTCCTTCAGGTTTTCGAGTCGTCCCGCGGCCTCGGCCGTGCGGTCGGCGCGCCACATGTCGACATAGCCGCTTTCCTCCAGAATGGTCTCGGCCAACTCGTTGTGCGGACGCTGGTCGAGATCGCGCGCCCACCGCGCGAAACTTTCCAGCAGGTCGCGCAGCGTGGCGCGCGGCTTCGGCTTCAACTCCTCCGTCTCCACCAGCATCGCCGCCGCGCGCATGAGCGGCACGTTCGCGCGCCGCGCATGGTCGTGAATGGTCTGCAAGGTCGCTTCGCCGAGCCCCCGCTTCGGCTTGTTGAAAATGCGCTCGAAGGCGAGATCGTCGGCCGGCTGCGCCACGCAGCGAATGTAGGCCAGCGCGTCGCGGATTTCGGCGCGCTCGTAGAACCGCGGCCCGCCGATCACGCGATAAGGCAGTCCGAGCGTGATGAACCGCTCTTCGAACTCTCGCATCTGGAACGAGGCGCGCACCAGGATCGCCATCTCGTCCAGCCGCTCGCCCTGCCGCTGCAACTGTTCGATATCCTCGCCGATGGCGCGCGCTTCCTCTTCCGAATCCCACACGCCGGCGACCGTTGGCTTCACGCCGTCTTCGCCGTCGGTGAACAGCGTCTTGCCGAGGCGATCCTTGTTGTGCGCGATGAGGCCGGACGCCGCCGCCAGAATATGGCCCGTCGAGCGATAGTTGCGCTCGAGCCGGATGACGCGCGCGCCCGGAAAATCCTGCTCGAAGCGCAGGATGTTGTCCACGTCCGCGCCGCGCCAGCCGTAGATCGACTGGTCGTCGTCGCCCACGCAGCACACGTTGTCGCGCCCCTGCGCGATCAGCTTCAGCCACAGATACTGGACCGTGTTGGTGTCCTGATATTCGTCGACGAGCAGATATTTGAACCGGCGCTTCCAGTCGGCCAGCACGTCCTCGTGCTCGCGGAACAGCCGCAGGCATTCGAGCAGCAGGTCGCCGAAATCGGCCGCATTGAGAACTTTCAGCCGCTCCTGATAGACCGCGTAGAGTTTCGCGCCGCGCCCGTTGGCGTAAGCCTCCGCTTCGCCCGCCGGCACGCGATCCGGCGTCAGGCCGCGGTTCTTCCATCCGTCGATCGCCCAGGCGAGCGTGCGCGCGGGCCAGCGCTTTTCGTCGATGTTCTCGGCCTGGACGATCTGCTTGAGCAGCCGGATCTGGTCGTCCGTGTCGAGTATGGTGAAGTTGGACTTCAGTCCGACGAGTTCGGCATGGCGGCGCAGGATCTTGGTGGAGATGGCGTGGAACGTGCCGAGCCACGGCATGCCTTCGGCGACCGGGCCGGCGAGCGCGGCCACCCGCTCCTTCATCTCGCGCGCGGCCTTGTTGGTGAAGGTGACGGCCAGAATCTCGTGCGCCCGCGCGCGGCCGGAGGCGATGATGTGCGCGATGCGCGTCGTCAGCACCCGCGTCTTGCCGGTGCCCGCGCCGGCGAGCACCAGCACCGGTCCCTCGAGCGCCTCCACAGCCGCGCGCTGCTCGGGATTGAGGCCCGCGAGCCAGGGCGCCGCGCGCTGGCTGAGCGCGCGCGCTGCGATGCCGCCGGCGGGCGGCGCGTCGGGCGGGTCTGGCGAAAACGGTTCGGACAAGGGCGTCTTTCGGGCGAATCGGGTGGGTTCAATGTGGGGACTTGCGCCCGCACTGTCACGCCACCCCGTTTGTCGCTACTCTCGGGCGAAATGGAGGCGCCATGCATCCCGCTCAAGTCATTGAATTCTGGATGGAAGCCGGCAGCGAGGCGTGGTTTTCGCGCAACGCGGATTTCGACGCCGCGATCACGGCCCGTTTTTTGCTGCTGCACGAGCGCGCCGCGCGCGGCGACCTGCCGGGCTGGGACGCCTCGCCCGAAGGCGCGCTGGCGCTGCTGCTGTTGCTCGACCAGTTTCCGCGCAACATGTTTCGCGGGACGCCCCGGGCCTTCGCGACCGACGCCCGCGCGCTGGCCGTCGCCCAGACCGCGATCGCCCGCGGGTTCGACGCCCGCTACGCCCTGCCGCTGAAGAGTTTCTTCTACCTGCCGTTCATGCACGCCGAAGACCTCGCGCATCAGCGCCGCTGCGAGGCGCTTTACGCGGCCGCCGGATATGAGGAGGGCGTGAAGTACGCCGTCATCCACCGCGAGATCATTGAGAAATTCGGCCGCTTTCCGCACCGCAATCCGATCCTCGGCCGGGACATGCGGCCGGAGGAACAGGCGTTTCTCGACGCCGGCGGCTTCGCGGGCTGATTGGACGGGCGCCGTCCGCGCGACTAACCTGAAAGCGGACAACAACGAGAACGGGAGAACGCCTTGAGCGAGCAACACGTGCGCAACCGGCCGGCGAGCCACGTCATCGACGCCGCCGTGCGCGAACTGACCGCCAAATTCGGCAACCAGGTGGTCACCTCGCAGGCGGTCCGCCACCAGCACGGGCACAACCTGTCGTGGACGCCGAACCAGTCGCCCGACGCGGTCGTCTATCCGCAATCGACCGAGGAGGTGGCCGAGATCGTCCGGATTTGCCTCAGCCACGATGTTCCGGTCATTCCGTTCGGAACCGGCACCTCGCTCGAGGGTCACGTCAACGCGCCCTACGGCGGCGTTTCGGTCGATGTGTCGCAGATGAAGGAGATTCTCGCCGTCAACGTCGACGATCTCGACTGCGTGGTGCAGCCGGGCGTGACCCGCAAGGCGCTCAACGACTATCTGCGCGACACCGGCCTGTTCTTTCCGATCGATCCCGGCGCCGACGCCTCCATCGGCGGCATGACGTCGACGCGCGCGTCGGGCACCAACGCCGTGCGCTACGGCACGATGAAGGACAACGTGCTGTCGCTCACCGTCGTCACGCCCGACGGCAAGATCGTGAAGACCGCGCGGCGGGCGCGCAAATCGTCGGCCGGCTACGATCTCACGCGCCTGTTCGTCGGCGCCGAAGGCACGTTGGGCATCATCACCGAAATCACGCTCAGGCTGTATGGAATACCGGAGGCGATTTCGGCCGCCACCTGTCAGTTCCCGACGCTGAAGGCGGCCTGCGACACGGTGATCGAGACCATCCAGTCGGGTCTCGGCATCGCGCGTATCGAATTCGTGGACGAAATGTCGGTGCGCGCGATGAACAACTATTCCAAGCTCGGCCTCGCCGAAGTCCCGACGCTGTTTCTGGAGTTCCACGGCACCGAGGCTGGCGTCGAGGAACAGGTGAAACGGTTCGGCGAAATGGCGGCCGAACGCGGCGGCGGTCCCTTCACCTGGGCGACCAAGCCGGAAGACCGCAACAAGATGTGGCAGGCCCGCCACGACATGTTCTGGGCCATGCAGACGCTCAAGCCGCGTCCCGACATGTCGTCCTTCGCCACGGACGTCTGCGTGCCCATTTCGCGGCTCGCCGATTGCGTGACCGAAACCCAGAAGGACGCCGAGCAGCACGGCGTCATCTCCGCCATTCTCGGCCACGTCGGCGACGGCAATTTCCATTCCGGCCCCGTGTTCGATCCGAAAGACCCGGCCGACGTCGCCAAGGCGCAGGCGTTCGCCGAACGGCTGGTCGACCGCGCGCTGAAAATGGGCGGCACGTGCACCGGCGAGCACGGCGTCGGTCAGGCGAAGATCAAGTTCATGAAAGTGGAGCATTCGCCCGAAACGCTCGACCTGATGCGCACGATCAAACGCGCCATCGATCCGAAGAACATCATGAACCCGGGCAAGGTGCTGGATGCCTGATTTTGAAACGCCCGCACGACGCGGGCGTTTCGTTCCCTCGCATCGGCTCGGCGCCGCGTTCGCGGCTAAATCGACGGCGGCGCCGTCGATCGCTTCGCGCTCCTAATTCTTCGTGATCTTCAGGATCGAATTGTCGGCATCGCTCGTCACGTAGATCGCGTCGGAGCCGCCCACCGCGACGCCCGTCGGCGTATACGTCGGCGGCATGCCGGCGGGCGCCGGCAGACCGATCGGCAGATTGCCGGCGATCTCGCGCGCCACGCCATCCTTGCCGATGGCGACCAGCCGACGGGCGCCGACTTCCGCCACGACCAGCGTCCCGTCCTTCATCAGCGCGATGCCTTCGGGCATATTCAGGCCGCGCGCGACCACCGCTTTCTCCCCGGTGTCGATGTTCACACGCGTCACCTGGCCGGCGACCGCTTCGGTCACGAACGCCATATTGCCGCTTACCGCCATGCCCAGCGGGGTGACGAGTCCCGTCGCCACCGGCCGGCCGAGTTCGCCGAACCGTCCGCCGCGCTGCGTGATCATGCCGCCGGCGTATTCGGCGACGATGAATGAACCGTCCGGCATCGGAACGGCGTCGTGCGGCGTCTTGATGTTGTGGGTCATCGACAGGCTCTTGCCCGTCCTGGCGTCGAACAGCTGCACCGTGCCGGTGAACCAGCTCGACAGCGCCACCCTGTCGCCGCTCGCGCCCGCGCTCATCGGATATTCGAGTTCGTCGCCCTGCATGCGCGCAATCGTCTTCACGCGCCCGCTCGCGCCGTCCACCTGCCGGTAGGCGAAGACGTCCGCCACATGGAGCGTGTCGCGTCCGTCGACGATCGTGATCGCCAGCCCGCCGGGAATGGCGAGCTTGCCTGAGATGAGCGTGCGCGCGCGGCCCGTCTTCGGGTTCACTTCCTCGATCGAATTGTCCACCATATTGGACACGAAGATGCGATCGTTCCGGTCGATGGCGAGATTGTCGAGACCGGTCTTGAGTTTGGCGACCACCTTCTTCTGTCGCGTTGCTGGGTCGATCCGGACGAGTTCGCCGGCCTTGGTGTCGATGGCGAATATCTCGCCTTTGGAATTGAGATTGACGGCGGCCGGAACCTTCAGCCCCTCCGCCAGAACATCGATCTTCGCCGCATCGAGATCAACGCGCACGATCTGGCCCTTGAACCACAAGGGCCCGTAAAGTTTTCCGTCCTTGCCGATTTCGAATCCGTTCAGCCCGCCCATATTCTCCATGATCTTGCGCGGCGCCTGCACGCCATTCGTGTCGATTTCGTAGAGCGCATCGCCGAGAAACACCTGCGTGGCGTAGAGTCGCCCGTCCGCGCGATAGGCGAGCGAATTGATGCCCGGCAGGCCGCTGGCGAGTTTCCGGATCGGCCCGTCGCCCTTCTTCGAATAGACGTCGCCGATCAGATAAGCCGTCCACGCCATCGTCCCGTCCGGCGCGATGGCGATGTCGTCGGCCATGCCCTGCGGCGGCGGCACGAGCGTTTTCGCCTTCCCTTTCGCGACTTCGTAAATCGCTTGCCCAACCACGCTGCCGGCCAGCAGGCGCCCCCCGGCGTCGACGGCCAGCCCATGCACGCCATGAAAGGCCGAGCCCGGAACCAGCGTGCGCACCCGCCACTGCTCCGCCGAAGCGGCGGTCGAAAGAAGCGCGAGCGTGGCGAAACAGATCGCGGTGCGTTTCATGGGTCGTCCCTCCCCGATGTCGGCGGCGCTGGCCGAGCTTTTCAGACGGGGCCTGCCCCGGCAAGCGCCGCGTCGCCGTTACGCCACGAATCCCGCTATGATGCCGGCTTCACACGAAGCTTGATCCTTGCGCGAACTTCTCACCATTCTCGCCGGCATTGTGGTCGCCGTTCTCATGGCGGCGCTCGTCGCCCCGCCGTTCATCGACTGGTCGCGCCATCGCGACTGGCTGGAGGCGCGCATCGGCCAGGCGCTGGACGCGCGCGTGGACATAGAAGGCGCGGCCGACGTGCGGCTGTTGCCCGCGCCGCGTCTGCGGGTGGGGCAGTTGCGGCTGTCGCGGCCCGGCGTGACGCTCGGCGCGCGCGAGGCGGCGTTTGAACTGTCGCCGACCGACCTGTTGCGCGGTCGCATCCATTTCGTCGAGGCGCGTTTCGTTTCGGCCGCCATCGCCGTCGATCCCGCGGCGGTGGTCGCGCCCGCCGCCGACGCCGGGCGTGTGGCGGTCGAGCGGCTCGTGGTGCGCGACGGCGCGCTCGCCATCGCCGGCGCAACCCCCATCGCGCTCGCGGGGCTCGATCTCGATGCGCGCGCGGAGAGTCTCGCCGGCCCGTTCAAGGGCGAGGGCGCGCTGCGCGCGGCCGCCGGAGCGCGCGCGTTCCAGTTCACCACCGGCGCGATCGAGGACGGAACGCTGCGCGCGAAATTCGCGCTCGACGCCGGCCCCGAAGCGCCGCAACTCGATCTGGAAGGAACGCTGCGCTGGGTCGACGGCGCGCCGGCGTTCGAAGGCGCGGGCGCGGCCAGCGGCGTGGTCGACGCGTTCGCGCTCAAGCCCTCGCCTTGGCGCGCGACCTTTTCCGGGCGCGCGACGCCGGGCGGGTTCGCGGCCGACAGGATAGAACTGCGCCTCGGCGACGACGATCATCTTCTGAGCGCGAGCGGCGCGGGCGAGTATGCGGCCGCGCGCGGCGCGAACCTGCGGCTGTCGAGCCGCATGCTCGACATCGACCGATTTCTGTCCGCCTACGGCCCGCTCACGCGCGCGCCGGCGACCTCGACGCGCCTTTCGCTCGAACTGTCCGCCGACAGTGCGACGCTCGGCGCCGAAACGATTGCCGAACCCGTCGTCCGTCTGGAAGCTGGCGACGGCGCGCCGCGCGTGCGCGCAAGCGCCGCGCTGCCCGGCCGCACGCGCCTCGCCTACGACGGCGCGCTCGATCCTGCGCGCGATTTCGCGCTCGCAGGGCGCATCGACACGCAGACCCGCGACGCGCGCGCGCTCGGGCGATGGCTGGAGCCGTTCGCGCCGTCGCTGGCGCGTGTCCTCGTCCGCGCGCCCTCCGGCCCCCTGGCGCTGTCCGGCGATCTCGCGACGACCGCGCAGGGCGGCGCGCTGCGGGCTGCGCGCGCGACGCTCGACCGTTCGCGGTTCGAGGGCGAAGCCGAATGGCGCCCCGCCGCCGACGGCGCGCGCGCGCGGATCGCCGCGAAGATCCATTCGCCCGCGCTCGGCATCGACAGCCTGCCCGATCTCGCCGCCTTGCAGGACGTGTCGCAGGACGTTGCCAAAGTTGATTTCAAGCTCGATTTCACGGCGCAGGCCGTGCGCGTGGCGCGTGTCGGCGCCGCCTCCGCCGACGCCGGCCGCATCGTCGCGCGGCTGGCGCGCACGGGCGAAACCATCGCGCTCGAACATCTGGCCATCGAAAATCTCGGCGGCGCGGCGCTCACCGGCGCAGGAACCTTCGGCCCCTCAGGCGCGCGCGCGGAAGGCCGGCTGGACGCCGCCAGACTGGCCGATCTCGCCGCGCTCGCGCGCCGCGTGTGGCCCGGCCGCCTGACGGACGCCTTCGTCGCGCGCGCCTTCGCGCTGTCTCCGGCGCGGCTCGCGTTCAGGCTCGAAGGCGACGCCGCCGCGGCGCGCCTCGCCGTGCAGGGCGAAGCCGGCGGCGCGCGGCTCGACCTGTCGGTCGCGCCCGGGGAAAACGGCGCGCCGGCCGCGCTCAGGGGACGGATCGAGGCGCCGGACGCCGCGATCCTGTTGCGGCAGGCGGGCGTTCCCGTCATTCCGCTCAAAGGTCTCGGCGCCGGGCGCGCCGACATGCAGGCGACGCGCGCGGGCGAAGGCGCGTGGGCGACGCGCGCCAGCATCGCCCTGGCCGGCTTGAAAGCAGACTTTGCGGGCGACGTGCGGGTCGTCGACGACGGGCTTTCCGGCGAGGGCGGCTTCAATGCGTCGGCCGGCGATCTGACGCCGGTCATGCAGATCCTCGCGCTGGGTGCGCCGCACGGCGCCGTGCCGCTGTCCGCTTCCGGCCGGGTGACTTTCGCGCCATCGCAGATCGCGATCGCCGGGCTCGGCGCCGACATCGCGGGCGCCGCGATCAAGGGCGGGCTGACGCGCACGGCGGGCGACATATGGCGCGGCGATCTCGCATTCGACCGATTGTCGGCGCCGTTTCTGGCGAGCCTCGTGCTCGGCCCGTCGCAGCCCGTGCGCGCCGGCGCCGTGTGGAGCGAGTTGAAATTCGCGCCGCAGACCATCGATCCGCCGGACGCCGACATCGTCGTCGCCGTCGCGCGTCTCGCGGTCGGCGCGGGCGAGGCGACGAATGCGCGCGCCGGGCTGCGGCTCGGTCCCGGGCTCGTCGAGGCGCGGGATGTGACGGCGAGCTATGGCGGCGCGCAGATCGCCGGCGCGCTCGCCTTGCGCCGCGACGGCGCCCTTGCGAGCCTGCGCGCGCGCGTCGAAACCGGCGCGCTCGACTTTGCGGCGCCGCCGTTCTCGCTCAGCGCGGAGGTGCGGATGGAGGCCGCCGGCGCCGGCGCCTCGATGGCCGAACTCGTCGGCTCGCTCGGCGGGGCCGGTCGCCTCAGCATCGCGCAAGCCGCCATCGCGCGCGCCGCGCCGCAGGCCCTCGCGCGCACGCTCGCCGACATCGAATCCGGGGACGCGACATTCGAACCCGCCCGCGTCGCGCGCGCGCTCGAGCGCGGGTTCGACGCCGGCGCGCAGATGATCGGCGCGAACGCCGCAGATATCGGCTTGGCGGCCGGGCGCCTGTCGCTCGCGCCGCTCGCGCTGCGTTTCGGCGCGGCGCAGGCGAGGATTTCCGGCGCGCTCGATCTGCGCGCGCTTTCGCTCGATATCCGCGAGCAGATCGAAACCGATCCGCCGCGCGATTGGGAAGGCGCCGCACCCGCCGTCGCGCTGTCGTGGCGCGGACCGCTCGGCGCGTCCGTGCGCGCCATCGAGGCCGAGCCATTGATCGCCGCGCTCGTGCAGCGCGCCATCGCGCGCGAAAGCGCGCGCAACGCGGCGCTCGAAGCCGACATTCGCGAGCGCGCCTTCTTCAATCGCCGCTTGAAATTCGACCGCCGGCTGGAGGAGGAGCGGCGCGAGGAGATCCGGCGCGAGGAAGCGCGCCTGCGCGCGGAGGAACTGAAGCGCGAGGAGGAACGCGCGGCCGAACAGGCGCGCTTGCGCGCCGAAGAAGCGCGCAGGGAAGAAACGCGCAGACGCGCCGAAGACGCCAGACGGGAAGAAGCGCGACGCAAGGCGGAAGAGCGCAACGCCGAAGAACCCGAGCGGCCGCGCGACCGCGCGGGCGACAGGCCGATCGAGAAACCGCCGGCCGCCTTCCTGCCGGCAGGCCGCGACGTCGCGCCCGATCCTTCGACCGCCGGCCGCTATTGAGCGGCCGATTTCAGACGCCGCACGACGAACACGCGCAGCGCCGACGACAGGTTCGCCGCCCCCCGCCCCGCGTCGATGTCCGCCACCAGCGCGGCGAGCGAAACGCCGCGCTGCGCCGCGCAGTCTTTCAGTTCGCGCCAGAAAACGTCTTCGAGCGACACGCTGGTGCGGTGGCCGGCCACCGCGAGCGAGCGTTTGACGACGCGCTCGAACGCGCCGTCGTCAGCCATCGGGGTCTTCGCGCCGGTGCTGGTCGAGCCTGCGCGACTCCAGTTCGCGATTCGCTTCGGTCGTCTCGCGCTCGGCGCGCGTGCGCCCGTGGGCGGTGCGGTTCTCCGCCGCCTTCGCCTCCGCCGCGCGCCGGTCGCGAACCTTGCGCGCACGACGCAGGTTGACGATCTCGCCCATGCTTCAGGTGTTCTTTTTGCGGAATGCGTCGATGGAGACGACCTTCGGCCCTGCCTCCTCGCGCGGCGGCTCGGCCGCCTTGTCCGCGCCTTCCGCGCTGTCCGCGCGCTGGGCCCTGGCCGGGGTCTCGTCCGGCTCGGCGCCGGCGCCGCGCGGCTTGCGGCCCGCGACCGGCGCGGCAGGATCGACAGCGGCCGCCGTCTCGGTCGGCTTTTCGGCGATCTTTTCCATCGGCGCGCCCTGCGTCGCCGCAGGCTCCTGACCCTCGACCGTGAACTCGGCGCCGAAATTCACCGAGGGGTCGAAGAAGCCGGATACGGCGGAGAATGGCACGGACAGTTTCTCCGGCGCCTGCCGGAACGAGAGCCCGACCTCGAACCCCGCCTCGTCCACCTTCAGGTCCCAGAACTGGTGCTGGAGAATGATGGTCATCTGGTCGGGATACTGTGCGCGCAGCCGCTCGGACATTTTCACGCCGGGCGCGCCCGTGCGGAAGGTGATGTAGAAATGGTGCTCGCCCGGCAGGCCGTGGACCGCCGCGTCGCTCAGCACCTTGCGAAAAAGATCGCGGAAGGCGTCCTGCACCAGAAGGTCGTAGCGGATATGGTCTTTGGCCATCGGTCGCCGGCAATCTCTGAGAAAAGAAACGCCGGTCGATCAACCCGCCGGCGGTGAACGCGCACCCGGCCCGAACGCCCCGCGCCCCGGCCGCCACTGCCTGCACGATTCGCGGCCGCAAGAGAAGTGGAGGCTTCTGTTGCCAGGCGCCTCCGGGCCCCGCCTGCCGGTGCGAACCGTCAGGGCTTTAGATCCAGTACCGGCGCTGCATTACGCAGCGACAGCCACCGGGGCATAGTTGTCGTTGGCAACTATAGGTTTGACCCGATAACGGTGGTATCATGCCGGGCGAAGGCGCTCCCTTTACACCCCCGTCGATCCTGTTTCGCCCCCGCCGCAGCCCACGCCGAACCTGCGTCCGATGGGCTGGGGTGGAGGCGCCGGGTACCGCCCCCGGGTCCGGATGGTTTATTTCGAAGACCGTTTATCGCCATAGTCCTCTTGCGAGGACGGGATGAATATAGGGCGCCGCGCGGTCCGGCGGAAGGGGCCGTCGGCGCTGCCCGCGGCGGGACGCCCGCCGGCGACGGGATGTGGAAAATCGTCGCGTTTCCGCCATTTCGGCAGGGGGCACTAGGCTTTGATCCAGATCGTGGTAAAGGTGGCCAATGATCCCTAACAGGCACGATCTGGCGTTCCGGAACGGCGAACTGGCGGAAGGCGTTTGCGTCTGCAACCGCCATCCGCACGCCAATGTCGATTGCGCGCACTGCACGATCCGCCCGCTGTCGATCTGCGGCGCGCTGGACAGCGATGAATTGTGCGAACTGGAGGGCCTCGCCCGCCACGCGCATTTTGCGCCGCGCCAGGCGATTTTCTCGCAGGACGAGGCGGTGGATGCGGTGTTCAACGTCACCGCCGGCGCCGCGCGGCTCTACCGCCTTCTTCCCGACGGCCGGCGTCAGGTGGTCGGCTTCGCCATTCCGGGCGATTTTCTCGGCCTCGCGCTGGCGGAAAAGAGCGTCTATTCGGTCGACGCGCTCACACCCGTCACCGCCTGCCGCTTCAACCGCGAGGCGTTTTCCGCCTTTCTCGACCAACGCCCCGCGCTGCTGCGCCGCCTGTACGAAATGGCTGGCCACGAACTGAGCCTTGCGCAGGAGCAGATGGTCATCATCGGTCGTCGCACGGCCGAAGAGCGCGTGGTGTGCTTTCTGGTCGGCCTGCGCAAGCGCTGGGCGCGCGTGAGCGGCAATTCCGTGACCGTGCCCCTGCCGATGACCCGGCAGGACATCGCCGACTTTCTCGGGCTGACGATCGAAACCGTCAGCCGCGCCATTTCCAAGCTCGCGCGCGACAAGCTGCTGGTCGTAGTGCCGGACGGCGTGCGGCTGCTGGAGCCGGCGCGGCTGGAAGCCATCGTCGACGGCTGAGCCGGACGGGTTGCGCACAGCGTTTTTCGAGTGGCGCGTTCCGATCGTCCGCAAGCTGCGGTAGCAACTCTCATGCGCGCCTATCTCGATCTTCTCGACCGCATTCTCCGCGAAGGAACGCCCAAGGCCGACCGCACGGGCGTCGGCACGCGCTCCATTTTCGGTCACCAGATGCGGTTCGATCTGAGCGAGGGCTTTCCGCTCGTCACGACCAAGAAGCTCTATCTGCGCGCCATCGTGCATGAGCTTCTGTGGTTTCTGAAGGGCGACACCAACATCCGCTACCTGACCGACAACAAGGTGACGATCTGGGACGAGTGGGCCGACGCCAACGGCGATCTCGGCCCGGTCTACGGCAAGCAGTGGCGCTCGTGGGCCACGCCCGACGGCGGCGCGATCGACCAGATCGCCGACGTGGTGGCGCGAATCAGGCGCGACCCCTTCTCGCGCCGGCTGATCGTGACCGCGTGGAACCCGGCCGACATCGACAGCATGGCGCTCGCGCCGTGCCACTGCCTGTTCCAGTTCCACGTCGCCGAGGTCGCCGGCCGCAAGCGTCTGTCGCTGCAACTCTACCAGCGCTCGGCCGACGTGTTTCTCGGCGTTCCGTTCAACATAGCGAGTTACGCATTGCTTCTGGCCATGGTCGCGCAGGTCACCGACTGCGTGGCCGGCGATTTCGTGCATTCGTTCGGCGACGCCCATCTCTACGACAACCACGTCGAGCAGGCCGAACTGCAATTGTCGCGCGCGCCCAAATCGCCGCCGCGTCTGCAGCTGAACCCGAACGTGAAGTCGATCTTCGATTTCACCTACGACGACATCGCGTTCAAGAATTACGACGCCTGGCCCGCGATCAAGGCGGAAGTGGCGGTGTGACGCCCCGATGGATCGAGACGCGCCCGTGGCGGTCGTCCGAACCCGCTCCGCCGCGCTTGAAAAATGAAGGGCCGCTTCTTGCGAAGCGGCCCGACATTGCCTGCCAGAAGGCGAAATTCACATGAGCCCGATCACGCCAGCCCGTTCGGATAACGAGGGGACCGTGTCCATGAAGCCTTCGGCTGATGACAATGAGACACTGGATCACCTCCTTTCGGTTGGTTGACGACATGGGAATCATAGCTTGATTCGTCGCGTTGCAAAGAGTCGAATTGCATGGGCGGGGAAAAGGATTCGCCTGCAGCGCGAGCGCAACCGCAACGCGCGAGCGAGGAGGCCATGACCGGGTCATCGATGAAACTCGTGTTCGTCGTTGCGCGCGCGCGCAATGGAATCATCGGTCGCGACGGCGCCCTGCCCTGGCGCCTGCCGAGCGAACTGAAGCGATTCAAATCAACGACCTGGGGCCGCCCGATGATCATGGGGCGCAAGACGTTCCAGTCGATCGGCAGGCCGCTGCCCGGCCGCGACACCATCGTCGTCACGCGCGATGCGGGCTTTGCGGCGCAAGGCGTGGATGTGGCGCGCGCGATCGACGAGGCGGTGCGCATGGGCGAACTGCGCGCCCGCGCCCGCGGCGTGGACGAGATCATGGTCGTCGGCGGCGCCGAGATTTACGCCGCGCTCGCGGATCGCGCCGACCGCATCGTCCTGACCGAGGTGAACCTCGCGCCGCAGGGCGACGCCGTTTTCGCCACGCCCGACCCGGCCGTCTGGCGCCGCGTTTCGACGGAAACGGTCGAACCGGCGCCGGGCGACGAGGCCGCCTACGCCGTTCATGTTTACGAACGGCTCACGCCAAATCCTCCGCCACATTGAAACCCGGCGCTCGCCCCCCTATTTCGAAGCGTTGCCGCGGGCGGGGCGCTCTCCTATAAGGGCGAAGACCGCGAAAAGCTTGGATTTCAGGGAAGGATTCGAATGCCGTGGAGCGATCAGGGTGGCCCGCGCAAGCCCGGCCCCCCCAATCCGTGGGGCACGCCGCAAGGGCCATGGGGCGGAGGGCCGCAGGGCGCCCCGCCGAACCTTGAGGATCTGCTCAAGCGTAGCCAGGACCGATTGCGTTCCGCGCTGCCGAACGGCTTCGGCGTCAACGGCGTGGCGATCTTCATCCTGCTTGCGCTGCTGGTGTGGCTGGCCTCCGGTTTCTACATCGTCGCCACCAATCAGGTCGGCCTCAATCTGCGGTTCGGCGCCTATGTCGGCAAGACGAAGGAGGGTCTGAACTACAACTGGCCCTCGCCGGTCGGCTCCGTCATCAAGCTCAACGTCACGGATTTCCAGTCGACCGACATCGGCTCCGAGATGCGCGTGCAGTCGCGCACCATCGTCGACAAGCCCGAGGAAAGCCTCATGCTGACGGGCGACGAGAACATCGCGGACGTCAAGTTCCGCGTGGTCTGGAAGATCGACGAGACGAAGCCGGAGGCCTACGCCTTCAACGTGTCCAATCCGCCGGCGACCGTGAAGGCCGTGGCCGAGAGCGCCATGCGCGAGATCGTCGGCCGCTCGCAGATTCAGCGCCTGCTGACCGCCGAACGCAAGGTGATCGAACCAGCCGTGCAGGAACTGATGCAGCGCGTTCTCGACGGTTACAACGCCGGCGTGAAGGTGGTGCAGGTGCAGCTGCTGTCGGTCGATCCGCCGAGCGCCGTCATCTCCGCGTTCCGCGACGTGACGGCCGCCCAGCAGGATCGCGACCGCCTGAAGAACGAGGCCGAAGGCTACGCCAACAAGGTCGTGCCCGAGGCGCGCGGCCAGGCCGCCCGCATCCAGCAGGAAGCGGAAGCCTATCGCGAGCAGACCGTCGCCGAAGCGCGCGGCCAGACCTCGCGCTTCGACCAGATCTACCAGCAGTACAAGAAGGCGCCGGACGTGACGCGCCAGCGCCTCTACATCGAGACGATGGAGCGCGTGTTCGGCGGCGTGGACAAGGTCATCCTCGACAAAGCGGGATCGGGCGTCGTGCCCTGGCTGCCGCTCGGCCAGCAGCCGCAGGCGGGTGTGGACACGGGAGCGCGCAAGTGAAAAACGGCTTCGCATTCTTCGTCGCAGGCCTGATCCTGCTGGCGCTGCTGGTGGCCAGCGGCGCGATGTTTCAGGTGCGCCAGACGCAGCAGGCGCTCGTGCTGCGCTTCGGCGCGCCGGTGGAGGGCCGCGGCCTCATCACCGAGCCGGGCCTGCATTTCAAGATTCCGCTGATCGAATCGGTCGTGAAGATCGACAACCGGATTCTCGATCTCGAAAGCCCGAAGCAGGAAGTGCTGGCCGCCGACAATCAGCGCATCGACGTGGACGCCTTCGTGCGCTTCCGTATCGACAATCCGCTCCTCTACTATCAGGCGGCCGGCAGCCTGGGCGTGGTGCGCGACCTGCTCGCCTCCAACCTGAACTCGGCCGTGCGCCGTGTGCTGGGCGAGGCGACGCAGCAGCAGATCGTGCGCGATGACCGTTCGGCGCTGATGGTGAAGATTCGCGAACAGGTGAACGCCGAAAGCAAGCGCTACGGCGTGGCCATCGTGGATGCGCGCCTGCGGCGCGCCGACCTGCCGCGCGAGATTTCCGAAAAGGTCTACAGCCGCATGCAGTCGGAACGCCAGCGCGAGGCGAGCGAGTATCGCGCGCAGGGCGCGGAGCAATATCAGAAGATCACCTCCAAGGCCGATCGCGACGCCATCATCCTGCGTGCCGAGGCGCAGCAGCAGGGCGACAAGATCCGCGGCGAGGGCGACGCCGAGCGCAACCGCATCTTCGCGGAATCGTTTGGCCGCGATCCCGACTTTTTCGCCTTCTATCGTTCGATGCAGGCGTACGACGCCGCCTTCAAACACGGCGACACGCGGTTCGTGACCAGCCCCAATTCGGACTTCTTCCGATATTTCGGCGACCCGTCCGGCAAGGCCGGCGCGGCCAGGCCGGCGCAGTAGCAGTAGACATCGCAGGAGGCCACCATGCGCGCCAATCGCTTCACCCGCACCGCATCCGCGCTCGCCTTGGGCGTCGCGCTCGTCGCGGCGCCCGTGCTGGCGCCCGTCCCCGGCGCCCTGTCCGCCCACGCGCGCGGCGCGCCGGACTCCTTTGCCGACCTCGCCGCAAATGTGAGCGACGCTGTCGTCAATATCTCCGCCACTCAGAACATCGATGCGCGCCGCAACAACGGCGGCCCGCAGCTTGGTCCGGGCGGCACGCCGTTTGACGAACTGTTCGAGGAATTCTTCCGCCGCCGCATGGGGCCGGGCGGCCCCGGCGAGGATGCGCCGCGCCCGCAGCGCAAGTCCAACTCGCTCGGCTCCGGATTCGTGGTCGATTCGTCCGGCATCGTCATCACCAACAATCACGTGGTGCAGGACGCGAGCGAAGTCACCGTCATCTTCAACGACGGCTCCAAGCTGAAGGCCGAGGTGCTCGGCAAGGATCCGAAGATCGATGTCGCGGTGCTGCGCGTGAAGAGCGACAAACCGTTGAAGTCGGTCCGTTTTGGCGATAGCGACGCCGCGCGCGTCGGCGATTGGGTGCTGGCGGTCGGCAATCCGTTCGGCCTCGGCGGTTCGGTCACCGCCGGCATCGTCTCCGCGCGCAACCGCAACATCGAAAGCGGCCCCTACGATAACTACATCCAGACGGACGCGGCCATCAACAAGGGCAATTCCGGCGGCCCGCTGTTCAACATGAACGGTGAAGTCGTAGGGATGAACACCGCGATCCTGTCGCCGTCCGGCGGTTCGATCGGCATCGGTTTCGCAACGCCCTCCAACTCGCTCGTGCCGATCATCGACCAGTTGCAGAAATTCGGCGAGACGCGACGCGGCTGGCTCGGCGTGCGCATCCAGAACGTGGACGACGCCATCGCCGAAAGCCTCAACCTCGGCAAGACGCGCGGCGCGCTCATCGCCGGCATTGAAGACAAGGGGCCGGCCAAACCCGCCGGCCTGCAGTCGGGCGACGTGATCGTGAAATTCGACGGCAAGGACGTGAAGAACGCGCGCGACCTTCCCAAGCTCGTCGCCGGCGCGCCGGTCGGCAAGGAAGTCGAAGTCGTTGTCATGCGCAACGGCAGGGAAGAGACGAAAAAGGTGCTGCTCGGCCGTCTGGAGGACGGAGAGAAACAGGCTTCGCTCTCCACCGGCAGGAACGACGGGGGCGCCCAGAACACCGTTCAGTCCGCGCTCGGCATGGATTTCGCGACTCTGAACGACGAAGGGCGCAAGCGCTTCAGCATCAAGGACAACGTGAAGTCCGGCGTACTGGTGACGAAGGTCGACCCGCGCTCCAACGCCGCCGAAAAGCGCATTCAGCCCGGCGACGTCATCATGGAAGTCAACCAGCGCGCTGTGAAAACGCCGGCCGAAATGGCCGATGCGTTGAAGGCGATGAAGAGCGAAGGCAAGAAGGCAGTGCTGCTGCTGGTGGCCGCGCCTTCCGGCGACGTGCGGTTCGTACCGGTGACGGTGGAGTAGAACGCACCGAACGGGCGCAAACGAAGGCGGCCAAAGGCCGCCTTTATTTTTGCCCGGTGCGCGCGAACCACTCGTCTTCCGAAATCACCTCGATCCCGAGTTCCTGCGCCTTCGCGAGTTTCGACCCCGCGCCCGGACCCGCGACGACGAGGTCGGTCTTCTTCGACACGGAGCCGGCGACCTTCGCGCCGAAACGGTCGGCCTGCGCCTTCGCTTCGTCGCGCGTCAATCGTTCGAGCGAACCGGTGAACACCACGGTCTTGCCGGCGACGGGCGAGTTCGAGGCGACCGCCTCCATCGGTTGCGGCGAAACCTGCGCCAGCAGGGCATCGAGCGCACGCTCATTGTGCTCTTCCAGAAAGAAGTCGGCGATCGCTTCGGCCACCACGTCGCCCACGCCATCGATGGCGTTGATCGTCGCCCGTTCTTCAGACTCCGCGACCGCTCTGGAGGCGACCGCGCGCAAGGCCTCGAATGTGCCGAAATGCCGCGCAAGCCGTCGCGCGTTCGTCTCCCCCACGCGCCGCGCGCCGAGCGCGTAGATGAACCGGTTGAGCGGCGGCCTGCGCGCCGCCTCGATCGCCGCGAACAGGTTGCGCACCGAGGTTTCGCCGAAACCTTCCCATTTTTCGAGATCGAATTCGCCGGCCGCGTTGCGCGCGGCGAGCGTGAAAATGTCGGCGGGCGTCTTGATCAACCCTTCCTTGTGGAATAGCTCGATCTGCCTGTCGCCCAAACCTTCGATATCCATCGCGTTGCGCGAGGCGAAATGTTTCAGGCGCTCGACCGCCTGCGCGCCGCACACCAGACCGCCCGTGCAGCGGCGCACCACGTCCGTCGCGCCGCTCTCGTCCGTCTCGCGCACCGCCGCCGAACCGCACACCGGACAATGGTCGGGAAACACATATTCCTTCGCGCCGTGCGGCCGCCTGCCGACGACAACCTCCACGACCTGCGGAATGACGTCGCCCGCGCGCTGCACCACCACCGTGTCGCCGATGCGAATGTCCTTGCGCCTGATTTCGTCCTCGTTGTGCAGCGTCGCGTTCTGCACCACAACGCCGCCGACGGTGACGGGATCGAGCCGCGCGACGGGCGTGAGCGCCCCCGTGCGACCGACCTGTATGTCGATGCCGCGCAACACCGTCGTCGCGCGCTCGGCCGCGAATTTGTGCGCGACCGCCCAGCGCGGCGCGCGCGAGACGAACCCGAGCCGCGCCTGCAACGCCAGATCGTCGACCTTGTAGACGACGCCGTCGATGTCGTAGCCGAGCGCCGCGCGCTTCTCCTCGATGAAGCGATAATGCGCGAGCATCTCCTGCGCGCTCGCGCACAGTTTCACCAGCGGATTGGTCGGCATGCCCGCATGTCTGAAAAAGTCGAGCATGCCGTGCTGCGTCGACGCCGGCGACGCGCCCGCGATCTCGCCCCACGCGTAAGCGAAGAACTTGAGGCCGCGCCCGGCGGTGATCGTGGCGTCGAGCTGGCGCAACGAGCCGGCCGCCGCATTGCGCGGATTGGCGTAGAGCGTCCTGCCCGTCTCCGCCTGCCGCGCATTCAGCGCCGCGAAATCCGCATGACTCATATAGACTTCGCCGCGCACCTCGATCACGTCGGAAACGGCGCCGCGCAACATGTGCGGCACGCCGGCGATGGTGCGCACGTTGGCCGTCACGTCCTCGCCCTCGAATCCGTCGCCGCGCGTCGCCGCCTGCACGAGAGCGCCCCTCTCGTAGCGCAGCGAGCACGACAGCCCGTCGATCTTCGGCTCCGCCGTGAAAGCGAGCGGCGCCTCGGCGCCGAGCCCCAGAAAGCGCCTGACGCGCGCGACGAAATCGAAAACCTCCTCGTCGGAAAAAACATTGCCGAGCGACAGCATCGGCACGGCATGGCGCACCTTGGCGAATTTCGGCGACGGCGCCGCGCCCACTTTCTCGCTGAGCGACATGCCGGTCTTCAATTGCGGGAAACGCGCTTCCAGCGCGACATATTCCTGGCGCAGCGCATCGTAATCCGCGTCGGAAATCGTCGGCGCGTCGTTCTGGTAGTAGGCGACATCGTGCTGCGCGATGTCGCGCTGAAGCTGCATGTGGCGCGTGCGCGCCTGCCGGAGAGTGAGTTTCGAAATATCGGCCACGGGACGATTCCGGTTCAGCGCGATTGTGATCGCAGCGCCCGGCGCGTCAAGGAAGGATTAGCGATGAATCGCGCTTGCGCTTGACTGGCCGCGCCTGCTCGTGTGGCCTCGTCCCAAACATGACGCAGATACTCCCCTCGCCGTTCCCGTCAATGCGGAATTGCGTCGCGGTGAAATCGTCCGCTGGAGCGGCCGCCCCGAAGGCCCGCCGCCGATCCTCACTCTGCTGGTCGGCGGCCTATTCGCACTGGTCTGGATGGGTTTCAGTCTTGTCTGGGAGTCTTCCGCTCTGTATTTCTTCTGGGACTCCTGGTTCGGCGCCGGCGTCACGAACACGCCGCGCGTCGTCTCGCTCATCATGGCCGTGTTCGGTCTGCCGTTCGTCGCGGTCGGCCTCGGCATGCTGGCCTATCCGCTGCTGGCGGCGCGCCGGCGGCGCAACACGATTTTCGTGGTGACGAACCAGCGGCTCATGCGTCTCAATCTTGCGCGCGTGGCCAGCGTGGAAAGCATTGAGGCGCGTCAGATATTCCAGACCGTGCGCAAGGATCGCGCGAACGGGTTCGGCGATGTCGAGGTTCTGCGATCGACCGCGACCGATTCCGATGGCCATCTGATCGAGGCGAAATTCACGCTCGACGGTTTGCACGACGCGCGCGGCGCCGAAAAAGCGTTGGCCGAACTTGCGCGCCAGCGGTCGGACAGAACGACTTAACCCGCGCCTTCGAGCAGCCGAGCGGCGGCCGCGCGCGCTTCCTCGGTGATGGTGGCGCCCGCCAGCATCCGCGCGATCTCCTCGCGCCGCGCCGGCGCGTCGAGCGCGGCGACGCGCGTGGCCATGCGTTTGCCCTTGTCGGCCGCGTCCTTGGCGATGCGCATGTGGCGCGCGGCGCGCGCGGCCACCTGCGGCGCATGCGTGACCGCCAGCACCTGCACGCGCGCGGCGAGCCGCGCCAGCCGTTGCCCGATGGCGTCCGCCACCGCGCCGCCGACCCCCGTGTCGATCTCGTCGAACACCAGGGTCGGCGCTGACCCCTTGTCCGCGAGCGCGACTTTCAGCGCGAGCATGAAGCGCGCGAGTTCGCCGCCCGACGCGACCTTCATCAGCGGCCCCGGCCGTGCGCCGGGGTTTGTCTCCACCCAGAACTCCACACGGTCGAATCCTTCCGGCGAAAACGCCTCCGCATCTGAATCCAGCCGCGTCGTGAACCGCGCGCGCTCGAGTTTCAGCGGCGCGAGTTCCGCCATCACGGCCGCGTCGAGTTTCTTCGCCACGCGCGCGCGCGCAAGCGAAAGCGCGCCGGCCCGCCCGACATAGTCGGCGCGCGCAACGTCCGCTTCGCGCGCGAGCTGCGCGAGCCTGCTCTCGCCTGCGGCGAGCGCGGCGAGTTCGGCGGCGAATTTTGCCGCCAGCGCCGGCAGTGCGGAAACCTGTGTCTGATGCTTGCGCGCGGCCGCGCGCAGCGCGAACAGGCGCTCCTCCACGCGCTCCAGCTCGCGCGGGTCGAAATCGGCGGCCTCCAGCGCGCGTTCGAGCGCATCGCGCGCGCCTTCCAGCGCATCGAGCGCGCCGCCAAGCGCCACAAGACAGGGGTCGATGAGCGAGGGCGCCTGCGCCTGCCGCCGTTCCAGCCGGCGCGCCACGCCCGCCAGCGTGGCGATCGGCGCGCCGTCGCCACCGACGGCTTCGTAGGCGTCGCGCAGGTCGGCGGCGACCTTTTCGGCCTGCATCATCGCCTGCCGCCGCGCGGCGAGCGCATCTTCCTCGCCGTCCTCGGGCGAGAGGCTGGAAAGCTCCTCGTGCGCGTGGCGCAGATAATCGGCTTCCGCGCGCGCCCTGGCGAGCCGCGCCGCCTCGGCCCCGGCGGCCGCGCGCGCATCCTCCGCGCGCGCATGCGCGGCGCGAACCTCGGCGGCTTGGCCCGTCAGTCCGCCGAAGGCGTCGAGCAACGCGCGATGGGCGGCTGGGTCGATCAACGCGCGCTCCGCGTGCTGCCCGTGGATTTCGACGATCGCCGCGCCGATCGCGCGCAGGGTCTGTGCGCTCGTCGGCTGATCGTTCACGAAACCGCGCGTGCGGCCGTCCGCCATCTGCACGCGCCGCAGGATGAGGTCGCCCTCCACATCCAGCCCCGCCGCCTGCGCGAGCGCCCGCGCGGGATGGTCCGCCGCAAGGTCGAACGCGGCCGTCACCTGCCCCTGCTCGGCGCCCGCGCGCACCAGCGCGCCGTCGCCCCGCCCGCCGAGCGCCAGCGTGAATGCGTCCAGAAGGATGGATTTCCCGGCGCCGGTTTCGCCGGTCAGAATCGTCAGCCCCGCGCCGAAATCGAGCGCGAGACTGTCGATGAGAACAATGTCGCGAATTGCGAGCCGGGACAGCATCGCGCGACCCGCGGCTGAATCAACCCACGATTTTGCGGAACTGCTTGGAGATCCACGAGTCGCGATTCTCGTGCGGCTCCAGCCCGCCTTCGCGCAGGCGGCTGTAGGCGTCCTTGTACCAGGGCGAGTCCGGAAAGTTGTGGCCGAGAACGGCGGCGGCGGTCTGCGCTTCGTGCTGCACGCCCAGCCGCATATAGCCTTCCACCAGGCGATAGAGCGCCTCTTCGGTGTGGCGCGTGCTCTGATACTTGCCGAGCACCTCGCGGAACCGGTTGATGCCCGCCGTGTAATTGTTTTCGGCCAGATAATAGCGGCCGACCTTCATCTCGCGCGCGGCGAGCTGGTCCTTGGCGACCTGAATCTTGAATTTCGCGTCGGTGGAATATTCCGATTTGGGATATTTCTGCACGAGCGCCGCGAACACCGCGATGGCCTTCTCGGCCCGTTCCTGATCGCGGTCCGCGTCCGGGATCTGGTTGTAATAGGCCATGCCCGCCAGATAGTAGATATACGGCGTGTCGCCAGAGCTGGGATAGAGGCCGATGTAGCGGTTGGCGGAGCCGACGGCGTCGTCGTACTTGCCTTCGGTGTATTGCGTATAGGTCTGCATCAGCAGGCCTCTGCGCGCCCATTCGGATTTCGGGTGCTGTTTCTCGATCTCGCCGAACTTCTTCGTCGCGCCCTCGTAGTCCTTCTTCTGCAGGCGCGCCAGACCCTGGTCGTAGCTGGCGTCGGCCGGAATGTCCGGCAGGATCTTGGTCTCGTATTTCTCGCCGCCGCCGAACAGGTTCTTCAGCGGACCGGGCAGGTCGATCGCCTGCGCGGGCGCGGCGAGCATGAACGAAACAGACGTCGCCAGCGTCGCCGACGCCAGAAGGGCGCCGACACGGGCGAAGCGGAATTGGCCTTTGAAGCTCTGCATCGTCTGAACTCGCGATTCCCTGGATTTCTGGCGGACTGGGCCGGGCGATCCCGTGCGGGACGCATCATCGCCGCGTCTTCGGCGAAAGTGTGGAGGTCTCATATCTTAATTTCGCCGGTCGCGCCACCGGCCGCGTTCAGCTGCGGTCCGGCGCGAGCGCCGGCGCGCGCCGGTCGCCGAGCGCGGGCCGGATCGGGCCGCGGCGCAGAACGGAGGGTTCGTGCAGCCGGAAGGCGGAACGGTCGGCGAACAAGGCCCGCAGCGCCGCGTGGTTGAGCGCATGGCCGCCGCAGCGCGACCGGAAAAGCCCACGGATCGGCGCGCCGGCCAGCGCCAGATCGCCCACCGCGTCCAGCATCTTGTGGCGCACGCATTCGTCGGCAAAGCGCAGCCCCCCGGCGTTCAGAACGCCCTCGTCGGCGATCGCGACCGTGTTGTCGAGCGAAGCGCCGCGTGCAAACCCCGCCTGCCACAACCGCTCAACATCCTTGATGAAGCCGAAGGTGCGGGCGCGGGCGATCTCCCGGCGGAACGTGTCGGGATCGAGCGTGAGCGTGCGGCGCTGGCGCCCGATGGCGGCATGGTCGAACCGGATTTCGACATCGAGCGCGAAGCCGCCGGCGTGCGGCAGCAACTCGGCGAAGGCCGCGCCCCGCTGCACGCGCACGGGCTTGAGAACTTCCAGAACACGGCGCGGCGCCGAAACCGTCCGCAGCCCCGCCTCGTCGATCGCGGCGACATACTCGCAGGCCGACCCGTCGAGAATGGGCGCTTCCGGCCCGTCGATCTCGACCAGCGCATTGTCGACGCCCAGACCCGCGAGCGCGGCTGAAACGTGTTCGATGGTGGCGATGGAGCGCACGCCCATCCGCAACGCCGTGCACAATTCGCTCGCGCATACGTTGGACCACAGGGCCGGCGCGAAAGCCGCGGTCGGAAGATCGCTGCGATGGAAGACGATGCCGGAACCGGCCTCCGACGGGTGAATGGTCAGGCGGGCGGGCTTGCCGGAATGCACGCCGACGCCGTCGAAAACCAGCGTCTCGCGAACAGTCGTCTGGCCTTCGCGCATGCCGCCCCGTCTCTCCGTCCCGCCCCGGCGACGCGCGCTTTCGCGCGGTGATTCGCCCGTCTTGCGGCGGAAACTACGCGCGCGCGGGGCGTGGTCAAAATCACGATTGGTTACGAATTGTTACAGAGCAAAGTCGTTATAGGACAATGAGTTGAGAGCACCGGCGGGATGGCGCCCCGTTCTCGTGCAAACGCCCCGCCGAAGCGGGGCGTTGCGAAGGCGCGACGGATGCCGATGGCGTCGCGTCAGCTCGACTGACGGCGCAGGAACGCCGGAATTTCGAGCTGCTCCTCCTCGGCCGGCCGCGCCGGGCGGGGCGCGACGGAGGCGGCCGGGCGCGCCTGCGGCGCTGCGGGGCGCTTGGCGTATTCCGCATGGGCGGAGACCGGAGCCGGCTGCGGGGCGGGCTGGGCCGCATGGACCGGGCGCGGCTGCATCTGGGGCTGCATCTGCGGCTCGCGCTGGGGCGCGCGCACCTCCTCGCGGGCGCCGGCGAACGAGGCGAGCCGTTCCAGCAGCGTGCGGCGGCGGTTTTCGACGCCGGCCGCGCTGTCCTGTCCGGCGGCGCGGGCGCGGATCTGCTCCTGCACCGGCAGCGGCAGATCTTCCACCTGCGGCATCCGCTGTGCGCGCACCGGTTGTTCGGCCGGGGGCGGAACGTAGGCGGCCGGGCGCGGCGCGTGCTGCACGGGCGCCGGCTCGTAGTAGACCGGCTGCGGCGGCATTTCGGCGAACTGCACCGCTTCCGGCGCCGGCTGGGCGGCGACCGGCTCGGGGCGATAGAGGGCCTCGGGCGCGGGCTGCGGCGCGTAGACCGGCGCGGGCGGCTCGACCGCCATGGGAGCGGGCGGCGCCGGCGGGGCGACGGGCGCGAGCGTCTCGATCGGACGGGCGGCCACCTGCGCGCGCAGGCGCTGGGCGGCTTCGGCGATGCGCGCCTCGGCGGCCTCGTAGTCCTGCACGGGGACCGACGGCTTGTCGATTCCGGTGGCGACCACCGACACGCGGATGACGCCGTCGAGCGACTCGTCGAACGTGGCGCCGAGGATGATGTTGGCGTCCTCGTCCACTTCCTGACGGATGCGGCTGGCCGCCTCGTCCACTTCATACAGGGTCATGTCGGCGCCGCCGGTGATCGAGATCAGCAGCCCCTTGGCGCCCTTCATCGAAACTTCGTCGAGCAGCGGGTTGGCGATGGCGGCTTCGGCGGCGTGGATCGCGCGCTGGTCGCCGGACGCCTCGCCCGTGCCCATCATCGCCTTGCCCATTTCGCGCATGATCGAGCGCACGTCGGCGAAGTCGAGATTGACCAGCCCCTGCTTCACCATCAGGTCGGTGATGGAGGCGACGCCCGAATAGAGCACCTGGTCGGCCATGGCGAAGGCGTCGGCGAAGGTCGTGCGTTCCGTGGCGATGCGGAACAGGTTCTGGTTCGGAATGACGATCAGCGTGTCGACGCTCTTCATCAGCTCGGCGATGCCGGCTTCCGCCGTGCGCATGCGGCGCTGGCCTTCGAACTGGAACGGCTTGGTCACCACGCCGACGGTGAGAATGCCCAGGTCGCGCGCGGCCCGCGCGATGACGGGCGCGGCGCCGGTGCCCGTGCCGCCGCCCATGCCGGCGGTGACGAAGCACATATGCGCGCCGGTCAGGTGATCGCGGATTTCCTCGATCGCTTCTTCGGCGGCCGCGCGGCCCACTTCCGGCTGCGCTCCGGCGCCGAGCCCTTCGGTCACCTGCAGGCCCATCTGGATGATGCGTTCGGCGCGCGATGCGGTGAGCGCCTGCGCGTCGGTGTTGGCGACGATGAAGTCGACCCCGCTCAAACCAGACGTGATCATGTTGTTGACCGCGTTGCAGCCGCCGCCGCCGACGCCGCACACCATGATGCGGGGTTTCAGTTCCCGCAGTTCCGGGCTCTTGAGTTGGATAGTCATCGCCTGAGACCTTTCGCCATCCGACCGGTTGATGTCATCGCCCGGTTCCGTTCCACCGTTGCAAATTCGCCCGGCCAACGCCGGGCGCGCGTTCAGAAACTGTCCTTCAGCCACCGGCCGACGCGCGCGAAATAGCCGTCGCCGTTGGCGGCCGCCTGGAGCCGCGCGCGACTCGGTTCGAAATGTTCGCGGATCGCCACCTGCGGATAGACCAGCAATCCGACCGGCGCGGCGAAGGCGGGCGTTCTGGCCGATTCCGGCAAGCCCTGAACGCCGGCCGGACGACCCATGCGCGTCTGTCCGCCGAAAATGCGGCGGGCGGTTTCCGCAAGCCCCGTCAGCTGGCTCGCTCCGCCCGTGACGACGATGCGCGATCCCGCGTGCGTCGGATGGCCGGCGTTGCGCAGCCGGTCGCGCGCAAGCTCCACGATCTCTTCCACGCGCGGGCGGATGATGCGCACCAGATGCGAGCGCGGCACGTGACTGGCGCGCCCGGTCTCCTCACCCACCTGTTCGATGGCGAACGTCTCGCGATCGTCGGCCGACGAGGGCAATGCGCTGCCATAGAGCGTCTTGAGCCGTTCGGCCGCCGACAGGCGGATGTTCAGCCCGCGCGCCACATCGAGCGTCACGTGCTGGCCGCCGACCGCGACTGCGTCCATGTGGATGAGCGCGCCGTTGGCGAACACCGCGACCGAGGTCGTGCCGCCGCCGAAATCGACGACGGTCGCGCCGATCTCCATCTCGTCCGCCGTCAGCGCGGCGAGCGCGGAAGCGTAAGGCGCGGCGACGAACGCCTCGACCCCGAGATGGCACCGCTCGACCGCCAGTCCCAGATTGCGGATGGCCGCGAAATCGCAGCTGGCGACATGCAGGTGCACGCCGAGTTCCGCGCCAATCATGCCCCTGGGGTCGCGCACGCCGTCGGCGTCGTCCACCGAGAAGCGCGTCGGCAGCGAATGCAGCGCCGCGCGTCCTTCCGCGCCCGTGCGCGCGCAGGACGCTTCCAGTACGCGATGAATGTCGTTCTCGCTCACCGAACGGTCGCCGACCGCGATCCGCGCCGCGAACTGCTGCGATCCGATCCGCCCGCCGGAGGCGCACACGATGCTGGCCTCGACCTGCACGCCGGCCATCCGCTCGGCCGCGTCGACCGCCAGCCGGATCGCCGTTTCGGCCTGCTCCATGTCGACGACCTGCCCGCCCTTCATGCCGCGCGAGCGCTGGTGGCCGATGCCGAGAATGCGCGCCTCGTGCGTGCGCGCGCGCTGCGCCGACGGCTCGAGCGGATCGAGCCGGGCGATGAGGCACACGACCTTCGACGTGCCGACGTCCAGCACCGATACGATCGCGCTCTTGCGCGGCGACAACGGCCGCATGCGCGGGAGCTGATGCTGAACGCCCATCACACTTTCCCCTTGGCCGAACGCGGCAGGGATTCCAGCCGCCGTCCGGCCGCTTCCTCGCTCAGTCGCACGGTCACGCGGCCCGGCGCGCGCAGGTCGACCGCCACGATGTCTTTTTCCATCAACCGATGATCGCGCTGCATCTGGGCGAGCGCGGCGACGGCGGCCGCCGGATCGCCCTCCGGCAGGCGGATCTCGATTCCGTCGTGCGTGTGCAGCGTCCATCGCCGCTGCGAGACCAGCGCGCCGGCCTTGATGCGCGGCGCAAGATCGCCGGCGGCGGCGACGATTTTCATGAACTCGCCGATGCGCCCGTTGGCGCCCGCGCCCACGACGAGCGGCAGCCGCGCGAAACGGTCGTCGCGCATTTCGTCGATCGGCATGCCGTCGGCGGAAATGATTTCGATCCTGCCGTCGTGCTGCCACAGCGCATGGGGCTGGCGCTCCACGATCGCAATCGCCAGGCGGTTGGGATAGAGCTTGCGGACCTCGGCGTCCTTGATCAACGGAATCGACCGCAGTTGCGCGCGCATCGCCGTGGCGTCGAGATAGGGCAGCGAGTTGCGCGCCTTCACGCCCGCATAGGCGAGAACTTCGCTCTCTTTCAGTTCGCTGATGCCGGAAATCGTCACTTGCTCGATGCCCAGCCCCACCGCCCGCGCCATGAGATCGCCCGGCGTGCCGACCTCCTGAATGAATTGCTGATAGGCGCCCGAGCGCACGGCCGCATCGGCGAACACGCCGCCCAGCAGGCCGAAAACGAAAACGCTGGTGACGAGCGGATGGGCGAAGAACCGAGCGAGGCGGGCGGAAAGGCCGGTGCGGGGGCGCCTGCGCCGGGAACGGGCGGGCGCGGGGGCGAAAGCATAGGCGCGCGCGTAAGCAAAGGCGTTCGGGGACAGAATCCCCGTCAGCGATTGCAGGACGCGTCTTGCACCATCCATCGTACCAGCTCACCGAACGTAAGGCCTGCGTGGGCCGCCAGCTCCGGCACAAGGGATGTTTCGGTCATGCCCGGCTGGGTGTTGACCTCCAGCACGACGAGCTCGCCCGTACCTCCGGGGCGGTCGTCGTACCGAAAGTCCGCCCGGGTCACCCCGCGGCAGCCCAGCGCCCTGTGCGCCAGCACCGCCAAATGTTGAATCTGATGGTAAATATTTCCTTTAATTTTTGCCGGCAGGACGTGAATTGATCCGCCTTTCGCATACTTTGCGTCGAATCCGTAGAATGCTTCCGATACCGGCTGGATTTCCGTCACATCCAGCGCCCGGTCGCCCATGACCGCGCAGGTCAGTTCCCGCCCGTCGACGAATTTCTCCGCCAGCATCCACTCGCCATAGGTCCAGTCGGCGGCAAGCAGCTCCTGCGGCGGATGCGAACGCCCGTCCTTGACGATGAAAACGCCGAACGAGGAGCCTTCCGCCACGGGCTTCAGCACGTAGGGCGTCGGCAGCGCGTGCGTCCTGCCCGCCTCGAACCGGCTGACCAGCCTGCCCTCGGGCACGGGCACGCCGGCCGCCGCCATGATGGTCTTGGCCTTGTCCTTCTGCATGGCGAGCGCGGAGGCGAGCACGCCGGAATGCGTGTAGGGAATGCGCAGGATTTCCAGCACGCCCTGGATCGTGCCGTCCTCGCCGGCCGGGCCATGCAGGGCGTTGAAGGCCACATCCGGCTTGAGCTTCGCCAGCACGTCGGCGATGTCGCGGCCGACATCGATCCTGGTGACGCGATAGCCCTCGCCCTCGAGCGCGCGCGCGCAGGCCTCGCCCGAGCGCAGCGAGACCGGCCGCTCCGAAGACCAGCCGCCCATCAGAACAGCGACGTGTTGCGTCATCGAATCATTCCTCTCGTTTCGCGCGCGTCCAGATCTCGACCGCGCCCGCCTGTCCGCGACGCTCGTAGTCGCCGAACAGGCTTCCAAATTCCGGCTGACGCGCCGCCCATGCGCGCAATGCGGCTGATTCGACAAGCAGGATGTCGGGCCGGCCGGCCGCAAGATCGGCGACGAAATCGGCGCGTTCGCGCGCGGCATAGGCGTCGAGCCGCGCCCGCCGCTCGGGCGAAACGGATTGCGTGGCGAGTATCTGCGCCACGCAATTGGCGATCCAAAGCGCGTTCTGCCGCCCGACCCACACGCCGTCCAGGCGCCGCGTGAGCGGATGGGCGACATCGAGCTGCGCCGCGAGCGCGGCGATTTTCGGCCGTGCGGGCGCCAGCCGGCGCACCTGCGCCGTCAGTCCCGGATATTCCTCCGCGCCCGGCGCATTCATCCACGCGGCCGCGAAAAACGGCGCGCAGACGAAGGCCGGGATGAGGCAGGCCCGCGCAAACAGCGCGGCCGACGCCTGCGCGCCGCGCCGCAGGGCGAGCCATGACGCAAGCGCGGCCAACAGCGCGAGCGCGATGCCCGGATAGGCGTGGTTGAACCAGCCCTTGGCCTGCCACACAAAGGTCGCCAGAAACCCTGCGGAGGCCGCCAGCGCCACAAGCGTGCGCGCATCCGCGCCGGACCGCGCGGCGACGAACGCGACGGCGACGAGGAGCGCGGCGTTGAACAGAAACGGCGCCGAACCGACGATGCTGGCGAGCGATCCGCGCGCGGGCGCATAGACATCGAGCGCGGCCGGCAACGCGTGCGTGAAATATTCGGGAAAGAACCGCGCGACGAAGGCGACATACATGCACGCCGTCGCCAGCGCCGCGACATTCTCGATGGCCGCCAGCGGCGCGAGCGTGCGCCGGCGCGCGACAACCACCAGCGCGGCCGCCGACAGTCCTGCGGCGTAATATGGTTTGAAGCACAGCGTCAACCCACCGCAGACGCCTGCAACGAGCGCGAGGCCGGATGCGGGCGCGCGCCCTTGCGCCCGCGCGACATACGCCGCGAGCATGGGCAGGACCAACAGCAGCGCGAAATGTTCGCGCTCCGCAAAGCCGAACGCCGGCGCGACAAGCGCGATCCACAGCGCCGCGTTGCGCCACAGGCCCTCTTCGGCGCGGTCGAGCACTTCCGCGCCGCGCAGGATGGCGGCGCTGGCGGCGAGCGCGAACCATGCGATGAGCAAAACCTCGACGACGACCATCGCCTCGCTGGCGACCCCGAGCGCGCGCGCGGCCGCGATCGCCGGCGCGTAGACGAGAAACGCCGCCGGCGGATTTGGATCGCCGATCTCCACATAGGCGCGCGCGCCGTCGATCACGCGCTCGGCGAACAGGATGAACCAGGAATTGTCGCCGTTGAGATGACCGATCGCCTGTTGCGCGACGCCCAGCGCCACGAGCGCGAAGGAGAGCGGCCAGCCGCCGATCATGCGCCACGCCGCGACGGCGCCTTCCTCCGCCTGCGTTCGGTTCTGCGTGGCCACGGCGCTCACGATGTCAGTCCGCAACGCCGATGCGTTTGATTTCCCATTGCAGGTCCACGCCGCAGGTTTCGCGTACGCGCCGGCGCACCTCCTCGCCCAGGCCTTCGATGTCGGAGGCGCGGGCCTGCCCGCGATTGATGAGAAAGTTGCAGTGCATCTCGCTCACCTGAGCATCGCCCATCGCAAGCCCGCGACAGCCCGCTCGGTCGATCAACCGCCAGGCCTTCTCGCCCGGCGGATTCTTGAATGTCGAGCCGCCGGTCTTTTCCCGGATCGGCTGCGAGGCCTCGCGCGCTGCGGTGATACGCTCCATTTCCGCGAGGATCGCATTCCTGTCGCCGGGCCTGGTTTGAAACACGGCCCGCGTGAAAACCACGTCGGGCGGCGCCTGGGAGTGGCGATAGGAGAACCCCATGTCCGCGTTGGACAGAACGATGCGCGCGCCTGCGCGAGTCACGCCGTGCGCCGCGATCAGAACATCCTTGATTTCGCCGCCATGCGCGCCCGCGTTCATACGCAGCGCGCCGCCGATGGCGCCGGGAATGCCGCGCAGGAACGCAAGGCCATCCAGCCCCATTTCCGCCGCGCGCCGCGCGACGAACATATCGGGCGCCGCCGCGCCCACGCGCAGCCGGCCGCCCTCGTCCACCTCGATATCTGCGAACGCCTTGCCGCCGAGCCGGATGACGACGCCTCGCACGCCGCCGTCACGCACGATGAGATTGGAGCCGAGGCCGATGACCGTGATGTCCATGTCGCGCGGCGCGGCCGCGAGGAAACAGGCCAGGTCGTCTTCGTCGGCCGGCTGGAAAAACGCCTGCGCCGGCCCGCCGACGCGAAACCACGTGAGCGGCGCGAGCGGCTCGTTCGCCGAAAGTCGCCCGCGCAAACCCGGCATGCGCGCGCGCAGATCCGCGACGATGTCGGGAAACCCCACGGGCTTCACGCGCCCACGCCGCCGGCCAGTTGCGCCGGCAGCGCATAGGCCCACTGCGTGATGTTGCCCGCCCCCAGACACACGACATAATCGCCGGGCTTGGCCGCCTCGCGCACCATGCGCGGCAGGTCCTCCGGCTTCGGCAGCGCGACCGCCAGCCGATGCCCGTGCGCGCGGATCGCCGCGACGAGACTGTCGCGATCGGCGCCCTCGATCGGCTGCTCGCCGGCCGCATATACATCCGCCACCATCACGACATCGGCGTCGTTGAAACAGGTGGCGAATTGCTCGAACAACGCCTGCAGGCGCGAATAGCGATGCGGCTGGACGATGGCGATCACACGCCCCCTGGTGGACGCGCGCGCGGCCCGCAGCACCGCGGAAATCTCGACCGGGTGATGGCCGTAGTCGTCGAAGATCATCACGCCATTCCAGTCGCCGGTGCGCGTGAAGCGGCGCTTGACGCCGCCGAACGAGGCGAGCGCCGAACGTATCTGCTCGCCCGTCAGCCCAAGCTGCATCGCCACCGCGATCGCAGCCGTCGCGTTGAGCGCATTGTGGTGGCCAGGCATCGGCAGCGTGAGATTTTCGAGGTAGTGCGTCGCGCCCGTCTTGCGGTCGCGCGCGAGCACGTTGAACTTGCACACGCCGCCCTCGAGATCGACGTCAAGCAGCCGCACGTCGGCCTGCGGGTTTTCGCCATAGGTGACGACGCGCCGGTCCTCGATCCGCCCGACGAGCTCCTGCACCGTCGGATGATCGAGACACATGACCGCGAAACCATAGAACGGCAGATTCTCGACAAAGGTGCGGAACGCTTCCTTGATCGCGTCGAACGTCTTGAAATGATCGAGATGTTCGGGATCGATATTGGTGACGATGGCGACGTCGGCTGGCAGTTTGAGGAACGTGCCGTCGCTCTCGTCCGCCTCCACCACCATCCATTCGCCGGCGCCGAGCCGCGCGTTGGTGCCGTAGGCGTTGATGATGCCGCCGTTGATCACGGTCGGATCGAGACCGCCGGCGTCGAGCAGCGTGGCGACGAGCGATGTGGTCGTCGTCTTGCCGTGCGTGCCGGCGATGGCGACACATTGCTTCAGGCGCATGAGTTCGGCGAGCATTTCCGCGCGTCGCACGACCGGCAGGCGCTTCTCGCGCGCGGCGATCAGTTCCGGATTGTCGCGCTTGATCGCGGTCGAGACGACCACCACAGCCGCCTCACCGATATTCTCCGCACGATGGCCGACATAGATCTGCGCGCCTTTTTCGGCCAGACGCTTGACGTTGGCGTTCTCTGTCGCGTCCGACCCCTGCACCCGGTAGCCGAGATTGATCAGCACTTCGGCGATGCCCGACATGCCGATGCCGCCGATGCCGACGAAATGAATGGGGCCGAGTTCGCGCGGCAGTTTCATCGAAACCTATCCTCCTGCTTTCGCGGCCAGCCGCACGACTTCATCGGCAAGCCGCTCCGCGGCGTCCGGAACGCCGGCGCTCTTGGCCGCTTGCGCCCGCTTCGTCAAGTCTTCAGGGCTCGCGAGCGCCTCGCGCAGCAGGCTCGTCAGCCGTCCGGCTGTGAAATCCTTTTGCTCCACCACCACGACCGCGCCCGTGCGGGCGAGTTCGGCGGCGTTGGCCGCCTGGTCCGCGTCGAGCGCAAAGGGAAACGGCACCAGGATCGCAGGGCGGCCGATGGCGGCGATCTCCGACACGGTCGAGGCGCCGGAACGCGCGACGACAAGATGCGCATCCGCGATGCGACGCGGCAGATCCTTGAAGAACGGCGCCACCTCCGCCGAAAAGCCGATGCGCGCGAACACATCCTTCACGCGCGCCTCGTCCTCGCCGCGCGCCTGTTGCACCAGCGCGATGCGCGCGCGCTCCTGCGGATCGAGCGCCGCTATCGCCGCCGGCACAACGTCCGACATCACGCGCGCGCCCTGCGATCCGCCGGTGACGAGCACATGCAGCCGCCCGTCCTCGAACCCCGGATAGGGCCATGCTGCGGCCTTCAGCACCGCCGGCCGCAACGGATTGCCGGTGACGACCGATTTGTCCAGCGCCGCGCGCGCGGCGCCGGCCAGCGGAAAGCCGGTGGCGATGCGCGTCACGCGCCCGGCGAGAAACCGGTTCGCCTTGCCCATCACCGCATTCTGTTCGTGCAGCAGCGTCGGTATGCGGAGGAGGCTTGCTGCGAACAGCGGCGGCACGGTCGGGTAACCGCCGAAGCCGACGACGACATCGGGCTTCACACGGCGCAGCAACGCCAGCGAGGCGAGAACGCCGCGCCCCAACGTGGCGAGCGCGCCGGCGCGCGCGACGAAGCCGCCGCCGCGCGGCGTGGCCGAGGGGATGGCGTGCATGGCGCCTGCGGGAAACTCCGCGCCATATTTGCTCGCGCGACTGTCGGTCGCAAGCTCCACGCGCGCCCCGCGCGCAACGAGCGCGTGCGCCAACGCTTCCGCCGGAAACAGATGACCGCCGGTGCCGCCGGCCGCCAGAAGAACACGCATGTCTTTCATGGGCGCGCCGCGCCCGGCACGGCCGCATCGTGCAGCACTTCTGTCCGCGGTCGCTTGCGCGTGACCGCCAGCAGGAAGCCCATGCCGAGCGCGAGCGATATGAGCGAAGAGCCGCCGTACGAAATGAACGGCAGCGTCATGCCCTTGGCCGGCATGAGATGCAGATTGACCGCAAGATTGATGCAGCTCTGAACGCCGAACAGCATGGCGAGGCCCGCCGCCGCAAAGCGGCAGAACGGATCTTCGCTTTTCTGCGCGTCGCGCAGCGCGCGCAGCACGATGAAGGCGAAAAGCGCCGCCAGCAGAATACAGACGATGACGCCGAATTCCTCTCCGATCACCGCGAACGAAAAATCGGTATGGCTGTCGGGCAGAATGCGCTTGAGCGTGCCTTCGCCTGGCCCCTTGCCCAGCCATCCGCCGGCGATGAAGGAATCGCGCGCGGTGTCCACCTGGAACGTGTCGGTCACGCCGGCGCTCGCTTGCGGTTCAAGAAAGCGCAGGATGCGGCCGCGCACGTGCGGCACGAATTTGTAGGCGAGGCCAACGCCCGCCACGCCCAGGCCGCCGATGCCCGCAACCCAGAACCAGTGCAGCCCGGCCATGAAGAACAGCGCCGCCCACACGAGCGAGATCAGCATCGTCTGACCAAAATCCGGTTGCAGCACGAGCGGCGTGATCGTCGCCGGCAGAATGAGAATGGCGATGAGATTGGCCGGCGTGTCGCGCCGGCGCGCGCCCTCCGCGAACGCCCACGCCGCCAGCACCACGAACGCCGGCTTGACGAACTCTGACGGCTGCACGCCGAAAATCCAGCGCCGCGCGCCTTTCACTTCCTGCCCGAACAGAAGCGAAGCGAACACCAGCGCCATCGCGGCTACGAATACGATGAGCGCCACACGCCTCGTCTGGCGCGGCGTCATCAGCGATGCGCCGAACAGGACGAGGATGGCGGGCGCGAGGAACATCGCCTGGCGGTTGACGAAATGAAACGTCGACAGATGGAGCCGCTCGGCGACCGGCGGCGAACCCGCCATGCCGAAGACGAGGCCGAGCACCATGAGCGTGGCGAGCGCGCCAAGCAACCAGCGGTCGATCGTCCACAACCAGTCAGTGAGAAAGGAACGATCGGCGCGAGAGATCATGTCCGGTCTCCGGGAGCGTGAGCTGCGATGAATTGTGCCACGAGCGCGCGGAACGCGTCGCCGCGCATCTCGAAATTGGCGAACTGGTCGTAAGAGGCGCAAGCCGGCGACAAGAGAACGACGGGCGCCGGCGCCTGCGAACGCAATGCCTCGGCGCCCGCATGCGCCAGCGCGGTCTGCAAATCTCCGCACATCTCGTATGCGACCGCGCCTTGCAGCGTTTGCGCGAAAGCCGGCGCCGCCTCGCCAATCAGATAGGCTTTCGCGATGCGCCCGAACAACGGCGCGAGCGGCGCGATGCCGCCCTCCTTCGAAAGCCCGCCCGCGATCCAGTGGATGTCGCGGAACGATAGAAGCGCCTTCTCCGCGGCGTCCGCGTTCGTCGCCTTTGAATCGTTGATGAACAGCACGCGACCCAGCCGGCCGACCTCCTCCATGCGATGCGCGAGGCCCGGAAACGTATGCAATCCTTCGACCGCGCGCGCGACATCTTCCGACTGCGCAAGCGTCGCGAGCGCGACGGCCGCGTTCTGCGCATTGTGCGCGCCGCGCAGCGAGCCGATGCCGGAAAGATCGGCCAGCGGATGCGAGCGCCCGTCCGTGCGCTGTGCGAGGCCGCGCCCTTCCAGAACATAGCCGTCGCTCAAGCCGGGCGAGGCGGTCGACGCCAGCGTCGTCGGTTTTGCGGCGCTCAGGCGTCGCTCGGCGATTTCGCGCGTGTAATGATCGTCGACCGCAATCACCGCATGATCGGACGCCGCGATCAACCGTTCCTTGATGCCCGCGTAATGCTCCATCGTTCCGTGACGATCGAGATGGTCGGGCGTGAGATTGAGCAACACGCCGACCGTCGGCGCCAGCGAGGGCGTGAGATCGATCTGGAATGTCGACAGTTCGATCACGTAGACGCGCGCGGCGTCGAGCGGCGCGAGCGAAAGGATGGGCGTGCCGATATTACCGCCCATCTGCACATCGCGCCCGAGCGTGCGATAGAGATGCGCGATCAACGCCGTCGTCGTCGATTTTCCATTGGTGCCGGTGATGGCGATGAATGGCGCGTTCGGCGCGTGCGCGGCCCGTTCGCGACAGAAGATCTCGATATCGCCGATAATCTCGACACCGGCCGCCCGCGCGCGCTCGACCGTCCAGTGCGGCGCCGGATGGGTGAGCGGCACTCCCGGCGACAGCACGAACGATGAAAAGCCACGCCACTCGGCCGTCGCCAGGTCGACCAGCGGCGCGCCCTCCGCACGCGCTTTCTCGCGCGTGGCCGCGTTATCGTCCCAGGCTGCGACATCCGCGCCGCCGGCGACGAGCGCCCGCACGGTCGCCAGCCCCGAGCCGCCAAGACCGAACAGCGCGACCCGCTTGCCCGCGAACGTCGTGGCCGCGATCATCAGCGCACCTTCAGCGTCGACAGGCCGACGATCGCCAGAACGAAGGCGATGATCCAGAAGCGCACGACGATCTGCGATTCCGTCCAGCCGAGTTGCTCGAAATGGTGATGAATGGGCGCCATGCGAAACACGCGCTTGCCAGTGAGCTTGAACGACACCACCTGCACGATGACCGACAGCGCCTCCACCACGAACAACCCGCCGATGATGAGCAGCACCACCTCGTGTTTGACGGCGACGGCGACCGTGCCGATGAGGCCGCCGAGCGCGAGCGACCCCGTGTCGCCCATGAAGATTTGCGCCGGCGGCGCGTTGAACCAGAGGAAGCCGAGCCCCGCGCCGATCAGCGCCGCGCACACGACAGTGAGTTCGCCCGCGCCCGGCACGAAATTTATGCCGAGATAGTTCGAGAAGATGGCGTTGCCGGCCAGATACGCGATGAGCGCGAAGGCGCCGCCGGCGATCATAACCGGCACGATCGCAAGCCCGTCGAGACCATCCGTCAGATTGACCGAATTGCCGGCCGCCACGATGACGAATGGCCCGAAGATGAAGAAGATCCAGCCGAGATCGGCGGCGAACCCCTTGCCGAACGGAATGGCGAGTTCGGTCGCATGCGCGCTGCCCGTACGCACGATGGCCACGCACGCAATGAGCGCGATGCCCGCCTCGAACGCCAGGCGCGCGCGGCCGGAGAACCCCTTGTGCGATTGTTTCGTGACCTTGAGATAATCGTCGTAGAAACCGATCAGACCGAAGCCGGTCATCACCAGCAGCACCACCCACACGTAGGGATTGCGCAAGTTCGCCCACAGGAGCGTGGCGACGATCAGACCGGAGAGGATCATCAACCCGCCCATCGTCGGCGTGCCCTTCTTCGTCAGAAGGTGCGACTGCGGACCGTCTTCGCGGATCGGCTGGCCCTTGCCCTGCTTGATGCGCAGCGCGGCGATGATCCGCGGTCCGAAGAAGAACACGAAGAACAGCGCCGTCGCCGCGCCGCCCGCCGCACGGAATGTGATGTAGCGGAACAGATTGAGCGGGCTGAAGAGATGCGAGAAATCCGCAAGCAGCGTGAGCATTTTTAAATTCCTCAGGCGGGCGCGCGCGTGCGCGCCGCGCTCTGTTCGCGCAAGGCGGCGACGATGCGCCCCATGCGGCTTCCGTTGGAGCCCTTGATCATGACGACATCCCCAGGCTGCAGCACGGCGACGACGCTTGCTTCGATATCCGCGGAAGTCGCGCCATGCCCGCCCCGCGCGCGTTCCGGCAGCGCGGCGTAGAGCTCGCCCATCAGCGGCCCGGCGGTGAAAACGAGATCGACGGCGTTGCGCTCCACATCCTCGGCGAGCGCGGCGTGCATCTCGCGCGCCTTCGGGCCAAGCTCCAGCATGTCGCCAAGCACCGCGATCCGTCGGCCGCCCTGCGCGGCGCCCAGGAGATCGAGCGCGGCGCGCATAGAAACCGGGTTGGCGTTGTAGCTTTCGTCGATCAGCACGCATGGCCCGTCGGCGAGCGCGAGCGTTTCGCGTCTGCCCCGCCCGACCGGCGCGGCGTATTCGGCGAGCGCGGCCGCCGCGATTTCGAGATCTGCGCCCAGCGCGCGGGCGGCCAGCAACAGCGCGAGCGAATTCATCGCGTGATGCGCACCCGGCGCGCCGATCCGGTAGTCGAGTTTGCGGCCGAGCACTTCGGCCTCGACGCGCATGCCCTCGCCGTCGGGCGTGCTCGAAAGAAGCCGCGCATCCGCGCCTTCGTGCGCGCCGAACGACAGGACAAAACCGGCTGGCGATGCGGCCGCGCGTTTGGCCAGAAGCTCGAACTGCGCGTCGTCGCGCGGCAGGATCGCCGCGCCGCCTTTCACGATGCCCGAGAAGATTTCGGCCTTGGCTTCCGCAATCGCGTCCACCGAGGCGAAGTGCTCCAGATGGACCGGCGCGATGCGCGTGATGAGCGCCACGTGCGGCCGCACCATGCCGACCAGCGGCGTGATTTCGCCCGCATGGTTCATGCCGATCTCGAACACGCCGAACCGCGTGTCTGCGTGCATGCGCGCAAGCGTGAGCGGCACGCCCCAGTGGTTGTTGTACGAAGCGGCCGAGGCATGCGTCGCGCCGATCTTCGACAGCACGAGGCGCAGCGCCTCTTTCGTCGATGTCTTGCCGACCGACCCCGTGATGGCGGCGATGCGCGCCTTCGATCGCGCCCGCGCCGCGCGCCCCAGCCCTTCCAGCGCAGCGAGCGTGTTTTTCACCACATAGAGCGCGCCGGCGCCCAAGAGCGCGCGCGCATGCGCCTCGTCGATCACCGCCGCCGCCGCGCCCTTCTCGAAGGCCGCGCGCACGTAGTCGTGCCCGTCGCTGGTGTCGCCTTTGATGGCGACGAACAGATCGCCGACGGCGAGCGTACGCGTGTCGATCGAGACGCCGTCGACGCGGTCCGGCGGACGGCCGGATACGCGCGCGCCGAGCGGAGCGACGAGCCCGAGACCAGTCCAAAGCGGCGCGGCGTTCATGATGCGTGTTCTCGTAGCGCGGCCGCGAGCGCGTCGCGGTCGGAAAATGGAAAGGTCGTTTCGCCGACGATCTGGCCCGTTTCATGGCCCTTGCCGGCGACGAGAAGAATGTCGCCCTCGCCCATCAGCGCGACGCCCGCGCCGATCGCCGCCGCCCGGTCGCCGATTTCGCGCACGTCCGCGCCGGCGACCGCGCGCGCGCCGGCGAGAACCTCGGCGCGGATCGCCGCCGGCGCCTCGCTGCGCGGATTGTCGTCGGTGACGATGGCGATGTCGGCGCGCCGCGCGGCGATCTCGCCCATCAGCGGCCGCTTGCCGCGATCGCGATCGCCGCCGCAGCCGAACACGAGGATCAGTTTGCCGCGCGCGAACGGGCGCAGCGCGTCGAGCGCATTTTCCAGCGCCGCCGGCTTGTGCGCGTAATCGACAAATGCGCCGCCGCCGGCGCGCGCGCCGACGAATTCGAGCCGCCCCGGCGCGCCTTCGAGTTTTTCCAGCGCGGCGAAAACGTTCTGCGCCTGTTCGCCCGTGGCGATGGCGAGGCCGGCGGCCACCAGCGCGTTCGACGTCTGGAATTCGCCCGCCAGCGGCAGCAGGACTTCGAACGTGCGCCCCGCGTGCGCAAGCGTCAACCGCGTCGCCAGCCCTTGCGTCGAACGCGCGACGAGCTGGATCGCCTCGCCCGCGCGCCCCACCGTCATCAGGTTCAGTCCGCGCGCGCGCGCAGCCGCGGTCACGCGCGGCGCGGCCTCTGCGTCGGCGTCGATCACCGCCGTCTGGCCGGGCGCGAGCAGCGTGTCGAACAAGCGCAGCTTGGCGGCCAGATAGTCGTCGAGATCGGCGTGGTAATCGAGATGATCGCGCGACAGGTTGGTGAACGCGGCCGCGCTAAGCCGCACGCCGTCGAGCCGTCGCTGATCCAGCCCGTGCGAGGACGCCTCCATCGCCAGATGCGTGACGCCGTCGGCAGCGATTCTGTCGAGCGTTTCGTGCAGCGTGATCGGATCGGGCGTCGTCAGCGAGCCGTAGACGGCGCCGGACGGAGCCACGAGGCCGATGGTGCCGAGCGAGGCCGCACTGCGCCCGCAGGCGAGCCAGATCTGCCGCAGAAACGCGGCCACCGACGTCTTGCCGCTGGTGCCGGTGACGGCGGCGACGGTCTGCGGCTGGCGCGGCGCCATGCGCGCGGCCGCGCGCGACAACGCAGCGCGCGCATCGTCCACGACGATCACCGGCACGCCGACATCCTGCGCTGGCGCCCGTTCGGCGACCACCGCCGCCGCGCCTCGCTTCACGGCGTCGGCGACGAAGGTCGCGCCGTCGGCCTTCGCGCCCGCGATGGCGAAGAACAATGCGCCCGGCGCCGCCCTGCGGCTGTCGGAAACGATGCGCGAAATTTCGAGCCCCCGCGCGGCGGCGGGCGCCTCGTGCGGCTGGAGGAGCGCGGCGAGCTGCATCATCGCCCGCCCGTCTTGGGTTGCGTGACGCCGATGCCGAGCCGCGCCAGTAGCGGGAACGGCTTGTCGAGCGGCTCGAACCGCGGCGGCAGATTGAGCAGCGGACCCGTGCGCTCCACGATCTTGCCCGTCACCTGGCCCGCGTTCCACGCAGCCGTCGCATAGCCGTGCGTTTCCGGCAGGCCTTTGGGTTCGTCCATCAACGTCACGAAAAGGTAGCGCGGCTTGTGTGAGGGCGCGACCGCCATGAAGGTCGTGAACAGGCGATCCTTTGCGTAGCGCCCGCCGATCACCTTTTCGGCGGTGCCGGTCTTGCCGCCCACGAAATAGCCCTTCACATCGGCGAATTTCGCGCTGCCGACTTCCGCGTTCAGGCGCATCAGATAGCGCATCGCCTCGCTCGTGTCGGCTTTCACCACGCGCACCGCATCCTTCCTGGCTTCCTCCTCGGAGCGTTTGAGGAACGTCGGCCGTATGAGATAGCCACCGTTCATCAAAGCGCTGACGGCCATCATCGATTGCAGCGGCGCGACCGCCAGGCCGTGGCCGAAGGCGATGGTCATCGTGTTCAGCTCGCCCCAGTTCTTGGGCACGATCGGTTCGGCGCTCTCGGGGAGTTCGGTCTTCATGCGGTCGAGCTGGCCGACCTTGCGCAGGAACGCCTTGTGGCCTTCCACGCCCACCATCAGCGCCATGCGCGCCGTGCCGATGTTGGAGGAATAGGTAAACACTTCCGGCACGCTCAGCACGCGGTTCTGCGCGTGATAGTCGCCGATCTTGAACCGGCCGTAGCGAAGCGCCCCGCGCGCGTCGATCCGCGAATTGAGATTGACCTTGCCCGCGTCCAGCGCCATCGCGATCGACAGCGCCTTGAACGTGGACCCCATCTCGTACACGCCCACGCTCATGCGGTTGATGCGCATGGGGTCGAGCGCGTCGACCGGATTGTTGGGGTCGTAGTCGGGCAGCGAGGCGAGCGCGATCACTTCGCCGGTATTCACGTCCATGATTGCGGAGGCGCCGGCTTTCGCCTTGTATTTCTCGATTCCCTTCTGCAATTCGTCGCGCAGCGCATGCGTCGCCTTTGCGTCGATCGACAGCGCGATCGGCTTCAGGCTTTCGGGCGTGAGGTTGAAGCCCGCGCCATGCAGATCGGCGAGCCCCTGCCCGTCGACGTATTTCTCGATTCCCGCGATGCCGATGTTGTCAACATTGGTGTAGCCCAGAATATGCGCGCCGATCGGCCCGTTGGGATAAACGCGCTTGTTTTCCGGCCAGAAGCCGACGCCCGGCAGGCCGAGACGATACACCTCCTGCTGCTGTTTGGGCGTGATCTCGCGCTTGACCCAGACGAAACCCTTGCGCGAGCCCAGCCGCTCGCGCAGTTCGCGCGCATCGACGTCCGGCAGCGCGGCGGTGATGAGTTCGGTCGCCTCGTCCTTGTCGATGATGCGCCGCGGCTCCGCGAAGATCGACATGGTCTTCACGTCCGTCGCCATCACCTCGCCGTTGCGGTCCACGAGGTCGGGCCGCGCGGCCGCGCTCGCTTCGGCCGCCGCGCTGCGCATGGACGGCGCGTTGGGCTTGAAACCGAGCCAGATCAGCTTGCCGCCGATCACGCTGTAGACGGCCATGAAACCTATCGCGACGATCGCGATGCGCCGATTGCTCTTGGCCAGATGCGTCGAGAACAGGCCCTTTAGCCAGGCGCGCGACGGCGGGGCGGCCGCAATCGGCTCGGGCGTGTGTTCCGCGGGGGTGCGCTCCATATCGCCGCTCATCTCAACGCGCTCCGCTCGACGGCGTGGAAGATGTCGTGTCTCGCCTGATGGCGGGCGTGCTCGTGGGTTCGTCGAGCCCGAGCGCCTCCAGCTTGCGGCCAATGGAGTCTACCTTCTGCGGTCTGTCGGGCAGCGCCGCGAAGTCGACGATCTGGTCCGGTTTGGCGTTCTGCAGATCGAGATATTTGTCCGACAGCGTCTGCAGACGGTCGGGCCGCGTGAGATAGCCCCATTCCGCGCGCAGAACGCCGATGGCGTCGCGCTCGGCCTTGATCTGATGACTGACCTTGGCGAGCTGTTCGGACCGATAGATTGTTTCATATTTGATCGTGTAGGCGTAGACCGCCGAACCGACCAGAACGCCGCACGCCGCAACGTTGAGAAAGCGGATCATCTCAGCGTCTCCGGGGTTTTGGTTCGGGCAGACGCGCGCTGGCGGCAAGCCGCGCGTCGAGGCCCCGCGCCGGCGCGGTCGTGCGCCGCGCAAAGCGCAGCTTGGCGGAACGCGCGCGCGGATTGGCGGCGATCTCCGCTTCGCCCGGCGCCACGGGCTGCGCGCCTTCGATCGCGAATGTGGGCTCTTCGCGCAGCGGCTCGCCCGGCAGCAGCCGCGAGCGCGCGGCCCCGCGCCCGCTGCGGCTGGCGAAGAATTGCTTCACGATCCTGTCTTCCAGCGAGTGGAACGACACGACGGCGAGCACGCCGCCGGCCGCCAGCAGTTCCTCGGCCCCCGCGAGCGCGCGCACGAGTTCGCCGAGTTCGTCGTTGACCGCGATGCGCAGGCCCTGAAACGTGCGCGTGGCGGGGTGAATGTCGCCCGGCCGTCCGGGCGCCGCGCGGGCGACGATGTCGGCCAGCGCCTGCGTCGAAACGATGGGCGCGCTCTTGCGCGCGGAAACGATGGCGCGCGCGATGCGGCGCGAAGCCCGCTCCTCGCCGAAGTGATAGAAAATGTCGGCGAGCCGCTCCTCGCTCTCCCCGTTCACGAGATCGGCGGCGCTCGGCCCGGCCTGCTCCATGCGCATGTCGAGCGGCCCGTCGAAGCGGAACGAAAAGCCGCGCGCGGCCTCGTCGAACTGCATTGAGGAGACGCCGATGTCGAGCGCTACGCCATCCAATTGCGAAATGCCGCACGAACGCGCCGCCTGCGCCATGTCGCCGAAGCGCGCCTGCACGAGCGTCAGGCGCCCGCCGGATTGCGCGACGAGGCTTGCGCCGCCCGCGATCGCCGCCGGATCGCGGTCGAGCGCGATCGCGCGCGCGCCCTCTGTTGCAAGGATGGCCCGCGTATAGCCGCCAGCGCCGAATGTTCCGTCGAGATAGAGGCCGCCGGCGCGCACGCCCAGCGCGGCGACGGCTTCATGGACCAGCACGGGAATGTGTCGGGTCGGTCCGCCTGCGGGAAGCGTTGGAGCATTCCCGCGACCCGTCATCATTCCCGTGCTCCATGCCGGGGCGGTCGCGCCGCCCCACCGGGGACCCCGAACGATTTCCGCAGTTCGCGCACCCGCGACGTGGCCTTGTCGCGATGCGCCCGAAAGCGTTCGGGCTCCCAGATCTGAAACTTGTGACCCATGCCGACGAAGGTCGCTTCCGCGACGATGCCGGCCCGTGTCTTGCAACTCTCGCTCAGCACCACCCGGCCCTCCGGGTCGATCTTGAGCAACTCGCTCATGCCCTGCAGCGCCACCGACAGCGTGTCGCGCTCCTCCGAATAGGGAGGAAATGTGTTCAGAAGACCGTCGATCTCCCGCAACAAGGCGTGCCCCCCGCAATCGATCGCTTCCGCATCGACCGAGGGGTGCACGAACAGCCCCTCGAACCCGTCGCGCGTCAGCACGGCGCGAAACGACGCCGGAATCGACACCCGGCCCTTCGAGTCGAGCCGGTTGGTGAAGGTCGACAGAAACAGGTCGAGCTCCGCCATCGATACGCCCGCAAACCTCCGCCCCGAACGCGCCCATGGGCGCACAAGACCGTTCCCGGCCCGCCGCTGCACGGCGCGCCGCCAAACCCTTCTTGAACCCAACGCTGGACGGGATGGTTTGGGATACCATGGGATTTTATGGGCGTCAACGAGGCAATGAATCGAAACGGCACACCGGTTCGGCTGACTCCATTAGGCTTTGTTAGTGTTAAGAGTCCGTTGATTCCGCAGGCGTGGCCGCAGACCTCGCCGCGCCGTAACCCATTGATATGGATTAGTTAGCGCAGGCGCGGGCGCAGCAACGATCGTGAAAATTATCTAAAAATTCCGCGCTTCGGACCGCCGCGCTTCGGACCGCAAGGGGACGAAAGCGCCAGCCGGCCTGTAAGCCGGGTTCTGTAAGGCCGACGTTCGATAAATCGAACGCCGACGCGATGGCCATTCCTCTGGGGGGACTGTCGCCAGCCCCCTCGAGCGACCAACCCGGACGAAACCCGGAGACGGGTCTGGGCTTTCGCCCCTCGCCCCTATTCGGTCTTGCTCCCGGCGGGGCTTGCCATGCCACGGACGTCGCCGCCCGTGCGGTGCGCTCTTACCGCACCCTTTCACCCTTACCCGCCGATGCCGGCGGGCGGTTTGCTTTCTGTGGCGCTTTCCCTGGGGTCGCCCCCGCCGGATCTTATCCGGCGCCGTATCTCCGTGGAGCCCGGACTTTCCTCCGCTTGCGCGGCGGCCATCCAGCCGACTGGCGCGCTTCGGATAGGCGTTTCAACCGCCGAATGCAAAGGAAATCGGCTGGATCAGCCCGCATTTGACGCGGCGCTCGTGCGACGGACGAACCGCCCGCCCTCGCGGGCGGTTCGGGAATCAAGCCCTTGCCATGATCGCGCGGGCTTTGGCGCAGTAGGCTCGGTTGGCGGCGTTCATGCCGCGCGCGGCATGGCCGGACTGGTAGCGCATGACCGTGCCGCAGGTGTCGCCGCCCGACATGCGATAGGCGCGCGCCAGATATTTCATGCCGTAGGCGATATTGGTCGAGGGATGGTAGAGCGCCGACGCCGGCCCCGAAAATCCTTCGCCGCGCGCGGTCTGCGGCTTGATCTGCATGAGGCCGAGCGCGCCGCCGTTGGAGACATGCGGCTGATAGCGACTTTCGATGCGCACGACGGCGTCGGCCAGCGCATAGGGCACGCCGTTGGCGGCCGCGTGCTGGGCGATCAGCGCCTTGATGGCGCCGCTGGGCGCGCCGCGCAACGCCGGCTGGCGCGATACGAAACGCTCGGCGCGCGCCGTGGCGCGGCGGACAGGCGCCGTCGCCGCTGGCGCGGCAGCCGAAGCCTGGGCGGCGCCGGGCAGCAGAAAGAGATAGCGCCCGCCCGTGTTGTCGTCGGCCAGGGCGACAGAGGTTGTGGCGAGGGTAAGCGCAATCGCGCCGCATGCGACCGTCAAATTTCTCATTCCGGAATGATCCTTCTCGTTCTTGATCGTGACGGGGATGGTATCTGGAAAAAATGCGGTCATAAATTGGCGATATAAATCGAGATATACATATTATGATGGCTAATCATACTTACTATGACGCAAAATAATTGGACATGCGATTACAATATACGTCGCACTACGAATTATGGTGCAAAGCAACATCGCAGACGTTCCGTTGCGCCACGGCCGCGCTCGTGACAGGCTCGCCCCATGATCGAAGCAGTGTTTGCGGCCGATTCTCCGCTCGTCGATTTCGTGCGCGCCTCGCCAAACCATGGCGAGCGGCGTGGGCGCGCGGCTCCGGACGCCATCGTCCTGCACTACACCGGCATGCCGACCGCGGAGGGCGCGCTGGACCGCCTTTGCGCCGCCGACGCGCAGGTCTCCTGTCATTATTTCGTGTTTGAGGACGGCCGGATCGCCCAACTGGTGCCCGAGGCGCGGCGCGCCTGGCACGCCGGCCTCTCGTTCTGGGCGGGCGAGAACGACATGAATTCGGCCTCCATCGGCATCGAGATCGTCAATCCCGGCCACGACGGCGGCGCGCCGCCCTTCCCGCGCGCGCAGGTCGAGGCCGTCGCGCGGCTGTGCGCCGACATCATGGAACGGCGCGCCATTGCGCCTGAACGCGTGCTCGCCCATTCGGACATTTCGCCCGGCCGCAAGGTCGACCCCGGCGAGGCCTTTCCGTGGGAGGTTCTGGCCGCCGCCGGCCTTTGCCTGGCCGATCCCGCGCCTGCGGCGCGCGACGGGATGACGCTCGCGCGCGGAGCGACGGGCGCGCCCGTGCGCGCGTTGCAGGAGGCCCTCGCGCGGTTCGGATACAGGTGCGAGGCGACCGGCGTCTACGATGCGGCGACCGAAACGGTCGTCGCCGCTTTCCAGCGCCGCTTCCGCCGCGCGCGCGTCGATGGCGTGGCCGATGTGCGCACGCGCGCGGCGGTCGAAAGCCTGCGCGCCCCTGTTGCGTGAATGCTGGCCGGATACGGCCGGGCATGGTTGAAGGGCGAAGACCGCCGAACGCGAAGGAGCGCAGGATGGATTCCGCCGTGGTTCTGACCGGCGCCTCGTCCGGGATCGGCTTTGCGTCCGTCCGCGCGCTCACGCAGGTGGGCTTCCATGTGTTCGCCGGCGTGCGGCGCATGGACGACGCCGACCGCCTCGTCGGCGAATGCGGCGAGCGCGTCACGCCGCTCCTCTTCGACGTGACGGACGAAACCGGCGTGCGCGATGCGGCCGCCGAAACGGCGACGCGTTTGGGAAACCGGCGGCTCGTCGGCCTCGTCAACAACGCCGGCATCGCCGTGGCCGGCCCGCTGCTGCACATGCCGCTCGACGAATTGCGCCGTCAGTTCGAGATCAACGTCGTCGGACAGATCGCCGTCACGCAGGCGTTCGCGCCCCTGTTGGGGACGGATCGCGCCCGCGTCGGCCCGCCGGGCCGCATCGTCAACATGTCGTCGGTCGCAGGCAGGATCGTCAGCCCGCTCGCCGGCGCCTACGCAGCTTCCAAACACGCGCTGGAAGCGTTGTCGGACGCCCTGCGGCGCGAACTGATGATCTACGGCGTGGATGTCGTGACGATCGAACCGGGCGTCATCGCCACGCCGATCTGGGACAAGATCGAAAAGACCGACATTTCGCCATACGTGGCGACCGACTATCGCGCCATCGCCGAGAAGATGCGCGCGCGCTCCGTGCGCGAGGGCCGCGCCGGCGCCTCGCCCGAACGCGTGGCGCGCGCGGTCTTGCGCGCGCTGACCGCGCCCCGTCCGCCCGCGCGCATTCCCGTCGTGCCGGACTATTTCACGAAATGGCTGCTGCCGCGCGCGCTGCCCGACCGCGCGCTCGATGCGATCTTCGCGCGCATGCTCGGCCTGCGCGCCCCTTCCAGGTAGCGCGCCCTCATTCCGCGGCGGCTTTGCCCGCCGTCGCCGGATCGTAATTGAGGATCGGCCCGAGCCACCGCTCCACCTCGCGCGGCGCGATGCCTTTGCGCGCGGCGTAATCCTGCACCTGATCACGCTCGACCTTGGCGACGCCGAAGTAATGCGCCTCCGGATGCGAGAAATAGAGACCGCAGACGGACGAGCCCGGATGCATGGCGTAACTTTCGGTGAGCTTGACGCCCGTGCGCCGCTCCGCGCCCAGCAATTCGAACAGCGTGGTCTTTTCCGTGTGGTCGGGCTGGGCGGGATAGCCCGGCGCGGGCCGAATGCCGCGATATTCTTCCCCGATCAACTGCTCGTTCGTCAACGTCTCGTCCGCCGCATAGCCCCAGAACTCGCGTCGCACACGCGCATGCATCGCCTCGGCGAAGGCTTCCGCGAAACGGTCGGCCAGCGCCTTCACCATGATCGAGCGATAGTCGTCGTTGGCGCGCGCGAAACGGTCCGCGATCTTTTCCTCCTGCACGCCCGCCGTGACGACGAAAGCGCCGACATAGTCGGGCTTCGTTCCCTCCGGCGCCACGAAATCGGCGAGCGCGAGATTTGGACGGCCGTCGCGCCGCTGCAACTGCTGACGCAGCGTGTGCAGCGTAGCCAAACGCTCTGTGCGCGACTCGCCGGTATAGAGCGCGATGTCGTCGCCAACCGCGTTGGCCGGCCAGAAACCGATAGCCGCGCGCGGATTGAACCAGCGATTTTCGACGATCTGCTTCATCATCTCCTGTGCGTCCGCAAACAGCGCGCGCGCGGCCGCGCCCTGCTTCTCGTCCTCGAGCAGCGCCGGATAGCGACCCTTCAACTCCCACGTCTGGAAAAACGGCGTCCAGTCGATGAACTGCGCGAGCTGCGCGAGATCGTAAGTGGAGAAGGCGCGCACGCCGGTGAAGGTCGGCTTTGGCGGATCGTAGGCCGCCCAATCGGTCTTGAACGCATTCGCGCGCGCGCGCGCGAGCGGCACGCGCTGCTTGTCCTCCTCCGCGCGCGCATGCGCCTCGGCGACCTTCCTGTATTCCGCGCGCAACTGCTCCACATAGGCTGGGCGCTGGTCGGGCGACATCAGCGCCTGCGCCACGCCCACCGCGCGACTGGCGTCCGTCACATACACAGCCTGTCCGCGCGCGTAGTTGGGATGAATCTTCACAGCGGTATGCACGCGGCTCGTTGTCGCTCCGCCGATCATCAACGGCATGTCGAACCCCTCGCGCTCCATTTCCGCCGCCACGACGCACATCTCGTCGAGCGAGGGCGTGATGAGGCCGGAAAGGCCGATCATGTCCACCTTTTCGGCTTTCGCCGTTTCGAGAATCTTCTGCGCGGGAACCATCACGCCGAGATCGATGATTTCGAAATTGTTGCAGGCGAGCACAACGCCCACGATGTTCTTGCCGATGTCGTGCACGTCGCCCTTCACGGTCGCCAGGAGGATCTTGCCGGCGCTCGCGCGCGCGTCCTTCTCATCCTCCATGTAGGGCAGCAGCGCCGCCACCGCCTGTTTCATCACGCGCGCGGATTTCACCACCTGCGGCAGGAACATCTTGCCCGCGCCGAACAGGTCGCCGACCACGTTCATGCCCGCCATCAGCGGACCTTCGATCACATCCAGCGGGCGCGCGGCCGCCAGGCGCGCCTCCTCGACGTCGGCCTCGATATATTCGCCGACGCCGTTGACGAGCGCGTGCTCCAGCCGCTTCTCGATGGACGCCTGCCGCCAGCTCTCGTCCTTTGTCTGCGCCTGCCCCTTCTGCGCGCGATAATTCTCCGCGATCGCCAGAAGGCGCTCGGTGGAATCCGCGCGGCGGTTGAGCACCACATCCTCGCACGCCTCGCGCAGCGCCGGATCGATCTTTTCGTAAACGGCCAGTTGCCCCGCGTTCACGATGCCCATGTCCATACCGGCGGAAATCGCATGGTAGAGGAAAACGGAATGCATCGCCTCGCGCACAGGCTCGTTGCCGCGGAACGAGAACGAGAGATTCGACACGCCGCCCGAAACATGCGCATGCGGCAGGTTCGCGCGGATATCGCGCGTCGCCTCGATGAAATCGACGCCGTAGTTGTCGTGTTCCTCGATGCCGGTGGCGACCGCGAAAATGTTCGGGTCGAAAATGATGTCTTCCGGCGGAAAGCCGAGTTCGTCCACCAGAATGCGATAGGCGCGCGCGCAGATGTCGACCTTGCGCGCGCGTGTGTCGGCCTGCCCCTTTTCGTCGAACGCCATCACGACCACGGCCGCGCCGTGCCGCCTGACGATCTCCGCCTGCGCGCGAAACGCAGCCTCGCCTTCCTTCAGCGAGATCGAATTGACCACGGCCTTTCCCTGAATGCATTTCAGGCCGGCCTCGATCACCTCGAACTTGGAACTGTCGACCATCGCCGGCACGCGTGCGATGTCCGGTTCGGCGGCGACGAGGTTGAGAAAATCGACCATCGCCTTTTTGGAATCGAGCAATCCCTCGTCCATGTTCACGTCGATGATCTGCGCGCCGTTGGCGACCTGGTCGCGCGCGACTTCGAGCGCGGCGGCGTAGTCGCCGGCCGTTATCAGTTTGCGGAACTTCGCCGAACCGGTGACGTTGGTGCGCTCGCCGACGTTCACGAAGCGAATGTCGTCGGTCAGCGTGAACGGCTCCAGCCCGGACAGCCGCAGCCGTTTCTCGACGACCGGAACCGCACGCGGCTTCAGCCCCTCGACCGCGCCCGCGATGGCGGCGATGTGCTCGGGCGTCGTGCCGCAGCATCCGCCGACGATGTTGACGAGCCCGGCCTCCGCGAATTCGCGGATGAGCGAGGCCATGTAGTCCGGGCTCTCGTCGTAGAGGCCGAATTCGTTCGGCAGGCCGGCGTTCGGATAGGCGCAGACGAGCGTGTCGGCCACGCGCGCGATTTCGGCGAGATGGGCGCGCATCTCACGCGCGCCGAGCGCGCAGTTGAGCCCGACCGAGAACGGCTTTGCATGTTTGATCGAATGCCAGAACGCGGTCGGCGTCTGGCCCGACAACGTGCGGCCGGAAAGATCCGTGATCGTGCCGGAGATCATCACCGGCATGCGTCGGCCGGTTTGCGCGAACGCTTCCTCGATCGCATAGAGCGCTGCCTTCGCGTTCAGCGTGTCGAAGATCGTCTCCAGCAGCAGAATATCCGCCCCGCCCTCCATCAGCCCGAGAGCCGCGTCCTTGTAGGCGATGCGCAGGTCGTCGAAACCGACGGCGCGAAAACCGGGGTTGGACACGTCCGGCGAAATGGAGGCCGTGCGGTTGGTGGGTCCGAGAGCGCCGGCGACGAAGCGCGGGCGCCCGTCGCGCTTTTCGGCCTCGTCGGCCGCCTGCCGCGCGAGCCGCGCGCCCTCCACGTTCAGTTCGCGCGCGATGGCTTCCAGCCCGTAATCGGCCTGCGCGATCGTCGTGCAGGAGAACGTGTTGGTCTCGGCGATGTCCGCGCCTGCGAGGAAATATTGCAGGTGAATGTCGCGGATGGCGTCCGGCTGCGTGAGCGTGAGCAGGTCGTTGTCGCCGCGCAGGTCGTGCGCGTGCTGCCGGAACCGCTCGCCGCGGAAGGCGGCCTCGTCCAGCTTCAACTGCTGGATCATGGTGCCCATCGCGCCATCGAGCACGAGAATGCGGTTGCGTGCGGCGTCGAGAAGCTTGGTCATGCGAACATCTTTTCCTGGGTCGCGGGCGCGGGCCGCAGACCAAGCAAATGGCAGGCGGCGTACACCAGATCGGCGCGATTCATCGTGTAGAAATGGAAATCGGTCACGCCGCGATCGACGAGATCGACCACCTGTTCGGCGACGACTGCAGCCGCGATCAGCCGCCGCGTCGCAGGATCGTTGTCGAGCCCCTCGAACCGGTCGGCCAGCCATTGCGGCACGCTCGCGCCCGTCTTGCGCGCGAAATTGGCCGTTTGTTTGAAATTCTGCACTGGCACGACGCCCGGCAGGATCGGAATTTCCACGCCCTTGGCGCGCACGCGGTCGAGATAGCGGAAATAGAGATCGTTCTCGAAGAAGAACTGCGTGATGGCGCGCGTGGCGCCGGCGTCGATCTTGGCCTTGAGATGTTCGATGTCCTGGTCGATGGACGCGCTTTCGGGATGGCCCTCGGGATAGGCGGAGACGGAAACTTCGAAATCGGCGATGCGCTTGATCGCGCGCACAAGATCGGTGGAGGTTGCGTAGCCGCCGGGATGGGCTTCGTATGCGGCGCCGACGCCGCCGACCGCATCGCCGCGCAACGCCACGATGTGGCGCACGCCCGCCGCCCAGTAACCGCGCACCACCTCGTCGATTTCCGCGCGCGTGGCCGCCACGCAGGTCAGATGCGCGGCGGGCCGGATCGTCGTCTCGCGCACGATGCGCGCGACCGTGGCGTGCGTGCGCTCGCGCGTGGAGCCGCCCGCGCCGTAGGTGACGGAGACGAAGTTCGGATTGAGAGGCGCCAGACGGTTGAACGCCTCCCACAATTGAATCTCCATCTCCTCCGTCTTCGGCGGAAAGAATTCGAAGGAGACGCCGATCGGCGTGTGCGCGCCGCGGCTCAGGCGATGGTCGGTCATGTCAGGCGAACTCCGTCGCGCCCCGCGGCGCGATGTCGGTTTGAATGCGTCGGTCCTGCGCGAGCCAGATGGACACGGTCAGTTTGCCGGCCTCCGTCCCCCCGGGCGCCAGATGGCGAGTCGAGACGAGATCGAGGTCCGCCTCCTCCAGAATCCGCGCGATCTCCTCGGTGGAAAATCCGAGCCGGCGATGGGCGTGCGCCTCGCGCAGATGCTCTTCGCCATGCGGCGCGAAATCGACGAGCATGAGACGGCCCGACGGCGCCAGCGCGCGCGCGGCCTCGCGCACCGCGCGCGCCGGATCGTCGAGGTAATGCAACACCTGATGCACGATCACCAGATCGCAGGAACCGCGCTCCACCGGCAGCGCGTAAATATCGCCCTGTCGCAGTTGCGCGTTGCGCACGCCCGCGCGGTCGAGATTGGCGCGGGCGACCGCCAGCATCGCCGGCGACAGATCGACGCCGATGGCGGCCTGCGCGCGCCGCGCGATCAGTTCCAGCATCCGCCCCGTACCGGCGCCGATGTCGAGCATCTGGCGGATCGGCCGCTCGCCGACCATGTCGCTGATGGCGGCTTCCACCTGCGCCTCGGGCGCATGCATGGAGCGCACACGATCCCACGAGCGCGCGTGGGTCGCGAAATAGCGGGCGGCCTGTTCGGCGCGCACGCGGCGGATTTCCTCCAGCCGCCCGCGGTCGGCCGAAAGACGCGGGTCGCGCGGGTCGAGCCGGGCCAGGATGGCGCGCACCACGTCCGCCCCAGGCCCCGCCTGCGCGGCGCGGAAAAAAGCCCAGGCGCCCTCGCGGTGGCGCTCGGCCAGCCCCGCTTCCGCCAGCAGTTTGAGATGGCGCGACACGCGCGGCTGCGACTGGCCGAGAATGGCCACGAGTTCGGAGACCGTCAGTTCCGTCTCCCCGATCAGCGCGAGAATGCGCAGACGCGTCTCCTCCCCCGCGGCCGACAGGGCCGCGAGCGCGACATCGAGCGTGACTTTCGTTATCTCGTGCATCGGCTGCCAGAAGAAAGATATAAAGATATCTTTATACGTATTCCGGCGCGCGACGCAACCCTCAGATCGACGGCTGGATGACCGGCTTGCCGACGGCCCGGCGATTGAGCAGGTCGCCGAGCACGCCGGGCGCGTCGGCGAGCGGGTGGAGCGAATCCGGGCGCGGCGAGATGCGCCCCTGCTCGACCAGTTCGATGAGCCGCGCGGTCAGCCGCCGTCCCTCATCGACATGCGCCCGCACGTGCCCGCCCCAGTCCACGCCCACCAGCGAGGCGCGTTTGAGGAGCGCCAGATTGAGCGGCAGTCTGGCGATCTCGCCGGAGGCGAAACCGATGACCAGATGGCGACCGCCGGGCGCGAGGCAGCGGAACGCCGTCTCCGACCACGGCCCGCTCACCGGATCGTAGACGAGGTCGACGCCCTTGCCGCCGACCAGCCCCTCCAGCGTCTTGCGCCAGTCCGGCTGCGTGTAGTCGACAGCGTGCGCCGCCCCGCGCGCGAGGCAGGCGGCGCGCTTGTCCTCAGTGGAGGCGGCCGCGATCACCGTCGCGCCGAACCCGCGCGCGACATCGATCGCCGCCATGCCGACGCCCCCCGAGGCGCCGAGAACCAGCACCGTCTCGCCCGGACGCACCTTCCCGCAGTCCTCGAACCCGTAAACCGCCGTGCAGTAATTGATGAGCGCGGACGCCGCGGCCGCCGAGTCGAAAACGTCGGGCAGCACGGCGCAAGCCGCAGCCGGCAACACCGCCTTTTCGGCGAGCCCGCCCTTGCCGAGACCGGCGACGCGCTTGCCGACGAGATCGGGCGAGACGCCCTCTCCGACCGCCAGCACGCGCCCCGCCATCTCGCCGCCCGGAACGAACGGCAGCGGGTCCTTCACCTGGTATTTGCCCTGCACGAGCAATCCGTCGACGAAGCCGAGCCCGCAGGCTTCGACCGCGATCAGAACCTGCCCCTTGCCGGGAACGGGATCGGGAATGTCTTCGATCCTGAGCTGATCGGGCAGGCCGTAGGCGTGGCATAGGATCGCGCGCATGTCTCCTCCTGTCTGTGTATTCTTCTGGAGATTTGTTTTATTCGCCACGACTGTCGGGAGAACGCAAGGATGGCGATACCTGATTTTCAAAGCCTGATGCTGCCCGTTCTGAGGGAGTCGGCGAGCGATGAGGTCAAGATTGGAGACGTCATCGACCGATTGGCCGACAAATTCTCTCTGTCGGAGGAAGAGCGATCGTTGCTTCTTCCCTCGGGCCGGCAGACGACCTTCGCGAACCGCGTCCACTGGGCGAAGAGCTATCTAGGGAAAGCCGGGCTGATCGAGCTTACCGGACGCGGCAGTTATCGCGCTACTGAAAGTGGTCGCAAGGTGCTGGAAATGCCGCCAGTCAGGATCGACATCAAATATCTCGAGCGTTTTCCCGAGTTCAACCATTTCAGGCAGGCGACACGCCCCGAACAGGAGCGCCCGCAACGGGAGGCGACCACGGCCTCGGCGGGTATCACGCTGACGCCCGATGAAACGATGCGAGCGGCCCAACAGCAACTCGAATCGGAACTCGGGCGCGATTTGCTGGAACGTATCCTTCCGGCGCCGCCCGCGTTTTTCGAGCGTCTCGTGATCAGACTTCTGACGGCGACGACATCGTCCTTTACAGAGTCCGCGCGCGAGACAGCGCGCACCATGAGCAAGCGCATCGTGCTCATCGATGGCGACGAACTGACAAGACTGATGATCCGCCACGGCGTCGGCTGTCGGGTCGAGGAAACGCTTTACGTCAAGAAGATCGATGAAGAATTCTTCGACGAGTAACAACGCCGTGCGGTTGCCCCGTCATCGCGAGCGCAAGCGAAGCGATCCATCCCCGAGCTTCGGGAAAAGGGCTCACTCGCTCCGCTCGCGATGACGGATCGCTCTACCTCGAAAACTTCTTGTACTTCAATCTGTGCGGGATGACGCTGTCGATCCCCAGCCGCCTTTTCTTGTCTTCCTCGTAATCGGCGAAATTGCCTTCGAACCATTCAACATGGCTGTCGCCCTCGAAGGCGAGCATGTGGGTCGCGATGCGGTCGAGAAAAAAGCGATCGTGGCTGATGATGACGGCGCAGCCCGCGAAATCGGTCAGCGCCTCTTCCAGCGCGCGCAGCGTCTCGACGTCGAGATCGTTGGTCGGTTCGTCCAGCAGCAGCACGTTCGCGCCGCTCTTCAGCATCTTGGCGAGATGCACGCGGTTGCGCTCGCCGCCCGAGAGCTGGCCGACCTTCTTCTGCTGGTCCGCGCCTTTGAAGTTGAACGCCGAGCAGTAGCCGCGCGAATTGATTTCGCGCTTGCCAAGATAGATGACGTCGTTGCCCTCGGAGATTTCCTCCCACACCGTCTTGTTGGCGTGCAGCGCGTCGCGCGACTGGTCGACATAGCCGAGTTGCACGCTCTCGCCGATGGTGATGGCGCCCGCGTCCGGCTTTTCCTGCCCGGTGATCATGCGGAACAGCGTGGTCTTGCCGGCGCCGTTCGGCCCGATGACGCCCACGATGCCGCCCGGCGGCAGCTTGAACGACAGGTCGTCGATCAGCAGCGTGTCGCCGAACCCCTTCGACAGGCCGTCGAATTCGATGACGTTCTGTCCGAGCCGCTCGGCCACCGGAATGATGATCTGCGCTGTCGTCGGCGCCTTGTCGTTCTGCTTGGCGAGCAGGTCCTCGTAGCGCTGGATGCGCGCCTTGCTCTTGGCCTGCCGAGCCTTGGGCGAGGAGGCGATCCACTCGCTCTCGGCTTCGAGCGCGCGCTGGCGGGCCTTGTCCTCGCTCGCCTCCTGCGCCAGCCGCTTCTGCTTCTGTTGCAGCCAGCTCGTGTAGTTGCCCTCATAGGGAATGCCGCGGCCGCGATCGAGTTCGAGAATCCAGCCCGTCACGTTGTCGAGGAAATACCGGTCGTGGGTCACGATCAGGATCGCGCCCGGATAATTGCGCAGATGGCCTTCCAGCCAGTTCACCGTCTCCGCGTCGAGATGGTTGGTCGGCTCGTCCAGCAGCAGCAGTTCGGGCTGTTCGAGCAGCAGCTTGCACAGCGCCACGCGGCGCCGCTCGCCGCCGGACAGGTTCGTCACGTCCGCATCGTCGGGCGGGCAGTTGAGCGCGTCCATCGCCTGATCGACCTGGCTGTCGAGATCCCACAGGCCCTTGGCCTCGATCTCGTCCTGCAGGTTGGTCATCTCGTCGGCGGTCTCCTCCGAATAGTTCATGGCGAGTTCGTTGTAGCGGTCGAGGATCGCCTTCTTTTCGGCGACGCCCAGCATCACGTTCTCGCGCACCGTCAGCGCGGCTTCCAGATGCGGCTCCTGCGGCAGGTAGCCGACGCGCGCGCCCTCCGCCACCCAGCCCTCGCCGACGAATTCCTTGTCGATGCCGGACATGATGCGCAGAAGCGTCGATTTGCCCGAGCCGTTGACGCCGAGCACGCCGATCTTGGCGTCCGGGTAGAAGGACAGATGGATGTTGTCCAACACCTTCTTGCCGCCGGGGTAGGTCTTGCTGAGACCCTGCATGTGATAAATGAACTGGCGCGCCATGTGCCGTCGGTCCGCTGTGGTTGGAGGATTTGGCGGAGCTTTTAGCCCCCGCGGGCGCGCCGGTCCAGCGCCCCCTTCCGCATCGCCCCGCGCTCGGCTACAGCATCCCTCGATGCTGATCGTCCTGCCGTTTCTCGTGAACTCCATCCTCAGTTTCGTCATCGGCCTTCTGGTGGCGAAAATGCTGGGGCCGGCCGAATACGGCCGTTTCGCGCTCGCGCTCTCGGTCGCCGTCGTCTTGCAGACGCTGGTGTTCGAATGGCTGCGGCTCGCCGCGCTGCGTTTCTATTCGGACGGCGAACGCGCGACCCGGCCGGAGATCCGCGCCACGCTCGATGTGGGCTTCGGCCTTCTGGCGCTGGCGGGCGCGGCGGTCGCCGCCATCATGTTCCTCGGTCCGGTATCGCTGCCGCCCTCGCCCGCGCTCGCCGCGCTCGCGGTCGGCGCGGCGGCCGCCAACGGCGCCTTCGATCTCGCCGCCGCGCTCGTGCGCGCCCGCTTTCTCGACCGCGCCTACGGCGTGCTGGTGGTGGCCAAGAACGTGCTGGCGCTCGTGCTCGTCGTCGGCGGGGCCTGGTGGTTTCAGTCGGCCGCCGTGGCGCTCGCCGGCGTCATCGTCAGCGCGGCCGGCTCCATCGCGCTGGTCCTGCGCACGCTCGCCGATCCGCAGGCGACGCCCGCGCGCGCCCGGGCCGCCGCCGCGCGCATGTTCGCCGGCTACGCCGTGCCCATCGTGCTCGCCAACCTGCTCTACCAGATCGTGCCGATGATGAACCGGTGGCTCGCCGCCGACACGCTCGGCTACGCGCAATCCGGCCAGCTCGCGCTCGCTTTCGAGATCGGCATCCGCATCGTCGGCGCCATCGGCTCCAGCCTCGACGTCATCCTGTTTCAGCTCGCGGTTCTGACGGAGCGGATAGAGGGCGCGCCCGGCGCGCGCGTGCAGGTCCAGCGCAACATGGGCGTGGTGATCGGCATTGTGCTGCCGGCGGCCTTCGGCGCCTATGCGGTGCTGCCGGCGTTCGAGGCGTTGCTCGTTCCGGAAAGTTTCCGCGGCCCCTTCGCCCACTATTTCGCGCTGATGACGCCCGCGCTGGCGGCCTTCGGGCTGATCAACTACGCGATCTATCCCGCCTTCCAGATCGAGCGGCGCACCCTGCCGCTGGTCATCGCCGCGCTGGTCGCGCTGCTGGCCAACGTGCTGGCGCTCGCGCTGCTGCCCGCGACGCAGGACGCGACCAGCTACGCGCTCGCGCAATCCATCTCGTCGGTCGCCGGCCTGCTCGCGTTGCTGGCGGCGCTGTTCGCGCTCACGCCCGTGCGGCCGCGCTGGCGCGATGTGGCGGCCGCCGTCGTCGGCGTCGCGGCGATGGTGACGATCCTTCTGCCGATGCGCACGCTGGGGCTTGGCGCCGACACGCTCGCGATCCAGATCGTCGGCGGTTTCCTCGTCTATTTCATTGTCGTGATGTCGCTCGACATCGCCGAACTGCGCACGCTGCTGCTTGCCCGGCTGTTGCGCACGTAACCGCAAACGCCCCTTCTCCCGGCGACCGGGGAGACGGTGGCCGAGGCCCGATGCGGCGCCCTCGTCAAAGCTCCAGAATGCGCCTGGGATCGCTGCGCCCGCGCGCGATGTCGAGGAGCGCGATGAGATTGCCCTTCAACCGCCCCGCCCGGTCGATGTAGGGCTCCGGCCGCAGGCTTTTCGCGGCGTTGGCGAGAATGTTCTTCCCGGCCATTTTCAGTGCGCGCCGCGCATCGAGCGTGCCCTTGCCGACGAGATAGAGCGGGTTGGCGATCTGCGAATAGCCGAGCCGCACGCCCGGCGTGCGCCCGCTCTTGACGCCCAGATGCACGCCGGCGAACGCATTGGCGCGCACCACGCGCCCCGCGCGCGCGAAATGCGCGGTGTAGTCGGTGTCCTCCAGCCACGCATAAAGCGGCAGGTTTTCGTCGAACCGCGCATCCGGCGCCGCCGCAAGCCGCAGCGCCATGTTGCAGCCGTAGGCGCCCGTGTCGTCGGCGAGCGCGGGCGCCGGGCGCGGCGTATGCTCGTAGGCGGCCACCATGCGGTCGGCGTCGGCGAAATCGTAGCCCGGCCCCATCGCGCCGTCGGCGATGAGATGGCCGCTGGCGCAGACGATCTCCGCGTGCTCCGCGAACAGCCGCTCCACGCCGGCCAGAAAATCGCAGGCGGGAACGAAGTCGTCGTCGAGAAAGACGAGAATGTCGGTCCTGGCGCGCAGCCGGTCGAGCGCGGCGTTGCGTTGCGACGTCAGCCCGCGCGGCGCGAACATCGCCTCGGCGGGCGCGGCCAGCCCCGCGGACCGCAAATCGCAAGGCAAATCGGAAGGCTCGGCCGCGACGACGAGCAGCCGGTCTGGAGCGCGCGTCTGGCGCGCCAGACGCGCCAGCGTCGCCGCCAGGATCGCCGGCCGCCCGACGCTTGCGATCGCGATCGCTATCCTCATCTGCGCGCATCTCCCGCCAAACCCGCATTGTGCCGCCGGGGCGTGAAAAACGGGTTACGCCGGGTCGCCATGCGGTCACAATCCGATGGTCTGGTCCGCGCGCCGCGATTCGCGCGGAGCGCGGATCATTATCGAGGAGCTGGGCGTGCAACCGACCGACGGCGCAAACGAAAAGGTGGAGGGCGAACGCCGGCAGGCCGCGTTCGGCGAGGTTGGCCCCATCTATCCCCCGCCCGGCCCGCCCCTGCGCGCGCCCGCCCCGCGCCCGCAGCCCGAACGCCGCGAGCCGCCAGCCCCCGCCATTCCGACGCCCGCGCCGCCGGCCGCGCCGCCGCCCGCGCCGGTGAAGGAAGCCGCCCCCGACGACGCCCCGCCGCGGCCGCGCGTCTTCGTATCCGAGCGCGCCCGCCGCGCGGATTCGCTCGACAGGGCGCCCGCGCTCGCCCGGCTCGCCGAACTGATCGCGCACAAGGACGCCGAAGGGCCGCTGTCGATCGCGCTCTTGGGCGGTCCGGGCGCCGGCAAGAGCCACGCGCTCGAACAGACGTTCGAACGCGCGCGCGCATTGTCGGACCTGGCGGGCTCGCGGAAATCGGGCCCCTTCGCGCCGCGCCTGTTCGCGCTGAAGATCGAGGCGGCCGATCTCGTCGCGAGCCCGGAGCAGACGCTCGCCGCCCGGCTGCAATCGCGGCTCGCGCGCGAATTTCCCGCGCTCGACGCCGCCGCCCACGAACTCGCCGCCGCGGAAACGAGCGATCCGCAAGCTCTGGCGCGCGCGGCCAACGACGCGCTGGACGCCAGCCGGCATGCGCTCGAACGCGAACGCACGGCGCGCGAGCAGGCCGAGAACCGCCGCGCGCGCCTGACCGAAGTCGTGCTGTTCGAAACTTCCGGCGCGCAGTTCGATTCCTATGCGCGCGCCAATCGCGCCCGCATAGAACCGGCGCTGCGCGCATTCGGATTCAACGCGCCCGATGCGCTCGCCGATTATCGCGGCCTGGTGCAGGCGCTGTCGGAAACGGGCGGCCCGCTCTCCCGCGCGCTCGCCAGCGCCCGCACGCTATGGGCCTATCGCGGGCAGAAGAAGCGGATATTTCTCGGCCTCGTTTTCTTCGCACTCGCATGGGGCCTCAACCTCATGGCGACCCAGCGCGGCTGGCTCGGCGCGCTCGAAGGCGCGGGCGAGGCGCTGCGGCCGGTCGCGACATGGCTTGCGGCCAATCTTGCGATCTTCGCGCTCGCCGGCAAGGCCGCGCTTGTTCTCGGCCTGCTCGCGTTCGCCTCGCTTGCCTGGCGCGCGTGGCGGTTCGCGCAGCCCTTGTGGCGCGGCGCCGCCTTGCTCGAAAGCGACGTGCATGCGCGCCGCGCCGACATCGACCATGCGATCGCCCATCACGCGCAGCGCGTCGATGCGTTGACGCGCGAGATCGAGGTTCTCTCGCAACATGCGAGCGAGGCGGAAAAACGCGCCGGCGGCGCGCTGTCGGTTGCGCCGCGCGCCGCGGGCTTTGCGAGCCAGATGCAGGGCGCGCCGGCCGCGCGCGCCTATCTCGCCGCGCTCGACCGCATCATCGCCAAGGCGGAAGGCTCCGAACACGCGCCCACGCGCATTCTTGTCGCCGTGGATTCGCTGGACGCATTGCCGCCGGCCGCGGCCCTCGCGACCTTTGCGGCGACCGCCAGCGCGCTGGACCGTCCGGCGTTCGCGCTGCTGACCGCCTTCGATCCCGATCATTTCGCCGAACCGCACGCGCGCGCCACGCTCGCGCGCCTCGTGCAGACGCCGTTCGCCCTGCCGCCGGCAGATGAAACGCACTGGACGACGTTCATCGGGCGCCTCGCCCAACGGGCGGCGCCGGTCGCCCCGGCCGAGCCCGCCAACGCCAGCGCGCTCGACACGCCGTTGCAGGGGCCCGAGCGCAAACTGCTTGCGGCGCTTGCGGCGCTCGCCGGCCCCGCGCCGCGCAATGTCACGCGCCTCGTCAATCTCTATCGGCTCGCCCGACACGACGCGCCCGACGATCTGGCGCCCGTCGCATTCATGCTGGCGCTCGCGCTCGGCGGCGATGGAACGGAACGCGACAACGTCGCGCGGGCGATGCAGTCCGGCGCGCCCGATGAGGCGCTTCAGCCCGAAAGCTCCGGTCCCCGCGTCGCCGCCGCACTGGCGGCGTGCGCGCTCGCGCAGGGCGCGCCCGTGCGTGTCGATTCCGCGCGCCGCGCGGCCGCAGTCGCGCGCCGGTGGAGCCTGTGAGCACGATGGACGAAGATGCGATCGTGCTCGACCTGCGCGGGCTGAAATGCCCCATGCCTGTGCTGCGCGCGCGCAGGTCGCTGCGCGCGCTCTCGCCCGGCGCCCGCGTGATCGTCGAATGCACCGATCCGATGGCCGCGATCGACATCCCGCATTTCGCGCATCAGGATGGACATGTGCTGGAGGGTCAATCGACGCAGAACGGCGTGCTGACCTTTCGCCTGCGACGCGGCGCGTAGAGCGTTTTCGAGCGACGGAGCTTCCGCTTACGTCGCCATCCGCGCGGCGGCGTCGAGATCCTCCGGCGTGTTGACGTTGAAGAACGGATCGCGCGCGGCCGCGTCCCACGCGACGACGACGAACGAATGGCCGCGCACGAAATCCTCCGCCCGCCGCGCGCCCGCGCGCAGCCGCGCGCGCAGATCGTCTGCGAGTGTCGCGCGCCACAACCCGCTCGTCCAATGGGTGCGGCCGCCCGAGGCTGCGACCGCGATGTCGGCTTCGCCGAGCGCCGCATGCAGGCGCGCCACGAAATCGCGCGGCAGGAAGGGCGTATCGACGCTCATGCTGGCGACGAAGGGCGCGCGCGTCCGCGCGGCGTGTTCGAGACCCGCCAGCACGCCGGCGAGCGGGCCGGGAAAATCGGGCGTCGCGTCCTTCAGCACGGTCGGCGCGAAGGCCGCGTAGACCGAAGGATCGGCGTTGGCGCTCAGCGCCAGCGCGCCGCATTGCGGTCCGAGCCGCGCCAGCGCATGCGCAAGCAGCGGGCGCCCGGCGAGGCGCAACAGCGCCTTGTCCGCGCCGCCCATGCGCCGCGACCGCCCGCCAGCGAGCACGAGCCCCAGCGTGTCCGCGCGCGCAGCGACCGCACTCATCTCAGAACCGCGTCCACACGGCGCTGACAAGGCCGCGTTCGGCCGCCGAATTGGCGCCGCGCAGCCCCATCATGGCGCCCACCTGCACCGACACCGCGTCCGTCACCGCGAACACCAGGCTCGCCTGCGCCTTCTGCGACACCGCGAACTGGCCGCCGAACCAGCGTGGCGTGAGAATCGTGAAATTCTGGAGCATCAGCGTCAGCCGGTCCCACACCTGCAATCCATAGGTGAGGTCCATGCGAAATTGATGGCCGAACGCGCCGTCGTTGCGAAAGCCGAATTCGGCGCTCGCGAAACCCTTCAGTCCGAACGCCTCAAGCCGGCGCCCGTAGAGCAGGCGAATGTCCGCCTGCATGGGACGCCGCATGTCGGAATAGAGCGCGATCTCCTTTCCTCCCGGCGCGAACCGGGCCGTGGCCTGCGCGGACAGGATCGAATTCTCCCATTCCAGAAGTTTGACGCGCGCGCCGATCTGCGTGGCGCCGAGCCGCGCGACATGCGCGCGACCCACCTCGAACCCGTTCCAGTCGGTGAGTTTGTCGGCCCGGAACGAGCGCCACGACGGCTCGCCGATCAGCGTGACGGCGTCCGTCAATCCGTATTCGCCCCAGGCCGAAACCTCCACCTTGCGCCACGCGCGGATCGCCACCGGCCGACCAAAGGCGTCGTAGCCGTAGCCGGCCTTCGAGAACCCCACCTGCGCGATGATCTGGCCGCCGCCTTCCGGCTGCATGAACGCGCCCGCGGATGCGCTCGAAGGCGCCGCGAGGCAAAACGCAATCACCCACAATCTCGACATCGACAGGAACGCGAAAACCGACAGTTCGCCATTTTCGCCGGCCGCCGCGCGGCTGTAAATCCGCCGCGCGACCAAAGCCCGGAAAAATCAAATGAAAAACAATGTGTCAGCCGGTTACGATCCTCTCGCCCTCCGCGGTGATTGTCCGGCCGCGCCAGGTCGCCTTGTGCAGTCGCAATTCGCCCTTCGGCTCGAAAGCGTCCGGCGCCAGCGAGAACTCGCCCTTTTCCAGTCGAATCCCGAGCATGCGATAGGCCGCCACCAACATGCGCGCGGCCGAGCCGGTGTACCAGGACCAGCCCCCGCGCCCCTCGTATCCGGGGCCTTCGTAGACGTCGGCCGCCTGCTGGTGCGGCGGCAGGCCGTAGACGTCGGCGGCCTCGGGCGTGGCGTATTTCGACAGCGGCGAGATGGCGGCCCACACCTCGAACGCCCTGGCCGACAGCCGCGCGGCTTCTTTCGCATCGCCGGCCGCGCGCGCCTGATCGGCGAGATCGGCCAGCGCGTCCACGAACCATGAAACGCCATGCGAATATTGCCCGCCGTTCTCGCGCACGCCGGGCGGATATTCGGCGCTGCGGCCGGGGAACGGATCGGACTCCTCCGTATAGGGCGGCGAGACGAGCAGCACGCGGTCGGGGCGCTGGAGCGTGGCGAGCGCGTTCTCGATCACTTCCACGCCGCGCTGGAAATCGACCGCGCGCGACAAAACCGGCCACGACGCCGTCATGGCGCTGACCGGCGCGATTTCCTTGCCGTTGTCGGCGTAGGCGCGCAGATACCGGTCGCCGCGCCAGCAGGCGTCGAGCGCCGAGCGCAGCCGCTCGGCCTCGGCCCGGTGTCGCGCGACCAGCTTGTGTTTGCCGCGCTTTTCGGCCACGCGCGCGAAATCGATCAGAATGCCGTGGAGGAAGAACCCCATCCACACGCTTTCGCCGCGCCCTTCGAAGCCGACGAGGTTCATGCCGTCGTCCCAGTCGCCCGTGCCCATCAGCGGCAGTCCGTGACCGCCCATGCGCGCGAGCGTCCAGTCGATGGCCAGAACGCAATGGTCGAACAGTTTCGCCGTCTCGCGCGACGGCAGCGGCACGTCGGCCTGGCCCTCCTGTGATTTGGGCGTGTCTTCGCCTTCGATGAAAGGAACGGGAACATCGAGCACGGCTTCGTCGCCGGTCGCCTCCACATAGCGCATGGCGACAAACGGCAGCCAAAGGTGCGGATCGGACGCATGCGTGCGGTCGGCCAGCCCCGTGCCGCCGCCCGGGGCCGTGTGCCACCACTTGACGGCGTCGCCTTCCAGGAACTGACGCGCCGCGTGCAGCAAAATCTGCCGGCGCGCGAGTTCGGGCGCGAGAAACATCAGCGGCAGCACATCCTGCAGCTGGTCGCGATAGCCGGTGGCGCCCGAGCGCTGGGTCGGTCCCGTGCGGCCCCACAGCCGCGCGGCGAGCAGCTGGTAGGGCAGCCAGTCGTTCACCAGCCGGTCGAAATCCGGCCGGTTGGTTTCGATCCGCAACCGGCCGAGCTGGTCCTCCCACGATTCCCGGGTCCGCCGGAGCATCTTGGCCGCCCACTCGGGGCTGCGCGAGACCGAGGCGAAATGCTGCGCGGCCGCCAGATCGCCCGTCTGGCCGAGCGAGAACACCACCGTCTGCTCGCTCTGCGCCTTCACCTCGAGGGCGCCGGCGAACGCCGCCACGCGCCGTTCGCTCGGCCCCGCGTTGATGTCCGGATGGCCGTGGTCGGCCATGTAGGGCAGGCGCGCGCCGCGCGTGCGCGCGCCGAAAGCGCGCCGGCGCGAGGTTTCGGCGAATTCGGCCGGCAGCGATGTTGTGGCGAACGCCCAGCCTTTCACGAAGTAGTTTTTCGGATTGCGGAAATAGAGCGCCTGGCCGCTCTCGTCGCGCGCGGTCTCGATCTTGTCGCGGCTTTCGTCCGAGGTTTCCGCCAGCACGATCTCGGCGATCGGCGAAACCATGAACATGCGATCGCCCGCGCCGTGGTTGCGAATGCGCAGGATTTTCACTTCCACTGTCCGCTCGGGCGGCGTGAACACCGTCAGTTCCAGTTCGAGATCGCCGCAGCGCGACGTGTAGACCGCCGTGCCGAGACCGAACTCCACCTCATAGGTAGCATCGTCGCGGCGTAGCGGCGCGAATGTCGCGCAATGGGCCTGCCCGCTCGCCATGTCCTTCACGTAGATCGCCTGGCCGACCGGGCTCCAGCGTCCCTCGCCCATGCGGAACGGGGTGAGCGAATTCTGCCGCGCGTTGCCGGAGAAGGAGAAAATGTCGCCGTCGTTGGTCAGCACCGCGCCCTGCCCGAAGGCGTTGGCGACGACATGGGCGAACGGACGCGGCGTTCCGGGGGCGACCGTCAGCGCCCTGCCGTCCGGCGCGAAGGCGAAACGCAGCGCATGCGAGGGCGTCGCGGGCGCGACCGCGCGCACGCGCGAAAGCGCCTGCGACAGGCGGTCCGGCGCGGGCAGCGGCGCATCGAGATGGCGCGCGATGCAGCCGAGCGCCGTCTCCATGTCGGCGGCCCAACCGTCGATAAAGATGATCTCGGTCGTGCTTTCGGGCGCGATCCGCGCCTCCCATGTCAGGCTCGCGCACGGCTCGAACCCGTAGAGCAAACCTTCGTCGGCGGGGTCGCGCCAATGCGCGCGCCCGATCATCGAATCCGGGTCTGCCGACACGCCGAGCCCGTAGAACCGCGATTTCATGTCTTCGTAGCCCACGAGACGGATTTCGCCGGTCGCGCCGGCGCCGGCGGCGTGGAACGCCACTTCGTGCGACATGCGCCGGCGCTGCACGCGCCGCTCGTTGGTCTTCAGCAAACGATTCTGCGCGATGATCGCCGCCGGTTCCTTCAGGAACCAGGTCGCCACGTGAATGCCGTTGTAGGCGGGATCGCGCTGTTCGACCCCGCCCTCGTTGATCACCCATTCGCGCAGCGACGACACCATGATGCGACGCGGCCGGCGCTCGAGATTGACCAGCTTCACGCGCATGACTTCGGCCGGCTCGCCGTGGACCACCTCGATCGTCGCCTCGACCCGCAGCCCGTTGCGCGTGCGCGCGATGAACAGTTCGGTCGGCGAGGTGCGTTGCATGTCGGTGTCTTCGCCGCCGGCGAACACGGGGGCTGCGCCGAGCGACCAGAGTTCGCCGTCGCCCTCGCGCAGATAGATGAACTTGCCGCGCGGATGGGCCGGGTCGTCCGGCCGGCGCGTGATGTCGATCGGCGGGCCGCGACGCGCCGCGCTTTCCACGCGACTGTAGCTTTGCCCGTCGTCGTACCACTCGCTGGTGAAAAGCCCGTTGGTGAGCATGTAGGGCTTGGCCGTCGGCGTGCCCGCGATGCCGGTGCCCGCGCCCGCGCGCCGGCGCCCCGCGCGAGACAGGCGCCGCAGAATGAGCGCGGACAGCCCGACCGTCGCCGCGCCGGCGACGACCGTATAGCCCAGCAGCAGATCGGTCACGGGCGAGGATGTCGTGCGCAACCGTTCGGCCGCGCCCCACGCCTTGTCCCAATCGGCGCCGCGCGGAATGTAGAACGGCAGCAGCAACGGCGCCCAGGTGCCGAACCGGCGCAATCCCACCGGGACGGCGCGGCTGACCTGCGCCTTGCCGACGAACCGCGCGGCCCGTTCGTCCGCCACGTCGCCGCCGACGAACGACAGATTGACGAGCGTGGCCACGCGCAACCCCATGTGGTCGAACCAGATGAGCACGCGCAGCCAGTCGTAGGCCAGAAGCCCGGTGAAGATGCTCAGGCTCCACGTGGCGAATTCCGCCGGTGTCGAAACCGCCGACATCACCGTCGCCACGCCCGTGCGCACCAGACCGTCCTGATTGTACCAGGCCGGCTCGCCTGCCGCCTTCAGGAACGTGTAGATGACCGGCGCCATCCACAAACCCCACCGCAGCACCAGGATGGCGTTGTCGACGAGCTGGCGCGCGCCTTCCTCCGAGAAAAGAACGCGCAGCGGCTTGAGATCGCGCTTCACCAGTGCGGTGAGGAAGAACAGGTTGATGCTGAACAGCGGCGCCGCGAAAATCCACTGGATGACGCCCGACAGCGACTCCAGATAGAACAGCTTTACCCCGCCTTCGGCCGGTCCCAGATTGGTTACGCCCCATTTCGAGAACAGCGGGAAGATGTTGTAGTCGCCGACCGCGCGCCCGACCGAGGGATAATGGATCGCGGTGTAGGCGAAGAATTTCTTCGTCACCACGTCTATCTGGCCTGCATCGAAATACCAGGCGATGGCGCCGCCGGTGATCCCGCCGAGCAGCGCGCCGAACAGATAGATGCGCCAGCTCGACATGTAGCGCCGTCGCCCCGTGACGAGCGGCGCGAGATCGCTGATGGCGTCCACGCCCGCATAGGCGAGCGCGCCCGCGCCGAAGCCGAATAGAAATCGCTCCCCACCGCCGAGCGCTGGCACGCCCGCGAGCGCCGCCAGCGCGATCGCCGCGCCGACCATCATGCCGCGCGGGTAGTTGCGCCCGCGCCGCATCTCGGTCGCAAGACGACCGAAGAACGGCGGCGTCGAATCCGTGCTTTCGAGAATGGTGCGGGCGAGCGGAAAGAACACCGCGCCGAGCGCCGCCGCGCCCGCCACGCCGCTCGCCAGAACGAGCGCCAGCGCCGACCGGTTGGCGACGACCGCGCCGACCGCCGCCACCAGGCCCATGAACACCAGACCGTAGATCGCGCCCTTCGCCATGCCGCTGGCCCACGGCTTGCGAATGCCGCGCGAGATGGGCGGCGCGCCGTGCAGCAGATCGACGATCGCCTGCGTGACCAGGTAGGTCTCGCCCCACAACCCCGCCTGCGCGACGGCCGCCGTCGCCGCCATAACCACGATCGACCATGGCGCGCCGAGATTGGCGACAAGCGCGCTGGAGCCGAACGTGGCGGCGAGCGGCGTGGTCGCGGCGAACACCGCCGCCGCAAACAGCGTGGCGTGCAGCGCGGGATCGCGCGGCATGCGCCGGCCCAGCGCGATCGCCGCGCCGGCGATGATCGCCTCGTTGATGAGCGTAAGCCACAGCGCGCGCCCCAGCGCCGCCGCATAGGGTTCCGCAAGCGCCGCGCCGCCCAGCAGCAGCCGCGCGAAATCCGCCGGCAGCCGGGAGCCGAGGCCGATGAACAGGCAGAAGGCGAACGGCGTGAGGGCGATCGCCGCGCTGGCGACGAAATTCGGCCGGCGCGCGGAATAGGTCATGATGATCAGCAGCGCGCCGATATAGACGAAACTGGCGAACGCCGCGCCGACCGAGGTGAAGGCGAACAGTTTGCTCCACGCGTCCGGCGCGCGCCACAACACGGCCGAGGGATCGGCGAGTGCGCCATAGGCGGCCACCACCAGCGCATCGAAAGCGCCGGTGCGCATCGCCTGCATGTCGGCGCGCAGCGAGGGCGCGAGCAGCGCGAGGCCGAACGCCGCCGACAGGCCCGCGGCCGCCGCCGCGCCCAACCCGCCGCGCCCGGCAAGCCAGATCGCCGCGCAACACAACGCCAACCCTGCCAGCAGCGCGGGAACGGTGTAGTTCTGGGGCGCAGGTGTTGCGCCCGACGCGCGTTCCATGCCGATCGGCCTTTCGTGATTCGTTTTGTCGGAGGATAGAGGGCGGCGACGCAGCGCCATAGGCGTCGGCGCCGATTTGTCCGGGTTGTGCAACGGCTTTCGCGACATGGCCGCGATTGCGGCGGCGCCGGCGATGGCGTACCTCAGGCGCGACAGGAGGAGCCGATGACAGACCGTCCCGCCACCATGCGCCTGATCCGTTTCGACGGCGCGGGCGGCCCCGAAGTGATCCGCCTCGACGAGGCCGCCACGCCCGCGCCCGCGCCCGGCAAGGCGCTGATCGAGGTGGTCGCCTATGGCGTCAACCGGCCCGACTGCATTCAGCGCACCGGCGCCTATCCCCCGCCCCCCGGCGAAAGCGACGTGCCGGGCCTCGAAATCGCCGGCCGCGTGATCGCGCTCGGCGAAGGCTGCGACAGGCTCAACCCCGACCTGAAGGTCGGCGACGAAGTCTGCGCGCTGGTCGGCTCCGGCGGCTATGCCGAATACGCGCTCGCCGACGCCGGGCTTTGCCTGCCAAAGCCCAGGGCGCTCGATCTCGTCACCGCGGCCGGCGCGCCCGAGACCTTCTTCACCGTCTACGACAACGTGTTCACGCGCGGGCGACTGGCCCGCGGCGAGACGCTGCTCGTCCACGGCGGATCGTCGGGCATCGGTTCGACCGCCATCCAGCTCGCCAGACATTTCGGCGCGACGGTGATCGCGACCGCCGGCTCGCGCGAGAAATGTGACTTCTGCCGATCGCTGGGCGCCGATCACGCCATTGACTACCGCACGCAGGATTTCGTGGAGGAGGTGCGGCGCATCACCGACAAGCGCGGCGTCGACGTCATCCTCGACATGGTGGGCGGCCCCTATATCGCGAAGAACATCTCGCTGCTCGCGCTCGAGGGCCGGCTGGTGCAGATCGCCTTCCTGCAGGGCCCGATGGCGAAGGATCTGAATTTCACGCCGGTGATGGTGAAACGGCTGACGCTCACCGGGTCCACACTGCGCCCGCGCACGCTCGCGCAGAAGACGGCGATCGCGCTCGCATTGCGCGAGAAGGTCTGGCCGCTGCTGGACGCGGGCGCGGTCAAGCCGCTGGTCCACAAAATCTTCCCGATGGAGGAGACGCGCCAGGCGCACGAGCTGATGGAAAGCTCGGCGCATCTTGGGAAAATTCTGGTCGTGACCGGCCGGTGAGGCTGGGAGCGCAGCTTTCGGCGCGCGGCGAACGAAAAAGGGCGGCCGGAAGCCGCCCTTTGTTTTTTGAGCCTGCGCGCCGCTACTTCTTGAAGCGCCCCACGATCGCCTGCAGGAAGCCGGCCGCGCCCGAAGGCATGACATAGATCACCAGGATCAGCAGCAGGCCGTAGACGGCGCCGGACAGACCCTTCGACACGCTTTCCGCGATATTCGGCACAAAGAGCAGGAACGCGCCGCCGAACAGCGCGCCGGGCAGCCAGCCTACGCCGCCGATGACGAGGCCGACGAGCAGGCCGATCGACAGCGTGAGCGTGAAGCTGTCGGGCGCGACGAAGGCGACGATGATGGCGCCGAGCGCGCCGGCGATGCCGGTGTAGAGCGCGCTGAGGCCGAACGCCGACGCCTTGTAGAGCGACGAATTGATGCCCATCGAACGCGCCGCGATCGGATTGTCGCGGATGGCGAGCAGCGCGCGGCCGGCGCGGCTGTTCACCAGGTTGCGCGCCAGTATGTACAGCACGACGCCAACCGCCAGCGTGAAGAAATAGAGCCACTGGTCGCCCGACAACGGCAGGCCGAACGGCGCGTCCGGCTTGGTGACGACGATGCCCTGCACGCCGCCGGTGAAATGTTCGAGCGGCGAGAGTTTCAGGATCTGCGGCGTCGCCGAGGCGAGCGCGAAGGTCGCGAGCGCGAGGTAGATGCCTTCGAGCCTGAGCGCCGGCAGGCCGAACAGGAAGCCCGCGACGAAGCAGATGACGCCCGCGACCGGCAGCGTGAGCGCGTAGTTCATGCCCGCCTGCTCGATCAGGATCGCCGCCGTATAGGCGCCGATCGCATAGAAGGCGGAATGGCCGAGCGAGAACTGGCCGTTGATGCCCGTCAGCAGGTTCAGCCCAAGAATGGCCATGGCGTAGACCATGGTCTGCGTGAGCTGGAACACCACGAAGCCCTTCACCATGAACGGCAGGACGATCGCGATCGCCAGCAGCACGAGAAAGATGATGGGGCCGACGGCGCTCTTCGGCCGCACGGCCGGCGGACGCGGCGTCATGGCGACCTTGTCCAGGGACTTGGCTGGTTCTGTCATGATCACACCCGCGAGACGACGACGCGGCCGAACAGGCCGGCAGGTTTAAAGACGAGCACCACCACGATCACGACCAGAGCGATGGTGAGCTTCAGCTCGCCGCCGATGACCGGAATATAGGCGCCGGCGAGGTTCTCGATGACGCCGACCGCAAAGCCGCCGAGCACCGCGCCGCCGGGCGACGACAGGCCGCCCAGAACTGCGCCCGCGAACCCGTACAGCAGGATCGAGATCATCATGTTCGGCTCGAGGAACACCACCGGCGCGATCAACATGCCCGCAATGGAGCCGAGCGCAGCGGCCATGCCCCAGCCGAGCGCCGTCATCCAGCTCACGCGGATGCCGACGAGGCGCGAGGATTCGGGATTCGCCGCCGCCGCGCGCATCGCAAGACCGACGCGCGTGTAGGAGAAGAACGCATAGAGCAGCCCCAGCAGGATCAGCGTGACCGCCACCATGCCGCCCTGATGCGCCGAGATGAGGTTGGAGCCGAACAGCGGCGAGGACCCGAACGGCGAGGGGAAGCTCTTCACCGTGAAGTCCCAGATGAAACCGGCCATCGAGTTGATGACCGAATAGAGCGCGATGAAGATGACCACGTGGCTGAGCACGGGCGCATGTTCGATCGGCTTGAACACCACGCGTTCGATGATGATGCCGCCGATGAACGACACGATCACGGTGACGATGAAGGCGACCCAGTAGGGCACGCCCATCTGGATCAATTGCCAGGCGATGAAGGTGGAGAACATCGCCATTTCGCCCTGGGCGAAGTTCAGGTGGTCGATGGCCTGATAGATCATCACGACCGCGAGCGCCATGCAGGCGTAGATCGCGCCCGTGGCGATTCCGGCCAGAACCTGTTGTGTGAAGAGTTCCATTCGTCTGGCTCCTAATAGCCGAGATACGAACGGCGGACGTTCTCGTCCGCGCCGATCTGTTTGGCGGGACCGGACATCACGATCGTTCCGGTTTCGAGGAGGTAGGCCTGGTCGGCGAGCGCAAGCGCCTGCGCGGCGTTCTGCTCGACCACCAGCATGGACACTTTCTCCTCACGGTTGAGCGCCGAGAGAATTTCGAACATCTCGCGCACGACCAGCGGCGCCAGACCGAACGAAGGCTCGTCGAGCAGCATCAGTTTTGGCCGCAGCATCAGGGCGCGGGCGATCGCCAGCATCTGCTGCTCGCCGCCCGAGAGGGTGCCGGCCTGCTGCGTGCGCCGCTGCTTCAGCCGCGGGAAATGATCGTACATCTTGTCGATGTCGCGCGTGATGCCGGCCCGGTCGGAGCGCGTCATGGCGCCGAGCTGGAGGTTTTCCTCCACCGTCATGCGCGTGAACGTGCCGCGCCCTTCGGGCACCTGCGCCACGCCGAGCCGCGCCACGTCCTCGGGCCCCTTGCCGACGATGTTCTTGCCATCGAACAGCACCTGCCCACCCGGCCGCACCACGCCGCACAACGCGCGCAGCGTGGTCGTCTTGCCCGCGCCGTTGGCGCCCAGCAGCGTGGTGATCCCGCCCTGCTCCAGTTCGAAATCGATGCCGTGCAGCGCGCGAACCTGGCCGTAGGACGCCGTCAGTCCCTTCACTTCGAGAAGCTTGGTCATGCCGCGTCTCCGCCGAGATAGGCGCGGATCAGTTCGGGATCCTTGCGCACGATGTCCGGCGTCCCTTCGGCGATCTTCTTGCCGAAGTTGAGCGCCACCACATTCTCCGAAATCGACATGACGAGACCCATGTGATGTTCGACGAGCAGCACCGTCACGTGCCGGTCGTCGCGGATCTGTTTGATCAGCCGACCGAGTTCGTGCACCTCGTCGTGGTTCAGGCCGGCGGCCGGTTCGTCCAGCAGCAGCAGTTTGGGCTTGGCCGCGAGCGCGCGCGCAAGCTCCACGCGCTTCTGCCAGCCGAACGGCAGGCCCGCGACCGGCCGGTCGGCCACTTCGTCGAGTTCGAGATAATGGATGAGGTCGGCCGCCGTCTCCTCCAGCTCCCGCTCGGTCGCGCGCGAAGAAGGCGTGCGCAACGAATCCGACAGGAAATTCGAGGTTGTATGCGCGTGGCCGCCGATCAGCACGTTGTCGCGCACCGTCAGACGCGAGAACAGCGACACGTTCTGGAACGTGCGGCCGATGCCGAGCGCGGCCATCTCGTGCGCCGGGCGCGGCAGGATCGAAGCGCCTTCGAACAGCACGTCGCCCGTCGTGGGCGTGTAGAGACGCGACAGACAGTTGAACAGCGTGGTCTTGCCGGCGCCGTTGGGGCCGATCAGCCCGAGTATCTGTCCGCGCTTGATGTCGAAACTCACGCCGTCGAGCGCGATGATGCCGTCGAACCGCACCGCGACGTCGCGCACCTCGAGAAGCGGCGCGGAAGCGCCGCGCGCATCAACCTCTGTCATGGCCGAAATCCGTTTCCGCGCCGGCGCGATCCGTGCGCATTCTGTTGCGCGCCGGTTCGACCGGCGTGACGCAAACGCGGCTTGCGCCGCCCCAACTCGTCATCGATGACCCCCTAGCCGCTCCCCACGCGAATCGACGTTCACGCTTGTCGGGCCGTTTCCGATCCAGTTTCTTGTTTCGTGCTTCCGCGCCGTCGCCCGCCCGCTTCGCGCCATGTCGGTTTCGTCCGCCCCGTTTCGTATGCCGAAACAGCGACTCCATCCACATCGCGCCAAACCGGTTGGGATCGCGCCACGGTCAGGAGTCGAAATGCACCACACTTATGCCATTTGGTCAAATCCGATTGTCGGACAAAATGTCACTTGCACGCATGCTTCTAGGGAAAACGCGACGCGCTCGAATTGAGCCGCGCGCATGATGCGCCGCATCACGCCGAACGCGCGCGGCAACCATTCATCAAGCGAGCGCGCTCGAATTTTGTGGACGCGCCCTATTGCGCCGCGCAAGCCTCTGTGGCGGATTAGGGGCCATCGAACATCCGAGTTTGCGAAGAGGGATCGCCATGGACCTGAGTTTCACGCCGGAGGAAAACGCATTCCGCGAGGAAGTGCGCGCTTTCTTCCGCGATCAATTGCCGGACGACATTCGCGAGAAGCTGGTCGCGGGCCTGCATCCGTCCAAGGACGACATGGTGCGCTGGTCGCGCATCCTCAACAAGAAGGGCTGGGCGGTCGCCCATTGGCCGAAACAGTACGGCGGCACGGGCTGGACGCCGGTGCAGCAGTATATTTTCCTCGAGGAGCTGCAGCTTGCGCCCGCGCCGGCGCCGCTGGCGTTCGGCGTGTCGATGGTGGGGCCGGTCATCTACACGTTCGGCAACGAGGAGCAGAAGAAGAAATATCTGCCGCGCATCGCCAATCTCGACGACTGGTGGTGCCAGGGCTTTTCGGAGCCGGGCGCCGGCTCCGACCTGGCGGGCCTGAAAACCACGGCGCGCCGCGAGGGCGACCATTACATCGTCAACGGCCAGAAGACCTGGACCACGCTCGGCCAGCACGCCGATCTCATTTTCATGCTCGTGCGCACCGATCCCAACGCCAAGAAGCAGGAAGGCATTTCGTTCCTGCTGATCGACATGAAGACGCCGGGCATCACGGTGCGTCCGATCATCACCATCGAAGGCGGCCACGAGGTCAACGAGGTCTTCTTCGACGATGTGAAAGTGCCTGCGGAGAACCTCGTGGGCCAGGAGAACAAGGGCTGGGACTATGCGAAATTCCTGCTCGGCAACGAGCGCGTGGGCATCGCGCGCGTGGGCGCCTCCAAGGAGCGCATCCGCCGCCTGAAACAGCTCGCGACCGCCGAACGCGACGGCGATGCGCCGCTGATCGAGAACCAGCGGTTCCGCGAAAAGCTCGCCTGGATCGAGGTGGAGCTGAAGGCGCTGGAAATGACCCAGTTGCGCGTGGTGGCGGGCGAAGCCAAACGCGAAAAGGGCAAGCCTGATCCCGCGTCTTCCATCCTGAAGATCAAGGGTTCGGAAATCCAGCAGGCGATCACCGAACTCGCGCTGGAAGTCGCCGGCCCCTACGTGCTGCCCTATCGCGCCGAAAGCGCCGACCACGGGTGGAACGAACCGCCGGCCGGGCCCGACTGGGCCTCGCCGCTCGCGCCCGCCTATTTCAACTACCGCAAGGTTTCGATCTACGGCGGATCGAACGAGATTCAAAAGAACATCATCGCCAAAGCGATTCTGGGGCTCTGAGACATGGATTTCGATTTTTCCGAAGAACAGCGAATGCTGAAGGATTCGGTCGACCGCCTGGTGACCGACAGATACGATTTCGACGCGCGCAAGGTTCACGCCAGGGGCGAGCACGGGTTTTCCGAAGAGATCTGGAAACAATGCGCGGAGCTGGGCCTGCTCGCGCTGCCGTTCTCGGAGGAGGACGGCGGCTTCGGCGGCGGCGCGGTCGAAACCATGCTGGTCATGGAATCGCTGGGACGCGCGCTTGCGCTGGAGCCCTATGTGGCGACGGTCGTGCTGTCGGGCGGCCTGCTGCGCCACGCCGCCAGTCCTGCCCAGCGCGCCGAACTCGTGCCGCAGATCGCCAGCGGCGAGCTGAAGCTCGCCTTCGCCCACGCCGAGCGCCATGCGCGCTACAATCTGGCGCATGTGGAGACGCGGGCGCGCAAGGAAGGCGACGCCTACGTGCTCGACGGCGAGAAGTCGCTCGTGCTCAACGGCGATGCGGCCGACAAGCTGATCGTGAGCGCCCGCGTGAAGGGCACCAACCGCGACCGCGACGGCATCGCCCTGTTCCTGATCGACGCCAAGGCCCACGGCGTCTCGCGCCGCGGCTATGCGACGCAGGACGGCGCGCGCGCGGCCGAAATCACCCTGTCCGGCGTGCGCGTTCCCGCTGATGCGGCGCTCGGCGAGCCGGGCAAGGCGCTTGCGGCGATCGAACGCACGGTCGACGAGGCGATCGCCGCGCTCTGCGCGGAAGCCGTCGGCTGCATGGAGGCCATGCACAAGGACACGGTCGAATATCTGAAGACGCGCAAACAGTTCGGCGTCACCATCGGCTCGTTCCAGGCGCTGCAGCACCGCGCCGTGGAGATGTTCGTGGCGCTGGAACAGGCGCGCTCCATCACCATGTACGCCACCATGATGGCGGGCGAGAGCGACGCCGCCGAACGCGGCCGCGCGATGTCGGCCGCCAAGGCGCAGGTCGGTCGCTCGGTGCGTTTCGTCGGACAGCAGGCGATCCAGCTGCACGGCGGCGTGGGCATGACCTACGAGCTGAAGGTCGGCCACTATTTCAAACGCGCGACGATGATCGACATGATGTTCGGCGACGCCGACCATCATCTGGCGAAACTCGCCGCGATGGGCGGGCTGATCGCCGCCTGATGCGATGGCGGCGCACGCGACGGGCCGGGGCTGATCCCCGGCCCTTTTCATTCGGAGGCCCCATGTCGAACCCGTTCGATCTGACCGGACAGGTCGCCGTCGTCACAGGCTCGTCGCGCGGCATCGGTCGCGCGGCGGCGGAGATCATGGCCGCGCTCGGCGCCAGGGTCGTCGTGTCGAGCCGCAAGGCCGACGCCTGCGAGGACGTGGCGGCCGGCATTCGCGCCAAAGGCGGCGAAGCGATCGTCATTCCCTGCAACATCGCGCGCAAACCGGAGGTCGAGGCGCTGGTGAAGGGAACGCTCGACCGGTACGGGCGCATCGACACGCTGGTGTGCAACGCCGCCGTCAATCCGGTCTACGGCCCGCTGAGCGCACTGCCGGACGAAGCGTTCGACAAGGTGATGGGCTCGAACGTGAAATCCAACATCTGGCTCGCCAATCTCGTTGCGCCGGGCATGGCGGATCGAGGCGGCGGATCGATCGTCATCGTCTCGTCGATCGGCGGCATTCGCGGCACCGACGTGCTCGGCGTCTACGGCATTTCCAAAGCCGCCGATTTCGCGCTCGCGCGCAATCTGGCCGTCGAATGGGGGCCGAGCAACGTACGCGCCAACTGCATCGCCCCGGGCCTCGTGAAAACCGATTTCGCGCGCGCGCTGTGGGAGAACCCGGAGTTCCTGAAGAAGCGCACCGACACGAGCCCGCTGCGCCGCATCGGCGAGCCGGACGAGATTGGCGGCGTCGTCGCCTTTCTCGCCTCGAAAGCCGCGGCCTTCATCACCGGCCAGGTGATCGTCGCCGACGGCGGCGTGACGATCGCCTCCTGATTGCCAGGCGGCTTCGTTCGCGCCTCGCAATGACGCAAACCGGTTGGGCGCCTCAGCCAGCGGCCAGCGTCGGGTAGTCCGTGTAGCCCTTCGCATCGCCGCCGTAGAACGTCTTTACGTCCGCGTCGTTGAGCGGCGCGTTGCGGCGGAACCGCTCCACCAGATCGGGATTGGCGATGAATGACCGCCCGAACGCGACGAGATCGGCGCGCCCGCTGGCCACCGCCTCCTCCGCCATGTCGCGCTTGTAGCAGTTGTTGGCGATATAGGCGCCGCGAAACGCCTGTCGCAGGGCCATATAGTCGAACGCGCCGAAATCGTGCTTGAAGCCGGTCGAGCCCTCGACGACATGGATGTAGCCGAGGCCCGCCGCGTCCAGCCCGCGCACCAGATGATCGAACACCGGCTGCGGGTCCGGGTCGGAAATGCCGTTGGCCGGCGAGACGGGCGACAGGCGGATGCCGATGCGCTTGCCGTCCCAGACTTTGGCGACGGCCTCCACCACTTCCAGCGCGAAGCGGCAGCGCTTTTCGACCGAGCCGCCGTATTTGTCGGTGCGCTTGTTGGAATCCGCCTTCAGGAACTGGTCGATCAGATAGCCGTTGGCGCCGTGCAGTTCGATGCCGTCGAACCCTGCGTCCTTGGCGTTGCGCGCGGCGCGCGCGTAATCGGCGACCACGCGCGCGATCTCGTCCGTCTCCAGCGCGCGCGGCGGCGATGGCTGCACGAAACCGGTTTCGATGAACGTGCGGCCTTCCGCCTGAATGGCCGACGGCGCGACGGGCGGCGCGCCGTTCGGCTGCAACGAGCTATGCGACACGCGGCCAACATGCCACATCTGCACGAAGATGCGCCCGCCGGCCGCGTGCACACCCTTCGTCACCTTGCTCCAGCCTTCCACCTGCGCGTCGGTGTAGAGGCCGGGCGTCCACACATAGCCCTGCCCCTCCTGCGAGATCTGCGAGGCTTCCGAAATGATCAGCCCCGCGCTCGCGCGCTGGCGGTAATATTCCACGTTCAGATCGTTTGCCGCATCGACGCCGCGCGTCGCGCGATTGCGCGTGAGCGGCGCCATCACGATGCGATTGGGCAGTTCGAGATCGCCCAGCTTGAATGGCGTCAGAAGTTTCATGGATCGCCTCACACGATGGTGGATGTCTTGCCCCAGTAAGCGTCGCGCAGCAGCCGCTTGTAAAGCTTGCCGGTCTGATGGCGCGGCAGTTCCTCGCGGAAGTCGATCTGCCGCGGCGCCTTGATATGGGAAATGTTGGCGCGCGCGAAATCCATCAGCTCCTGCCGCAGCGCCTCGCCGGCGTCCGCCCAGCTCATGGGTTGCACGACGGCCACCACCTTCTCGCCCATCTCGTCGTCCGGCGCGCCGACGACCGCCGCGTCGGCCACCTTCGGATGCGTGACGAGCAGGTTTTCGAGCTCCTGCGGATAGATGTTCACGCCGCCGGAAATGATCATGAACGCCTTGCGGTCGGTGAGAAACAGATAGCCGTCGGCGTCCACATGGCCCACGTCGCCGAGCGTCGTCCAGCCATGCTTGTTGGTCGACTGCGCGGTCTTCTCCGGGTCGTTGTGATAGACGAACGGATTGCCGTTGGCGAAATAGACCGTGCCGTCGACGCCGGTCGCGACCTCGTCGCCGTTCTCGTCGCAGATCTTCAGTTCGCCCAGTTTCGCCGTGCCGACCGACCCGCGCTTGTTCAGCCACTCGGCGGAGGAGATGTAGCAGAATCCGTTGCCCTCGCTGCCGGCGTAATATTCCTGCAGCACCGGCCCCCACCAGGCGATCATCTGCTCCTTCACCTGCGTCGGGCACGGCGCGGCCGCATGCACGGCGCATTTGAGCGACGACACGTCGTATTTCGCGCGCGCCTCTTCCGGCAGCTTGAGCATGCGCACGAAATGCGTCGGCACCCATTGCGATGCGTTCACCTTGTATTTCTCGATCAGCCGCAGCGCGTTCTCCGGATCGAACTTCTCCATCACGATCACCGTGCCGCCGAGCCGGTGGACGGTCATGCACCAGCGCAAGGGAGCCGCGTGATACAGCGGCGCCGGCGAAAGATAGATCGTGTCCTTCGAGAAGCCGAACAGCCCGACCGCGAGTTGCACCAGCGAATTGACCGCGTCGATCGGTTCGTCCTTCAGCTCGATCTTGATGCCCTTCGGCCGGCCCGTCGTACCGGAGGAATAGAGCATGTCGAGGCCCGGCGCCTCGTCGGCGATGGGCGTTTCCGGCATCTTCGCGGTCGCCGCCTCGTAATGCGCATACGGCCCCCAGGCGCGATCGACCGAATAGAGTTTCAGGTCGGAGATCTTCTCGGCGAGTTTGTCAGCCTCCGTCTGGCGCGCCGGCGAAGTGATGAACAGTCGCGCGTTGCAGTCACGCACGATGTATTCGACCTCGCCCGCGGTCAGGCTGGACGAAATGCAGGTGTAGTAGAGGCCCGCGCGTTGCGCCGCCCAGCAGATTTCGAAATAGCGCGGATGGTTATCCAGATAGAGCGCGATGCAGTCGCCGCGTTTCAAACCCATTGCGCGAAAGAACTGCGCGCCCTGGTTGGAGCGCCTGTCGAGCTGGCCATAGGTGATGATCTCGCCCGACCCCGCCATGATGGTGGCGGGCTTGTCGGGATTGGCGAGCGCATGGACATAGGGATGCATGTTTCCTCCGCGAATTGTTTGCGCAAATTGCCTGATGGTCAGCGGCGCGCCACGCCGTTGACGACGAGATCGACGACGAAATCGGAATAGCGCTTGCGCACGGCGTCGTTCATCTGCGACACGCCCCAGATGCGGCGCGCGCCGGGATGCCACGAGAACAGCGCGTCGCACGCGCTGCCGACGGCGTGATAGAAGAATCCTTCGTTGACCGGCTTGAACTCACCGCTCGCCACGCCCTGCTGCAGGATCTCTTTCTGGAACCGCGCCAGCGGCTCCACGAAAAAGCGCAGCACCTGCGCGGCCTCCTCCTCGCCGCGTTCGCGCATCAGCAGATGCACCAGCCGATACATGTAGGGATAGCGCCCGTAGGTATCGATGATGCCGGCGATATGCGCGCGCAGTTTCTCGGTCGCGGGAATGTCGCGGGCCAGCAGCCGCTCCACCTGCGCCAGCGACTTCTCGGCGTCGCGCTGGAGTATGGCGAGCAACAATCCATCCTTGTTGCCGAAATGATATTTGACGAGCGCGGAATTGAGCCCCGATTTCGCGGCCACTTCCTGCAAGGAAAACTCGGCCGCGTTGCGCTCGATCATGAGGTCGCGCGCGGCCGCGATCAGCCGTTCCTTGGTGTTCGACGTTTTGGCCTGCGAAACGGCTCCGGCCTCTCCCGCCATCGTTTCCTCGCTGGTTTCGCCGGGTCGCTTCGGACTCCTTGCGTCATTTAATTAGTCGATTGACTAAACGGCCGCAATGGTCTTTGTTTTCCCGCCGCGTCGCACGCTCGTTGTGTGCGGCGCGACGCCCGTTCGATCGGGCGCAACGTCTAACGGGCGAACATTGAGCGAGCCCCGCGCGCGGGCCGCCGGGAGGCTCTGCATGAATTTCGACTTCAGCGACGAACAGAAACAGTTGCGCGACGAAGCGCGCCGGTTCCTCGACGAGAACTGCACGACCAAAGAGGTGCGCGCTATTCTCGAGGGCAAGGACGTCTACGACCGCAAGCTGTGGAAGGGCCTGGCCGATCTCGGCCTGCTCGGCATCGCCATTCCGGAGGAATTCGGCGGCGCCGGCGCCGGCCGCCTGGAACTTTGCATCGTCGCCGAGGAAATCGGCCGCGCGCTGGCGCCCGTGCCCTACTCCTCCACCGTCTATCTGGCCTCCGAAATCCTGCTGCGCGCGGGAACGGACGCGCAGAAGAAGGAATGGCTGCCGAAGATCGCGAAGGGCGAGGCCATCGGCGCGCTGGCGTTCGTGGAAGGTCCGGGCAATCCGACGCCCGGCGGCATGAAGGCGAGCGTGTCGGGCGGCAAGCTCTCCGGAAGGAAGACGCTGGTGGCCGACGGCGGCGTCGCCGATTTCGCCATCGTAGCCGCGCGCGCGGGTTCGGGCGAGAACACGCTCTCGCTCTATCTCGTCGATCTGAAGGGCGCGGGCGTGACGCGCGCGAACGTCGAGACCGTCGACCCCACCCGCAATCACGCCGAGATCACGTTCGCCAATGCGCCGGCCGCTCTCGTCGGCAACGAAGGCGAAGGCTGGACGCTGCTGACGCAGGCGCTCGACCGCGCGGCCGTGCTCGTCGCGTTCGAGCAGATCGGCGGCGCCGACCGCGCGCTCTACATGGCGCGCGACTACGCGCTCGACCGCATGGCGTTCGGCCGGCAGATCGGCTCGTTCCAGGCCATCAAGCACATTCTGGCGGACATGTATGTGTCGGCCACGCTGGCCCGCTCCAACGCCTACTACGGCGCCTGGGCGCTCTCGACCGACGCAGGCGAACTGGCTGAGGCCGCCGCCAACGCGCGGGTGAGCGCCACGCAGGCGTTCCAGCTCTGCGCCAAACAGAACAACCAGGTGCACGGCGGCATGGGCTTCACCTGGGAGGCCGACTGCCACCTGTTCTACCGTCGCTCGAATCTGCTCGCGCTCACGCTCGGCTCGTTGTCGTGGTGGGAAGACGCGCTCATCGAGCGCATGCGCAAGCGCAACGCGGCCTGAGGGAGGCGGTCATGAATTTCGACGACACCCCGCAGGAAGCCGAGTTCCGCAAGCTCGCCCGCACATGGATCGAGGCCAATCGGCCGGACGATCTGCTCGCCGTGCTCGAGGCGCTCAACCCCGACGGTTCGAAGAAGGCCTCCACCGCCGACATCGTGCGGGTCTCCAAGGCGTGGCAGAAGCGCAAGGCCGACGGCGGCTGGGCCTGCCTGACATGGCCGAAGGAATACGGCGGGCGCGCCGCGACCCCCATCCAGCGCGTGATCTGGGACCAGGAAGAAGGCGCCTATGGCCAGCTTTCGCAGCCCTTCGCCATCGGGCAGGGCATGTGCGGTCCGACCGTCATGGCCTATGCGGACGAGGACACCAAGCGCCGCCTGCTGCCGCCGCTGGCGAGCGGCGAGGACGTGTGGTGCCAGCTATTCTCCGAGCCCGCCGGCGGGTCGGACGTGGCGGGCCTGCGCACGCGCGCGGAAAAACAGGACAATGGCGACTGGCTGATCAACGGCCAGAAGATCTGGACCACCGGCGCGCATTTCTGCGACTACGGCATCGTCATCACCCGCAACGATCCCACCGTGCCCAAACACAAGGGCCTCACCATGTTCTGGCTGGACATGAAGAGCCCCGGCGTGGAGGTGCGGCCGATCAAGCAGGCGAGCGGCCATTCGGGTTTCAACGAGGTCTATTTCACGAACGTGCGCATTCCCGACAGCCAGCGCCTCGGCAAGGTGGGCGACGGCTGGAACGTGTCGATCACGACGCTGATGAACGAGCGCTTTTCCATCGGCGCGCGTGTGGCGACGGGGGTGCCGGAGTTCTTCGATTTCGCCTCGTCCTACCGCATGCCGGACGGAACGCTCGCGATCGAGGACGCCTCCGTGCGCGCGCGCCTGGCGACCTGGGCCTCGCGCTCGAACGGGCTGAAATACACCGCCTATCGCGCCATTTCCGCGCTCTCGCGCGGCGAGCGGCCCGGGCCGGAAAACTCCATCGGCAAGCTCGTCTCCGCGCCGATGATGCAGGACATCGCGATGGCCGCGCTCGATCTGCAAGGCCCGGAAGGCGCCCGCACGATCGACGGCGCGACGCCGGCGGCCAAACTCTATCAGCAGCTCTACCATGCGATCGGCATGCGCATCGCCGGCGGCACCGACGAGGTGATGCGCAACATCATCGCCGAACGTGTGCTCGGCCTGCCGGCCGACGTGCGCGTGGACAAGGACGTGCCGTTCAACAAGATCCCCACAAAGGGACGCTGAACCGCCTTGCGTCCCGGCCGCACAGGCCGGGGCGATTTTCTTTTTCGGGAAACGCTCATGAACTTCGACGACACGCCGGCCGAAGCCGCATTCCGCGCCGAGGCGCGCGCCTGGATTTCGGCCAACGCGCCGCGCCAGTACGAGGACGATCTGCGCGCCTCGCCGTTCGGCCGCGTCGTGCTGAAGAACGCCGACATCATCGCCGCCTCGAAGGACTGGCAGCGCAAGAAGGCCGACGCCGGCTGGGCCTGCCTGCACTGGCCGAAGGAATACGGCGGGCGCGGGGCGACGCCCATCGAGCGCGTCATCTGGAGCCAGGAGGAAGGGCTATACGGCAAACTGTCGTCGCTCTTCATCATCGGCCACGGCATGTGCGGCCCCACCATGATGGCCTACGCCAGCGAGGCGCATAAGAAAACGCGCCTTCCGCCGCTGGCGAGCGGGCAGGAAATCTGGTGCCAGCTGTTCTCCGAACCCGCCAGCGGCTCCGACCTCGCCGGACTGCGCACGCGCGCGGAAAAGAGCGGCGACGACTGGATCGTCAACGGCCAGAAGGTGTGGACCAGCGGCGCCCATCACTCGGACTGGGCGATCCTCATCACCCGCACCGATCCGGACGTGCCCAAGCACAAGGGCCTTACCATGTTCTTCCTGAACATGAAGAGCCCCGGCATCGACATTCGCCCGATCAAACAGTCGAACGGCCAGGCGGAGTTCAACGAGGTCTATTTCAACGACGTCCGCATTCCCGACCATCAGCGGCTGGGCAAGGTGGGCGACGGCTGGAACGTGTCGTTGACGACGCTGATGAACGAGCGCCTGTCGATCGGCGCCTCGATGCCGACGGGCTTTCCCGAATTGTTCGACCTGTTCGCGCGCCTGACGATCGACGGCCGGCCCGCCATCGAGCGCTCTGACGTGCGCGCGAAACTCGCCAACTGGGCGATCCGCGCGAACGGGCTGAAATACACGTCCTACCGCTCCATCTCGGCGCTCTCGCGCGGCGAGATGCCCGGCCCCGAGAATTCCATCGGCAAGCTGGTCGCCGGCGCCACCATGCAGGACATCGCCACCTTCGCGGCCGACATGCAGGGCCCCACCGGCGCCATGAAGAAAAGCGAGGGCGTCGACGAGGCGGGCCTGTTTCAGGCGATGCTGATGCGCTCCATCGCCACCCGCATCGAGGGCGGCACGGACGAAATTCTGCGCAACATCATCGCCGAGCGCGTGCTCGCGCTGCCGGCGGACGTGCGCGTCGACAAGGACGTGCCGTTCAACAGGATTCCGACCAGGGGTCGCTGAGCGACAGGACGAGACGAAGCGCCGTCTCGAACCTCATCCTCACGGTTCGAGACGCGCCCTGGCGGCGCTCCTCACCCTGAGGATTTGCGCGAAGCCGCGGGCGGCGTCCCGAAGGACGACGCGCCGCGGCGGGCCATATGCTCAGCGGTTCGTCACTTCGTTGCGGCCGACCACCATCCAGTGCACCTCGTCCGGGCCATCAGCGAAGCGCAGGTGCCGCACGTCGGTGTACATCTCGGCGAGCGGCGTCCAGTTCGAGATGCCGGTCGCGCCGTGCATCTGGATCGCCTGATCGATGATGCGGCATGCGCGCTCCGGCACCATGGCCTTGACCATCGACACCCACACGCGCGCTTCCTTGTTGCCCAGCACGTCCATCGCCCTGGCCGCCTTGAGCACCATCAGCCGCATGGCCTCGATCTCGCAACGCGCCTGCGCGATGATTTGCAGGTTGCCGCCCAGATGCGCCAGCTTCTTGCCGAAGGCCTCGCGCGTCAGGCCGCGTTCGACCATGAGATCGAGCGCCTTCTCCGCCTTGCCGATCGTGCGCATGCAGTGATGGATGCGGCCCGGGCCCAGGCGCAGCTGCGAAATCTCAAATCCCCGGCCTTCGCCCAGGAGAATGTTCTCCCTGGGCACGCGCACATTGTTGAAGCGCATATGCATATGCCCGCGCGGCGCATGATCGTCGCCGAACACGTGCATCGGCCCGATCACCTCGACGCCGGGCGTGCCGACCGGCACGAGAATTTGCGACTGCTGCTTGCTGGACGGCGCGTTCGGGCTGGTCTTGACCATGACGATCATGATCTTGCAGCGCGGATCGCCGAGACCGGAGATGTAATATTTCTCGCCGTTGATGACCCATTCGTCGCCGTCGAGCACCGCGGTCGTCGAAATGTTCTTGGCGTCGGACGAAGCGACGTCGGGTTCGGTCATCACATACGCCGAGCGGATTTCGCCGTTGAGCAGCGGCTTGAGCCACTTCTCCTTCTGCTCCTTGGTGCCGACGCGCTCCAGCACTTCCATATTCCCAGTGTCCGGCGCCGAGCAGTTCATGCTCTCCGAGCCCAGCGGATACTTGCCGAGTTCGGCCGCGATATAGGCGTAATCGAGATTGGACAGTCCCTCGCCGGTCTCGGCGTCGGGCAGGAAGAAGTTCCACAGGCCTTCGGCCTTGGCCTTGTCCTTGGCCTTCTGCAAACATTCGAGTTGGCCGGGCGCGAACGACCAGCGATCCTTGTGGCCTTCGCCGAGCCGGTCGTATTCGGCCTGCATCGGCGCCACAGTCTCTTTCAGGAACTTCTTCACATGATCGAACAACGGCTGCGCCTTTGCGGACATGCGCAGGTCGTTGAGTTCGTCGGTGGGATTGAAGCCGAAGCCTGATGTCTTGGCGGTCGCATGGTTCATGTCCGTTTCCTCCGGGATTGGCGCCGCTCGTCGAGACGCGGCGCTCTTGCGTTGCGGTCGGTCTTCATTGAAAATCGCCCTACAAAATTATGATACGTTATGCGGGCGCGCCGCAAGGCGAATTGATCGCGGTCAGCGCAGGGCGAGGAAATGACCAGGGGTTTCCAACCGGATTTGCTCGCCGGCGCGCGCGTGCTCGTCACCGGCGGCGGCACAGGACTCGGCAAGGCGATCGGCGCGCGCGTGATGGAACTCGGCGCCGATCTGGTCATCTGCGGGCGCAGGATTGATGTGCTGGACGCCACGGCGCGGGAATTCGCAGAGCGGTACGACCGCCCCGTTCAGACCGAACAATGCGACATTCGCTCCGCCGAAGCGGTCGAGGCTATGATGGATCGCATTTTCGTGCGCGGGCCGCTCGATGTGCTGGTCAACAACGCAGCCGGCAATTTTCTCGCCCAGTCGCATCGTCTGTCCGCGCGCGCGGTGGATTCGGTGCTGAACATCGTGCTGCACGGCTCCGCATACTGCACGCTGGCGGCCGGGCGCCGCTGGATCGAGGCGAAGCGGCCGGGCGTCGTGCTCAGCATTCTCACGTTGTCGGCCCTGCACGGCGCAGCCTTCACGCTGCCCTCGGCGATGGCCAAGGCCGGCGTCGACGCCATGACGAAAAGCCTCGCAGTCGAATGGGGACCGCACGGCATCCGGCTTGTCGCGGTCGCGCCCGGCAATTTCCCGACGCAGGGCGCGACCGCCCGCCTGACGCCGCAAGGCGCCCCCGCCTTCGACGCCGGCGTGCCGTTGCGACGCGATGGCGCGCACGATGAACTCGCAGACCTTTGCGCGTTTCTCGTGTCCGGCCTTGCCGCCTACATCACCGGCGAAACGATCGTGATCGACGGGGCCAAACGATGGCTCGGCGGATCGCGCACCGGCGTCGCCGCCATGCTCGACTGGAGCGACGAAGACTGGGCGCGCCAGCGCGCCGGAATGCAACGATAACGACGGGCGGGGCGCATGAGCGAAACAACCGATCTCATTCACGATATGGCCGAGAAACTGTTCGGCGACATGTGCGACAAGAATCTGCTGGACGAGGCGGAAAAAGGCGTGTGGCCGAAAGCCTTGTGGTCGGCGATGGAGGAAGCGGGCCTGACCCGCGCGCTGACCGACGAGAACGCCGGCGGCTCGGGCCTCTCCATCGGCGACGCCATGGTCGCCACGCGCGTCGCCGCGCGGCACGCCGCGCCCGCGCCGATCGCCGAAACCATGCTCGCCGAGTGGCTGGCCGCCAGCGCGGGCCTGTCCTGCCCCGCCGGACCGCTGACCGTCGCGCCGGTCTTGCGCACGGACAAACTGTCGATGGCGCGCGAGGGGAACGGATGGCGCCTGAAGGGCGTCGCGCATCGCACCCCCTATGCTGCGAATGCAGCCGCCATTTTCGTTCTCGTGGAAGCGGAGGGGAAAAATTTCGTCGCGCGCGTCGGCACGTCAATGACGCGGATCGCGCCCGGTCACAACGTGGCGCGCGAGCCGCGCGAGACCGTGTCGTTCGATTGCGCGCTGGCGTCCGACGACGTCGCGCCGACCGAAATCGACGCCGCGCGTCTGCGCGCCTTCGGCGCGGCGATGCGCACCGTGCAGATCGCCGGCGCGTTGTCGCGCGCGCTCGATCTCTCGCTGCAATACGTCCAGGAGCGCGTGCAGTTCGGAAAGCCGATCTCCAAGTTTCAGGCGATCCAGCACAACATGGCGATGCTAGCGGCTCATTCGGCCGCCGCCAACGCCGCGGCCGACATCGCCAGCGAAGCGGCCGAAACCGATCTGGACCCGATCAAAATCGGCGTCGCGAAGACGCGCGCGGGCGAGGCGGCCAGCGTCGGCGCGGCGCTCGCGCACGCCGCCCACGGCGCCATCGGCTTCACGCACGACCACACTCTGCATTTCTCCACCAAGCGGCTGTGGTCGTGGCGCGACGAATTCGGCAAAGAAAGCGAATGGTCGGCGCTGGTCGGCCGCGCGGGCCTGAATGCCGGCGGCGCCGGCGTGTGGCGCAAGATCATCGCGCAGTAGGACGAGACAAATGGCGCATCTGAACTTCGCACCTCCGCCTCCCTTCAACGAGACGACGGAAAAACTGCGCGCCGACGTGCGCGCCTTTCTCGACCGCGAGCTCGTCGGCATGACGCCCGCCGAGCGCGCGCGCTCGTGGAGCGGGCGCGATGTCGCCTTCTCCAGGAAGATGGCCGACCGCGGATGGATCGGCATGACATGGCCGAAGAAGTATGGCGGCCATGAACGCAGCGCGCTCGAAAGATACGTGGTTCTGGAGGAAATGCTCGCGGCCGGCGCCCCGGTCGGCGCGCACTGGATCGCGGACCGCCAGTCCGGCCCGTCGATCCTGAAATTCGGAACCGAGGAACAGCGACAGACCATCGTGCCGCGCATCGCCAAAGGCGAATGCTTTTTCTGCATCGGCATGAGCGAGCCGAACTCGGGCTCCGATCTTGCGGCCACCCGCACGCGCGCGAAGAAGGTCGACGGCGGCTTTCTCGTCAACGGTCAGAAAATATGGACCAGCGGCGCGCACGTCAGCCACTACATGATCCTTTTCTGCCGCACCGACACGACCGGCGAAGACCGGCACGCCGGCGTCAGCCAGTTCATCGTCGACATGAAGACGCCGGGAATCGTCATCCGACCCATCGTCGATCTGTCCGGCGAGCACCACTTCAACGAAGTGTTCTTCGAGGATGTCTTCATTCCCGAAGGCGCGCTGCTCGGCCAGCTCGGCGACGGCTGGAAACAGGTGACGAACGAACTCTCCTTCGAACGTTCCGGCCCCGATCGCTTTCTGTCGACCTTCACCTTGCTGGTGGAGACGCTGAACGCGCTCGGTCCCGACGCCAACGAACGCGCCGCCATCGCGCTCGGCCGGGTGACCTCCCATCTCATGGTGCTGCGACGCATGTCGCGCTCGGTCGCCGGCATGTTGCAGCGGGGCGAAGACCCGGCCGTGCAGGCCTCCGTCGTCAAGGAGCTGGGCACCACGCTGGAGCAGGAGATTCCCGAAATCGTGCGCATGCTCGTGGATGCCGAGCCGGACTACGGCGCCGATAACCCGCTCGTGGCCGTGCTCGCCCACAACATGATGCACGCGCCGTCGTTCTCGCTGCGCGGCGGCACGCGCGAAATTCTGCGTGGCATCATCGCGCGCGGTCTGGGACTGCGCTGACCCGTTTGCGGAGAGACACATGACTTACAAGGACATCACAGTCGAAACCGACGGCCATGTTTCGACCATCACCATTCGCCGCCCGCCGTTCAATTTTTTCGATAACGCGCTCATCCGCGAGATTGCGGCCGCGTTCGAGGCCGCCGACCGCGACCAGAATATTCGCGCGCTGGTGCTGGCGGCCGAAGGCAAGGCGTTCTGCGCCGGCGCCGATCTCGTCAACCGCGCCGACACTGGCACGGTCGCCGAGGGCGGACAACATCTCTACAAGGAAGCAGCCCGCCTGTTTCGCGCGCTCAAGCCCGTCGTCGCCGCCGTGCACGGCGCGGCGATCGGCGGCGGTCTCGGCCTGGCCGTCATGGCGGATTTTCGCGTCACCTGTTCGGAGGCGCGGTTCTCCGCCAATTTCGCGCGGCTCGGCATGCATCCGGGCTTCGGCCTGACGGAGACGCTGCCGCGCCTCATCGGCCAGCAACAGACCGCGCTCCTGTGCTACACGGGCCGGCGCATCAGCGGCGAGGAAGCGGTGCGCATCGGCCTTGCCGACATTCTGGTCGCCGAAGGCGAAGTGCTGTCGGCCGCGCAGGCCCTCGCGCAGGAAATCGCGCAATCGGCGCCGCTCGCCGTCGCCTCCATTCGCGAAACGCTGCGCCGCGGCCTTGTCGAAGCCGTCGAGCGCGCCACCGAACGCGAACTGGTCGAGCAGGACTGGCAGCGCCGCACGCAGGACTTCAAGGAGGGCGTGAAGGCGACTTCCGAACGCCGCCTGCCGCATTTCGCGGGAAAATGATCGCCGTCGAAATTCATTCCGCCGGCGCGGGCGCGGCCTGCGCCGGCTTGTTCTTGCGCGACAGCTTGTCCATCAGCACGTAGAACGCCGGCGTGGTGTAAAGCGTGAGGATCTGCGAAAGAATCAGGCCGCCCGCGATGGTGATCCCCAGCGGACGCCGCAGTTCCGCGCCCGCGCCCGCCGCGAAGACCAGCGGCAGCGCGCCGAACAGCGCCGCGAATGTCGTCATGAGAATGGGCCGGAATCGCGCCACCGCCGCCTCGCAGGCCGCCTCGGCCGCGCTCAGGCCCTGTTTGCGTTCAGCCTCGATTGCGAAATCGACCAGCATGATGCCATTCTTCTTCACGATGCCGATGAGCAGGATGATGCCGATGAAGGCGATCAGCGTGAGTTCGGCGCCGAACGCCATCAGCGCGATCAACGCGCCAAGTCCGGCGGACGGCAGCGTGGATATGATCGTCAGCGGATGCACGAGGCTTTCGTAGAGCACGCCGAGAATGAGATACACCGCGGCGAGCGCGATGACGATAAGCCACCCCTGCCCGCCCGTGCTGGTGCGGAAATCGCGCGCCTCGCCCGCGAAATCCGCGCGCAGCGTGTCTGGCGGCTGCATTTCGGCGACCGCCTCCTCGACCGCACGCGTGGCGCCGTCGAGCGTGGCGCCCTCGCTGAGATTGAACGTGATGGTCGTCGCAGGAAACACGCCCTGATGATTGACGACGAGCGGCTGCGCGCCGCGTTCGATGCGCGCGACGGCGGCCAGCGGAATCTGCTCGCTGCGCGCGCCGGTTACGAAAATGCCGGCGAGGTCGGTCGGGTCGCGCTGGCGCGACGGCGTGTTCTCGATAACGACGCGATACTGGTTGCGCTGCGTATAGATGATGGACGCCTGGCGCTGGCCGAACGCCGTGTTGAGCGCGTTGTCGATGGCGCCGATCGAAACGCCGAGCCGCGCCGCGGCGTCGCGGTCGATGACGACATTGGCGCGCAACCCGCCCTGCTCCCGGTCGGTCGTGACGTCCGTTATGACCGGCAGCGCGCGCAGCCGCGCCACGATCCTGGGAACCCATGCCTCCAGCACGCCGAGCGTGGGCGCGGCGAGCGTGTATTGATACTGCGCTTTGCTGGAACGACCGCCGACGCGAATGTCCTGCACGGGAAACATGTACACGGTGACGCCCGGCACGCGCACCAGGGCGCGCCGCAGCCGCGCGATGGCCTGCTGACTGCCGCCCGAACGCTCGTGCTCCCCCTTGAGCGCGATCATGATGCGTCCCTGGTTGACCGTGCCGCCGCCGCCCGGCCCGCCGCCGATGAACGAGGCGACATGCGCGACGTCCGGGTCTTCGGCCACGATGGCCGTCGCCTGCTGTTGCAGCCGCATCATCGCGGGGAACGACACATCGGCCGCTGCTTCCGTCATGGAGAAGATGAGGCCCTGATCGTCCTGCGGAATGTAGCCTTTCGGCACGACACGGAACAACTGCGCCGTGAGCGCGATGGTGGCGATCATGACGAGCATCGCCAGCCAGGGGTGGCGCACCACGGGCCTGAGGGAGCGCGCATAGATCCGCGCCAGCGCATCGAACGCGCCTTCGCCGCCACGCTTGCGCGTGGCGTCCTCCGTGCGCAGAAAACGGGCGCAGATCATGGGCGTGACGGTCAGCGACACGAAAGTCGAGACCGCGATGGCGAAGACGAGCGTCAACGCGAACTCGCGGAACATCTTGCCCGGCACGCCGCCGAGAAAGATCAGCGGGATGAAGGCCGCCACCAGCGACAGGCTGATCGACATGACGGTGAAGCCGATCTGCCGCGATCCGTCGAGCGCCGCCTCGAATGGAGCCTTGCCCTGCTCCAGTTTGCGATAAATGTTCTCGATGATGACGATGGCGTCGTCGACCACGAAACCCACCGCCACGATCAGCGCCATCAACGAAATATTGTCGATCGAAAATCCTACCGCCTTCATGCAGACGAACGTGCCGGCAAGCGACAGCGGCACAGTCACGCCGGCCGCAACCATGGAGGCCGCGCGCCGCAGGAACAGCACCACGACGAGCATGACCAGAAAGACGCTGATGATAAGCGATTTCTGCACCTCCGCCACGCTCGCGCGAATGGTGACGGTGCGGTCGGCGAGCGTGGAGATCTCGGCGCCGGCGGGAATCCACCGCTTCAGTTCCGGCAGCATCGCCTTCACGCGGTCCGCCGTTTCGATCACATTGGCGTCCGGCTGCTTGGTGATGAACAGGATGACAGCCGGCTTGCCGTCGAACCAGCCGGCCGCGCGATTGTTGCGCACGCCGCGTTCGACATGCGCAATATCGCCGAGCCGCACAGGGCCGTCCGGTGTGCGCACCACCACGGCGCGGAACTCTTCGGGCGTCGAAATCTGGTCCCTGAGCGTGATCGCGCTGTTCTGCCTGTCGCCGTCCAGCGCGCCGACCGGACCGTGCGCGTTGGCGGCGATGACGGCGTTGGCGACCTGGTCCAGCCCCACCCCCATGGCCGCGAGCCGCGCGCTGTCGACCTGAATGCGGATCGCCGGCTGTTCAGCGCCGCTCACCTGCACTTCGGCGACGCCCTCCACTTGCGACAGCTTCTGCGCGATCACCGTGTCGGCTGCGTCGTAGAGCCCGCTTGCCGGAATGGTGGTGGAGGTGAGCGCCAGCACGAGGATCGGCATGGCCGATGGATTGGCCTTGCGGAATGTCGGCATCGTCGGCAGATCGAGCGGCAGATCGGTCGCCGCCGCGTTGATCGCCGCCTGAATGTCGCGCGCGGCCTTGTCGATCGGCCGTCCGAGATCGAATTGCGCGGTGATGATGCTGGCGCCGAGCGAGGACGAGGATGTGAGTTCGACAATGCCCGACACTTCCGAAATGCGTCGTTCGAGCGGCGCCGCCACGCTCGCCGCCATGGTTGCGGGATCGGCGCCGGGGCGCGAGGCGATCACGCGGATGGTCGGCAGATCTATGGCCGGCAGACTGGCGACGGGCAGCGCGAAATAGGCGACCGCGCCGGCCAGCAGAATGCCGATGGCCATGAGCGTGGTGGCGACTGGCCTGCGGATGAAGGGCGCGGAGAAATTCATCCCGTCCCCTCGCTGGCTTGTGTATTGGCCCGCGCGCCGAGCCGCGCGCGCAACCGTTCGACCGCCAGATACACGACGGGCGTCGTGTAGAGCGTCAGCAGCTGGCTGAGCAGCAGGCCGCCGATGATCGACACGCCGAGCGGTATGCGCATCTCGCTGCCGGCGCCGTGCGCGAACGCGAGCGGCACGGCGCCGAGCAATGCCGCGAGCGTGGTCATCATGATCGGCCTGAAACGAATCAGACTGGCGCGCAGGATCGCCTCGCGCGGCGCAAGCCCATGGCGGCGTTCGGCCTCCAGCGCGAAGTCGATCATCATGATCGCATTCTTTTTCACGATGCCCATGAGCAGCACGATGCCGATCAGACCGACGATGTCGAGCCCCAGTCCCGTCAGCATGAGCGCCAGCAGCGCCCCCACGCCCGCCGACGGCAGCGTCGTCAGGATCGTGAACGGATGAGCGTAGCTCTCGTAGAGCATGCCGAGCACCAGATAGATCGTCACGACAGCCGCCAGCAGCAGCCACGGTTCGTTTTCGAGCGACTTGCGGAACTCGGCCGCGTCCGCGCCGAAGGAGCCGAGGACCGAGCTTGGCGTTCCAATCTGCTCTTGCGCCCGCTGAACCGCCTGCACCGCATCGCCGAGCGCAGCGCCGGGCGCGAGATCGAAACTGAGAGTGGCGCTTGGAAACTGGTCCTGATGCGAGACCGAAAGCGGCGCGCTCGTCTGCTTCACGCGCGTGAGCGCCGACAGAGGCGCCTGCGCGCCGCCCGCGCTGCCAGACACATAGATCTTGTCGAGCGCGGACGGATCGGACTTGTAGCGCGGCTGCGCTTCGAGAATGACGCGATACTGGTTGGTCTGCGCGTATATGGTCGAAATCTGCCGCTGTGCGAAGGCGCTGTTGAGCGTATCGCTGATATTCTGCGCGCTCACGCCCAGCCGACCGGCCGCATCACGATCGATCTCGATCTCCGTGCGCAGGCCGCCCTCCTGCGTCTCCTCCGCGAGATTGGCGAACAGCGGATCGGCGCGCAGCCTGTCGGCCAGCCGCCGCGACCAGAGCGCAACCTCGGCGGCGTCCGCGCCCGTCAGCGAATACTGATATTGTGAACGACTCGCCCGGGTCGATATCTGGATGTCCTGCACGGGTTTCACGAAGATTCGCGCCGCGACCGCGCCTTCCACCGCCGCTTTCAGCCGCGCGCCGATCTCCTGCGCGCTCGCCGACCGCCCATCGCGCGCCTTGAGCACGACGGTGAACCGCGCCGCGTTCAGCGTCGCATTGCTGGCGCCGACGCCGAGCACGCTGACCACGCCGCCGACATCCGCATCCGCCCGCAAGACGCCGACGGCTTCGCCCTGCAGCCGCGTCATCTCGGCGAAGGACACGTCGGGCGAGGCTTCGAGCGTGATGTCGAGCAGGCCGTTGTCCTGCAGCGGCATGAATCCCTTCGGTACGATCGCATAGAGCCAGATCGTCAGCGCCAGCGCGCCGGCTGTAACCAGGAGCATGAAGCGCTCGTGCGCCAACGCCCAGCGCAGCGTGCGGTCGTAGAACGCGAGCACGCCACGCCCGGGCGTCTCGAACGCATGCTCGCCCTCGCGGGACCTGGCGTTCGGATCGCGCTTCAGCAACCGTCCGCACAACATCGGCGTCAGCGTCAACGAAACGATGGCCGACACCACCACGGCGATCGTCAGCGTAAGCGCGAACTCGCGGAACATGCGTCCGACCAGACCGGTCATGAACAGGAGCGGAATGAACACCGCCACCAGCGACACGGTGAGCGAAATGACGGTGAAGCCGATTTCGCGTGCGCCGTCGAACGCCGCCTGCAACGGAGAGCGCCCGTCCTCCATGTTGCGCACGATATTCTCGATCATGACGATGGCGTCGTCGATGATGAAGCCCGTGCCGATGGTGAGGGCCATCAGCGACAGGTTGTCGAGGCTGAACCCGACGAGATACATCACCGCGAAGGTGGCCACGATGGACAGCGGCAGCGTGATCGCCGCGATCAGCGTGGCGCGGAAGGTGCGCAGGAACAACAGCACGACCATCACCACCAGCGCGGTCGCCAGAACGAGCGTGAACTGCACGTCCGCGACGGATGCGCGGATGGACTCGGTCCTGTCGTGCACCAGCGTCAGCGCCACGCCGGCCGGCATCGACGCCTGCAACCGCGGCAGCTCCTGTTTCAGCCGGTCGACCGTGCCGATGATATTGGCGTTCGGCTGGCGTTGCACGCCGACGATCACCGCCGGCTCGCCGTCGCGCCAGCCGCCGACGCGCGCGTCTTCCAGCCCCTCGAACACGTCCGCCACATCGCCAAGCACGATCGGCCCGCCGTTGCGATAGGCGACGATCACGCGGCGAAACACGTCGGCCGAGACGATCTGGTCGTTGGCGTCGATGGTGTAGGACTGGCGCGCGCCATCGAGCGCGCCCTTCGCGCCGGCGACATTGGCGCCCACGATCGCCAGCCGCAGATCTTCCAGACCCAGCCGATTGGCCGCCAGTCGCGCGAGATCAGCCTGAATGCGGATCGCCGGCTTCACCCCGCCTTCGATCGTCACATGGCCGACACCCGTCACTTCGCTCAGCCGCGGCGCGAGCAGCGTGTCTGCGATGTCGCTCAACGCGCGCAGCGAGGCCGTGCGCGAGGACAGGGCGAGCGTCAACACCGGCGCGTCCGCCGGGTTCACTTTCGAGTAGACGGGCGGATAAGGCAGATTGCGCGGCAGCGTGGAAGCGGCCGCGTTGATCGCCGATTGCACGTCCTGCGCGGCGCCGTCGATATCGCGATCGAGTTCGAATTGCAGCGTGATGCGGCTGAAGCCGAACGTGGACACCGAAGACATGCTGGCCAGCGCCGGTATCTGCCCGAACTGGCGTTCGAGCGAAGCGGTGACGAGCGAGGCGACCGTGTCCGGATTGGCGCCGGGCAGTTTGGTGATGACCTGGATGGTCGGAAAATCGACCTGCGGCAGCGGCGAGACAGGCAGACGCAGATAGCCGAGCAGGCCGGCGAGAAAAATCGCGACGGCGAGCAGCGATGTCGCCACCGGGCGTGCGATGAAGGGCGCGGAGACGTTCATCGCTCGCTCCGCCGCGCGGTCATTGCGCGCTCGTCTGTTGCGGCCCGGCCGCCGGCCGTTCCACCACCCGCACCTTCGCTCCGCCCGTCAGACGCGCGAACCCCGTCGTGGCGACGCGCGCGCCGGGCTCGACGCCGGAGAGAATGACCGCGAGTCGTTCGTTTTGCTGGCCGACCGTCACCGGCGTCTGCGTCGCCGTGTCGTCTTTCACGACATATACGAAGGGACCGGTCGGTCCGCGCTGCACCGCTGTCGACGGCGCCACGACCGCCTGTTTGATGACGTCGACGAACAGTCGCACGTTCACGAACTGGCCGGGCCACAGAACTTGCCCGGGATTTGGGAATACAGCCTTCACCTTCACCGCGCCGGTCGTCGGGTCCACCTGATTGTCAACCACCTCCACCCTGCCGCGTTCGAGAACGGTCACGTTGTCGCTGTCGAGCGCGTGCGCCTCGATCGGCCCGCGCGCCAGCGCCGCGTTCACCGGCCGCAGAAACTGTTGCGCAAGCGAGAACACCACCGCGATCGGCTTCACCTGCGTGATGGTGACGATGCCGGTCTGGTCGCCGGCGCGCAGCAGGTTGCCGCGGTCGACGAGGCGCAATCCCGTGCGCCCGTCCAGCGGCGCGCGGATCGTCGTGTAATCGAGAATGGTCTTCGCGTTGTCGATATTGGCCTGGTCCTGGCGCACCTGCGCTTCCAGTTGCGCGACGATCGCGCGCTGCGTGTCGGCCTGCTGGCGCGAGCCGGAATTGTCGGCGGCGAGCTTCACATAGCGGTCGAGGTCGCGCCGCGCGTTGACGAGCTGCGCCTCGTCCTGCGCCTTTTTTGCGACCGCCTGATCGTATTGCGCCTGATAGGTCGCGGGATCGACACGCGCCAGAACGTCGCCGGCTTTCACGTCTTGTCCTTCGCGAAACGCCACTTCCACCAGCCGGCCGTCGACCTGCGAGCGCACGGTGACGGTATTGAGCGCCTGCGCCGTGCCGATGGCGTCCAGCGTGACAGGCACATCCTCGCGCGCGATTTCGGCGACCGTGATCGGCACGGTCATCTCGCGCATCATGCGGCGCTGATCCTCGCGCTGCGCGGCCTGCTGCTGCGGCATCTTGATGAATCCCATGCGCCAGGCGCCGTAGCCGGCGGCGATCAGCAGGGCGAGAATGAGGACGAGGCGTTTCACGGCGAGGGACTCACGGCAAGGAACTCACGGCAAGGGACTCTTGACGTCGGCATGCGCGAACGTTTCGCCTGCGAGCGCGATGGCGCGCTCTTCGTCCGCCCATCCGCCGCCGAGCGCCTGATAGAGCGAGACAAGCGCCTGCAACCGCGCCTGCCGGGCTTGCGACAACTGATCGAGATTCTGGAACAGCGTCGTCTGGATGGTCGACAGCGTGATGATGTCGATGGTGCCCTCCTGCAGGCGCTTGATCGCGGCCTCGTAAGCGCGGCGGGAAGCCGCGACAGCCGTGCGCAGAAGAGTCTCGCGCGCGGCCGTCGTGCGCAGCGCGATGAGCGCGTTCTCGACATCGGAGAAGGCGGTGAGGATCTGCTTGCGATACAGCATCAGCAGTTCGATATAGCGCGCCTTTTGCAGTTCGAGTTGGCCCTGCAGGTTATGTCCGTCGAGAATCGGCTGCACGAGCTGCGTGGCGAGCGTGTAGGCGATCGCCTCCGGCCGGAACAGGTTTTTCAGCAACATGCTTTGCAGGCTGAATTGCCCGCTGAGCGCAATGCTCGGAAAGAACGCCGCGCGCGCGGCGGATACGTTCAGGTCGGCGGACGCGAGGCTGGCTTCGGCCTGCGCCAGATCCGGCCGCCGCAGCATGAGCTGGGACGGCAGGCCGGCGCGCACCGGCGCAAGCCGCAGCGCCATCAGCGATCCGCCGCGCACGCTCATGCTTTCCGGCGTGCGGCCCACCAGCACAGCGATCAGATTGCGGGTCTGCTGCACGGTCTGCTCGAAAGCGGGCGCGGCCGCGCGCTGCGTCGCCAGCACGCTTTCCTGCTGCGCGAGATCGAGCGCCGTCGCGGTCCCCACCGCCACCCGCTGGCGAATGGCGTGCAGCACCTCGGCCGCCACTTTGGCGTTTTCGCGCGCGATGCGCAGCCGGTCCTGCGCCGCCACCAGAGCGATGTAGGAATTGACGAGGCTCGCCGTCGTGGACAGCGCGACGACCGAGCGGTCGTAGCGCGAGGCGACCGCCGACAGCCGCGCGGCGCCGGCGGCGTCGCGATTGCGTCCCCAGAAATCGACCGCATAGCTCGCGTTCAACCCGAGCGCATGGCGCCAGCGCCGCGTTTCCTCGAACGGGCCTTCCTTCTGCGTGAGCGTGCCCGGCGTCTGGCTGCGCGAGGTGTCAGCCGTCAGCGACAATTGTGGAAACAGCGGCGCGGCGGCGATGCGCGCCTGCGCATCCGCCTGGTCGATGCGCGCCACGGCGGCGCCGATGTCGAGATTGCCGTCGAGCGCCGCGCGCGCGAGCGCGGTCAGTTCGCTCGAGCCGAAACTCGCCGGCCAATCGTCGCGCACCGGCTCGACCGGCCCGGACGCCTGCTCGCGGAACGCCGCAGGCGTGGCGATGTCGAGCGCGGGCTTTTCCCAGCCGGCGTTGCAGCCGGCGAGCGTCAGCAGCGCCGCCAGTCCGACCGCCGGCCGGACGAACGCCCGCTTTGCATTCCGGGCCGCCGTGAAAAGCCCTGACCGCAACAAAATCCCCGAACGAATCCGCGCGTCGCCACGGCGCGCCGAATACGCGCCTTATTAGCGGAAACGCGGCTGCCCCGATAGGCGCAGCGCTTGTCGCCGCGGTTCGCGGAGGAATTATGTCCGGATCAGACTTCCAGCCATTCCTTGCGCACGGGCGAGTCGGCTGAAAGGTCCGCGGGCTTGCCCTCGAACACCACGCGCCCGTGGCCCATGACGTAGAGCCGGCGGCTGATTTTCAGCGCGATCGCCAGCTTTTGCTCCACCAGAAGAATCGAGACGCCGCGCCCGGCGATTTCTTCGAGCAGTTTGCCGACCAGCTCCACCATCATCGGGGCGAGCCCCTCGGTCGGTTCGTCGACCATGATGAGGTCCGGGTCGCCCATCAGGGTGCGGCACATGGTCAGCATCTGCTGCTCGCCGCCCGACAGCACGCCGGCGGGCGTATCCGCCCGCTCCTCCAGCCGCGGGAAGATGCCGAACATGTCCGCCATCTTCCAGCGCCCGCTTTCCCGGGTCGACTTCTGGCCCAGAAATAGATTCTGGCGCACCGTCAGGCTGGGGAATATCTCGCGGTTCTCCGGCACGTAGCCAAGGCCGAGGCGGGCGATCTGGTGCGGTTTCATCCCCGCGATCTGCCGCCCCCGGAACTTGACCGAGCCGCGCGGCGGCACATCGCCCATGATCGCCTTGATCGCGGTCGAGCGGCCGACGCCGTTGCGGCCAAGCAGGCTGACGATTTCGCCCTCGCCCACGCTGAAAGTCACGCCCTGCAGAATGTGGCTCTTGCCGTAATAGGCGTGGAGGTCTTCGACTTCGAGCATCGCGCTCATGCCGACGCCTCCTCGCCCAGATAGGCCTCGCGCACCGCCTTGTTGGCGCGGATCGCCTGCGGCGTGTCGCTGGCGATGATCTGCCCGTAGACCAGCACCGAAATGCGGTCGGCGAGCCCGAACACCACGCTCATGTCGTGCTCCACCATCACCAGCGTGCGCCCTTCCGAAATCTTGCGGATGAGCGCGACCGCATGGTCGGTCTCCGAATGGCTCATGCCGGCCGTCGGCTCGTCGAGCATGATGACGTCGGCGCCGCCGGCGATGGTGATGCCGATTTCGAGCGCGCGCTGCTCGGCATAGGTGAGAATGCCGGCGGGCGTTTCATGGCGCGCGGAAAGGCCGATCAGGTCCATCACCTCTTCGGCACGCGCATTTGCGTCCTTCAGATTGTCGATGAAGCGCCAGAACGAATAGCGGTAGCCGAGCGCCCAGAGAACGCCGCAGCGGATGTTCTCGAACACCGTGAGTTTGGGGAAGATGTTCGTCACCTGGAACGAACGCGAAAGACCGCGCCGGTTGATCTCGAAGGGTTGCAGACCGGTGATGTCCTCGCCCTTCAGCTCGACCGTCCCGGAGGTGGGATGAATGCGGCCGCTCACGAGATGGAACATCGTCGATTTGCCGGCGCCGTTCGGCCCGATGATGGCGTGCCGCTCGCCCTGCTTCACCTCCAGGTTCAGGCCGCGGATGATTTCCGTCGGCCCGAAACTCTTGCGCAGGTCGGTCAGTTTGAGGGCCGTGCTCATGGCGCTGCTCCCCGCGCCGCCGCGTTGGCGGTGGCGAACGCCTCGGCAGCCTTTGGCCAGATGGCGCGGAAGACGAGCCCCGCGACCGCCAGCAGCGCGACCAGCGCGAGCCAGGGCGCGACCGTCGCGCTGTCGGTGGCGATGCCGAACAGCTTCATTTTCGATCCCTCGCTCGCCGCCTCCACCAACTGATGATGCGCCAGTTCGATGATGCCGATCACGCCGAGCGCGATGCCCGCGACCGGCAGCGCCAGCGCGCTGTACGACGGCAGCAGCCGCCCGAAGCGCCCGCTGCGCACGATCGGCCGGTGCTGGTCGATGAAGCCCGCGATGCCGCCCGGCCAGAACATGACCACGAAGATGAACATCAGGCCGAAATACAGGAGCCACGCCTTGGTGATGTCGGACAGCGAAATCTGCAAGAGCGTGATCAGCACCGCGCCGATGATCGGCCCGAAGAAATGGCCGACGCCGCCCACGTAGCTCATGAGCAGAACGAGGCCGGACTGCTGGGCGCTGAGCGCCTGCGCGTTCACGAGTTCGAAAGTGATGGCGCCGAGCGCGCCGGCCACGCCAGCGAACAGCGCCGACAGGCAGAACGCGATGAAGCGCACGCGCTGCGTGGAATAGCCCACGAATTCGGCGCGCTCCGGATTGTCGCGCACCGCATTGCACATGCGCCCGAACGGCGTGCGCGTGAGCGCATACATCGCCGCCACGCAAATGAAGCACCACACCGCGATCAGATAGTAGACCTCGATCTGCGGCCCGAACTTGAAGCCGAAGAACGGTTCGAGCTTGGCGCGATTGGCCGAAATGCCCTCCTCACCGCCGAAAACGCCGCGCATGATCAGCGTGATGGCCACCACGAGTTCGCCCAGGCCCAGCGAAATCATCGCGAACACGGTGCCCGCGCGCCGCGTGGAGATCGAACCGAACACGATGCCAAAGAACAGGCCGGCGACCGCGCCGACGATCGGAATGAACGGCAGCGACACGCCGATCTTGTTGCGCACCACCCAGTTCATCGCATGGATCGCCGCGAACCCGGCGAGGCCGTAATAGACCGCATGACCGAACGACAACAGGCCGGTCTGTCCCAGCAGCATGTTGTAGCTGAGCGCGAACACGATCGCCACGCCCATCAGGCTCATCATCGTCAGCGCCGTGCCGGAGGGGAAGATTTTCGGCATGATCGCAAGCGCCACGGCGAAAAGCGCGAATGCGAGAAGCGTCCGGACTGTCGCGCTCATGATTCGCGATTCCCCAGGAGGCCCGTCGGACGGAACACCAGCACCAGCACCAGCAGCAGATAGGGAATGACCGGCGCGATCTGCGCGACCGTCACGCGCCCGAGATCGCCGAAAATATCGGCGGAGGGTCCGATCACGTCGGCGAGCGAGGCGTTGATGGCGACGGCGAACGTCTGCACCAGGCCGATCAGCAGCGAGGCGACGAAGGCGCCGGCCAGCGAGCCGAGACCGCCGACCACGATCACCACGAACAGGATCGGACCGAGCAGCGCGGCCATCGAGGGCTGCGTGACCAGCGCCGGTCCTGCGATCACGCCGGCAAGGCCCGCGAGCGCCGCGCCGACGCCGAACACCGCCATGAAGACGCGCGGCACGTCGTGGCCGAGCATCGCCACCATGCTGGGATGCGTGAGCGCGGCCTGGATGATGAGGCCGACACGCGTGCGCTTGAGCACCAGAAACAGGAAGACGAACATCGCCACCGCCGTCGCCAGCATGAACATGCGATAGGCGGGATAGGTGGTGTCGAAAAGGCGGAAGGCGACGAAATCGAGCGAGGGCGGAACGCGGTAGTCGACCGGCAGCTTGCCCCAGAACATCTGCACCAGTTCCTCGATGATGAAGGCGAGGCCGAAGGTGAACAGCAGCTCCGCGACGTGCCCGTATTTGTGCACGCGGCGCAGCCCATAGCGTTCGACCAGCGCGCCGATCGCGCCGACCAGCAGCGGCGCCACGATGAAGCCCGGCCAGAACCCGATGCGCCGCGAAATCTCGAAACCGAAATAGGCGCCGATCATATAGAAGCTGGCGTGCGCGAAATTCAGAACGCCCATCATCGAGAAGATGAGCGTCAGTCCGCTCGCCATCATGAACAGCAACATGCCGTAGAGCACGCCGTTCAGCGTGGAGAATGTGATGAGTTCCAGCATGGCTCCCCCGGGCCCGCCGCTCGTTTCGCGAGGGCCGTCGTCATGCGAGGGCGGGATGTCCGCGCGCGGCGGCCGCGCGCGGCGCGTCGGCCCTGTTTACTTGGGCCGTTCCATCTTGCAGGTGGTCGGCACGATCGTATCCTCGGCCTTCACCGTGCCCTGCACCTTCCAGCCCCAGCCCGTGCCTTCCTCGTCGAACTTCTTGCCGGCGTCGAGCGGACCGAACGAGCGGATGTACATCGGCTGGAAGAGCTGATGGTCGTCCTTGCGCATCCAGCCCTCGCCGCCGTCGAACAGCGGGAACCGCATGTCCTCCAGCTTTGCGGCGATCGCCTTCGGCTCGACCGAGCCTGCGTCCTTGGCGGCTTTCGCCACCATGCGCATCTGGTTCACCGCACGCGGATACCACACCGTCACGCCGCCGTATCTTGCACGGAACGCCGTCTCGAACTTCTGCGCCGCCTCCGGCGCATCGTTGGCGTTGCCTTCCGTCACATCGAACACGCGATGGGAGAGGCCCGTCTGCTTGATCGCGGTCGGGCCGCCCGCGCCGCCGGCGTAGTAGGTGTACCAGTCGACCTGCAGGCCGGCGTCGGCGGCGGCCTTCAGCAGCAGCGCGATGTCCTGCCCCCAGTTGCCCGTCACCACGCTGTCGGCGCCCGACGCCTTGATCTTGGCGATGTAGGGCGCGAAATCGGTGATCTTCAACAGCGGATGCAGTTCGTCGCCTACGATCTGGATGTCGGGCCGTTTGGCCTTGATCATCTCGTTGGAGACCTTGCGCATGCCTTGACCGAACGAATAATCCTGATTGATCAGGTAGACCTTCTTGATGTTCGGCCGATCCTTCATGAAGTTCGACAGCGCGGCCATCTTGATGTCGGTCGAAGCGTCCCAGCGGAAATGCCAGTAGGAGCATTTATCGTTGGTGAGAATGGGATCGATGGCGGCGTAGTTGAAATAAATCGCTTCCTTGCCCGGATTGCGGTCGTTGTACTTCGTCACGAATTCCGAAATTGCGGCCGCGTTCGACGAGCCATTGCCCTGCGTCAGCAGGCGGATGCCCTGGTCGATCGCCTTCTGCGCCTGCACGACCGATTCCTGCGGATTTGTCTTGTTGTCGAAGGGAACGATTTCGACCTTCTTGCCGGCCAGCCCGCCAGCCGCGTTCAGTTCCTCGGCGAGGAACTGGAAATGTTTCAGCCCGATCTCGCCGACCGATGCGCCGCCGCCCGACAGCGGATCGATATAACCGAGCTTCACCATCTCCTGCGCCACGGTCGGACTGGCGACAAGCACAGGCGCCAGCGCCACGCCCGCAAGCATGGCCAGCCCAACGACAGAATTCCGCATGATGATCCTCCCTCATCGTCATGATCTTCGTTGTCAACAAGGTGGAACGATCGCGCGGGCGCTGTCAATTTCTTTCCCGCCGGCCGTCTCAGGCGATCTCGAACGATATGCCTCCCACCCCCTGGATCGCGCCCTCGACCCTGTCGCCGCGAGCGAGCGCTCCGACCCCGGCCGGCGTTCCGGTGAAGATGAGGTCGCCCGGTTTCAGCTCCATCGACCGCGAGGCGATGGCGATCACATCGGCGACCGGCCAGATGAGTTCGGCGAGATCGCCCTCCTGTCTGACCGCGCCGTTGACGGCGAGCCAGATGCGCCCGCTGGAGGGATGCCCGATGTCGCGCGCGCGGCGCAGCGGCCCGCAAGGCGCCGAACGGTCGAACGCCTTGCCCCAATCCCACGGGCGCCCGAGATCCTTGGCTGCGTTTTGCAGGTCGCGGCGCGTGAGGTCGACGCCCGCCCCGTAACCCCACACATGGTCGAGCGCGCGGGCGGGGGCGATGTCCGCGCCCCCCGCCCCGATCGCCACGACGAGTTCGATCTCATGGTGCAGGTTCGCCGTTTCCGGCGGATAGGGAATGGCTGCGCCATCGTCGACGATCGCGTCGGCCGGCTTGGTGAAGAAGAATGGCGGCTCGCGGTCCGGATCCTTGCCCATCTCCCGCGCGTGCGCGGCGTAGTTGCGCCCCACGCAGAAAATGCGCCGCACCGGAAAGCGCGCGCTCTCACCCGCGATCGCCACGCTGGCGACCGGCGGCGGCGGCAGAACGTAGTCGGTCATCGGCTCTCCTGAGGCGTTTTCGAGCGAAGCCGCGCGCCGACGTCAGGGCAGACGATGGAACGCGCGTGCGGAATAGATCAAAGGCCGGCCCTCATGGGAAAGCGCGTCGGTCGCTTCGCCCACCACGATGGCGTGCGAGCCGAAGCCGAACTCGGTCGCCAGACGGCAGTCGAAATGCGCCACGGCGCCTTCGAGCATCGGCGCGCCGCTGCCGGCCTTGCGCCACGCGCCTTGGGCGAACCGCGCCGAACGTGGTTCGCAGTCGCGCGCGAAGATTTCGGCCAGCGCCGCCTGATCCTCGCCCAGCACGTTCACGCAGAACACGCGGTTGAGGCGGATGGCGGCAAGCGTGTGGCTCGTCAGATGAATGCAGGCGAGCACGGAGGGCGGTTCGAGCGACAGCGACGAAAAGCTCGACACCGTCGCGCCCGAGCGCCCGCCGGGGCCGTCGGTGGCGATGATGGCGACGCCCGCCGCCGTCCGGCTCATGGCCGCGCGGAACGTGTCGACGAAGGACAGGGATTTTTGCAAATGACCGCGCTTTCGGGTTTCGGACGGCCAATGTAGCGGCCGCCTGTGCGAATGCGAACCGGCGCGCCGTGCTTTCGCGCGGATTGGTAAAATTCGACACGATGGCGCGCGCCCCGCCCCTTGCGGCGGCGCGCTGGAACCGGTTCGATGGGCGCAAGGAACGTCGCACAAGATCCCGGAGGAAATTTCATGGCCGACGCCGCCACCCTCGCCCGCTGGTCCGCCGATCTCGAACGGTTGCTGAAACTGCGCGCCATACCCTTTTCAATGAAGCTCTACGAAAACCGGGCCGATATGGAGGCGGTGCCGCGCATCCGCCGCCCGGGCGCCGTCCACACGCTGGACCAGATCGTCGCCCAGGCGGCGCGGCTCGGCTGGACGGTCGGCGTCACCGCCGACGATCTGGTCGGCGCGCAATGTCGCGCGGTGGTGGGCCTGGGCGGCGCCAAGGACGATGCGTGGCGCTCCGGCAAGCAGATGACGGGCGTGTGGTTTTCCACGCCCGAAGACGCCAGCGCCCATCAGGCGGCGATGCATTGCGTGCCTGACGGCCGTTACGACGCCCTCGCGGTCTCCCCGCTCGCGGCCGGGCGGATCGACAATCCGGACATCGCCTTATTCTACGCGACGCCGGGCGCGATGATCTATTTCATCAACGGGCTGCAATGGTCCGGCTACAAGCGGTTCGACTGGAGCGTGGTGGGCGAGAGCGCCTGCGCCGACTCATGGGGGCGCGCGCTCACCCGGCGCGAGCCCTCCCTCTCCATTCCCTGTTTCGCGGAGCGGCGCTACGGCGGCGTGGAGGACGACGAGATGCTGATGGCCCTGCCGTGCGAGATGATCGGCAAGGCGATCGCGGGCATGGAAGCGTTGTCGAAGAACGGCTTGCGCTATCCGTTCCCGCAATACGGGGTGCAGCAGGACGTGCGCGACGGCATGGCCAAATCTTACCCCGACCGGGCGAAACCGGCCTGACGCCTTTTTTTCGCCGGATTGGGCGACTCACCTCGCACCATCCATGCGGCGGACGGAGATTCCGTGGTGGGGGGCTACGGCGCGATCGACAGAGTGAAAATGCCGCTTGCGGCGGGCGCAGTCGCGCTCGTGCTGGTTGCGGCCGCCGCTTTGCCTGCGCCCGATCCGCCGGCGCCGGCGCAGCCGACCGGCGAAAAATTCGCGCTGCGCATCGCCGGCGAGAGCGGGAGCGGACAGACGCTCGCGTACTATCCCGAACATCTCGCGGCGCTCGCCAGCATCAAGTCGTTCCAGCCGGCGGCGGACTGGCGTCCGGAGCCGCCACCGGAACTGGCCCCGGCCGCGGCGCCGAAAACGGCCGCGCAACGCCGTCCCCGGCCCGCCGTCGCGAAGGCTGCGGCGGTTCCCGCCCACGCGCGCACGGTCGTCGCGCGCGCGGCGCCGGCGCGCGCCACGACGGGCTTCGACCGTTTCGGCGACGACATTCGCAAGGGCGTCGGCGCGGTCGGCGACGGAATAGCCGACATGGGCCGCTCGCTCGGACGGCTCATTCGCATTTCGAGCCGCTGAGAGCCGCGAATGATCGTCATTCGCCGCTGGCCGCTCGTCCTGCACCTCTGCGCATTCGCCTCGCTCGCCGCCGCGCAGTCCGTCCGCATGGGCGCCGACGCCTACGGCGACTGGCGCACGGACGCCCCCGGCGTGCGTCGGCTGATCCGCCCCTCGGATCTGCCGCCGCCCGTCGCGCCCCAGGGCTCGGCCAGCCCGCGCGTCGTCCCCCGGCCCGAAGGCGCGCAACCGGCCGCGCCGCCGGGTTTCGCGGTCGAACTCTACGCCAGGGGATTGTCGGGCCCGCGCACGCTGCGCTTCGCCCCGAACGGCGACCTGTTCGTCGCCGAATCCCGCGCCGACCGCATTTCGCTGCTGCGCCGCAATGCGGGCGATGCGCCGAATCCGCAGCGCGCCATCGTCGCGAGCGGTCTCGACGGACCTTTCGGCCTCGCCTTTCCGCCGTCCGCGAACTTTCTCTATGTCGCGACCGCGACGCGCATTCTGCGTTATCCCTATGCGCCGGCGGGCGCGCCGCTCGGCGCGCCGGAAACGCTGTTCGACAAGATGCCCGGCGGCGGCCACTGGACGCGCGATCTCGTCTTCTCGCGCGATGGCGCGACGCTCTACGTGTCGGTCGGCTCGCTCTCGAACGCGGGGACCGACATGGGGCCCGCGCCCGCCGACCTTGCGGCCCACGAGCGCGAACACGGGCGCGGCGCAAGCTGGGGCAATGAACTGGGCCGCGCTTCCGTTTTCGCCTTTGCGCCGGACGGGCGCGTGCGCAGGCCGTTCGCCAACGGATTGCGCAACTGCGTGGCGATGGCGCTCGCCCCTGCTCGCGACGACCTGTGGTGCGTCGTCAACGAGCGCGACCAGATGGGCGACGACCTGCCGCCCGATTACGCCACGCGCGTCGCGCCCGGCGCGTTCTACGGATGGCCGTGGTTCTACATCGGCGCCAACGGCGACCCGCGCCACAAGGGCGCGCGCCGCGACCTTGCGGGCGAGGCAAGAACGCCCGACGTGCTGATCCAGCCGCATTCCGCGCCGCTCGGCCTCGCGTTTTACGAGGCGCAGCAGTTTCCGCCCGAATATCGCGGGCACGCCTTCATCGCGCTGCACGGCTCCTGGAACCGGGCCAAACGCACCGGCTACAAGATCGTGCGCGCGCTGTTCGAGAACGGCAGGCCGACCGGCGTCTACGAGGATTTCGTCACAGGGTTCGTGGCGAGCGATTCCGCCGTATGGGGCCGGCCCGTCTCGGTCGCGGTCGGACCGGATGGCGCGCTCTATTTCAGCGACGACGGCGGGGACGCCATCTGGCGCGTGCGCTACACGGGCAAGTAAACAGGCAAGCGATCATTTCCCCATCGCGCGCGCCTTGAGGTCGAACGACGGATCCGCGGCCTCCTGCGGCGAAAGGTTCGGCTGGTCCGCCGCCAGCAGCCGTCGCGCCACCATGTGATCGGCCGGCCTGTTGACGCTTTCCACGCAGCGCAGCCGACCGGCCGCGAAACAGAACACCGAGAACGCGCCCCCCTCCGGATCGCCGCGCGTAACGAACGCGTCGCAGCCGTCCGCAAGCCCCGCGATCTGCAGTTTGAGCGGTCCCTGATCCGACCAGAACCACGGCACGGCGTCGTAATGCGCCGGCTTGCCGGTCAGCTTCTTCGCCACCACGCGCGCCTGGTCGAGCGCGTTCTGCACGCTTTCCAGACGAATGCGCCGGCCGGCGAACGCATTGGGATGCATCGTCAGATCGCCGATGGCGGATATGTTCTCGTCCGAGGTCGTCATCGCCGCATCGGTGAGAACGCCGTTGGCCACCGCCAGCCCGCCCTGCGAAGCCAGCCGCTGCTTCGGCAGGATGCCGATGCCGACCAGCACCAGATCGGCCGGCAGCCTGCGCCCGTCGGCGAGCGCAACGGCGTTGACGCGACCGTCGGCGCCCTCGATGGCCGCCACGCCGACGCCCAGATGCAGCCGGACGCCGCTCGCCAGATGGCGCGCAGCGTAGAAATCCGAAATCGGCGCGGACACGGCTCGACCCATCACGCGCGGCGTGAACTCCACCACGTCCACCTCGGCGCCTTTCGCGCGCGCGGTCGCGGCGAATTCCAGACCGATGAAGCCGGCGCCGATGACGACGATCTGTTTCGCCGCCTCCATGCGCGGCTTGAGCGCCTGCGCGTCGGCCAGATCGCGCAGCGTCAGCACGCCGCCGAGTTCCGAGCCCGAGAACGACGCCGGCCGCGCCATCGCGCCCATCGCCAGAACGAGGTGCGAATAGGTCAGGCTCGACCCGGATTCGAGCGCCACGCGCCGCGCGGCGCGGTCGAGCGTCGCGACTTTCTCGCCTGACAAGAGTTCGACCCGCTGGTCCTTGTAAAAAGCCGGCCCGCGCAAAATGAGCGACTCCGCCGTCGCCTCCCCTTTGAGATAGGCCTTCGAGAGCGGCGGGCGCTGATAGGGCGCGGCGGCTTCGGCCGAAACGAGAACGATGCGCCCCTCGTATCCGTCCTCGCGCAGAAAGGCGGCGGCGTTCACGCCCGCGTGTCCCGCGCCCACGATGACGACAGGGTCTTGCGCGCTCATGACGATCTCCCGGCTGCAACACGCGATGGCGCGCGTCCGTCATCTAAACCATTCTCGCGCGCGGGTGCAGGGGGGCGCCGCGCCGCATGCGCGCGCCAGGACCTTGGGGGCGCCGCGCCGCATGCGCGCGCCAGAACCTTGGGGGCGCCGCGCCGCATGCGCGCGCCAGGACCTTGCCTCGCGCGACCCCGCCTTCCATAACCGCCACGACCGGCCGCGCGCCGGGCGGCGGCGCGGGGCTGCACTTGGATTCATTCTGGCTTCTGCTCGGCCTGAAAATGGCGATCACGGCTGCGACCGTGGTGGCGGCCTCCAAATTCGTCGAGCGCGCCGGCCCGTTTCTCGGCGCGATGGTGGCGACGCTGCCGGTCTCGGCCGGCCCCGCCTACATTTTCCTCGCGGCCGAACACGGCGCGGCCTTTGTCGAGAAAGGCAGCGTGGCGAGTTTGGCCGCCAACGCCGCCATCTTTCTCTATATCGCCCTCTACACACGGCTCGCACAGCGCTGCGGCCTGGCCGTTTCGGTCGGCGCGCCGCTCGTGCTGTGGACCGGCGCGGCCGCGCTCATCGTGAACGTCGACTGGACATTCGCCGGCGCACTCGCGTTCAACGTCGGCGCGTTCGCCATTTCCTTCCTCGCCACGCGGCCCTTTCGCGCGCGCGCCGTGCCGCCGCCGCCGCGCGGCCGCTGGTGGGACGTGCCGTTCCGCGCGCTGCTGGTCGCAGCGCTCGTTGGCGCGGTCGTCATGCTCGGGCGCGCCTTCGGCCCGCAGGCGGCGGGCGTGGCGGCCTATGCGCCGGTGGTGATGGTCTCGCTCGGCCTCATTCTCCAGCCGCGCATCGGCGGCGGCGGCGCAGCCGCCGTGCTTTCGCATGCGCTCGTCGGCCTCGTCGGTTTCGGCGCGGCGACCGCCATGTTGCATTTGACGGTCGTCCCGCTCGGCGCCGTCGCATCGCTGTCGCTGGCGCTCGCCGTTTCGGTCGGCTGGAACCTCGGCCTCGTGCTGTGGCGCAGGCGCATGGCGCGCGAGGGGTAGCAAGCGTGCGCGGAAACGTGCAGACTTCCGCGAAACGACTGTCGATGGAGACCGCGCGATGGCGCACGATCAGGCGGCGGACGCAGCCGGCAAACTGGTTATTCGCAACATCGGCCTCATGCTGTCGGGCGCGCTCGAGCAGCCGATCCTCGATGCCGATGCGATCGTCGCGGTCGACGGCAGGATCGTCGGCGTCGGCCGACTGAAGGACCTCGATACGCAAGGCGCAACGACCGTCGTCGACGCCAACGGCGCCGCGCTGGCGCCGGGCCTGATCGACAGCCACGTGCATCCTGTCGCAGGCGACTGGACGCCCCGCCAGAGCCAGCTCAACTGGATCGACAGTTCCATGCACGGCGGCGTGACGACCATGATCTCGGCCGGCGAGGTGCACACGCCCGGCCGCGCGCGCGACATCGTGGGACTGAAGGCGCTCGCCATCTCCGCCCAGCGCATGTACGCGAACTTTCACCCCGGCGGCGTGAAACTGCACGCCGGCGCGCCCGTCATCGAACACGGGATGGAGGAAAGCGATTTCGCCGAACTCGCCTCGGCCGGCGTCAGGCTGCTCGGCGAAATCGGCCTTGGCGGCGTGAAGGACGGACCGACGGGCCGCAGGATGGTGGAGTGGGCCCGCAAATACGGCATCCAGAGCACCATCCACACCGGCGGGCCCTCCATTCCCGGTTCGGGCCTGATCGACAAGGACGTCGTGCTCGAATGCGATGCGGACGTCGTCGGCCACATCAACGGCGGCCATACCGCGCTGCCCGACGATCAGATCCGCTGCATCTGCGAAGGCTGCAAGCGCGGACTGGAGCTGGTCCACAACGGCAACGAACGCTCCGCCCTCTACACGCTGCGCACCGCGCGCGAGATGAACGAGCTGCATCGCGTGATACTCGGCACGGACGGACCGGCCGGCTCCGGCGTGCAACCGCTCGGCATATTGCGCATGGTGTCGATGCTCTCCTCGCTCGGCGACGTGCCAGCCGAAATCGCCTTCTGTTTCGCAACGGGCAACACGGCGCGCATGCGCAATCTCGATTGCGGATTGATCGAGGTCGGGCGCACGGCCGATTTTGTGCTGATGGACAAGGCGCAGCACTCGCCGGCGAATTCATTGCTGGAGAGCGTGCGGCTCGGCGATCTGCCCGGCGTCGGCATGGTGGTGATCGACGGGCGCGTAACCGCCGGGCGCAGCCGCAACACGCCGCCGGCGACGCGCATTCCCGAGATCGTCGCGCGCTGACTATTTGATCTTCGCCAGCAGCCGCAGCAGTTGCGCGCGCTCGGCGGCGTCCAGTGGCTGCAACGTTTCCTCGGTGATCTGGCGCGCGCGCGCGAGCGCCTGCCCGACGAAGGCGTCGCCCGCCTCCGTCAGCGCGATGGCGCGGCGGCGTTGATCACGCGCATCCGGCCGCGCTTGCGCCAGGCCGCGCGCGATCAGCCGGTCGACCACGCCCTTGATGGTGGCCGCGTCCATCGCCGTGCGGCGCCCGAGCAGGTTTTGCGAACAGGGGCCCAGTTCCGACAGCCGCGCGAGCGCCGCCCATTGCGTGGGGGTCACCTCGTCCGGCATCAGGCGCGCGAAGATCGCGGTGTGGCGCTGCGTCGCCTCGCGCAGCAGAAAGCCGACCTGACGCTCGAGCGCATAATCGCCCTGCTGCGTTGCGACTGTGAGGTGTCGGGCCTTGTTCATTCCGCGCTTCCTGCCGCCATCGTCGGCCCGCGCGCGATTCTTGACAAGCGGGCGCCGCGCGCCGACTATTTGTATACGAACAAATCGCGTGCGTCCGCCGACCGCGCGAGGCCGGCCGGAACGACGCGCATGGCTCTGTTGCATCGACCGCGCGCCCTGAACGAGGCGCTGGCGCATCTGGCCGAAGACGGCGTGCGCGCCATCGCCGGCGGCACCGATATATTTCCCGCGCTCGTCGACCGGCCTTCCCCGCGCGCGTTCGTCGATCTGTCGGCTCTGCCGGAACTGCGCGGCGTGAGTTGCGAGGCGCAGCACATACGCATTGGCGCAGCCACGCGCTGGAGCGAAATTGCGCGCGCCGACTTGCCGCCCGCCCTGCGCATGCTGCAACAGGCCGCACGCGAAATCGGCGCGCGGCAGATTCAAAATCGCGCCACGCTCGGCGGCAATCTCTGCAACGCCTCGCCCGCAGCAGATGGCGCGCCGCCGCTGCTTGCGCTCGACTCCCGCGTGGAGATTGCGTCGACCTCAGGCGTGCGCTCGATGCCGCTTGCAGACTTTCTTCTCGGCAACCGCCGCACCGCGCGCGGCCCCGGCGAGATCATGACCGCAATCCTCGTTCCGCGTGCATTCGAACGCGCCGGTTCTGCGTTTCTGAAAATTGGCGCGCGGCGCTATCTCGTCATTTCGATCGTCATGGTCGCCGCGCTCGTGGAGGCCGACGACGCCCGCCGCATACGAACCGCGCGCATCGCTGTTGGCGCGGCTTCGGCGGTCGCGCAACGCCTGCGCGCGCTCGAACGCAAGCTTGTCGGCGCCGCGCTCGATGCGGATTTCGGCGCGCTGTTCGAGGACGGCCATTTTGCGACGCTGGCGCCGATCGACGATGTGCGCGCGACAGCCGCCTACCGGCGGGAGGCCGCCCGCGCCTGCGTGGCGCGCGCTCTGGCCGAGGCCGCGAGCCGCGCATGAGCGCGCGCGCGATTTCCCTCACCGTCAACGGCGCCGCGCGCCAGGTCGCGGTCGAGGGCGGCGCGCGTCTGTCGGACGTGTTGCGCAATGCGCTGGGGCTGACGGGAACGAAGATCGGCTGCGACGCCGGCGACTGCGGCGCCTGCACGGTGCTGGTCGACGGCGAACCCGTCTGCGCGTGTCTGACGGCCGTCGGCCAGGTTGAAAACAGCGCCATCGTCACCGTGGAGGGGCTCGGCGCCTGCACGCGGAGCGGCGGTCGGTTGCAGGCCGCTTTCCACGACGAAGGCGCGGCGCAGTGCGGCGCCTGCACGCCGGGCATGCTCGTGAGCGCGGCGGCCTTGCTCGATGCGGAGCCGGCGCCGACCGAATCCGACATCGCCGAAGCGCTCGGCGGCGTTTTGTGTCGCTGCACCGGTTATCGCAAGATCGTTTCGGCAGTCGCCCGCGCTGCGCACGGCGCTGCGCCCGCGCCTCTGACCGAGGGCGCGGTCGGCGCGCGCGTGGCGCGGCGCGACGGGCGCGCGAAAATCGAAGGCCGCGACGCTTTCGGCGCGGACGCCATTCCCGCCGACGCCCTGTTCGTGCGTGCGATCCGGGCGCCACATCATCGCGCGCGGTTCGAGATCGGCGATATGCAGGCATATCTGCGCGCGCATCCCGGATTGGCCGGCGTTCTCACGGCCGCCGACATTCCCGGCCGCAACCTGCATGGCGTCATTCCGCATTTCGCGGACCAGCCCGTGTTCGCCACGCACGAAACGCGGTTCAGGGGCGAAGCGGTCGCCGCCGTCGTCGGCGAACGCGAGGCTGTCGCCGCGCTCGACCTGACCGAATTTCCCGTGCGCTGGACGCCGCTGCCGGCCGTGCTTGCGCCCGAAGAGGCGCTGGCCGACGGCGCCCCGCAACTTCACCCAAACCGGCCGCGCAACATCCTGGTGGGCGGGCGCGTCGCGCGCGGCGACGTGGAACGCGGCTTCATCGACTCGGACGCGATCGTCGAAGGCGTGTTCGAAACGGGTTTTGTCGAACACGCCTATATCGAGCCGGAAGCCGGTTTCGCCCGGCGCGCGGGAAGGCGCATGGAAGTGACGGCCTGCACGCAGGCGCCCTACATGGACCGCGACGACGTCGCCGCTATTCTGGGCCTGGAGCCCGAACAGGTGCGCATCGTCCCCACCGCAGTGGGCGGCGGCTTCGGCTCGAAGCTCGACCTGTCGGTCCAGCCCTATATCGCGCTCGCCGCATGGAAATTCGGACGGCCGGCGGCGATGGTCTATTCGCGGCCGGAGTCGATTGCGACCACCACAAAGCGACATCCCGCGCGCATCCGTTCGCGCATCGGCGCGACGAAAGACGGACGTATCCTCGCGATCGATTTTGCCGGCGATTTCAACACCGGAGCCTATGCGAGCTGGGGACCGACCGTCGCCAACCGTGTGCCCGTTCATGCGTCCGGCCCCTATGTCGTGCCGCATTATCGCGCGCTCACGCGCGCCATCCACACGCACTGCGCGCCGGCGGGCGCGTTTCGCGGCTTCGGCGTGCCGCAAATGGCGGTGGCGCAGGAGCAGTTGCTCGACGCGCTCGCCGACAGGCTCGGCCTCGATCCGCTCGAACTGCGTCTGCGCAACGCGCTCGATGGCGCAACGCCGACCGTCACGGGCCAGACGCTCGGCGACGGCGTCGCCTTCCGCGAATGTCTTGAGGCGCTGCGTCCGGCATGGCGCGCGGCGCGGGCGCAGGCGGAAAGCTTCAACGCGAATGCGCGCGGACCGTTGCGGCGCGGCGTCGGCATGGCGGGCATGTGGTACGGCTGCGGCAACACGTCTTTGTCCAACCCATCCACCATCCGCATCGGCATCAAAGCCGACGGACGCATCGCGCTGCATCAGGGCGCCGTCGATATCGGACAGGGGTCGAACACCATCATCCCGCAGATCGCGGCCGAGGCGCTCGGCGCGCCGTTGTCGCGCATCGACCTCGTGAGCGCGGATACTGATCTCACGCCCGATTGCGGCAAGACGTCCGCCTCGCGCCAGACCTTCGTCACCGGCCGCGCGGCGTTGCAGGCCGCGCGCGCCCTGCGCGCCGGCATCCTGCGCCACGCCAACGCCGACGACGACGCCGCGCTGCGCTTCGTCGACGGCGCCGTCGAGATTGTCGAGGGCGACGTGCGCCGCACGCTCGCGTTGCGCGACCTTCCGCCTGACGCGTTCGGTTATGCCGTTTCGGCCGAAGAAACATTCGATCCCCCAACCACGCCGCTCGACGCCGACGGCCAGGGCGACCCCTACGCGGTCTACGGCTTCGGCGCGCATATGGCGGAGGTGGAGGTCGACATCGAGCTTGGCGTCGTGAAAGTGCTGCGGATCGTGGCCGTGCACGATGTGGGGCGCGCGATCAATCCCACGCTGCTCGAAGGCCAGATAGAGGGTGGCGTCGCGCAGGGACTGGGCCTCGCGCTGATGGAGGAGTTTCACCCCGGCCGCGGCGAGAACCTGCACGATTATCTCATTCCCACCATCGGCGATCTGCCGCCGATCGAGTGCATTCTCGTCGAACAGCCCGCGTCCGTAGGTCCGTTCGGGGCCAAGGGCGTCGGCGAACAGGCGCTGATTCCGACCGCCCCCGCCATCTTCAACGCCATCCGCCACGCCGCCGGCGTGGCCGTCACGCGCGCGCCGGCGACGCCCGACCGCTTGCGGGCGGCGTTGAAGACCCGAGGTTAGCGCAGTCCGTCCTCGCCCTTGATCTCGTCTTTTTTCAATCCGCCGACGCGCGGCAGCGGCCGGCCGGAATCGGTCACCGCCACCGCCACGAGAATTTCGTTGGCGCGCGGCGCATCGACGATGCGGATCTCCATTCCGTCGAAATGCGAGCGCACGAACGCCGCATCCTTGTGGCCGAGCGGAATGTCGAGGGCGACGCCCGGCCCGCCGCGTTTCTTGGACGAAGGAATGAGCGCCGCGCCCTTGCCGAGCGCCTTGCGCACCGGCGCGCCGAGCTTGGGATGCAGAATCGCGGCCGCGTGCTCCAGTTCGCCGTTCTCGCCGACGGCTGCGGCCTTGCCGTAGCTCTCGACCGAGGCGCCGGGCACGCCGAGCGCGGCGACCGCCTTCTCCGTCAACAAGGCGCCCAGTTCCTCGCCGATATCCATCAGCAGGCTCAGGTCCTCGCGATATTCGCCGGCAAACGGATTGCGGATGACGGCGGCGGCCGCCGCGCGCCGCGTCGGCGGGCTCACCGCGCGGTCCATTTCCGTATGCGTCTCCTCCAGGAAAACGGCGATCTTGCGAATGTCGGCCTTCATCTCAATCCGTCCTCGCCCTTGATGTCCTTCGCCGCGAGCCCGCCGACACGCGCATGCACGCGCGCGCCGGTCGTCATGACGAGCACGAGCACGATCTCGTCGGCGCGCGGCGCATCCGCTACGCTCACCTCCATCGCGTCGAAATGGCTGCGCACGTAAGATGCATTGATGTGCGTGATCGGCACGTCGAGCCGCGCGCCCAGGCCGCCGACCTTCTTGGTCGAAGGCACGATCGCCTTCGCTTCGCCGAGCGCCGCGCGCATGGCGTAACCGCCCGGCACGTGCCACAGCGCGCCGTGTTCGAGTTCTCCCGCCTCGCCGACGATCGCCCCCTTGCCGTAGCCCTCGATCTTCTTCGGGTCGCCGCCGAGCGCGGCCACGAGCTTCTTCGCCATGTCGACGCCGAGCGGCTCCAGGCTCTTCATGAACCCTTCGATGTGCGCCTCGTAGCGGCCGGCGAAGGGATTGCGGATGACCGTCGCGATGGAGGCGCGCCGATGCGGCGGATGCGCGCGCGGCCCGCGTTCGTGGAAAATGTCCTCCACCGAGACGATCTGTTTGCGAATGTCGATTTCATCCATGGGCGATCCTCTCCTGGCCGCTTCCGCTGTCCTGCGCCAGCGCGCTCGGTCTTGCGCCGAAGCGATGCGCGCCCACCACGCGCGTCGCCCCCTGCAACCGCAGCGCGGCGGCGAATATAACGCCGTCCGCCATCAGGCGGCGCGCTTCCGCCACGCCCGGTTCGAGCGCGGCGTCGACCTCCCGCGCCGCCAGCGGCCCCACCGCGCGCGTCACCAGTCGTCGTCCCAGATCGCTCTGCGGATCGAAATCGCAGGCCGGCGCGCGGCTGATCGCCGGATGGCCCGGCAGATCGACCGCATTGGCGACGAGCGTCGCGCAGGCGTCGGCCGTCGCCGCGCCGTGCGCGAGAACGGTGACCGAATCGGCGACGCCCAGCGAGAAGCTGCGTCCGCGCCAGCCGCTGGTGGCGACGCCGCGCACGGGATCGCCGGATGCGATCCGCGTCGCGCCGAACAGGTTCGGTGTCCCGGGCAGTTCCACCATGCCGATGGTGAACGCGGCGTCGTCGGTCAGATGCAGCGCGATATCGCCGCCATTGTTGACAAACGCGCGGGACAGTTCAGCCGCGCCCGTCATCGCAGCCAGCACCTCGTCGGCGACCGCACCCGCGACCGCCGCCATCGGCGTGATGAAGACGCGCGCGCCGTGCGGGCGCACGGCCGCATCCATCCGCCGCGCGGTCGCCCCGTGCGGACGCGCGCCGGCCGGCGCGCTGGCCGTGCGCAGCAGCGGCAGTTCCGCGCAGAGTTCGTCGAGAAGGCTGGAGAAGCGCCGGATCGCAGCGCGGTAGGCGCGCTCGTAATCGCCCTGCGCGCCGATGATCAGATCGATCGGCCCGTCGTTGAGATGCAGGCGTCCGTCCGCCAGAACAAGCGCCTGCATGCGCGCGTTCATCGCGCGCGCTCCGGCGGCTGCAACGGCCAGGGCTGGTGACGGAGGAAGCGCTCGCGCTTCTTGCCCTGTTCGGCGAGAACCTCGTCGAGCCGGCGCACGTGGTCGACATGGCCGCCGAGAGCGGCGTAGTCGTCGAGCCGCATCGTGAACTCGATCGGCGCGACGAGCGCGGGCGTCGGCACGTAGCCGAAGGAATTGGCCGGCAGCAGAGTGACGTCCACCATGAACGTGATGCCCCCGCCCGGCCACACATAGACCGGCGCCCCGCCGGCGGTCACGCGCGTGAGCGCCTGTTTGACCGAACGCGTCAGCCGCACCGGGTTTTCGGTGACGCCGGCGCGCAGCGAGCCGCCGGCGCCGCCCATGAACAGCACCGTGCACAACGCCGGTTCGCAGTTCTCCTGAATGCGCTCCACCGACTCCCGCAGATTTTCCGGCAGGTCGCGCCGGACCGGCCGCAACGTCTCGTCGAGCACATAGAAAGCATGCTGTTCGCCGGTCGTTGAAACCATCAGCAGGGTCAGCCCCGGTCGCGCGCCCCTGCGCGCATCGAACCCGGCGACGATGTCCAGCGGGTCTTCGACATTCGTGCCGCCCCAGCCGCTGCCGGGCTCGGCGACATGGAAATACCGGCCCGGCGTCGAGCGCCGGCCCTTCATCCTGACGCCCGTGTCGGCCACGCCGATCAGCTTGCCCGCCTGATGTTCGGACAGGACGCCGGTGATGTGGTCGTCCACAACCACCACCTCGTCCACCTTGCCGAACCATTGCTTTGCGAACATGCCGATGGTGGCGGAGCCGCAGCCGACGCGCATCCGCTCCTCGCGCACGCCGTTGACGATGGGCGCGGCGCCGGCCTGCACGACGATCGTCGCGCCATCGTCGACCGTCAGTTCGACCGCTTTGCCGTTGGAAAGATCCATCAGCGTCTGGCAGGTCACGCGGCCTTCTTTCTTGCCGCCGTGGGTGAGATGGTTCACGCCGCCGAGCGACAGCATCTGCGAGCCGTATTCGCCGGTCGTCACATGGCCGACCGGCTCGCCGTCCACACGCACCAGATTGCGCTCGGGGCCGATGTGGCGGTCGGTATCGATCTTCACCTTCACGCCGCAGTAGGAGTAGATGCCCTCGGTGACGACCGTCACCATGTCCACGCCCTCGATACGCGCGGCGACGATGAACGGGGCGGGCTTGTAGTCGGGATAGGTGGTGCCGGCGCCCACCGCGGTCACGAACGTCTCGCCCGCACCGATGATCTGGCCGTCCCAAGCGCCGTCCCTGGGCAGGAATGGCGTGACGGCGCCGCCATCCTCCAGTGTGCGTTCGAGCAGCACGTGCGGGTCGATCCGCACGAGCGCGCCCCCGCGATTGCCGTAGCGGTCGCAGGCGCCGAGCATGCCGGGCTTGATGTAGCACATGACGGGACAGGCGTCGCAGCGGATCTTGTCGTCGGGCGCCTCGGCGGCCGCGTGCGCGACGTCGTTGGCGGGGTCGGGACCGGCGCGCTCCTGCGACATGCGCCCCTCCATCGCGCGTTCGGAGCCTCGTCCGAGAGCGCCGCGCCTGTCGCCAGGCGACAGGCTCATTGTTAGTATGCAAATAATCATTCGGCCGTGCGGCCCCGTCAAGCGCGCCCGGCGACGGGCGGCCTGCGCCGCGCGTTGACGAAGTCCGCCGCGCAATGTCCAAATGCGCCGCGTTTCGACGCCGGCGCATCGCTGGCTGCGCCGTTGCGACAGGAGGAATGCATGAAGGGAACAAAACGCGCTTTGGCGCTGGCGCTGGGTCTCGCGCTCGCCGCGCCCGCCTTCGCCCAGGCGCCGATCCGCATCGGCGAGATCAACAGCTACAAGGCGCAGGCGGCCTTTCTCGATCCCTACCGGAAGGGCATGGAACTGGCCGTCGAACAGGCCAACGCCGCCGGCGGCGTCAACGGCCGCAGGATCGAGGTCGTGCTGCGCGACGACAACGCCAATCCCGGCGATGCGGTGCGCATGGCCGAAGAACTCGTCTCCGCCGAGAAGGTCGATCTTCTGGCCGGCGGCTTCCTGTCCAACATCGGCGTCGCGCTCGCGGATTTCGCAAAACAGCGAAAGACCTTCTATCTCGCCTCCGAGCCGCTGACGAACAAGATCGTCTGGGAAGGCGGCAACCGCTACACGTATCGCCTGCGGCCCTCCACTTACATGCAGGCCGCGATGCTCGCGCCGGAAGCCGCCAAACTGAAGAAGAAGCGCTGGGCCTTCGTCTATCCCAACTACGAATACGGCCAGTCGGCTGTCGCGACCTTCAAGGCGCTGCTGAAAGCCGCGCAGCCGGACGTCGAGTTCGTGTCCGATCAGGCGACCCCGCTCGGCAAGATCGACGCCGGCGCGGTCGCGCAGGCGCTGGGCGACGCCAAACCGGACGCCATCTTCAACGTGCTGTTCGCCGCCGATCTCGCGAAATTCGTGCGCGAGGGCAATACGCGCGGCCTGTTCAAGGATGTTTCCGTCGTCAGCCTGCTGACCGGCGAACCGGAATATCTCGATCCCCTCAAGGACGAGGCGCCGACGGGCTGGATCGTCACCGGCTATCCCTGGTATGCGATCGATACGCCCGCGCACAAGGCGTTCCTCGACGCCTACCAGAAGAAATACAGCGACTATCCGCGCCTCGGCTCCATCGTCGGCTATTCGACCATTCAGGCGATCGTCGCCGGATTGAAGAAGGCCGGCGCGACGGACACGGACAAGGTGGTGGCCGCGTTCAAGGGGCTGGAGTTCGACTCGCCGATCGGCAAGGTGAAGTTCCGCCCGCAGGACAACCAGTCGACCATGGGCGCCTATGTCGGCAGGACCGCGGTGAAGGACGGCAAGGGCGTGATGGTCGATTTCGTCTATCGCGACGGCGCCGACTTTCAGCCGAGCGACGAAGACGTGAAGAAACTTCGCCCCGCCGATTGAGTTTACGGGGCCGCCGTCCGCGGCGGCCCATCCTCGCGAGCACGCCCAGCCGATGAGCCTGTCCGGCATCCTTGTTCAAATGCTCAACGGGCTTGCGAGCGCCTCTACGCTGTTCCTGCTCGCCTCCGGCCTGTCGCTCATTTTCGGCGTCACGCGCATCGTCAATTTCGCGCACGGCTCGCTGTTCATGCTGGGCGCCTATATCGCATGGTCGCTCACCGAACGCATGAGCGGCGCGCTCGGCTTCTGGGCGGCGATGGGCCTGAGCGCGCTCGCCGTCGGCGCCATCGGCGCGGCGATTGAAATGCTGCTGCTGCGCCGCATCTACCGCGCGCCCGAACTGTTTCAACTACTGGCCACATTCGCGCTCACGCTCGTCGTGCGCGACGCCGTTCTCGGCGTTTGGGGCTCGGAAGATCTGCTTGGCCCGCGCGCGCCGGGCCTGTCGGGCTCGGTCGAAATCCTCGGCCGCCGCTTTCCGCAATACGATCTCGCGCTCATCGTCATCGGCCCGCTCGTGCTGGCGCTGGTGTGGCTGTTGCTCAGGCGCACGCGCTGGGGCGCGCTCGTGCGCGCGGCCACGCAGGACCGCGAGATGGTGGGCGCGCTCGGCGTCAACCAGTCGTTGCTATTCACTTCGGTCTTCGCGCTCGGCGCGGCGCTCGCGGGCCTCGGCGGCGCCCTGCAACTGCCGCGCGAGCCGGCGAGCGCGGGGCTCGATCTGGCCGCCATCGGCGACGCGTTCGTGGTCGTTGTGGTCGGTGGCATGGGCAGCCTGCCCGGCGCCTTCGTCGCCGCGTTGCTGATCGCGGAGATCAAGGCGCTGTGCATCGCGCTTGGCACGTGGAGCCTGCCGTGGGGCGGAACCATCTCGTTCCCGAAGTTCACGCTCGTCGCCGAATTTCTGGTGATGGCGATCGTGCTCGTGGTCCGTCCGTGGGGCCTGATGGGCAAGCCGCAGGCCGCCGTGCGCACAGGCGCGCCGCCCGAAACCCCGCTCGCCCCCGCCGATGCGACGACGCGGATCATCGGCTTCGCCACGCTCGGCGCGCTGGCCGCCCTGCCGCTGATCGTGGGCGTCGGTTCCTACGCGCTCGTGCTGTCCATCGACATATTCATCGGCGTTTTGTTCGCCGTCTCGTTGCATTTCGTCATGGGGCCGGGCGGCATGCATTCGTTCGGCCACGCGGCCTATTTCGGGCTCGGCGCCTATGCATCCGGCTTGCTTCTCAAGAGCGCGGGCCTGCCGATGGAGCTGGCGCTCGTGATGTCGATCCTCGGCGGCGCGCTCGGCGCCTTCGTGTTCGGCTGGTTCTGCGTAAGGCTGAGCGGCGTCTATTTCGCCATGCTGACGCTGGCGTTCGGCCAGATCGTGTGGTCCGTGGTCTTCCAGTGGGACGAGGTGACGGGCGGCTCCAACGGCGTCATCGGCGTTTGGCCGGCGCCATGGCTGGCCGCCAAACAGACGTACTACTACCTCGCGCTCGCCTGTTGCGTGGCGGGCGTGCTGCTGTTGCGGCGCATTCTGTTCTCCCCTTTCGGCTATGCCTTGCGCGCCACCCGTGACTCGGTGCTTCGCAGCGACGCCATCGGAATCGACGTGCAGCGCATTCAATGGATCGCCTTCATCGTCGCCGGCGCGGTGTGCGGTCTCGCCGGCGGCCTGTTCGCATTCTCGAAAGGATCGATCTCGCCGGAAACCATCAGCGTCGGCCGCTCCATCGACGGACTGGTGATGGTTCTGCTCGGCGGCGTGGAGACGTTGAGCGGACCGATTGTCGGGGCTGCTGCGTTCCTGTTCCTGCAGGATTCCATCGCACGCCACATCGAATACTGGCGCGCCATGCTCGGCCTGCTCATCCTCGTGCTGGTGCTGGCGTTCCCCGACGGCATCGTCGGCGCTGTGCGCAAACGGCTCGGCAAGGGGAGCCAACAGACATGAGCCTGCTCGTCGTCGACCGGCTGTGCAAGAGTTTCGGCGGCGTGCGCGCGGTCGACGACGTGAGTTTTTCCCTCGCGCCAGGCGAGTTGCTCGCCATGATCGGCCCGAACGGCGCCGGCAAGACCACATGTTTCAACATGATCAACGGCCAGCTCGCCGCCGATTCCGGCCGCGTGCTCCTGCACGACGCCGACATTTCGCGCCTGCCGCCGCGCGAGATATGGAAACGCGGCGTCGGCCGCACGTTCCAGATCGCCGCCACGTTTGCTTCGCTCACGGTCGTGGAGAACGTGCAGATGGCGCTCATTTCCCATGCCGGCCGTCTCTATCGCATGTGGTCGCGGGCGGCCGCCTTCGAACGCGAGAAGGCGCTCGCTCTGCTGGCGCAGGTCGGCATGGCGGAACAGGCCGACCGGCCCTGCGGGGTGCTCGCCTATGGCGACGTCAAGCGCGTGGAACTGGCGATTGCGCTCGCCAACGAACCCAAACTGCTGCTCATGGACGAGCCGACCGCCGGCATGGCGCCGAAAGAGCGCAACGAACTCATGGCGCTGACGCGCAAGCTTGTCGTGGAACGCGGCATCGGCGTGTTGTTCACCGAACATAGCATGGATGTCGTGTTCGGCTATGCCGACCGGCTCGTGGTGCTCGCGCGCGGCAAACTAATCGCACAAGGCGATGTGGACGCCATCCGCAACGATCCGAATGTGCGCGCCGTCTATTTCGGCTCTGGCAAGACGGTGGAAAGGGCGCGCGCATGAGCGAGCCGCTGCTGTCCGTCAGGGGCCTGGAGGCGCGCTACGGCGCCGCGCAAATTCTGTTCGGTCTCGACCTGGAGCTGAACGCGGGCGAAGTCGTCGCGCTCATGGGCCGCAACGGCGCCGGAAAATCGACGACCATGAAATCGATCATGGGTCTCGTCGATCGCCGCCAAGGGCGCATCACGTTCCGGGGCCGCGACATTTCGCACGCCAGGCCGCACGAAATCGCGCGCGCGGGCCTAGGTTACGCGCCCGAGGACCGACGCATTTTCTCCGATCTGACGGTCATGGAAAATCTGGAAGTCGGCCGCCAGCCGCCGCGCATCGGCCTCGATGGCGCCCCGATGACGCCGTGGACGCCCGACCGATTGTTCGCGCTCTTTCCCAATCTGGCGGAGGCTGGCGACCGCGCTGCCGGGCGCATGTCCGGCGGCGAGCAGCAGATGCTGACGGTTGCGCGCACGCTCATGGGCAATCCCTACGCCATTCTGCTGGACGAACCGTCCGAAGGCGTGGCGCCGATCATCGTCGAGCAGATGGCTGATATGATCCTCTCGCTGAAGAAGACGGGCGTCGCCATTTTGCTGTCGGAGCAGAATCTTCCGTTCGCCGCGCTCGTCTCCGACCGCGTATACGTGCTGGAAAAAGGCGAGATCCGCTACTCCGGAGCCATGCGCGCGCTGGAACAGGACGAGGAGGCGCGCCGCCTCTACCTCGAAGTCTGACCGCGCGCCTTCGCAAAGGTCGGCCGCCAGGCGCCGTCGCGACGATCGATCGAGACGAGCCGGCCGTGGCCTGGCGCTTCGTCGCCGATATGCACGGCGAACAATCCCTCCGGTCCGCGGAACACGACAAGGTCGCGCTCCACGCGCCAGATGGAATGACCGCCTGCGTCCTTTCCGATGGTCGCGGTCGGCGCGTAGTCGAGGCCGGGACGTCGTTCGGCCTCCTGGCGGAGTCGGTCGTCGCGCAAACGATGCGGCTGTGCGAACAGGGCCAGGTGATCCATGCCGTTGATCTTCGGCGCGCCGCTCGAACCGAGTTCGCCATAGGCGAATGCGCAGGCGCAGAAAGCAAGCGCCACGCCCGCCCCCCGTATGGCGAAATCGGAAAGACCGCCGTCGCTGTCGGCGCCGACGCGTGAGCGCAGCGCATGACGCGGCATGGAACGTTTTGGCTCGCGCATGCATGCATAAAATTTGACGAAAATGGTGCGAACCTTGCAGTTGGCGCGCGCCCTTCGACGCGCAAGCCACGCGCAAGCCGCGCGCGCGAGTGTCGGCGTCTCATAGGACGAATTCATGGAAACGACAGCCGCGGCCTATCGGGCCATCGCCGGCGCTCTGCAGAAGCGCAAGGACATCGTCGCCAAGCAACCGTCCGTGGCGCTCGCCACGAACTATTATCGCGCGAACATTTCCAAGGCGAAGACGGTGGACGCCTTCGTCAACGACTATCGCCTTTTCTCCTACGCGATGAAGGCCTACGGCCTTGGCGAGATGACGCAGTCCAAGGGGCTCGTGCGCAAGCTGTTGACCGAATACCCGGCCGATCCGAAAGCGCTCGTCAACAAGATGACCGACCCGCGCTTCAAGGCTTTCGCCAAAGCGTTCGACTTCGCCGGCAAGGGCGCCAACGCCACCAGCGCGCCCGCGGCGACCTCGCTCGCCATAGACAAATATCTCCAGCAGACCATCGAAGAAGACGCCGGCGCGCAAAACGAAGGCGTACGCCTCGCTCTTTATTTCAAGCGCCAGGCGCCGACCGTCGCCAGCGCATATGGCGTTCTGGCGGACAAGTCCCTCCTGAAGGTCGTGCGAACCGTCTTCAACATTCCCAGCCAGAGCTCCGCGCAGTCCATCGACACGCAGGCCGCGATGTTGAAAAAATTCGTCGATCCGAAAGATTTTCAGGATCCCGCGAAACTAGCGCGCCTCATCGACCGCTTCACCGCGATGTGGGATATGAGCAACGCATCCTCGTCGGCGCCCGCAACAGCCTTGTCAGGTTATTTCGATTCGCCTTCGACCATCGGCATGGATGCGGGCATGCTGCTCAGCCTGCAGAAATTTCAGCGGCGCTGATCCGATCAGAAACCGCTTTCGATGCGCGCGTAAACCTGCTCGCTGAAGGCGTAAACCTGCGCGCCGATGAACGGCGACGCCGCCATCAAAGCCAGAAACACAGCCACGATCTTCGGAACGAAAGTGAGCGTCGCTTCCTGAATCTGCGTCAGCGCCTGAAACAGCGCAATGACGATGCCGACGATCATCGCGGCGGCGACCGCCGGACCGGAGCCGACGATGACCGTCCAGATGCCGGCGCGCATCAGCTCCAGCGCATCCGCCTCGTTCATGAGATCACGACACCGTCACGCCGGCGCCGATCGCCAGCGTCTTGCCGTTGTCGAGATTGGCGAGCGAGCCTTCGCTCGTCACCACGACCGACAGCACCTTGCCGGAAACGGCGCCGTCCGCCGATGTCAGCGTGCGCCCGACCAAAGCCTCGGCTTCCGCCATCGAGGACGCGGATAGAATTTGTCCGAGCTTCGCATTCATCTGCAAGGATTGCTCGACATTGGAGAACGTCGCCAGTTGCGAGACCCATTGCGTGGAATCCGTCGGGTTCGTCGGATCCTGGTTCTTCATCTGCGCCATCAGGAGCTTGAGAAACGCATTGTAGTCGAGCGCGCTTGCGCCCTTGGCGGCGCCCGCCGTCGCGCCCGTGGCGGCCGTCGCGCCCACTGCCTGCACGCTCATGCGGTCATCCTCTCCTTACGGTCCCTCGGCCCGGAGCCGATCAGGGCGTCCTCTTCTGGAAAAAGCGCCCGCAATGTCTTGAGCGCCTCGAACAGTTTTCCGTGATCCAGCGCATGGCGCACGCGGCGCAGTCGCCCCACGATCGAGAGATCGTCGAACGCCTCGTCCAGCTTGCTGAACATCGCAAGCGCTTCCCTGCGCGTGGTTTCGGCGCCGGCCGGGTCCATCAGCAGGAGTTGGAGCACGAAGTACAACTGCCGCAGCGGGGTTGTGGCCTCGTGCGCCTGCATGACATGCGTTTCGAGCAGAAAGGTCGCGTCGTTCAGAAGTTCGAGCGACACCTTGCGGTCCACCGCGATCACCGCCCCGTTGAGATAGATCTTTTCGCCGGCTCGCAACGAAATGCGCATCGGCGTTCACCGCAGCCCGTCGCGGACGCTCGCGTTGATGGCGACAAGTCCGCTCACATCGCCGTCGCCCGCCACGCGCATTTCGGATGCGCGCCGCACGATCCAGAGACCGATCGAGATCAGTCGGCCGCGCAGCTCCTCGGGCAGCCCGTTGAAGGGGTCGCACAGATCGTCGAGAAAAATCGACCACAGGGCTTCCATGCGGCCGAGCGCCTTTTCCAATTCGTCGCTGCCGGCGCCGGCTGCCGCCGCGTTCTCCAGCATCGTCACCACGCGGTCGAGCGCCTCGTACTCGCGCTGACGCGCCTCGGTCTGATTGTCCGCCGCAATCTCGGAATATCGTTCGCGATACATCGAAAGCCCTTTTTCAGAGATAGTTCAGAAGGCTCATCTGTCGGGCGCGGGCCGTCAGCGAATAGGTCGTTTCGAGTTGCGTCGTCAGAAGCGAAATGCGCGTTGCGGCGTCGGCCGGGTCCACGTTTTCGATCTGTCCGATTTGCGTCTCCAGATATGCCTTCTGCGCCTTCACAGCATCGGATGCGGAGGTTGCCTCGCGCTGGACGATTCCAAGGCGCGCCTGAACTTGCGTCAGGCCCGTCGCCGCGCCGCCCAGCGTGCGGGCCGCCTGGTCGAGCACGACGCGCCGCGTGCCGGCGCCGAGCGCGTCGATGCCAATATGGGCGAGCATGGCGGCGGCTTCGACCAGTTTGCGCACGCCCTGCTCGTTGGCTGTCGCCGAAGCGTCGAGCCGCCGGCCTGGCGCGACATCGGCGACGATGGGCGTATCGGAGGCTTGCGACCAGTTGGCGCTCCAGCCGGTGGGCGAGAACAGCGCCGAGAACTGCGTGTCCAGAAACTGCTGCATGGCGGCCGGCGAGATTGCAGCGGCTCCGGCCGAACCCGGCGCGACGCCGAAGGCCGCCAGGAACGCGGCCTCGGTTGCCGCCGCGCCCTGCGCGGGCGATGCGATCGGCTGCTTGTCGACATCGACGCCCGCGAAAAGATATTCGCCGGCGAAACGCGTATTCAGCGCGCCGACGGCGCTGGACAGCGCATAGCCCGCCGCCGTTGCGACCGACGCATCACTTGTGTTCGACGCCGTCAGAACGTCGTTGCGCAGCCTGTCGCCGAGATCGGCGAGCGCCGCGAGCACGTTCTGCGAGGCGTCCAGCCGGTCGCCCGTCAGGGCGTTGGCCTGCGCATATCCCTCGTGAACGCCGATCATGGCGCGCAGATCGATCGTGCGCGAAACGCCCGCCCCCAGCGCCAGTCCGGCGTCCGCCAGGCGTCCGCTGCCCGCCTCCTGCTGCGCGCGAGCGAGTTCGGTTTGCGTGCGGCTCATCGCCGCGCGCAGCATGTTGCTGGCGCTGAGGGTTGAAACGATGCTCATGGTCACCTCACGGACTCGAAGAACGACATGTACATCTGGTCGATGGTGGCGATCAGCTTGGCGGCCGCCTGAAACGACCGCTCCAGCTGCAGCATCTGCGCCATCTGATCGTCGATATTGACGCCCGCCGCGTTCGACAGAGCCGCGCCCGCCTGTTCTGAAAGGGCCTGGGCCTGGACGCTCGATTGCGTCGCAGACTGTCGCCGCGCTTCGATCCACCCGGTCGACTGCGCCGCGTATTCGGCGAGCGTGGCGACGGAACCGAGCCCGGCGTTCGCGTCGAACGTCTGCGGCGCGGCGAGCGATTGGGCCAGCGCGCTCAGACGATCGGAATAGCCAGCGGCGCCCGTCGTGTTGGCGATATAAGCCGCGCCGCCAATTCCGCCGTCGCGCAGCAGCAGCGCGTTCCCGCCCGCGGCCGGATCGACCGCCGGATCGATGCGGATCGATCCGGCAAGGCCGGTCGCGGCGCCGACCGCCGGCAACGACGGTCCGCCGGACCATGCGAACAACCCCGTGCGATCCGGCGCGCTGGGCGAGGATTCCGCAAAGGCGACGACAAGACCGCGCGCGATTTCATCCAGTTGCGATTGAAAGGCCGGCGCCGCCTCGTCGCGCGCGCGCGCCAGCCCGGCGAGCGAACCCGCGCGCAGAGCCATTCCGGCCGTAGGGCCGGTGACGGCGACGCCGTCGATGTAAACGGCGGCGCCGTTCACGCCGGCGGCGAAGGTCGCGGTCGACTCCATCGTCACGCTGCGCGGTCCGCCCTGATACAGCGTCGCCCCGCCATCGGCGTAAATCGACATGTCGCCGTTCTTGCCGTTCAGCGTCGCAATGCCGACATAGCCCGATAGCTCTTTCAGGATGGCGTTGCGGCGGTCGAGGGCGTCGTTGGCCGGCGCGCCGGTCGCGTTTGCGCGCACCACCTGCGTGTTCGCTCGGTCGAAATCGGCGAGAAGCGCGTTGATGCGCGCCACCTGGTCGCCGATCTGGCGATCGGCGTCGGCGCGCGCCGTCTGCGTGGCGATGGTCGCCGCATTGAGCGCGCGCGCAAGCGTGTCGGCCGCACCGACAGCGCCTTGCGCGCCCAGCGGATTGGAGGGTTGCGCCGTCGCCTGCACGAGCGCGCCCTGCAACGCGCTGACGAGTGCGGCAGGCGACGTCTCCGATTGCGGATCGCCGACAACGACGTGCATCCGGTCGAACGCTGCGGCGAGCGCGCTTTCGGCGCCGGCCTGCGCTGTGGCGGCCAGGTCGGCTTCCTGCAGCGCGAGATCCGTGGCCGACCGGATGCCGGCGACACGCGAGCCGCCGTCGTACAGCGTTTCGACGAGGGTTATGCGCCGTGCGTAGCTCGGATCGCTCGCTCCGGCGATGTTGCGCGACGTCACCTGTGTCTGCGTCGCTGTCGTCAGCAGCGCCGATTTCGCGGTATACAGAGCGGTCTGCAAACTCATGATCCGATGCTCCGCCCGGCGCCCTCAGGCGCCGTCACACTTTGAGATTGACGATGACGTCCGTCATGTCCGACGCGATCGTGAACGCCTTGGAATTGGCGGTGTAGGACCGCTGGGTTTCGATCATGCCGGTCAATTCCGCAGCGATGTCGACCGTGGAATTTTCGAGCGCATTGGAAACGACATCGCCGAACGCGCCCGTGCGCGGCTGGCCGACAATCACCTGGCCCGACTGTTCGTTCACGTCGTAGATGTTGCCGGCAAGCGGCAGAAGGTTGTTGACGCTCGGCACGGTCGCGAGTTGAACCTGGTAGAGATCGACCGTCTTGCCGTTCTGATAGACCGCCGAAATCACGCCGTCTGTGTCGATCCGCAGAGACGAAAACCGCGACGGCGCATTGCCGTCGATCGACGAACTGGCGATCGAATAGGGAGCGCCGAGCTGCGTCATGCTCGAGAAGTCGATCGGAATCGTCGCGCCGTTGGGCACGGAGACGCTGAGCGAGGAAGGCGCGGTCAGGCGTCCTGTCGTCGCATCGAATGCAAGCGCTGTCGTGCCGAGCGGCCCGGCGGAATAGGGAAAGCCGCCGAGCGGTCCGGCCGTCGCGTGGTCGAACACGGTCGCTTCCCAGCTGTTGGCGGCCGTCTTGGTCATGAAAATGTCGAGCGTGACCGCCTCGCCGAGATTGTTGTAAGCGACCAGAGAGGCTTTCGCGGTCGGCGCGGCGCTAGCGTTGTTGGCGGACGGCAAATCGGCCGCCGCCACCACGCTCGCGGTCGACGGCAGGTTGGCCGCAAACGAGGCCGCGCTGGACGCTGTGGCGATCAACCCGGTCATGTTCACCTTGATGTCTGTCAGCCCGCCGAACCCGGTCGCGGACATGGGCGCGGGACCGGCCGAAATATCCACGCCCTGCAATCGATAACCGGCGACATTGACGAGATAGCCTTGCGCGTCTGGAATGAACGAGCCAGCGCGCGTGAGATGCTGCGCGCCGTTGGCGTCCGACACGACGAAGAACCCCTGCCCGCTGACGGCGAGGTCGGTGGCGCTGGTCGTGCTGTTGAGCACGCCCTGCTGGTCGATGCCGTAACGGATGCGCGTGTCCACGCCGCCGGACGTATAGGAGTCCGACGTCTGCGAAATCAGCAGCGTCTGGAAATGCGCGGTCGCCGCCTTGTACCCGACGGTGTCGACGTTGGCGACGTTCTCCGAATAGGTCGAAAGACGGTTGGACTGCGCGGCCATTCCGGACACGCTCGTGCGCATGGCATTGTAGACCGACATCGCTTGCTCCGCGTAAGGTCAGTTGATTGGGCAGGTCAGGCGAATGCGAGATCCGCCTCAAGAGGCGCGCGCACGCAGGGTTCCACGCGCATGCGCTCTCCGACCGGCGGCTCCAGCAGCCGGTAACCGAGGAACCTCTTGGAATCGATCGGATCGTAACCCACGCGACAGCGCAGCTTCTTGCGCAGCTTGCTGACGTGGCTCTCCACGACGCTCTCCTCGACCTCCTCGTCGAACAGGCCGTAGATCGCATGGAAGATCTGGCTCTTGGTGACGCGGCGACCGCGATGGGCTGCGAGAAATTCGAGAATGCGCCGTTCGCGGCGCGGCAACGGCAGGATCTCTCCGTCGATCTCCGGATCGCGACCATCGAAATAGATGCGCATGGCGCCGATGGTGGCGTGCCCGCTCTTCGTTTCCACGCGACGACGGATGGCGCGCGCGCGGGCGAGAATTTCGCGAACATGAACCGGCTTGCGAACCACATCGTCGACGCCACAGGCGAACAGATCGAGCGTCTGTTCGAGGGAAGCGACATCGTTGAGCGCGATTGTCGGGGCCGCGCAACGATCCCGAATGGCGCGCGCGCAGGCGACGCGGTCCGGCATCTCGCCGATCAGGATTCCTTCCAGCGCAGCGAGTTCGCTCTTCGTGGCGCCCGCCAGCCACTCCCGAAAATCGCAAGGGCTGAAGCCCTTCATGGCGAAGCCTTCGCGCGCGAACTGCGCGGCGAACACCTCGACCACCTGGGCCCGTCCCTCGATGAGTATGAACATTGTCCTGCCTCTCAAACCAGGTTGACGCTCGTACTCATGACATCGACACCGGCTACGCCGCCGCTTGCGCGGCCATGAGAACAATATAGAGGCTGACTATTATCAATGTATTAATTACATAGTAATTATTTTTACTTACTGTTGGGCAATACTATACTATACGTCATCTGGTTACGTAATGTCATGTACCGACGCTAGGCGCAAAAAGCGCGCGCCTGCGGCGTCCACGCGCCAAACCCGACGGCGACCATGTTGGCGATGACCGCGCAGACGTAGCGCTTCTGCGCCGGGTTGTTATGGGGCCCGGCATGGTAGCGCGCGACTGCAAGCGTCCAGCTGGGCTGCCGCGCGCGCAGCTCTTTCAGAAATCGCGCCGCATAATCGACGTTGCGTTGCGGCTCGAACATCTCGCGCACGTCGCGAAACGCGCGGCCATGGAAATGATGATTGATCTGCATGCAGCCGACGTCGATCAGCCTGGCGCCGCGGGCGCGCGCGGCCGCGAACTTCGCCATCGCTTCGCCCACGCTGCCGGAGAACACCGCTGCGCCTTCCACATTCATCGCATAGGGTTGGAGGGAGCCTCGTCGCCCCGTTTCCGTCAGGCCAACGGCATATAGCACCGCCACGGGCACATCGTAGGTCTTGGCCGCGCGCATCATCTCCGCCTCGCAAATGCGCGACGGCGCGTCCGCCGCGGCGGCGGGCGGCGCGCTACAGAAGATGGCCGCTGCGGCGACGCACAAGGTCGCTGTCTTCATCGATCGTCCTTTCGCCGGCGGCGCTTTCATCGCGCGCATCCCCCCTTCGTTGCCGCGCCCGCTGCTCGCCCTCATCGCCCGGCAACAGGTTTTGCGCCGATCTGTCGAACGATTCATGCGCCGCGCCTGCCTGAACCGACGAGGCATGTGTTGAAGGAGTCGAGAATGTTTCGACGCGCGCGCTGGCGACGATGACGATTTCGTCCGCCTCGAAGCCGGCGCGCGCCAGAATGGCCTCGAGTTCTGGCTGTGCCTCGCGCACATGCTCGACCGTCTGCGAAACCGCGACCTCGACGCGCATGCGCACGCTTTCGCCCGAAAGGCGAACGTTGATCCGGATCGCGCCCAGATGGGCCGGCGCAAGATCGATCACCAGAACGCGCGATGGCGATGTCGGCGCGCGCTTGTCGATCTGCTGGCCAGCCGCGCCCGCCTCGCGCACGGATGCAGCGCTCTTCGCATCCACCTGCATCTCGGCGATGGCGTCGCGCACAACGGCGCCGATCTGTGATGCGACAGCGGCCTCGTCCGGCGCGAAATGCGTTTGCGTCAGCGCAATCTCCGCGTCGGCGGCCTCGTTCGCGCGCACGTCCCGCGCAGTCTCGACCCGGTGCTCCCGCATTGGCGCCGCAACCGTGCGCGGCGACGCCGGCCCGCCTGTTTCCTGCGGAGCGCCCGCATACGTCGACGACAAAAGGCGCTCGATCGCGCAATCGGCCGTTCGGTCTGCGTCGCGCGCTCCATCCGCGCTCGCCGTGCGCGGCCGCGCTATCGCCTGCGCAACCGCGGCGAATGCGTGCGCCGCCGGCGTTCCAGCCTCCTGCGCCGTCGGCCCTGGCGCGCGCGGCGCAGCTTGCTCGCAACCTGGCGCGCCGGACGCCGCCAGCATGGCGGCCAGCGCCGCCTGGGCCGTGTCGAACGCGACCGGTGACGATTCGCCGGCCGCCGCCGCGCCCTTGTCGCGGGGCGTTGTGCGCTCGTCGCGCGCTTGGGGCGGCGCCTGGTCCTTCTGCGTTGCAGGAGCCTGCGCGGACGACGGCGCCGGCGTGCGCGCGTCGCATACCAACAATGAAAAGGCGATGCCGTCGGCAGGCGGCGTCGCCTGCAGCGCAGGCGCGGCGCCGGGCGGCTTGACGGGCGCGACCAGCCCGGGCTTCATCGACCGCTCCGCAGCGCATCGGCGTCTGCGATCAGTTCGACTGCGCGCTTCATCAGCGGCGTCGGCTCGCCCGCGCGTATCTCGCCTTCGTCTTCGCGCGGCGGCTTGAGGGCGGCCACGGCCAACAGCGCGCTTTCGCGCAGAATGCGATCCTCCGGCGACAGCCGCGCCGGCGCAATCGCCGTCAGCTGCTCCGCCGCGGCGCCTTCGTCGAGCACGCCAGCGGCAAGTGCATAGAGGTCTGCGCGCACCAGCGCCGCGTCTTCTGCATCCATATAGGTCTTGGCCCGCGTGGCGGCCGCTTTCGCCGCTCCGAAGGCGCCCTGCGCGATTGCGGCGCGCGCCGCATCGAACAACAGGAGCGTGGCTTCCGACCGTGGCGATTCCACAAACGCCTGTTCGAGCGCGCCGCGCGCGCGCTCGTCGCCCCCGATCCAGAAACGGATGAAACCATCACGAAACCGCGTCCGGAAGTTGGACGCATATGTCGAGTTCTTGAACCGCAGGCGATAGCGTTCCGACAAGGCGATAAACCGCGCCGGATCGTCGCCTTCGCTGGCGATGAACACCTGACGACGCAACGCGGCTTCCTCCACGAGGGCGCCCGGCGACAGGAGACGGGCGAGATCGAGCGCCTGCATCGCTTTGGCGCGGTCGACGCCGAGATTGAGAACCCCTTGCGTCAACGCTACCTGACCGCCGATATCCGCCGGCAGATTGCGCGGCTCCAGCGCGCCGAGCGCCGCCAGCGCTTCCTTTTCACGCCCTTCCGCGAACGCGAGCGCGCCTTCGAGCAACTTCTTCTCGTCGCCATCGAGCGTCATTTTCGTCACGACGCCCCGCAGCGCCTCGCCCTCCCCGCCCGCCAGAAGATAGAGCGCGACCGCGCGGCGATTGCGCGCCGACTCCCAAAGCTTCGCCTCGCCGCTCGTGGCGCGCTGCAGGAATTCGTTCGACAACTGTTTCTGCTCATCCTGCGCGCCGCCGTCCGACGACAGAAACCGGTCCTGCGAGGCCGTCAGTTGCCGCACGATCTCGTGCGGCTCGCGACCGCGCTCCTGCGCAAACGCAGCGTTCGAAATGCATGCCAACGCCAATGCGGCGAGCACGCGCGCGGCCTTCATGGTTTTTCCTTGCGAATGAGAATTTCGATGCGGCGGTTTTCCGGCGCCATCGTATCGTTCGGTCGTTTTGGCTTGCGGTCCGCATAGCCTTCGATGCGTTCGAACCGCCGTTCGTCCAGCCCATAGCGCAAGAGCACGTTCACGGTCGCCTGCGCGCGCGCCGAAGACAGTTGCCAGTTGTCGTATTGCCCGCTGCGATAGGGTCGCGCATCCGTATGACCGCGCAACACCACGGCGCCTGGCCGCGCTCCGATCGCCTGCGCAACGGCGCCGAGAATGCGCATCAGCCGCGGCTCGGGCTCCGCCGAGCCGATCGCGAACATGCCGAAATCGAACCCATCGCTCAAACTGATGAGCAATCCTTCAGGATCCGCGCGCACCTCCACATGTCCGCCGAGTCTCGCCATTTCTTCCGGGCCAAGCGCTCTGGCGAGATCGGCGCGCAACGCCGAGACCTGCGACTCGACGGCCGCGCCGACGCCGGCGTTCTGCGCGCCGCCGGCGCGCAACTTTCTCTCGAACGGGTCCTGAAACGCGTCGACGGCCCTGGCCGTTCGCGCCCGCGCATCGTCGCCCGGCGTCGTCGGCTGCGCCTCCAACCCAGGCGCGCTCGCCTCCTTCTTCGGAGCGCTCTCCGACTGCGGCCGCTTGTCCGGCGCCTTGCCGTCTGCTTTGTCCGGCCCCGACGATTCTCCGGATTTGGCCGCCTCCTCGCCCTTCTCGGCGGCCGTTTCGTCCTGCTGGTTCTTCGTGTCCGTCAGCCCCTTCTTGGCCGGCGTCGAATCGGTCAGCTTGATCGGATTGAAATAGCGCGCCAGCGACGTCTTGACCTCGCGTGTCGTGGAATTGACGATCCACAGCACGAGAAAGAACGCCATCATGGCTGTCATGAAATCGGCGAAGGCGACCTTCCACACGCCGCCGTGATGGCCTTCGTCATCGCCGTCGGAGCGACGGCGCACAAGGACGATTTCCTGGACCGGACCGTCGTTGTCGCTATCGCTCACGTTGCGCCCCGTTCGCTGGCATTTTCAACTTCGCCGATCCAGGATTCGAGCCGTGCGCGCACAATCGTGCGATCGATCCGCGCGCGGCATTCGCCCGGCGCGCCGGCCCGAATGTCGATGAAACGCCCATCGAACAGGCTCTGGACGGCGAGCTTGTCGATCATGTCGGGCGGCGCATCGAGTTTGACGCTCGCAACGGCGCCGTCCGCCAGCAGCTCGTGTAGGCAGGACTGGAATGCGGCGACGATCCCGGCCGTCTTCGCGCCCTCAACCACAGGCGCCAGCAAATCGGCCACCGCCTCGGCAAGTTCCTGCTCGATGGCGGAAAACCCTTCGCCAAGTTCTCGCGAAAGACGATCGACGGTTTCGTTGCGCCACGCGGCCTGCGCCGCCGCCAGACGCTGCGCGAACGCCTCTTCCAACTGCTTTTCGCGCGCCGCGCTTTCCGCCGCGGCTTGCGCACAACCCTGCGCATAGCCCTCCGCCCGCGCGGCCTCCAACGTTTCGTTCGCAGTTTCGACGGTCGGCGCGATGCGCACGGGCTCCACAACGCCACGCGGCGCACGTTGGTCGAAGACCGCCAGATGCCGGGATAAAGCGGCCGTTCTCACGCGCGCACTCCATTATGAATCCATTGTTTCAACACCGCCGCCGCCTGCGCCTCGTCTGCGCCGACGACATCGTCTATCCGGCGCTGTCCGTGTTGCAGCGCGCTGTCGCCGAGCGCGAACGAGACGCCGTCGCCGCGTGGCGTGAGATCGACCTGCGCGGCGGTCGGCAACGACGGCGCGCCCAGCGCGGCCGGAAACGTTTCCGGCGCAGGCGCGGTCGCCGCGTGCGCAATCAGCGATTGCGAAACGGGGCGCACGACGAACAGGCCGACCAGGACAATGGCGGCCATGACGAGAAGGCCGCTGACGATGGACCCGATCTGCCGCGTCAACGTCTGAACCACGCCCGGCCCTGCAACTGGCTGCAACTCGCCGGTCGCATCCGCGAAATTGACGACCGTCACCTTCGCGAGGTCGCCCCGTTCCTTGATCAGCCCTGCAGCCGACGACACCAGTTCGGCGATCTCGGCGACCTTTTTGTCGACGGCCTCCTGATCCTTGGCTTTCTCCCCGAGATCGGCGACAAGGCCCGCACGATTGACCAACACAGCCACGCTCAGCCGCTCGATGGCGTACCCGCCGCTCGTCGTGGAAATCTGCTTCGACGACACTTCGTAGTTCGTCAGTTCCTCGCGCTTCTGGTTCTCCTCGTTGGACTGCCGTCCGTCGCTCCCCTTGGCGGCGCCAGCCGGAATATTCCGCTCCACGCCGGTCGTCCCCTGGCTCGAGGAGTTCTGCGATGTCTGATTCTCCTTGATGACGCGCACCGAGCGTTCGACTCGCGATTCCGGATTGTAGATCGTTTCGTTCACCTGCTTCTTGTCGGTGTTCAGTCGAACCGCCACGCTGACATTGAGGTTTCTGGCGCCCACCATCGGCGTCAGGGTCCGCCGGATGTTATCCTGCAACCCTTCGGAGATCGTACGTTCGAGTTTGGCCGCGCGCGCGGGCGTGCCGGTTTCGCCGTCGCCGCCCGAAGCGAGCACAACGCCGTCCGCGCTGAGAACGGTGACGAGATCGACCGTCATGCCGGGCACGGCGGAGGCGACGAGGTGTCGGATGGCCTGCGCGACCGATGCCTCGTTCGCCGTCGACAGCCGCACGACGACAGATGCGGACGCCGCCTGTTTGGAACGGCGGAACGTTCCTTCCTCAGGCATCACCAGATGCACGCGGGCCGCTTTCACGCCCTGCATCGCCTGTATCGTGCGCGCCAGTTCGCCCTCCAGCGCGCGCACGCGGGTGATGTCCTGCATGAAAGACGTCAGCCCGAGCGAACCGAGCTTGTCGAAGATCTCATAGCCCGCGCTTCCGGCGCCCGGCAGCCCACGTTCGGCCAGCAGCATGCGCGCGCGCGCCGTCTGCCCGAATTCAACCAGAACCGTCGTTCCGTCCGCGCTCATGTCGAAATTGACATTCGCCTCCCGCAACGCGCCCGAAATGCGCACGGCGTCCTGCTTTTCCAGGCCTGTGTAAAGCGTCTCGTACTGCGGGCGGCTCAGAAGATAGCCGGCCGCGCCCGTGAGCACGAAGATGAAGGACCCGATGAGGCCCAGCGCCGCAAGCTTGCGGGGCCCCAGACGTTTGAGAGCCTCGAGAGCTTTTTGAACTTCCTGTGCGAGCGCCATGATCTGCCGTGTTCAACGTTGCAGAACCAGAGTGCTGACCAAACCTTGCGCGTAGTTGCACAAACAAAAACGGCCGCGCTTTCGCGCGGCCGTCCCGGAGCCGATGATTCTCAGCCGAACAGCTTGAGAATCATCTGAGCGTTCTGGTTGGCGATCGCCAGCGACTGCACGCCCAGCTGCTGCTGCGTCTGCAGCGCCTGCAGGCGGGTGGACGCCTCGTTCATGTCGGCGTCGACCAGAGCGCTCACGCCCTTGGTCAGCGAGTCCGACAGCACGGAGATGAAGTTCGCCTGCGTCGTCAGGCGCGACTGCGTGGCGCCGAGGTCGGACGCGTAGCTCTGCAAGCCCGCCAGAGTGGCGTCCGCATCCGCGATCATCGTGTCGAGCTGCGCGCTCGTGGTCGCGGCGGATACGGCGACGCTGGTGAAGTCCGTGCCCGTGCCTGTGGCCGTTCCCGTGCCGCCTTCCAGAATGCCCGCACCGGCGGTCGCGCCCGTGCCCGACGCGACCAGCGCCCTGGCCGCGATATCGATCGTGCCGACCGAGGTCGCGCCCGTCGCGTCACGGTTGAACGACGCCACCAGGGCGACCGTGGTGTTGGATCCGTCCACCCAGTTCTGGCCGTTGTACGAGGACGAATTGACGATCGACTTGAGCTGTTCGGACGCCTGCGCGATGTCTGCGCCGATCTTGGCGAGGTCGGCGCCGGGCTGTTTGGCGGCGACCAGACCGTTCTTGATCTGGTTCATGACGTCGATTGCGCTGGTCGTGGCGGTGTAGGCCGTATTGACCATCGTGCTGCCCTGCGCGAGCGCGGCCTTCACAACGCCAAGCGCGCCGTTGTCCGACTTCATCGTCGTGGCGATCGACCAGGTCGACGCGTTGTCGGCGGCGCTGCCAATGCGCAGACCGGTGGAGATCTGGTTCTGCACCGTCTGCAGCGAGCGCTGCGTCATGGAGAGATTCTGGAGAGCGGAGATCGCGGAAGCGTTGGTGAGAATGCTAGACATGCCTATGTCCCTGTCGAATACTTGGAGATCGGGGACATGCCGGCTTTACCGGCACGACAGTTCGGCATCATGCCCTTGGCGGCGCTACGGCGACCGTCCCAACCTGTCGTGATGCACACCTAGAACGAACTTCTTGCCGAATTGATAATTCCCTAACGTCAGCCGTACGATCGAATCAAACTTCCGACCAGCAGGCTCCATCCGTCGATCAGCACGAAAAACAAGACCTTGATGGGAAGCGAAATAATTGAAGGAGGCAGCATCATCATGCCCATGGCCATGGTCAGTGTGGCGACGATCATATCGATGACGAGAAACGGCAGCGCGATGAGAAACCCGATCTCGAAGCCGCGCCTGAGTTCAGACATCATGAAGGCCGGGACGAGGATGCGCATGTCGATCTTGTCGCCGTTCTTTGCACGAATTGAGTCATGCGCCAGGCCGTCCAGCAGATTGAGGTCCTTCTCCCGCACGTTGCGCGCCATGAACGTGCGGAATGGCTCGACGATCCTTTCGAACGCTTCCCGCTCGCCGATCTGGTTCTCGATCGCGGGCTTTACGCCGTCGTTCCAGGCCTTGTCGAAGGTCGGCGCCATGACGAACATGGTCATGAACAGGGCCAGGCTGACGACGACGAGGTTGGCCGGGGTCGTCTGCAAACCAAGACCGGAGCGCAGGAACGACAGGGCCACGACCAGCCGCGTGAAACAGGTCGCCATGACAAGAAGCGACGGCGCGACCGACAAGACGGTCAGAACCGCGACGATCTGCACGATACGCCCCGCCGCCGGCGCGCCCTGCGGCATGAGCGCGCCAACGTCGATCCCCTGCGCGACGGCCGGTCCCGCCAGGGCGGCGTACATGGCGCCGAAAAGAACGGTTCGCATCATTGGACGACCAGTGTTTGAATGAGCACTTCGCGCACCCGATTTCCCGACCGCAAAGCCATGCGTTCGCTCAGCTCCTCCCGAAGCCGCCGCAAGCCGCCGGCCCCCTCGAGTTGCCGCGCCGTGGTGGTGCGCAGATAGGCCACGATATCGTTGGACATTTCGCTGATGCCCTTTTCGTCGATCGGCGCCGAGGGATCGCACACGAGCGTGGCCTCCAGTCGCACCCAGGCGTCGGCCGGCGCGGCGAGATTGGTGACGATGGGCTTGAGGTCTCGTGTCGCCGGCCCCGCTGTCGTGCGCGCGGCGTCCTCGCGGCCGCTATCCGCACGCTCCACTTTCGCCGCACCGAGAAGCTCGAACAATTTGGCGCCATGCGCGAAACCGGCGCCGCCGGCCAGCAGGGTCAGAACCAGAATGATCGCCACATTCTTCATGCGCGCCTTTCTCCGCCACCGTTCCTAGAACGGGCGCACGAGATCGAATATCTGGTGCAACAATGCCGGCTGCTGCACCTCCGACAATCGACCCCGCCCGCCATAGGAAATGCGCGCCTCGGCGATCTTGTCATAGGAAATCGTATTGTCCCGGCTCACGTCGCGCGGGCGAACGATGCCCGATACATTCAGTTCGCGCAGTTCGAAATTGACGCGCAGCTCCTGCGATCCGCTGATGAGCAGATTTCCGTTCGGAAGAATTTCGCGCACCATGGCCGCAACGGACAGCTGAATCTGTTCCGAGCGGTTGATCTTTCCGTCCCCCTTCGTGCTCGTGCCGCCCGTCGCGTTCGCCGTGCCGTCGACGGCGCCGGAGAGATACGGCATGTTGCCGGAACCATCGAACTTGTTGGAGATCTGCGAATTGCGCACCCGCTCGGAGGTGTTGCCGAACACCGCCTTGTCGTTGATCGAAATGACCACCGTGATGAGATCGCCGACCTTGGAAGCGCGCGCATCCCGGAACAGATCGCCGGCGCCGTCGTCCCACAACGAACGAACGGGACCGATGTGCGGCGGCTTCTCGCCCAATCCCGGCGGCAGCGTTGCGGGCGCGCTCAGCCCCGTGCCCACGGCCGTCATGTGCGGCGCACGGCCGATATCGCGTACGTCCGCCGCGCAGCCGGCCATTGCAAGCGCCATCGCAAATGCAACGATGTTCTTCACGATGCGCCCTTCTCGCCGGGCGCCGCCTGACGGCGCAGCGTCATCGCATTGGTCAGCCGCGCCGCCTTGTCGGGCGCAATTTCATTGAGAATGAGGCTTGCGTTGCGCGGATTGAGTCGCGCGAGCACCGCGGCTGCGGACATTTCGTCCATGGCGGACAGTTGCGCCGCCGCCGATTCGGGCTTCATTTTCGCGTAAATCGCAATCACGTTGTCTTCGGCCTTCTTCGCGGCTTCATCGCGCGCAGCCAGCAGCCGGCGCATTTCCTCCAACCGCCCGTTCAGTTCCTGCACGCGCTTTTCGAGCGCCGCCTCCAGCTCCCGCATGCGCGCCGCTTGCCATTTCTGGCGTGCGTCGGCCAATGGCGCGGCGATCGCCGCGCAATAGCTTTTCGCCAGCGCGCCGGCGTCCTGCGCCGGTTCGCCGACGATGGCGCCCACAGGCATGTGGTCGATATCGCCATGCTGCGTGACGGAGCGCGGCGCCGGTTCGGGAGCGAGGCGCGAGGTGGGCGCGCGTGCGCGACTTTTTTTCTTGCGACCGTCGGAATGCGCAAGCGGCCCCTGCGGATTCAACCCGCGCCGCAAATCGGGCGCGCCCCACTGCGTTTGTTGTGCCTGAGGTGCGCCCAGTTGCAGCGGCGCGCCAGGGGTGGGGTGCGGCGCAGCCGCTCTGCCGGACCGCGCCTGCGCTGCGCCGCATGCCAGGGTTGCGGCGAATGCGATAAGCAATGCGCCCGCGCGCGCGAAAGGAAAAGGACGTTGAACCCGCACAGATTCACGAAGCTCCAGCTTGCCGAACCACTTTTCCAAGTGGGCCTTGCGCCGGTCTGACCGCTACTGAAGAACGATCTCGGCTTGCAGGGCGCCGGCGGACTTGATCGACTGGAGAATGGAAATGACGCCGGTCGGCTTCAGACCTATCTGGTTGAGGCCTCGCACCAGCGATTTGAGGCTGGCGCCGCTGAGCACTGCGAACTGCCCGCCCTCCTGTCCGGCCGCGATCGAGCTTTGCGACGTCACAACCGTCTGCCCCCGCGACATCGGCTGCGGTTGAGAGACCTCCGGCGTCTCGGTGATGCGGACCGAAAGGGCGCCGTGCGTAACAGCCACCGGCGAAATCTTGACATCGGCGCCGATGACGACAGTGCCGGACCGCGCGTCGATCACGATCCGCGCAGGCGTATCCGGCTCGACCAGGAGATCGCCGAGTTCGGCGATGAAGCGCGCAGCGCGCACGCCGCCGGGCCGCCGCACCACAACCGCGCGATTGTCCTGTTCGAGCGCCAGCCGCCCGCCATATCTGCGCGCCGTGAACGCGTTGATCGCGTCGGCAAGACGGACCGTTGTGTGAAAATCCGCGTTGCGCAGTTCCAGCACGATCGGCGCATTCTCGTCGAACGCCCCCGGCAACTCACGTTCGATGACGGCGCCGCCGGCGATACGCCCCGTCGTCGGAACGCCCTGCGACAGCGATTCCGACTTGCCGGCCTCCGCGAATCCGGTCACCGACACGGGACCCTGTGCGGACGCGAACGCGACGCCGTTCGGGCCGGCCAGTTGCGTCATGATCAACGTGCCGCCGGTCAGCGACGTCGCGTCGCCCAGCGATGACACCGTTGCATCGATCCGGGCGCCGAACCCGGCGAAAGCCGGCGCGTCCGCCGTCACGATCACAGCCGCCACATTGCGTGTGCGCATCTGGCCGGCGCGCACGGCTATGCCCATCTTGTCGAGCATCGACTGCATCGACTGTTCGGTGAAGACGGAGTTGCGCAGCGTGTCGCCGGAGCCTTGCAGGCCAACCACGAGACCATAACCCACGAGCTGACTGTCGCGCACGCCGCGCACGCTCACAATGTCCTTCACGCGAACCTTGGCGGTCGCGTCCGCAGCGAACAGGCACAATGCAAGCGCAACCCATACGAAGGATTTCATCCGCCCACTCTGACCGTTCCATCGCGCATGATGACGCCCGTCACCACCACGCCGCTGTCCACGTTGCGCACGCGCACCGCATCTCCCACGCTGCCGGCATGCAGCGCCTGCCCCGGCGCCACGATCGTCACGCCGCTGTCGTGGAAGACGATCTGAACGAGGGCGCCGTTGGAGAGCGCCTGCGGTTCGGACAGCGCCTCCGCCACGATCGGCCGTCCGGCCAGCAGTGTCCGGCGAGCTACCTTGCCGACGATCTCATGCTGCGAGAGAACGACATTGGCCGACACGCCCCCCGGATATGCGGTCGCGCGCAACATATCGGCGCGGATGATCTCTCCCGGATATATCGTGTTTGCGGGCGCGGGCGCGATCTGCTCCTGCGCCGTCGTGGCGCAGGGCGCAAGCGCAAGCGCGCACGCCCAAAGGAGCGCGGCGGCGCGCATGTTACCTCAAACCCTTCGAGACTGTGCCGAGCATGTCGTCGGACGCCTGGATGACTTTCGAGTTCATCTCGTAGGCGCGCTGCGCCTGGATGAGATCGGTGATCTCCTTCACGGGATCGACATTCGAGGATTCGAGATATCCCTGACGCACGGTCGCAAAGCCGGGATCGCCCGGCGCACCGGTCGTCGCGGCGCCGGAGGCGGGCGATTCCCGGAAGAGATTGTTGCCGAGCGGTTCGAGACCCACTTCGTTGGCGAATGTCGCAAGCGTCAGTTGTCCGATCTGCTGCGGCTGCGTCTGCCCCGCGACGATCGCGGTCACCAGGCCGGACTCGCTCACGCTGATGGCGGTCACCTTGTCGGGAACCTGCATGGAGGGAATGAGCTGATAGCCGTCGGCGGTCACGATCTGCCCGGTCGCATTGGTGTTGAAGGCGCCGTCGCGCGTGTAGACCGTCTGCCCGTCCGCCCCCTGAATCTGGAACCAGCCCCGCCCCTGCAACGCCAGGTCCAGCTTGTTTCCGGTGTTGGACAGCGCGCCCTGCAGATTGAGATTGCGGATGGCCGCCACCCGCACGCCAAGGCCGAGATGCGCGCCCTCCGGCACGGTGGCGTCCTTGCCGCGGTTCGATACGCCGGCCAGACGCTCCGCCTGGTACAGGAGATCGGTGAACTCCGCTCGCGTCCGCTTGTAGGCGGTGGTGTTGATGTTGGCGATATTGTTGGCGATGACTTCCACATTGAGCGACTGCGCGCTCATGCCGGTGGCGGCGATTCCCAGCGCCCTCATCTCACGACTCCTCAGATCGACATACGCGTGATTTCCTGAAAGGCGGCGACAAGTTTGTCGCGCACCGCCAGCGCGGTCTGCAGCGAACGTTCCGCATTCATGATGGCGTCCACGAGCTCGCGCGTGTCGCCCTTGCCCTGGAGGGCGTTCATCGACGCAGATTCGGCCTTCTGCAATGCAGCGGCGGTCGACGCGCCCAGTTCCGCCATCACGTTCCCGAACGCCGCGCCGTCGCTCTCGCCCGTGCGGCTGATGTTTGCAGAGCCGTCCGCGCCGATTGTCTGTGCAAGCGAGGAAATGGATGAAACGTTCATGTCATGCCTTCAGAAGGTCGATCGTGAGGGTGAACAACTCGCGGGTCTGCCGCACGACCTGCACGTTCGCCTGATACGAACGGTTCGCCTCGCGCAGGTCAGCTAGCTCCAGAATGGGGTCTACGTTCGGCAGTTTCACGAAACCACGCTGGTCGGCGGCAGGGTGACCGGGATCGTGCACGCTGCGGAATGCGGTCGGATCGCGCCCGATCGATCGCACCGCAACGGTCCGGACGCCCTCCGCGCGCGCCAGTTCCTCACCGAACGAAATGGTCTTGCGGCGGTAGGGGTCGTCGCCGGGCGTCGCGCCGGTGCTATGAGCGTTGGCCACGTTCTCGGAAACGACGCGAATTCGCGTGGATTGCGCCTCGAGCGCGGAAGACGCCGCGCGCAGCGCGGCCTGAAGCGGCTCGACCATGGCTATGCCTTCACGCTTGCCGTCATCATGCGCGAGAACGCCCGCGAGATGGCGTTGTTGAGCGCATAGGCCCGGTGCACTTCGCTCGATTTCAGCATTTGCTCGTCCAGGCTGACCGTGTTGCCCGAATGCGTTATGTCCCAGGAATGCGCATCGCGTTTGACGATGGCTTTGTCGAACCGGTTCGCGTCCACGATATGCCCTGCGTTCGTGGCCGCCATGCCGAGCCCTGTCCGGTTGAGGACTTCGCTGAACGGCTTGAGATCGGCTGCGCGAAAACCCGGCGTGTCGGACTGCGCGACGTTTTCCGCAATCGTTTTCTGCCGCGCGGCGAGCCAGCGCGCCTGACTGGATGCTAGAAGCGAGAGGGCGAGAGGAACCATGCGTGCGCCTGTCGAGTGAACTGCGCTCACCATGCGCCGCCGGCCTTGCTCGAAACTGGTTGCCCTCAGGCCCGGCCGCCGGACGACAGACGGTTGATGATCTCCGCCACCGCCCGATAGAAGTCGGGCGGGATCATCCGGCCCACTTCCACATGGTCGTACATGGCGCGCGCCAGCGGCGGACTTTCGAAAACGGGAATTCCCAGATCCTCCGCGCGCGCGCGTATCTTCAAGGCGATCAGGTCCACGCCCTTGGCCAGCACCAGCGGCGCTCCACCCTCCTCGCGCACATAACGCAGCGCGATGGCGAAATGGGTCGGATTGGCGATCACCACCGTCGCGCGCTCCACATCGGCGATCATGCGACGGCGGGCTCGGTCGAGCGCAATCGAGCGCATACGCGCCTTCATCAGCGGGTCGCCGTCGGCCTGCTTCAATTCTTCCTTCGCCTCCTGCGGCGTCATGCGCAGGGATTGGCGCCAGGCGAACCGGGTATGCAGGAAATCGAGCAAGGCGACAGCGACCATGACGCCGGCGATGGCCGCAACCAGCTTGAGCCCCATGTTGAGGGCCGTGGCGCCGAACGCCGCCGGCTCCCGGTGCAGCGAATCGAGGATGGTCGGTCCGTGCGCCTTGAGAACCAGCGCGGCCACGACGCCACATAGCGTCAGTTTCGCCGCCGCCTTCAGAAATTCGGCCACGCCCCTGCGTCCGAAAAGTCGTCCGGCGCCGCGCAGCGGACTAACGCGACCGGCCTCGAACTTGATGCGATGCCGCGAGAGTCGCAGGTCCCCCTGCGCGATCTGCGCGGCGATGGCGGCCACGACAATCGCCGCCACGAACGGCGCAAGCGCGAGAAACGCGACCTTCGCCAGCGCCGCGGCGAGCGCCCAGGCCTCCTGTCCCTGCGTCAACCGATGTTGACCGCTCAGCGCCATGAGCCGGACGAGCGCATCCGATACTTTTCCCGCACTGGCGCTCCAGCCGGCGCTCACGGCGAAGAAGGCGCCAAACAAGGTCATCGCCGTCGCCACATCGCGCGATACCGGCTTTTCGCCGCGCTCGACGGCGTCCTGCGTCTTTTTCTCGCTGGCTTCCTGGGTCTTGCTTTCCTTGTCGGTGTCGTCGGACATGCGATTAGGCGGGGGCCTCTGCCGGTTGCATGCTCGGCAGTTCGATGGATCCCGCCTCCGCCAGTTTGAGGACCGTTTCGGAAATCGAACGCCGCGCGTTCGTCACATCGCGCTTCGGCGCCGGCGCGTCCGACGCAAGTTCCGCCTCCACCATACGCCGCGCGCGCTGGCCGAGGGCCGACAGCACGGCGTCTTTGATCGGCTCGTCCGCGCCGGCGAGCGCAAGCACCACGCGGTCGGCGGATATCTGGTCGAACACGATCGCGCGCGCCTGCTGCGACAGCAGCACGAGGTCGTCGAAGCGGAAGATGAGCGCGCGGACGGCCTGCGCCTGTTCCGGCCGTAGCGATTCCAATTCGCCGAGCGTCGGCTCGATTTCCTCCGGATCGAGTCGGTTGACGATGTTCGCTATGCGCGAAGGCCCCTTGTCGTCCACCACCGGCGCATCGGTCGTCTCCAGCGCCTTCAGAAGCGCGGCCTCGACAATCGCGAAGACATCGTCCTCCACCGGGCGCGCGTTCAACATGCGCGCGAGCCATTCGCCGCGCATGGGCGCGGGCGCGGCGACGAGAATGCGCGCGACGGCGTCGGGCTTCATCCGCGCAAGCACACAGGCGCCCGCCTGTGGGTGTTCCGCCATCAACAGCTCGACCACGCGCGTTTCCGGCAAGGCGGCAAGGTCTTTCAGGACATCGCGCCGAACGCCGACGAGGTCGGCCATGAAGGCGGCTGCGCGCTCCGGCGGCAGAGACGCGTTGGCGAGCGCTTCGGCGTCCTCGATCGTGCCCACCAGCTTCGGCTCGGCCTGAAAGCCATCCTCGAATGCGTCGATGATGGCGTGAACGTCGCCCATTTCAATGGCGCCGAGCTCCGCCGCCGCCCGCAAAATGCGCCCGACATCGTCCGGATCGAGTTGTTTGAGAATGCGCGTGGCGGTGTCCTTGCTCATGGCGAGCAGCAGCGCGGCGGCCTTGCGCACGCCGTCTTCGTCCCACACCTGCGCGGCCGCTTGCGCCATTCGTCAGATCGCCGTTTCGCTCGCGCCGTCGACGATCTCCGTCACGGAAATCGCAAAGCGCGGCTCGTCGCCTTCCAGCACGGCGATGTCGCCGCGACCGAACAGTCGTCCGTTCACAAGAATGTCGACCGGGTCGCCAATGCGCCGGTCGAGCCGGACGATTTCGCCGGGCGATAGCGCCGATACGTCGGCGATCGCCATTTTCGCGCCGCCCAGCACGACCTGCACGAGCACTGGAATGCGCGCGAGCGCGGACGACGCGAGCGCCGCAGGACTTGCGGCTCGCGGGCTGTTCGCCGCTTCTTGCACCTGCGCGTCGCTGGTCATTGTCTCCGCTCCATTGTCAATTGTCGGTCGTCTCGCCGGCGATGCGCACCGTGTAGCATCCGCCAGCTTGCCCGAGCTGGCACTCGAAAAGCGTCGTTTCGCCCGCCATCAGTTTGATCAGCGACTGCGGCGAGGCTGTCAGCGCAAGCATCGATCCCACCTCGCACGCGGCGATTTCCGCCAGGCTGATGGACCGATCCTCGATGACGGCCGAAATGCGAGTCTCGACGCGCGCAAGTTGCGCCTGCATGCGCTGCTTCCACATATGTCCGTTGACGGCGCTCGGCGCAACGTTCTCCTCGCCGCCCAGCACGTCGGGGTTCGCCGCCACATGGATGCGCAGCGTGGCGCCGTCCGCGCGCAGTTCGATCCAGCCGCCCTTCATGCCGGGCGGTCTGGCGTTCTCCGCGCTCTCCGCGTCCTCCGGTGCGAGCGCCACGTAGTCCGCCGAACGCGGCGGACTTGCGAACGAACCGATCGAACGCCCGATATCGTCCGCAAGCGCCGCCAGCGCCTGCCGGTCGACAAAACCCGGCGCGCGTCTCGCGCCGCTGCCAACCTGTCCGCACGCGCCGCCGCACATGATCTCGACCAGCGCGTCGGCGGTCGCATGACTGGCGGCCACCCGCAACGCGGGCGCTTTCTCTGTTGTGCCGCGCCATTCGACGAGCGCCGTCGGCCCGGCCGGTTCACCGGCGATGGATTGGGCCTCCGTCGCGTGCGCGCCCGCCACTTTCACCTTCCACTTCTCCGAGAGATCGACGGCAAGCTGCTTGGCGACAAGCGCGAGCGCGCGCGCGATGTCCTCGCCCTTGGCGCCGCCACGGGCGGCGCGCAGTTTCGCCGCCAGCTCGCTCGACGGAGGAACGTTCGCGTGCGTCATGGCTCAGGCGGCCTCGGCCGTGGGCTTGGCGCCGCCGGCGATCGTCTCGCTCTCCACATCGTCGATGGAAGGACGTTCGTTCGATGGAATGGTCTTGCGCCCGTGCTCGACAGCGATCTGCGGCAGCGCCCCGTTCATGAAGGCGAGCAGGGACTGTTTGACGATGACGTAAGCGCGCAATTGTTTCTCGCGCACGACCTTGATCTTGGTCGCGAGCGGCGTGATGACGCCGTAGGAAATGAAAATGCCCGCGAATGTGCCGACGAGCGCCGCGCCGATCAGCCCGCCCAGCAGTTCCGGCGACTGGTCGAGCGCACCCATCGCCTTGATGACGCCGAGCACAGCCGCCACGATGCCGAGCGCCGGCAAGGCTTCGGCGACCGCCGACAGCGCATGGTAGGGCTTCATCTTGTCGTGCTTCACCGTATGCAGCTCTTCGTCCATCAACGCTTCGATTTCGTGCGTGCGCGCATTGCCGATGATGATGAGCCGACAATAATCGCAGATGAACGCAGTGAGATCCTTGTTGGCGAGGATTTTCGGAAATGCGATGAAGATGGCCGATTCCGTCGGATTGTCGATATGCGCCTCCACTTCGGCGCGTGATTTCACCTTCAGTTCCCGCATGAGCGCGTAGAGAATGCCGAGCACGTCGAGAAAGTCGCGTGGCTTCGGCGTCTTTTCCAGGATGGCCTCCATCACCGCCTTGCCGGTGTCCTTGATGGTCTTGATCGGGTTGGCGATGATGAAAGTGCCGAGCGCCGAGCCGCCAATGATGACGAACTCCCACGGCTGCCAGATGACGATCAGGTGGCCGCCTAGCGCGGCGAACCCACCCAGGATCGAGGCGACGGCGACGATGAGTCCAATCGCGAAAGTCAAGCACGCGCTCCAGGAATGTCCGTTCGTCAACGCTTGCGCCGCTGACCTTGCACGGGACTTGCGGAGCCGCTGCAAGCTCCGCTCAAGCGCGCACGCGCAGGCTTGAGGCCGACAAACGGGACGCGTCGCGCACGCAGCGCCGCGCCGCACGGCCGGAGAACAAATGCCATCAGCGCTCTATGTGGACGCCGCCGCGCAAGTTGCGCTCGCCCGCCGCCTCGACTCCATCGCCGCCAACATCGCCAACGCAACCACGCCCGGCTATCGGGCGGACGGCGTGAAATTCGATTCGCTGGTGTCCGCCACGGGCGGCCGCAACGTTGCTTTTCCCGCCGCCGGCCGCGACTACATCACGACCGCCGCCGGTCCCCTGTCGCGCACCGGCGGGCCGCTCGATCTCGCCGTGCGCGGCGCCGGATGGTTCGCGCTGCAATCGCCGGACGGTCCCGTCTATACGCGCGACGGTCGTTTCGAGATGGCGACGACCGGAGAATTGCGCTCCGTCAACGGCTACCCTGTGCTGGACGCGAGCGGCGCGCCGATTTCGGTCGAGGCCGCCGGCGGCCCGATCGCCATCGCCGGGGACGGCATGATCTCGCAACGCGGCCGACAGGTGGGCGCGATGGGCCTGTTCGCATTCCCGCCGGGCGCCGATCTGACCCGCTACGACAATTCTTCCGTCATCCCAGACCAGCCGGCGATTCCGGTTCTCGATTTCGTCGCGAATGGCATCGTGCAGGGCTATGTCGAGCAGAGCAACGTCAACCCGGTGCGCGAACTGACCCGCCTGATCGAGGTTCAGCGCGCGTTCGACAACATCACCGCCTCCGCGGACATGATCGATGGCGCGCGGCTCGACGCCATCAAGACGCTCGGCGCCGTGGCATGAGCGATGCCGCCCCCCGCAACGCGCTACGGCGCATGAAACGGGACTTCGCCGCCTTCGACGCGCATGAATACGTGCGGATCGGCGGCGTGGTCACGCAGGCGTCCCCGTCGCTGTTTCGGGTGGGCGGCCTCAACCGGCTGGCCGCTGTGGGCGATCGTGTCGCGCTCGAGGACAAGAGCATGACGCAGGGGGAGATCATCCAGATCGACGAGACGGGCGCGCTGGTGAAACCTTATGGGGCCGCTGCGCCGCCCGCCATCGGCACCGAAGCCTTCCGCATCGGCGCCAAGACCATTGCGCCCTGCGCGGCCTGGCGCGGTCGCGTTCTCAATGCGTTGTGCGAACCGATCGACGGCGCGGGTCCGCTGCCCAGAGGCGCGCGCGTCGCGCCAGTGGACGCGCTGCCGCCCCCCGCGCTGCAACGCGCTCGCATCGACAAGCCGTTACGCACCGGCGTGCGCGCCATCGACATTTTCGCTCCGCTCTGTTTCGGCCAGCGCATCGGCGTCTTCGCCGGGTCGGGCGTCGGCAAATCAACCCTGCTCGGCATGCTGGCGCGCGCGAGCGGGTTCGACGCCGTCGTCGTCGGCCTCATCGGCGAACGCGGTCGCGAGGTGCGGGAATTTCTCGAAGACTCGCTGCGCGACAAACGCGCCGAGACCGTGACCGTGGTCGCGACCGGCGACGAAAGCGCGCTCATGCGACGGCTGGCCGCGCGCACCGCCGTGGCCATCGCCGAATGGTTCCGCGACGAAGGCGCAAGCGTGTTGCTGATCGTGGACTCCATCACGCGTTACGCACAGGCCGTTCGCGAAATCGCCATCTCCGCCGGCGAGCCGCCGGTGGCGCGCGGGTATCCGCCGAACGTGTTCGCCGACCTGCCGCAATTGCTGGAGCGCGCCGGCCCCGGCCCGCTCGGCGCCGGGGCCGTCACCGGCCTGTTCGCGGTGCTGGTCGACGGCGACGATCACAACGACCCCGTGGCGGACGCCATTCGCGGAACGCTCGACGGCCATATCGTGCTCGACCGCGCCATCGCGGCGCAAGGGCGCTATCCGGCCATCGACATTCTCGGTTCGCTGTCGCGCCTGTCGCATCTGGCGTGGGCGGGCCAGGAGGCGAGCGTCGCGCAGCGGCTGCGCGCCATGGCCGCCCGGTTCGAGGAAACGCGCGATCTGCGCGCGATGGGCGGCTATCAACCGGGCATGGACAAGGATCTCGATGCGGCGGTCGCGCTCGTGCCGAGCCTTTACGACGCGTTGCGACAGACGGCGGACGGGCCGCCCAGCGCCAACGCCTTCGCCGACATCGCCGAAGCCCTGCGCGCCAGAGAAACCTGAGCGGGCGCATGCTCCCGGTCATTCCATCACGGACGACGGCCCATGACTCATCTGCCAACGACGCTGTCCAGACCGCAGGGCGACGCCGGCGCGCGCGAAGTCGCTTTCGCCGCCGGCATCGCGCTCATTCTCACCATCTTCTTCCTGCCCGCGCCGCCAATTCTCATCGACCTCGGCCTGGCGCTGTCGATCTCGCTATCGGTGCTCATTCTCATGGTGGCTCTCTGGATCGAGAAGCCGCTGGAATTCTCGGCGTTCCCAACCGTCCTGCTGGTCGCCACCATGCTGCGGCTGGCGCTCAACATCGCCACCACGCGCCTCATTCTCTCGCACGGCGCGGAGGGCGTGACCGCCGCCGGCTATGTCATCGGCGGGTTTTCGCGGCTGGTGATGAGCGGCGATTTCGTCATCGGCCTCATCGTCTTCATCATTCTCATCACCGTCAATTTTCTGGTCATCACCAAGGGGGCGACGCGCATCGCGGAGGTTGGCGCGCGTTTCACGCTCGACGCCATTCCCGGCAAGCAGATGGCGATCGACGCCGACCTTTCCGCCGGCCTCATCGACGACAAGACGGCGCAGGCCCGCCGCCGCGAACTTGAGGAAGAGAGCGCGTTCTTCGGCTCGATGGACGGCGCCTCCAAATTCGTGCGCGGCGACGCCATCGCCGGCCTGATCATTCTCGCGGTCAACATTTTCGGCGGCATCGCCATCGGCGTTACGCGGCATAACATGTCGGCCGCCGATGCGGCCGACATCTTCACCAAACTGTCGGTCGGCGACGGCCTGGTTTCGCAGATTCCGGCGCTCATCGTGTCGTTGGCGGCCGGTCTGCTCGTTTCGAAGGGCGGCACGCGCGGCTCGGCCGACGAGGCTGTGCTCGGCCAGCTCGGTCGTCATCCCCGCGCACTGTTTCTCGCCGGCCTGCTGATGGGCGTGCTGGCGCTCATCCCCGGCCTGCCGTTCCTGCCGTTCGCTGCGCTCGGCGCGCTCATGGGGTTCGTCGGCTACGCCGTGCCGCGCCACATCGCGGCGCGTGAGGCCGAACAGACGGCGCAGCGCGTTCTGGAGGAACGCTCGGCCGCCGAAGCGGAACGCGATTCCGTCAAGGAGCACCTGCGGCCGATCGAGATCGAACTGTGCGTCGGCAAGCAGCTCGGCGCGCGCATCATGCCCGCCTACGACGATCTGAGTCGTCGGGTCGCCAAGCTGCGTCGCAAGTTCGCCGCGCGCTACGGCTTCGTCGTGCCGGACATCAAACTGGCGAACGTGATGACGCTCCCGCCGCGCGCCTATCAAATTCGCGTCCATGGCGCAGTCGTCGCCGGCGCCGAAACGCCGGTCGGCGAATATCTCGTCATCTATGGCGACGGCGAACGGCCCGAACTGCCGGGCGAGGACGTGCGCGAGCCCGCTTTCGGCATGAAGGCGATGTGGATCTCGCCCTCTTTCGTCGCCGAAGCCAAGCGCGCAGGCTACGATCCGGTCGACGACGTATCCGTCATGCTGACCCATTTGAGCGAGGCGATCCGCAACAACCTGGCGCAACTCCTGTCCTACAAGGACATGCGCGGCCTGCTCGATCGCCTGGAGCCCGAGTACCGCAAGCTGCTCGATGAAATCTGCCCCGCCCATATCACGCTGTCGGGCCTGCAGGGCGTGCTCAAGCTGCTGCTGGCCGAGCGCGTGTCGGTGCGCAATCTCAATCTCATTCTCGAGGCCGTCGCCGAAGTGGCGCCACATGCGCGCCGCGCCGAACAGATCGTCGAACACGTGCGCATTCGCATCGCCCCGCAGATCTGCGACGAACTGATGACCGACGGCGCGTTGCCGGTGCTGCGCCTCGGCAACCGTTGGGACCTCGCCTTCCACAAGCACCTCAAGCGCGACGCCAGGGGCGAGGCTGTCGAGTTCGACATCGATCCGACGATGGTCGAGGATTTCGTTAAGGAGGCCAGCGCCGCCATCCGCGAACGCACCGAAAGCGGCGAACGTTTCGCGCTCGTCGCCGCGCCCGACGCGCGCCCCTACGTGCGCATGATCATCGAACGCATCTTTCCAACCCTGCCGGTGCTCTCGCATCTGGAAATCGCGCGCGGGGTCGAAATCCGCTCGCTGGGAACCATCTCTTGACGGCGTTCGACCAGACGAGCCTCGTCGCGACGTTTCTCATCTTCTGCCGCATCGGCGCCTGCCTGTCGCTGGCGCCGGGACTGTCGACGCCGCGCATACCCATGCGCGCGCGTCTGCTGGCGAGCCTCGCGGTCACGCTGGCGCTCGCCCCTGCGCTCATCGGGCGCGCGCGCGCCGCAGCGTCCCCCGAGTCGCCCGCGGACCTCGTCCTCGCCATCGGCGCGGAGTTCCTCATCGGCGCCACGCTTGGTCTGCTCGTGCGCTTCATGCTGGCCGCGCTCGAGACGCTGACCGCGGCCGCGGCCATGACGATCGGCATGAGTTCGATCTTCATGCAGAGGATCGACGAGAACGACACGCTGCCGGACCTGGCGTCCTTCGTCACGCTGGCGGCCACCACGTTGTTCTTCGTCACCAATCAACATTTTGAGATCCTGCGGGCTCTGGCCGACTCCTACGGCCCGTATCCCGTGGGCGCCCTGCTCGACATCGGGCGCGGGCTCGACCGTCTGACAGGCACGCTCGGCGCGGCCTTTCTTCTGGCGCTGCGGCTGACAAGTCCGCTGCTGATGTTCGGCCTCATCGCCAACATCGCCTTCGCGCTGATCAACAAGATCGCGCCGCAGATTGCGATCTATTTCGTCTCTACGCCGTTCGTTCTGCTGGGCGGGCTGGTCGTCGCCTACGCCACGATGGACACGGCCCTGCCGCTGTTCATGCAGGCGATCGCGGCGTTGATCGCGCGAGGGTGACATGCGCCGCCATACGCGTCTCGAAAAACTGTCGAACACGCTCGCCATGCTGCGCAAGGCGCACGAGGCGCGCATCGCGGCTCTCGCGCGCGCGGACGCAGAACTGGCCGACAGGCAGGACGCGCTCTCCGAGGCGCTGGGCGCAGACCAGCCCTGCCATGGACTGTTCGTGGACGTGACGGCGCGCCGGCTGTCGCGGCTGCGCCTGGAGCGCGCGGCGCTGGCGGACCGCATCGCCGCCGCAGGCGCGGACCTCGCCCTCGCCAACCGGCAGGCAGGCTCCGCCGAGCGCCTGCTCGCGCGCATACAGGCCGAATACGCCGAGACGGACGAACGCCGTCGCCTGGAGGAGATCGCCACATCCAGAAGGTCAGGCTCCGGCAAGCCGGACCTGTCATGAACGAGCAAAAAAAGAGGACCCCGCCGTGGCGATCTCACCGCCGACCGATCTTGTAATGGATGTGGTGCGCGCAGCCGACCCGCGCCGCGCGCAGGAAGCCGCGCGCAAACTCGCTTCCCATGCCGGCGAAGCGGTGACGACCGAATTCGCATCGCTGGTCGAAAGGCCGGCGGCCAGGTCCGGAAACACCGCGAGCTTCGGCTGGCGCGGGCCGCTTTCGCCCCATGCCGGCGATGTCGCGCGACGCACGACGCCGAAACCGGTCTCCACCGGCGACGCCGTGACCGACGCCTATCGCGCGCTCGGCGCGCTTCTGATCCAGAAAATGGTCGAAAGCGCCCTGCCCAACAAGACGAGCGCATTCGGTAAGGGCGTGGCGGGCGACGCCTGGAAATCCATGCTCGCCGAACAGGTCGCCCAGCGCGCGGCCGCGGCCGCCTTCCAGACCACGCGCTACGCGCGCGACAAATCCATCGTCGAAACAGCGAGCGCGACATGACCGGCGCCCCAACCCACCACTCGGCCGATGGATTGATGGAGGCGCTCGCCCGCGCACGCGCCGCGATCGTTGCGGAAACGCAGGCGCTGCAGGCCAACGACCTGTCGAATCTGGCCGAACATCACCAGCGCAAGGACCAGAGCCTGCTGGAACTGACGCGCCGCGCCAGCCGCCTCAACGGCGCGCCGCCGCCGGAAGAAGCGCGCGCCATGCTGCGCGAACTGCGCGACATCATCATCGCCAACCAGGCCGCCCTGCGCACCCAGCTGCACGCCGCGCGCACGATTTCCGACGTTCTCATGCGCGCGATCGCGGAAGAGGAATCAGACCGGACCTATTCGATGCGTCCCGCGGTGCGGACGCGCAAGGCGTGATCAAGCTCGTCGCCGTGTCACTGTGGTGCGCGGCCGCCGCGCTCGGCGCGAGCTACGCGACCGCCCGGTGGAAGCTCGATAAGGCCGGGGCGCAGACGCAGGCCGCCGCCGCCGAAGTCATCGAGCAACGCAAGACGCGCGTGATCAACGTGCCGATGATCGTCGAGGGCCAGGTCAAGGGCTACATCGTCGCGCAGTTCATCTATGTCGTCGAAGCCAACGCCGCCAAAGCGCTCCCCGTCGCGCCGGAGAATTTCCTCATCGACGAGGCGTTCCGCATCATCTACGCGGACGAGACGCTCGATTTTCGCCAGTTGAAGAAGTTCGACCTGACGAAATTCGCACAGGAGCTCCACGCGCGCGTCAAGCAGCGCCTGAAGAGCGACGCCGTGCGGGAGGTGCTCGTCGGCGATTTCAATTTCGTCTCGCGCGAACAGGTCCGTCAGTAGCCGCCGTCGGCGGTCTTGTGGTTTCGCGACAGTCGCCGCACCCCGCATTCGCTGCCCCGCCGCCAGACGAGCGCCACCGGCGAGACGGCGCGCCCCTCGTCCTCCACGAGGTTGAACCGCGTCGGCAACAACACGCGCGGCGGCACGAGCAGGCGCGCGCCGGTGGCGGAAACATCCTGCACCGCGCATTCGGCGAGCGCCCGCAACCGCAGGTCGCAGATCGTCCCGTAGCGCAGCCGGACCCGCAGTCGCGGCGCGATGCGTAGTTCGCCCGCTTCCGACAGGATCGTATAGCTCGCCTTGCGAATGGGTCGCGGCTTCAGCCCCAGGAGCAGCGCCAGCCTGCGCGCGCTCGGCGTGCGACCGCATTTGCGCGCCTCGAGCGTGATCGGTCCGCCGTTCATGAAAAAAGCTCCCGGCCTTGCGAGCCGGGAGCCTGAATGTCGAACCTTGTTCCGGCCTTATTCGGCGGCCTGCGCGGGCAACGCGCCGAGCACCGCCTTGGTTTCCAGGAATTCGGCGAAGGCGTGGTCGCCCCACTCGCGGCCGTTGCCGGACATCTTGTAGCCGCCGAACGGCGCCATCAGATCCGGCGCGGCGCCGTTGAGGTTGACCTGCCCGGCGCGCAGCCTGCCCGCCACCTTGCGAACCTCGGCCGGATCGGAACCCGACACATAGGCCGCCAGCCCGTATTCGGTGTCGTTGCCCACCTCGATCGCTTGCTCGAGCGTATCGTAGCCGAGAATCGACAGCACCGGTCCGAAGATTTCCTCGCGCGCGATGGTCATGGAATTGGTGACGTTGGCGAACACCGTCGGCTTCACATAGTAGCCCTTGGCGAGGCCTTCCGGCCTGCCCGTGCCGCCCGTCACCAGCGTTGCGCCTTCGTCGATGCCCTTCTGGATCAGGCCCTGAATCTTGTTCCACTGCGTCTCGGAAATGACCGGACCCATCTGCGCATTGCCGGTCGGATCGCCGACGGTGGTCGCTTCGGCCGTCGCCTTGGCGATTTCGATCGCCTCGCCCATCTTCCTGGCGGGCACCAGCATACGCGTGGGCGCATTGCAGGACTGGCCGGAGTTGAGCATGACCGCCTTCACGCCGCCCGCCACCGCCGTTTTCAGATCGGCATTGTCGAGAATGATGTTCGGGCTCTTGCCGCCGAGTTCCTGATGCACGCGCTTGACGGTCGGCGCCGCGTTGCGCGCCACCTCGATGCCCGCGCGCGTGGAGCCGGTGAACGACACCATGTCGATCTCCGGATGCGAGGAGATGGCCGCGCCGACGGTCGGCCCGTCGCCGTTGACGAGATTGAACACGCCCGCCGGCACGCCGGCCGCCTCCATGATCTCGGCGAAGATCTGCCCCGAGAACGGCGCGATTTCGGACGGCTTCAGCACCATCGTGCAACCGACCGCAAGCGCCGGCGCCACCTTGCAGGCGATCTGGTTGACCGGCCAGTTCCAGGGCGTGATGAAGCCGCACACGCCGATCGGCTCTTTCAGCAGCAGCGTCGTGCCGCGCGGCTCCTCGAACTTGTAGTTCTTGAGCACCTGGATCGCGGTCATGAAATGGGCCGAGCCCATGGCGGCCTGCGCCCGCTGGGCGAGCCATACGGGTGCGCCCATTTCCTCGGTGATGGCCTTGGCCATATCCTCGTGCCGCTTCTTGTATTCGGCCACGATGCGCGTCAGCAGGTCGATCCGCTCCTCGCGGCTCGTCTGCGAGAATGTGGCGAACGCCTTGCGCGCCGCCTTGGCGGCCTTGTCGACGTCGGCGGCCGAACCCAGAGAGATGCGCCCGCAGACGGCTTCCGTCGCCGGGTTGATGACATCCAGCGTCCTGGGGGCGACCGGGTCGACCCATTTGCCGTCGATGTAGAATTTCAGGTAGTCGCGCATGAATCTCTCCCTGGTCTGTTCTGGCTTCGCCGGCGCAGGCGTTGCGAGCGCAGCAAGCGCAGTGACCGCAGCCGGCCGGCGCGCAGGCTTGCACCTGCGAAAGAACCTGTGTTGAAACAATCGCATGGCGTGGTCGAGCCGTTTGACCGGGCCGCCCGCGCCGAGCTTGGCGCCATCATAAGGGCGCGCGCAGGGAAAGGGAACGGCGCCCGCGCCGCCCCATTCCCTGCGCGCGCCGCCCCGTATAAGAGGAGCGCGGACGAGCGCGCGGACGGCACGGATGGCGCAGGATTTCGAGGCGGCGGCCTTCGCCGGCGGCGGAAACCGCTGCTACTGGCAGGGCGGATTCTGGGAGGCGCTGAACGAAGCGCGGCCGCAGAAGCCGCAATTCATCGTCGGCGTGTCGGCCGGCGCCTTTCAGGCCTGCTTCACCGTTCTGGGGCTGGGCGAACATGTTCGCGGCCTGGTGCTGGAGGCCTGCGGCACGACCACGCGCGGCTACGACTGGCGCCGGCTCGCGCAAGGCCGCTCGCCTTTTCTGGTCGGCGACATGTATCGCGCGCTGCTGGAAGACGTGTTCGGACCGAAGGAGATTCGCGCGCTGCACGCGCTGCCGGAGATTCTCATCCAGCTCGCCCATCCCCCGCGCTTCCTGCCGGCGCCGCTCGCCGCCATGGCCGCCATCGGCGCCTACCAGATCGAGAAACTCGTTACCGGCGCGGCTTACTCGCGCGCCGGGCGCTATGTGGGGTTGCGGCCGTCCTGGGTCTCGACCCACGCCATGCAGGACCCGGCCGAACTCGTCGCAGCGCTGATGGCGACGTCGTCCGTGCCGCCCTTCATGCCCATCGGCCGTGCGGGCGGCCTTGCCGCGCTCGACGGCGGACTGGTCGACAATCCGCCGCTCGAAAAACTGGCGGAGGCCGAATGGCAGGGGCGCCGGACGCTGGTGCTGGCGAGCCGCGCCAGCGCGCCGCCTTCGACGGCCTTGCGCACGGTGGTGCGCCCGTCGGTCGCCATCGCAGTCGACAAATTTTCGGTCACCGACGCGGCCGGCATTCGCGCGGCCTACGAACTGGGCCTGAAGGACGGCGCCGCCTTCGCGCAATCGCTCGGCGGACGCACGCGCAAGTCACAGCTGCGCTACGCCCCGACCCCCTGAAGCGTTTTCTGGCACAGTGTAAACCGGTCCGCTCATTTTTTCTTCGGCGCCGCCGGCGTGCAGAAGGCGCCGTAGAGCGCATCCAACACCGCGCGCGCGCCCTCGCTGCCCAGACTGTAATAGATATTGGCGCCGTCGCGCCGCGTTTTCACCAGCCGCTCCAGCCGCAGCCGCGCCAGTTGCTGCGAGACGGCCGCCTGCCGCTCGCCGAGAATCTCCTCCAGCTCCGACACCGAGCGTTCTCCCTCCGAGAGAATGCACAGCAGCACCAGCCGTGTTTCATGCGACATGGCTTTCAGAAGCTCGCTGGCTTCGCGCGCGCGCTCCATCATGCGGTCGAGATCGTCGGACAACGCGATCTGCTTGCTCTGAGCCTTGGCCATCTGCAATAGCGTCCCGATTGGCTTTGTGGAAATCCCGCAGCGACGGTCCCGCAAGCGAATTGCGGGACCGCCCGTTTCATCGGCTGAGCGCGCCGCCGTTACGCCGCCAACCGGCGACGCCGCCGGAATAATGCGCGACATCGCCGCGCCCCGCCGCATGCGCCTGCCGCACCGCCGTCGCGGAGCGCGCGCCCGACAGGCAGATGAGAATCACCCGCCGGTCGGCCGGCAGTTTCGTTGGATCGAACCGCGACAGCGGCATGTTCTTCGATCCCGCCACATGGCCGGCCGCGAATTCGCCGGGCTCACGCACGTCGATCAGGGCGCATTCGCCCTTTTCCAGCGCGCGCCGAGTCTCGTCGTAGTCGACGGCGGTGGCGCTCGCCCCGCCAAGTCCAAACAGCCTGCCGAACATCGCTCAGCCCTTTTGCGCCGTAAACTGGTTGAAGGCGCCCAGCGCGTGGCTGGCGTACATGACGGAGGGGCCGGCGCCCATGTAGATCGCCATGCCGAGCGTCTCCATCACCTCCTCCTTCGTCGCGCCGTGCTGCGCGGCGGCCTTCGTGTGGAACGCGACGCAATCGTCGCAACGCACCGCCACCGAAATGCCGAGGGCGATCAGCTCCTTGGTCTTCGTGTCGAGCGCGTTCGGCGCCAGCGCGGCGGCGGCGATCGCGGAGAACGCTTTCATCACCTCCGGGGCGCCGGTGCGCAGGTTCTTCAGTTCCGAGGAAAGAAATTTGGCGAGTTCGGGCCAGTTGGTGTCCTGTTGCATGTATTGCTCCTTGTAGTAGGCAAATCAGCCGAAATTCACGAACAGCATCGCGTAGGGTTTTTTCAGCGCGCCGAGCGCCGCCTGCACGGCGGCGGGATCGCCGGCGGCGGCGGCGGCGTGCAGGGCCTTCGCCGAGGCGACCACCGCACGCGTCAGCTCTGCGAAATCCGGTCGGTCCTTTGCTTCGGGCGGCTGCGCGCTTGCAAGTTTCTCCGCCAGAAACACCAGCACCGCCGCTCGGTCGCGCAGGACCGCGAGCGCGGCCGGGCCGCTCTCCGCTTTCTGCGACGTCATGTGCTCCATCGCCACGTGATATTCGTTCATCAGGTCGGAGTACGAACGAACCTGATTGCGCTGGCGCAGCGCGCCGAGTTCGTTGCGGATTTTCTCCAGCGCCTCGTGCGCCTCGCCAAAATCGCCGGCCGCAATCTGCTTCCGCGCGCCGGCCACGAGGGCGTCGATCCTGTCCATGGTCTCGGCGAAGCGCGGGTCGTCGACATATTGCGGCGGCGGCGCGCTGCGCCATTTGTCCGCCAGTTTGGCCCAGCCGCGCGCGAACGCCTCGACCGTTTTCTCGGAATTGGCGGCGTTTTTCTGGTTCGTCGCAAACAGCGCGTTGCGATACGGCGCATAGACCGCGCGCAACTCCGCCTCGAAATCCGCAAAGGGACCGGCCTGGGCGCCCGCCGCAAGCGCCAGCGCCAGCGCGCCGGTCGCCACGACTCTCATCAGACGGCTTTTCATACTGCGCCTCCGTTGTGCGCCTGCGGCTCGGCCGGTTCGTCGAGTCCCTTCCCGTCGTCGCGCAGGAAGACATAGATCGCCGGAATGACCAGCAGCGTGAGCGCGGTCGAGGAAATGAGCCCGAACACCAGCGATATCGCCAACCCCTGGAAGATCGGATCGGTCAGAATGAACGCCGCGCCGATCACCGCCGCCGCCGCCGTGAGGAAGATCGGCTTGAAGCGAATGGCGCCGGCGTCGATCAGCGCGCGCCGGAGCGAGACGCCGTCGGCGCGCCGATGCCGGATGAAATCGACCAGCAGGATCGAGTTGCGCACGATGATGCCGGCCAGCGCGATGAAGCCGATCATCGACGTCGCGGTGAAAGCCGCGCCAAGCATCCAGTGGCCGAGCATGATGCCGATCAGCGTCAAGGGCACGGGCACCAGGATCACCAGAGGCAGCAGGAAGGAGCCGAACTGGCCCACCACCAGCAGATAGATGCCAAGAATGGCGACCATGAACGCCGCGCCCATGTCGCGGAACGTGACATAGGTGACCTCCCATTCGCCGTCCCACAGCAACGTCGGCCTGGAATCGTCGGCCGGTTGGCCATGATACTTGATTGTCGGCCGCTCGCCCGGCGCCCAGTCGATCTTGTCGAGCGCCTTTTCGACCGCGAACATGCCGTAGATGGGCGCCTCGAACCGGCCGGCGACTTCCGCGCTCACCATTTCGGCGAACCGTCCGTTGTGCCGGAAGATCGGGAAGGAGCCAGTTTCGCGCGTCATCCGCACGACATCGCCCAGTTCGACATTGGCGCCCTGGCGCGGCGTGCCGCCCGCCGGCAACGGCGTCGACAGAATGCGCTCGCCGGGCGCGAGCGCGCTGCGCGGCAGGCTCATCGTGATGTCGACCGGCTTGAAGCCGCCGCCGCGCTGCGAATAGCCGATCTTCACGCCGCCGATCAGCGCGCCGAGCGTGTCGTAGACCGCCTGTTCCTGCACCCCATGGAATTCCAGCGCCTCCTGGTCGATGGAATAGCGGATGCGTTCCTGTCGTTGGCCGAAACTGTCGCTCGTGTCGACCACGAAATCGACCGACTCGAAAGCCTTTCTCACCTTGGATGCGATCTCGCGCCGCGTCTGCGGATCGGGACCGTAGATTTCGGCGAGCAGCGTCGACAGCACGGGCGGCCCGGGCGGCACTTCCACGACCTTGAGCGAGGAGCCGCCAGGCAATGCAAGGCCGGCCAGCCGCGCGCGAATGTCGAGCGCGATGGCGTGGCTGGCGCGCGCGCGCTCGGCTTTCGGCTTCAGATTGACGGCGATGTCGCCCATTTCCGGACTTTCGCGGAAGTAATAGTGGCGCACCAGCCCGTTGAAGTTGAACGGCGCGGCCGTGCCGGCGTAGATCTGCATGGAGGTCAGCTCCGGCAGGCCCTTCAGCCTTTGCGCGGCCTCCATCAACACGCGCTCGGTCTGTTCGAGCGCCGCGCCGCGCGGCAGATCGAGCACGACCTGGATTTCCGACTTGTTGTCGAACGGCAGCAGCTTCACACGCACGTGCTGCGTGTAGAACAGCGCAAGCGAGGCGAGCGTGGCCACGCCCACCACGGCCAGGAAGATCTTCGAACGCGCGCGGCCCGTCAGCAGCGGCGTGGCGATGCGCGTGTAGAAGCGGCCCATCGCGCCGCCGTCGTGCGACTCGTGGCCTTCGTCGCCGCCGTCCGCGCGCTCGAACCGCCGCCGCGCGATCTTGAGCAGCAGCCAGGGCGTGATGGTGACCGCGACGAAGAAGGAGAACAGCATCGCCATCGAGGCGTTGGCCGGAATGGGACTCATGTATGGCCCCATCAGGCCGCTGACGAACATCATCGGCAACAGCGCCGCGACGATCGTGAGCGTGGCGATGATCGTCGGGTTGCCGACTTCCGCCACCGCTTCGACCGCCGTGTCGATCAGCCCGCGCGTTCCGCGCATATGCCAGTGGCGCACGATGTTCTCGACAACCACAATCGCGTCGTCCACCAGAATGCCGATGGAGAAGATGAGCGCGAACAGCGAGACGCGGTTGATGGTGTAGCCCATCAGCCAGGAAGCGAACAGCGTGAGAAGGATGGTCGTGGGAATGACGACCAGCACGACCAGGCCTTCGCGCCAGCCGATGGCGAAGGTGATGAGAATGACGATGGAGACAGTCGCCAGCGCCAGATGGAACAGAAGCTCGTCGGCCTTTTCAGTCGCCGTCTCGCCATAGTCGCGCGTGACCTCGATCTGCAGGTCCTCGGGCACGATGCGTCCGCGCACGGTGGCCAGCCGCTGCAACACATCGTGCGCGACGACGACCGCGTTCGCGCCCTTGCGCTTGGAGATCGCCAGGCTGACCGCAGGCCGCCGCTCCAGTTCGCCGGCCGCGCTGCGGGTGACGTTCCACGCGCGCCGGTCGAGTTCGGCAGCGCCCACGCGCACGTCCGCCACGTCTTTCAGGTAGACCGGCCGCCCGTCGCGCGTGGTCAGCAGCAGCAGGCCGATATCGGGCACGCCCTTCAGCGTCTGCCCGGTCACGACCGGCAGCGCGCGGTCGCGTTCACGCAGGGTTCCGGCGACGAACGAGCGGTTGGCGTTGGTCAGCTTGTCCACGAGCTGGGCCAGCGTCATGCCGTAGACCGACAGCCGCTCGGGGTCCGGTTCGACGCGAATCTGGCTCGGGGCGCCGCCGACGATATAGGTCGCGCCGACGTTCTCGACCTTCGTGAGGTCGTGTTGCAACTCCTCAGCGATTCGATGCAGGCCGTTGTCCGTCCAGCGCGCCGCGCGCTCAGGTCTGGCCGACATGGTGAGCACGACGATCGCCACGTCGTCGATGCCGCGGCCGACGATCAGCGGCTCCGGCACGCCTTTCGGCAGGCCGCCGATGTTGGCGCGGATCTTCTCGTGAATGCGCACGATCGCCGTGTCCTGATCGGTGCCGACGAAAAACCGCGCCGTGACGACCGCGCGGTCGTCCATCGTCTGCGAATAGACGTGCTCGACGCCGTTGATCGCCTTCACGATGTCTTCGAGCGGGCGCGTCACGAGCTCGACGGCCTCGTCGGCGCGGTAACCGTTCACCTGCACGACGATGTCGACCATCGGCACGCTGATCTGCGGCTCCTCCTCGCGCGGCAGCGCAAACAGCGCCAGCGCGCCGACGATCAGGGACGCCAGCAGGAGCAGCGGCGTCAGCGGCGAAGCGATGAAGCCGCGCGTGAGTCTTCCGGAAATGCCGAGATTCATGGCGCGAGCACCGTGTCGCCCGCCTTCAGGCCCGACAATATTTCGACGCCCTCGGGCCCCGCCGCCCCGGCCTGCACGACGACTTCCGTTCCGTCCTTCAGCCGCACGAATTGCACGCCCGCGCGCGTGTAGACCGCATTGGCCGGCGCCAGCAGCGCCGTGCGCTCGCCCGTCGCCACATAGACGCGTGTGCGCTCGCCGACGAAATAATCGCCCAGCCCCGCGACGTCGACGTCCGCGATCACGCGGCCGCCCTGGATTTCGGGATAGACCAGCCGCACTTTTCCAACGACCGTCCGGCCGGCCGTTTCGGCTTCCGGTCCCTTCGCGCCGCGCGCGCCGATCAGCACGCTGTCGCCCGCGCGCATGAACCGCGCGTGACGCTCGGGCAGCGACAGCCGCAGGATGTACTGGTCCTCGGCGAGCGTGGCGACGGTTTCGCCCGGCATCAGCACGCGCCCCAGCGAAACGGGAACCGAGAGTACGCGGCCCGCCCCCGGCGCCAGCACCGCCCCTTCGGAGGCCTGCTGCACGATCACCTCGCGGTCGCCGCGCATGGCGGTGAGATTGCGCTCGGAGACATCGAAGGCTGTGCGCGCCTGGTCGAGCTGCGCCTGCGTGGTCACGCCGCGGCGCATCAGCTCCTGCTGGCGGTCGAGATCGATCCTGGCCTGATCGCGCTGGGCCTGCTGCGAACGGATGCGCGAATCGAGCGCCTGCATTTGCAGCGCAAGCTTCTGGTCGACGACGCGCGCGAGCTCGGCGCCGGCCTCCACCCTTTCGCCTTCCCTCGCCTTCAGCGACACGATCGTGCCGCCGATCCGCGCGCGCGCCACAAGCTGGCGCACCGGCTCCACCGTGGCGATCACCGCCTTGCGATCCTGAACCTGCGTCTCCTTCACGAGGAATTCGCCGGCGCCGGCCGCCGCGCCCATTGCGCCGAACGTCGCCAGAAAAAGCCCAATCGCCGCCCGCATGGCCCTCGCCTTTGTTTTCCTTGACATGAGAATATGAATATCGCAATATTCAAATATTGCAATATCAAAATCGCGACAGGAGGTCGCGGTTGGCCCCCTTCCGGGGACGCCATCGAAGGAGAATGTCCATGGGTATCGATCGTTTCATCATGCGCTTCGCGGGCTCCGTGATTCTCGTCTCGCTGGCGCTCGCATATTGGCACAGCCAGAACTGGCTGTGGCTGACCGCCTTCGTCGGCGCGAATCTGTTCCAGTCCTCGTTCACGGGCCTCTGCCCGCTGGCGATGGTTCTCAAGCGCTTCGGCTTCAAGGCGTCCTGCGCCTTCGAATAAGGCGGGCGGCATCAGCGCGGGGAGGCGCACATGGCCAGAATAGTCGTTTTGGGCGCGGGATTGGGCGGCATTCCTGCAGCCTTCGAACTGCGCGAGAAAATTTCGCGCAATCACGAGGTGATTGTCGTCGGCGAGCAGGACTTCTTCCAGTTCGTGCCGTCCAACCCGTGGGTTGCGGTCAACTGGCGCAAGCCCGAGGACATCAAGGTCCACCTGCCGCCGGTCTTCGCCAGGCTCGGCATCGGATTCACGTCCGTCGGCGCCGCGCGCGTCGACCCCGAGAACAACGCCGTCCATCTGCGCGACGGAACGAAACTCGACTACGACTACCTCGTTCTCGCCACCGGCCCCAAACTCGCTTTCGACGAAGTGGAAGGCTTGGGGCCGCAGGCCCATTCGCAGTCCATCTGCCATGTCGATCATGCCGCGAAGGCGCAGGCCGACTGGGAGGCGTTCTGCAAGGATCCGGGCCCCATGGTGGTCGGCGCCGTGCAGGGCGCATCCTGTTTCGGCCCCGCCTACGAATACGCGCTCTGCGCGGTGACGGACCTGCGCAAGCGCAGGATTCGCCACCGCGTCCCCATGACCTTCGTGACGTCCGAACCCTATATCGGCCACCTCGGGCTGGGCGGCGTGGGCGACACCAAGACCATGCTGGAATCGATCCTGCGCGACCGCGACGTGAACTGGATCGTCAACGCGCGCATCGACCGCGTGACGGCGGACGGGGTGGAGGCCACCGAACTCAGCGAGGATGGCTCCGTCCGGAAGACGCACAAACTTCCGGCGAAATATTCCATGTTCCTGCCGGCGTTCCGCGGCGTCGATTGTTTCCGCGACGCGGATGGCAAGTTCATCGCCGGCCTCGCCAACCCGCGCGGCTTCATCCAGATCGACAAGCATCAGCGCAACCCGACTTACCGCAACATATTCGCCGTGGGCGTGTGCACCGCCATTCCTCCGCTCGGGCCGACCCCGGTGCCGGTGGGCGTGCCCAAGACCGGCTACATGATCGAGTCCATGGTGACCGCGACCGCCGAAAATATCGCCGCCCTGCTGGCGGCCCGCGAACCGGCGGCGGAAGCGACATGGAACGCGGTCTGCCTCGCCGATTTCGGCGACAACGGCGTGGCGTTCGTCGCGCTGCCCCAGATTCCGCCACGCAACGTCAACTGGTCGAGCGAAGGCTACTGGGTCCACCTCGCCAAGATCGGCTTCGAGAAATATTTCCTGCGCAAGATACGCGTCGGCTCCAGCGAACCCGGCTACGAGCGATTCGTAATGAAGGCGCTCGGCATCGAGCGCGTCTCGGCGGGCGGGCGCAGCTGACGCCGGAAAAATGCGATGCAACAATGTATGCTGCGTCGCAATAAGTCCGGTTCTCCTCCCAACAATCAAGGCGCGGCGCGCGGAAATGCGCACCTGTGCGCGGTATCGCGCGCTCCTGCGCGATCTGCTTGACGCAGAGGCTTGATCCGAGCGAATTTGGGCGAATTGACGCATGTTTGCGCTTCGCTTTCGCCGACGCGGGCGAGAGCGGAGAGTTGGACGTGCGGAACGCGCGAGCAGGGAATTGGGCGCGCGCAACGCGCGAGCAGGGAATTGGGCGCGCGCAACGCGCGCCCTGGGAGGAATTGTGAAACCTGAACGGTTCGATCCGGCGGATTACTTCCACAAGGTCGTCGATTGCCAGTGGGCCTGTCCGGCTCACACGCCCGTGCCGGAATACATCCGGCTCATCGCCGCGGGGCGATACGCCGACGCCTACATGATCAACTGGGAATCAAACGTATTCCCCGGCATTCTGGGCCGCACCTGCGACCGTCCGTGCGAGCCGGCCTGCCGGCGCGGGCGCGTTGAGAAGGAGCCGGTGGCGATTTGCCGGCTGAAGCGCGTCGCCGCCGATTTCAAGGACGACGTGCGCCCGCGCATGCCGGCGAAATCGGAGTTCAAGAACGGCAAGCGCGTCGCCTGCATCGGCGCGGGCCCGGCCTCGCTCACGGTCGCGCGCGACCTTGCGCCGCTTGGGTACGAGGTCGTGGTGTTCGACGCCGAGCCGAAGGCCGGCGGCATGGTGCGCACGCAAATTCCGAAGTTCCGATTGCCCGAGGAGGTGATCGACGAGGAGGTCGGCTATGTGTTCGACCTTGGCGTGGAATTCCGCCACGGGCACCGCGTGGAAAGCATGAGCGCCTTTCTCGCCCACGATTGGGATGCGGTGTTCGTCGGCACCGGCGCGCCGCGCGGTCGCGATCTCGAAGCGCCCGGCCGCAAGGAAGCCGCCGCCCATATCCATCTGGGCATCGACTGGCTGGCCAACGTCGCGTTCGGCCACGTCACCAAGATTTCAAAGCGCGTCATCGTGCTCGGCGGCGGCAACACCGCGATGGACTGCTGCCGTTCCGCCCGCCGCCTCGGCGGCGAGGACGTGAAGGTCGTCGTGCGCTCGGGCTTCGAGGAAATGAAGGCCTCGCCGTGGGAGAAAGAGGACGCGATGCACGAGGGCATCCCGATCCTCAATTACATGGTGCCGAAGGAATTCCGCCATGTCGGCGGCAAGCTGACCGGCGTGCTGTTCGAGAAGGTGCGCGCCGAATACGACGCGAAGGGCCGCCGCTCGCTCGTGCCGTCCGGCGAGCCGGACGAATTTCTGGAATGCGACGAGGTGCTCGTCGCGGTCGGTCAGGAGAACGCGTTCCCCTGGATCGAGCGCGGCATCGGCATCGAGTTCGACAAATGGGACATGCCTGTCGTCGACCAGGAGACGATGGCCTCCACCTTGCCGCATGTCTTTTTCGGCGGCGATTCGGCGTTCGGTCCCAAGAACATCATCTGGGCGGTGGCGCACGGCCATGCCGCGGCCGTCTCCATCGACCGCATGTGCCACGGGCTCGATCCGTCCGTGAGGCCCCACCCCGGCTATTCGCTCATCAGCCAGAAAATGGGCATCCACGAGTGGAGCTATGACAACGCGATCTCCGCCCAGCAGCGGCTGAAAGTGCCGCTGGTCGAGAACAGGAAGGCGCTCGGCGACATCAAGCTGGAAGTCGAGCTGGGGTTCGACGTCGTGCGCGCGTTCGAGGAGGCCCAGCGCTGCCTGAACTGCGACGTCCAGACCATCTTCACCGAAAAGCTCTGCATCGAATGCGACGCCTGCGTCGACATCTGCCCGATGGACTGCATCACCTTCACGGCCGACGGACCGGAGGGGGATTTGCGCGCGCGGCTCAATGCGCCGGCCAACAATGTCGAGCAGGCGCTCTATACGTCGGATGCGCTCAAGACCGGCCGCATCATGGCCAAGGACGAGGACGTGTGTCTCCATTGCGGCCTGTGCGCCGAACGCTGCCCGACCGGCGCGTGGGATATGCAGAAATTCAATGTCAAACTGCCGCGCGCGGGGGCGTCATGTCGATCCACAGCGTGAACGATTTCGTCGTTCGCTTCGCCAACGTCAACGGCTCGGGTTCGGCCTCGGCCAATCAGATGTTCGGCCGCGCCGTGCTGCGCATGGGCGTGCCGGTGGCGACGCGCAACATCTTCCCCTCCAACATTCAGGGGCTGCCCACCTGGTATGAGGTGCGCGTGAGCGGCGAAGGCTGGCTCGGCGCGCGCGGCGGCGCCGACCTCGTCGTCGCCATGAACCCGCAGACCTGGGACAAGGATGTCGCCTCGATCGATCCCGGCGGCTATCTGTTCTACGATTCCTCGCGCCCCATTCCGGCGTCGAAGTTCCGCGACGACATCACGGTGATCGGCATGCCGCTCACCGAGATCTGCAATCGCGAATATTCCGACTCGCGCCAGCGCCAGCTCTTCAAGAACATCATCTGCGTGGGCGCGCTGACCGCGCTGCTCGACATGGAGCCGGAGGTGGTCGAGCAGCTCCTCTCTGAGCAGTTCGCCGGCAAGGACAAGCTGATCGCCGCCAACCACACGGCGTTCCGCAAGGGCCGGCAGTGGGCGCTCGACCATCTCGCCTGCCCGATCGGCCTGCGCGTCCAGCGCGCCGACGGCGTGGGCGACCGCATTTATGTGGAAGGAAACGCGGCCGCGGCGCTTGGCGCCGTCTATGGCGGCGCAACGGTCTGCGCATGGTATCCGCTCACGCCCTCCACCTCGCTCGCAGAGGCGTTCACCTCCTACTGCAAGAAGCTGCGCATCGAGCCGCAGACCGGGCACAAGCGCTACGCCATCGTGCAGGCGGAGGACGAACTGTCGTCGATCGGCATGGTGGTGGGCGCCGGGTGGAACGGCGCGCGCGCCTTCACCGCCACGTCCGGCCCCGGCATATCGCTGATGCAGGAGTTTCTGGGCCTTGCTTATTTCGCCGAAATTCCCGGCGTCATCTTCAACGTGCAGCGCGGCGGTCCTTCCACGGGCATGCCGACCCGCACGCAGCAGTCGGATGTTCTGGCCTGCGCCTACGCTTCGCACGGCGACACCAAACACGTGCTCGTTTTCCCGCGCGATCCCGGCGAGGCGTTCGAAATGGGCGCGCAGGCGTTCGATCTCGCCGACCGGTTGCAGACGCCGGTGTTCGTCATGCTCGATCTCGACATCGGCATGAATCACGCGCTGACGGCGCCCTTCAAGGTGGACGGCGCGCGCAAGCTCGACCGCGGCAAGGTGATGACCTACGACGACCTTGAGAGCGGGCGCGATTTCGGCCGCTATCTCGACGTCGACGGCGACGGCATTCCCTATCGCACCTATCCCGGCGTGCATCCGAGCCGCGGCTCGTATTTCACGCGCGGCACCACGCGCGACGCCTACGCGCGTTACACGGAAGAGGGCGGTCCCTATGTCGAAAACATGGAGCGATTGCTGAAGAAGTTCGAAACCGCGAAATCCTGTGTGCCCGCGCCGATTGTCAATCGCGCGGCGCGCCCGACCAAACTCGGCGTCGTCCATTACGGATCGACCGCAGCGGCGATGGAAGAAGCGGCCCACTTGCTCGCGCAGACCGGCGTGGACGTGGATGTGTTGCGCGTGCGCGGCTTCCCGTTCTGCGATGACATCGTCGACTTCATCGCCGCGCATGACCGCGTGTTCGTCGTGGAGCAGAATCGCGACGCGCAGTTGCGCACCCTGCTGATGGTCGAGCACGGAATCGATCCCGCCAAACTCATTCCCGTCCTGCACTACGACGGGTCTCCGATCACCGCGCGCTACATCGTCAAAGCCATCGCCGGCGCGGCCAAACCCGCCGCCGAACGCAAACAGAAGGTGGAGGCCAAGGCGTGACCTTTCTGCCCAAACCGAAATTTCGCCACCCGGCGATCGAAACCAACGAACTCGGCCTCACGCATCGCGACTACGAAGGCTCGATCTCGACTTTGTGCGCCGGCTGCGGCCACGACTCGATTTCGTCGGCCATCATGCATGCCTGCTACGAGTTGAACCTACCGCCGCATCGCATCGCGAAGCTGTCCGGCATCGGCTGCTCGTCCAAGACGCCGACTTATTTTCTCGGCAATGCGCACGGGTTCAACAGCGTGCATGGCCGTATGCCCTCGGTGCTGACGGGCGCCAACGTCGCCAATCGCGAGTTGATCTATCTCGGCGTGTCGGGCGACGGCGATTCGGCGTCCATCGGCTTCGGCCAGTTCGCCCATTCCATCCGGCGCGGCGTCAACATGGTCTACATCGTCGCCAACAACGGCGTGTACGGCCTCACGAAGGGCCAGTTCTCCGCAACCGCCGACAAGGGCGCGAAGCTGAAGAAGGGCGCGGTCAACAGCGACTCGCCGATCGACCTCGTCGCGATGGCGCTGCAACTGGGCGCAACTTTCGTGGCGCGATCGTTCTCCGGCGACAAGGGCCAGCTCGTGCCTCTGATCAAAGCGGCTATCGAACATCGCGGGCCGGCCTTCATCGATTGCATCTCGCCCTGCGTCGCCTTCAACAACCACGAAGGCTCGACCAAGAGCTTCGATTACGTGCGCGAACACAACGAGGCGGTGAACGCGCTCGATTTCGTCACCGAGCGTGCGCCCATCACGACGTCCTACGCGCCCGGCGACATGCAGGTCGTGCGCCTGCACGACGGCACGTTCATTCGCCTGCGCAAGGTCGGCGCCGATTACGACGTGCACGACCGCATCGCCGCGATGAACTACATCTCGACGCGCGAGGCCTCGGGCGAGGTCGTCACGGGACTCATCTACCTGGAAGATCATCCCGAGGACATGCACGACCATCTCGACACGGTGTCGACGCCGCTCAACCGGCTCGGCGACGCAGAACTCGTGCCCGGCCAGGCCGCGCTCGACAAGATCAACGCCGGGCTGCGTTGATTTGATCGCTCCAGGGCCGGATCACCGAATGATGGTCCGGCTCTGTTCGCGCATGAACTGCGGCAGGTACCACGGCCCCAGACCGCCCTTCGTACCCGTGCCCGACCCCTTCCAGCCGCTGAACGTCTGAAAGCCCGGCCACGCGCCGGTCGTGGCGCCGCTCGGGCGGTTGGCGTAGAGCACGCCGGCCTCCGCCGATTCCAGAAACAGGTTCAGCTCGGTCTCGTCCTGCGCATAGACGCCGGCCGTAAGCCCGTAGCGCACCGCGTTGCCGCGCGCGATGGCCTCCTGTAGCGAAGAAAATCGGCGCACCGTGAGGAACGGCAGGAACAATTCGTCGCGATGCAGGGCGTGATCGTCCGGCAGGTCTGCGACGATGGTCGGCTCGACATAGAATCCGTTGTCGAAGAAGGCGCCCGATATCTTTTCGCCGCCGATGATCTTGCCGCCGGCGGCGCGCGCCTGTTCGACGGACGTCCCGAACCGCCGTAGCGCCGCCTCGTTGATGACGGGCCCCATGAACACCGGCCGTTCGGTCGGATCGCCGATCTTCAGCGCCCGCGTCGCCGCTGCGAGCCGTTCGAGAAACTCCCCGCGCACGGCGTCGTGCACGAACACGACCGAACAGGCCGAACATTTTTGCCCCTGCAACCCGAACGCCGATCGCGATACGCCGGAGACAGCGCGCGCGAGATCGGCCGACTGCGTGACATAAGTCGGGTTCTTGCCGCCCATTTCCGCAAGCACCGGCCGCGCGAACGGTCCGCTCGCACCAAACCTGCGCAGAATTTCCATGCCGACGGCGTGCGAACCCGTGAACGCCACGCCATCCACGCCTCCGGCGTCCACAAGCGCACGGCCCGTCCCGGCGTCGCCGCACACCATGTTGAACACGCCGTCCGGTAGGCCGGCGTCGCGATAGCAATCGGCGAGCAGCCGGCCCGTCAACCCGGCCATCGGGCTCGGCTTGAAGACCACGCAGTTGCCGGCGAGCATCGCCGTGCTCGTCATGCCGGCCGCCAGCGCGACCGGAAAGTTGAAGGGCGCGATGACGGCGAACACGCCGTAGGGGCGAAACACATCGTGCGTTTCCTCGCTCGCCTGCGCGCGCTTGAGATCGCGCGCAAAGCCGTCGTGCGTCACCAGTTCGTTCGAATAGTAGCGGATGAGGTCGATCGCCTCCTCCACCTCGCCGAGCGCCTCCATGCGCGATTTGCCGACTTCGAACAGGCAGGCGGCGGCGATGTCGAACTTGCGCTCCTCGAGAATGCTCGCGGCCTTCAGAAGCAGATCCGCGCGCCGCGACGGCGCCATACGGCCCCAGTCGGGCTGCGCCTTGCGCGCGGCGGCGACCGCGCGGGCGATATCGGCGGGGCCGGCCGCAAAGAACGTTCCAAGCGCGACCGTTCGATCTATGGGGCACGGCGCGACATAGGTCGCGCCGTCGCTGACGTCGCGACCGTCGATGAGGTTCGCCCGCTCGCGCCCGAGCAGGTTTGTGCGCACGTTCGCGATGGCGCCGTCGAAATGCGCTTGAACGCGCGAGAAATCTTCGTTGATGTTGGAATAGGTGACGCGCGGCAGCGTCCGTGGATCGTCCGACATGGTCTCTCCCGTTGGTGTTGCGGCGTTAGCGTTTCGCGCCGCCGAGCCTGGCGACGACGCCGATCGAATCGGATATCGCGGCCGCGATCGTGGAAATGTCGGCGTCCGACATCGGCGTCGACAGCGCCATCAATCCGTAGCCAGCTGCCAGAACGCCGCGATTGATGAGCGCATTGTTGAATGCGGCCTGGCGTGCGGCTTCCTCCTGGTTCATGTAGGCGGAGCGATAGTCGCGCACCAGACGGTCCGCGAAATGAATCTTGAGCAGCGAGCCGACGCCGACCGCCGATCCTGGCACGCGATGGCGGCGAAAGGCCTCGTTGATCTCCCCGCGCAGCCGCTCGCCCATGGCGTCGAGCCGCGCGAAGGCCGCCTCGTCGAGCAGATCCATCGCCGCCAGTCCCGCCCGCATCGTCACCGGATTGGCCGAGAACGTGCCCCCGTGCGGCGCCGCCGGCTTGCCCTCGCTCGGGTCGAACACGGCCATGTGTTCCTTGCGCCCCGCGATCGCCCCGACAGGAAACCCGCCGCCGATGATCTTGCCGAGCACGGTCAGGTCCGGCTCGACATTCCACAGCGCCTGCGCGCCGTGATAGCCGAGGCGAAAGGCGATAACCTCGTCGAACACGAGCAGCGCGCCGATCTCGCTCGCGACCTCGCGCAACATCGCGATATAGGCGCGATCGGCCGGCACGAGACCGGCGCGGTTCGGCGCGGGATCGACCAGAATGCACGCGAGTTCGCGCGAATGCGCGCGCAGGATGCGCGCGGCCGCGTCGATATCGTTGAACGGAATGACGACGACATCCGCCATCATGTTTGCGGGCGCGCCGCGCGTGTAAGCCACCCGCGCCGGCGCTTCCTCGCCCCACAAGTCGGGGGTGGGGTCGAGGCTCACCTCCGCGTAATCGTAGGCGCCGTGATAGGCGCCCTCGCACTTGGCGATTTTCGGGCGCCCTGTCACCGCGCGCGCGGCCTTCAACGCCATCATCACGGCTTCGGTGCCGGAATTGGCGAAACGGATGTGATCGATCGACGAGACCCGATGGGCGATGAGTTCGGCGAGATCGATCTCCGCCTCCGTCGGCAGGCCGAACGCCGTGCCGAGCGCGAGCTGGTCGCGCGCGGCGGCGATGAGCGCTGGATGCGCGTGGCCGTGGATGAGCGAGGCGAAATTGTTGATGCAATCGATGCGCGCGACGCCGTCCACATCGTGGACACGGCAGCCCTCGCCGCGCGCTGCATAGATCGGATAGGGCTTCATGAACACGGTCGTGCGGCTGTTTCCGCCGGGCATGACCGATTGCGCGCGCCGGAACAGCGCCTGCGATTTCGACTTCGGGTCCGGATAGACCACCGCTTCCTCCTCTGCGCCACGCGCCAATATCGCGCGCCGCCGGCTTCCGATCAAACCATCAGCGGACTTGACCGGCCGGATCGAGGAACGCTCTACGACGGACCAAGCTCCGACAGGATTTTCTGCTTCAACTTGTATTTCTCGACCTTGTTCGTCGGCGTGACGGGCAGCGCGTCGATGAACCGGATGTATTTCGGAACCATGTATTTCGGCATGACGCGGCTGGCGTGGTCGCGCACCTCGTCCTCGCTCAGCCGCGCGCCTTCGACCGGCTGGACGAAGGCCACAATGTCGTCCTCCGATCCGACCGCCGCGGGAATTGGCAGCGCAGCCGTCGCCTGAACTTTCGGATGGCGCGAGATCAGCGCCTCCACCTCGAACGACGACACGTTCTCGCCGCGCACGCGGAAAAATCCACCCATGCGATCGATGAACCGATAGACGCCCGACCCGTCCGGCGCCTCCACGCAGGCGTCGCCCGTGTGGAACCAGAGGTTGCGGAAAGTCTTGAGCGTCGCCTCCGGCTTCTTGAAATATTCCTGGAGCAGCAGGCCGGGAAAACGCGGCCGTATGCCGAGCTGACCGACGACGCCGGGCGCGCATTTGTTGTCGTCCTCGTCGAGAATGGCGACCTCGAGCAGCGGCGACGCGCGCCCCATGAAACCGACCGGCAGTTTCTCGCGCCCGTCGACCATGAGAATGCCGAGACGCGCGCACAAGGCGCGAAACTCCGCCTTGCTGCGCCCACGGCGCATCGCTTCCGGCACGCCTTCCTCGTCGCCGAGTTCGTCGATCGCGCCGACGAATGGGTTGCCGGATTCGGTCTGGCCAAATCCAGCCGTGATGAAATTGATGCCGAACCGCCGCGCGACCTCGTTGTGGTTCGGCGGCAGCGGCTGCATATGCGCGAGCGCGAGCGTATTGGCGCGATCGTTCCCGGTTGGCGGCGCGCCGAGAAGCCAGGGCGTCATCACGTCGAGCAGAATGGCGTAGGTCGCGCCGCATTCGGCGACCCGCTCCCAGAATTTCGTTGGGCTGAAACGATCCCACAGGCCAACCGTATTGCCCTGCCACACCGCGCGGCCGAGCAGCGCGAAGGCGCCGCCCACATGGTAGAGCGGCAGGTCGCAATAGATGACGTCGTCGCTGCTCGTGATCGCGCGCAGGAAATAGGTGTACTGGTTGATCCAGCGGAAATTCTGCAACACGCCTTTCGACGGCCCTGTCGTGCCGGACGTGTAGACGATATTGGCGAGATCGAACGGCCCGCGCGGGACCTGCGGCGGCGCCTGCGTGCAGGCGCACAGATCCGCGAACGACAATATCCGCGATCGGCCGTAACTGGCGGGAAACTCGGCGCCTGTGTGGTCGTGGTCGCTCGGCTTCGGCTTGTGCAGCACGATGCGCGCCAGATCGATCTCGTGCTCGATCTCGCCCATGACATCGGCGAACGACGGATCCGTGATGAGCGCGGACGGATTCGTATCGTTCAGCTGATACGACAGCTGCGGACCCTTGAAATTGAAATTGATCGGCGCGAACAGGCAGCCGGCGCGCCAGATGGCGAACATCGCCATGGCGCTGACGAGCGAATTGCGCGTCAGCACGCTCACCGCCTCGCCCTGCCGCACGCCCGCTTCAACGAGACCCGCGGCGAGTCGATCCGTCAGCGCCTTGAATTGCGCAAAGGTCAGCCCAACGCCGTCTTCGCCGTAGTGGATGAACAGTTTGTCGGGCAGATCGCGCGCGCATTCGTCGAGCTTGTCGAGCGCCACATCCCCTTGCGCCACCATATCGGCGAAAGCTTCGTCCGGACTCATGGTCGGCTCCTCACTTCTTAAGGGTCGGGTCCAGGGCAACGCGCAGCGATTCGCCGAGCGCGTTGAACGCCAGCGCCGTCACGAGAATGGCGAGGCCCGGCGGATACATCTGCTCCGGCGCCACCTCCATCGTCTGATAGGCGCGCGCGAGCATCGCGCCCCAGCTCGGGTTTGGCGGCTGAATGCCAAGTCCGAGAAAGCTCAGACTCGCCTCCGCCAGAAGCGCGGCCGCCAGCAGCAGCGTCACCTGCACGATCACCGGCTGAATGGCGTTCGGCAGCACATGGCGCCAAAGAATGTGACGACTTGAAGCGCCGAAACAGCGCGCGGCGTCGACATAGAGCTCGCTGCGCACCACCAGCGTGCGCGCGCGCGCCAGCCGCGCAAGCTGCGGCGAAAACACGATGCCCACCGCGATCATGCCGTTGGTGAGACCGACGCCGAGCGCGCTGGTGACCGCGATGGCCAGAACGATCGCCGGAAACGACAGCAGCGTGTCGATCGCGCGCGAGATCAGATCGTCAACCCATCCGCCGAAATAGCCGGCCGCAAGCCCTATCGGCACGCCGATCGCCACCGCGATCGACACCGCCAGAAAGCTCGCGAACAGCGATGCCGGCGCGCCGTAAATCAGCCGGCTCAGGATGTCGCGGCCAAGATCGTCCGTGCCGAGCCAGTGCGCCGCGCTGGGCTCGGCCAGCATGTTCGACACGTTCTGGGTGGTCGGCGCGTAAGGCGACAGCCACGGCGCCAGAACGGCGACCACAAGCAGCAGCACGAGCACGCCGAGCGCCAGCGCCGCGCGCAGATCGCGACGCAGGAACGACAGGAAGCCGCGCAGGCGGCTTGGGGGTCTGGCCACCGTGTCCCTCATCGTCCGACCCTCGGATCGACCACGGCGCACAACAGATCGGCGATGAGATTGACCAGAATGACGACGATCACCATCGCCAGCACCACGCCCTGCACCACCGGAAAGTCGCGCTGGATGGCCGCATGCACGATGAGATTGCCCATACCGGGAATGGCGAACACGGCTTCCACCACGACGGTCGCGGCCAGCATACGGTTTGCGAGGAGGCTGGTGACCGTGAGGAGATTCACACCGACGTTCTTCAGACCGTGCTTCCACAGAATGATCTGCGGTGAGAGGCCTTTGGCGTGGAGCGTGCGGACATGTTGCGAGGAAAGAATGTCGAGCAGCGACCCGCGCACCTGGCGTGCGACCTCCGCCATGCCTCCGGCCGCCAGCGCCAGCGCCGGCAGGGTCGCGTGATAGATCGCATCCGTCGGAGATTTCGAAAACGCCGTGGTTCCCGTGGCTGGAAACAGATTCCATTTCAACGCGAATACCGAAACGAGGATCATCGCGAGCCAGAAGTTCGGCACCGCGATGCCGAGCGAAGCGATGGCCATGACCGTTCTGTCGATGAAACTGTCGGGTCGCGTGGCGGCGGCCACGCCAAGCGGTATTCCGGTCGCCAGCGCGAGCGTCAACGCCATCCCCACGATCAGCAGCGTGTTCGGAAAACAGCGCAGGATCGATGTCAGCACCTGCTCGCCCGACAACAGCGAGCGCGACAGGTCGAAATGCAGCGCGTTCCAGAGCCACGCGCCGTATTGCGCGAGAAACGGCCGGTCCAGCCCGTAGACCCTGCGAATCTCGGCGATCCGTTCTTCCGATGCATTGTCGCCGGCCAGCGTCACCGCCACGTCGCCGGGCAACAGTTTGAGAAGCGCGAAGACGATGAATGTCGCCAGAACGATCACCGGCGCCGCCTGCAACAGGCGGCGCCCGACAACCTTCAGCGCACCGTGCGAGCCCACGTCGTCACCCTTCCAGCCACACGCCGTCGTATTTCGGTTTGCCGAGCAGATTGGGCTTGAACCCTTTCACGCGCGGCCCCAGCGCATCGAGCTCGAACTGGAACGCAATCGGGCATACAAGCGCATTCTCCATCACGAGCCGTTGTACTTTCGCGAAGGCCTTCCTGCGCTCATCGATGTTTTCCGTCAGTCGCGTCTGCTTCAGCGCCTCGGGAAGCTCGGCAGGCACGTCGGCGCGCCCCGCGTTGAAATAGGAGTCCTTCGAATACATCAGCGCATAGGTCAGACTGGGGTCCGGCCGACCGGTCCACGCCGACAACAGGCCGTCGCCCTTCTTGTCCTTCAGGAATGCGGCGCTCATCTCGGCGATCGAGCCGTTGGTGAATTTCGCCTTCAACCCGACCTTGGCGAGCTGCTCGATGATGATCTCCTCGCGACGGATCGAATCCTGGTCCGTATAGCCGATGAGTTCGAGCCCGAAATTCTGCGGCAGATTGGCTTCCTTCAGAAGCGCACGCGCCTTGTCGGGATCGTACGAATAGAGTTTTGCGACCTCCGGGTCGTAGGCCCAGTGTTTCGACGGCAGGTTCATGTAGGCGGGTTCGCCGACGCCATCGAGCGTGGCCTTCACGAACATGTCGCGATCGATGGCGAAATTGAGCGCCTTGCGAATGCGAATGTCGTCGAACGGCGGGCGGGCCCAGTTGTAGTAGATCTGGATGCAATAGACGGTCGGACCCGTTACGACCGTCAAATTCTTCGCCCGCTGGATGACTGGCTTCTGGCGCGCCGGTATGGAATAGGCCACATCGTTCTGGCCGGCGATCACCGAACGCAATCCGGTCGCCAGTTCCGGAATGATCGCGAACTCGATTCCGTCGAGATAGCGCTCATTCGCGCGCCAGTACTTGTCGTTCCGTTTCATGATCAGCCGCTCGTTGTCCGTCCAGCTGACGAATGTGTATGCGCCCGCGCCCACCGGCTTTCTGTCGAGCGCGCCGCCGTTGGCTTTCAACGCGGTGGGCGAAACCATCATACCGGCGCGATCGGACAGAATGCCCGGCAGCGCGGCGTCCGGCTGCGACAGTTTGAGCGTCACCTCCATGGGCCCCGTGGCCTCCACCGAAGCGACGGTCGCCAGATCGGCCTTCAGGTTGGAGCGTGGCTCCGTTTTGCAGCGGTCGAGATTGAACTTCACCGCCTCGGCGTCGAACTGCGTTCCGTCGTGGAACGTCACGCCCTTGCGCAGGGCGAGAACCAGCGTCTGCGGATCGGAGAACCTCCAGCTCTCTGCAAGGCCCGGCTTCGGTTTGAGCGTTTCGTAGTCCCACTCCATCAGAGTGTCGTACATGGGAAAGAGCATCGTATGGTCGGAGCCGGCGCCGCCGGTCGCCGGATCGAGGCTCGAGGGATTGGCGTTGGCCGACACTTTCAGAACGCCGCCGCGTTTGGGCGTGGACTGCGCGCCGGCGTCGAAACCGACGAGCGCCGAAACGGCCGAACCGGTCGCCAGCGCCAGCGCGTCGCGGCGCGACAACCCGCGCTTGTATTGGTTCTCCTTGGTCATGACAGAACCTCCCCGTTCTTGCATTCTTTCGTCATCGAGCCGTCGGCATTCGCAAAATGACAGGCCACCCAGTGGCCGGTCGTCAATTCGCGCCATTGCGGCGCGCTGGCCGCGCACATGTCGCGCGCATGCGGGCAACGGGTGCGGAAATGGCAACCGGACGGCGGATCGATCGGGCTGGGTATTTCGCCTTGGAGAATGATGCGACGCGCTTCGCGCAGCCGCGACGGCAGGGCGATCGGCTCCGCGGAGAGCAGCGCGCGCGTGTAGGGATGGAGCGGCGCCTCCGTCACTTGTTCCGCCGGCCCCATCTCCACCAGCCGTCCGAGATAGGCGACCGCAATCCGGTCGCTGATATGCGAGACCACCGACAGATCGTGCGTGATGAACAGATAGGTCAGGCCAAGCTCGCGTTGCAACTCGGCGAAAAGATTCAGAACATCGCCGCGGATCGACATGTCGAGCGCGGCCACCACCTCGTCGCAGACGATGAAGTCCGGCTGCATCGTCAGCGTGCGCGCAATCACCACACGCTGCTTCTGTCCGCCCGAAAGCTGATGCGGATAGCGTGCGCCGATTTCCAGCGATAGGCCGACCCGTTCCAGCGCCTCCACAGCGACGCGCCGGCGTTCGACCATCGTCGTCTCGCCGATGATGTTCAGCGGCTCCTGCACGGACTCCAGAATGGTCATGCGCGGGTTGAGCGCGGCGTTGGGATCCTGGAACACGATCTGCCAGTGACGACGCGCCTTGCGAAAGGCGTCCCCGGAAAGCGTGGCTGCGTCGACCCCGTCGTGAAGGATTTGCCCGCCGCTCGCTCTCGCCAGATGAACGACCGCCCGGCCGATCGTCGTCTTGCCGGACCCGGATTCCCCGATCAGTCCGAATGTCTCGCCGCGTCGGATATCGAAGCTCACGCCATCGACCGCCTTCACCGTCGCATGCCGATCGGCGGTCGGAAACTCCACGCGCAGATCGCGCACCGACAGGATGGGCGGGGCCGCGCTCATGCTGTCGCCCCCGGCAGATCGAGCGTCTCGAAGCGCCAGCAGCGCACACGCCGCCCGTCCGGCGCCGCGCGCATCTGCTGTTCGGCCTCGCACCCGGCGCGCGCATAGGCGCAGCGCGGTCGGAAGCGGCAGCCCTGCGGCATCTGCGTGAGCGGCGGAACGCGACCGGGAATGGAAGGCAGCGCGCTGCGGCGCGCGCTCAACCGCGGCAGCGCGCGCAACAGGCCGGAAGTGTAGGGGTGCAACGGCTTCTCGAGCGCGAGATCGACCGGCGCATCCTCGATGATCTCGCCCGCATACATGGTCAACATGCGTGTGCACGTTTCCGCCACCACGCCGAGATCGTGCGTGATGAACAGCAACGCCATATGCGAGCCCTCGCTCAGATCGCGCAGCAGCTCGAGGATCTGCGCCTGCACGGTCACGTCGAGCGCCGTCGTCGGCTCGTCGGCGATCAGCAGTTGCGGACTGCAGATCATCGCTCCCGCGATCATCACGCGCTGGCGCATGCCGCCGGATAGCTGGTGCGGATATTCGTCATAGCGCCGCTCAGGCGCGGCGATGCCCACCGCATTCAGCGCCGCGATCGCGCGATCGCGCGCCTCGCGCTTTCCAATGTTCCGATGCGCGCGCAGGCTTTCGGCGATCTGCTCGCCCACGGTGAAGACGGGATCGAGCGCGCTCATCGGCTCCTGAAAGATCATGCCGATCCGTCGGCCGCGAATGTCGCGCAATTGTTTGGGCGTACATGTCGCCAGGTCGACGCCATCGAAATCCAGCCGCCCGTCGATGGTGGTGATCGTTTGCGGCAGCAGCCGCAGCAGCGACAGGCCGGTGATCGTCTTGCCGCACCCGCTTTCGCCGACCACGCCGATCCGCTCTCCTCGCGCCACCGAAAAACTCACGTCGCGCGTCGCCTGCAACCGGCCGGCGGCCGTTGCGAAGGATATGCCGAGATTGCGGACGTCGAGCAGCGTCTGGCGCGCCGGCGGCATGGTTGCGGCGTGGCTCATGCCGGCGCCCGCTCGGCCGCGCCGCCGGCGACGACCAGCGTATCGCCGATCACGCCGGCTCGTTCCAGTTCGGCGATTACGCCTGCATCCATTTCGAGAACGTCTTCGAACACCTCGCGGTTGTGCTCGCCGAGCGTCGGCGCGGGCCGACGCACGGGATAGGGCGCATCGCCCTCCCGGAACGCCATGGCCGGTTGCATGTGGCGGCCCAGATGCGCGCGTTCTATCCCGCTCCAGAAGCCGCGTGCGACAAGATGCGGGTCGGTCGCCAGATCGAACGGGCGGCGCACGACGCCGGCCGCGACGCCGATCTTTTGAAACGCCGCCATCGCCGCGTCCGCGTCCTGCGTGCGCGTCCAGGCCGCGATTGCGCGGTCGATCGAGTCCGCGGCGGCGCGGCGCGCGTGCGCCGTCGCAAACTGCGTCAGGTGCGGCGCGCCGATCGTCGCGCAGAACGCCGGCCATTCGGCGTCCTCACGCACGCCGAGCGCGATCCAGGAATCGGGCGCGGCGCAGGGATGGATTCCGTTCGGCGCATGGTCCGGGTGCGCGGCGCCGAGCCGCGCCGGCTCCCCGCCGTTCGCGCCCGCCGCCATCATCCACGGCGCGACCATTTGCATCATGCATTCGACCTGCCCAAGGTCGACATGCTGGCCCTGGCCGGTGCGGCGCGCATGAAGAAGCGCGGTCATGAGCGCGGCCGCGCCGCACAGCCCGCCGACGGGATCGCCGAACGCCGGATGGCCCATCGTCGGCGGATCGCCCGGCGCGCCCACCAGCGCCGGCAATCCGGACGCCTGTTCGAGCGTCGACCCGTAGGCTCGACATTCGCGCCACGCGCTCGACGAGCCGAACGCCGACATCGACAGCGTGACCAGGCCGGGCCTGGCGGCGCGCAAACTACCGTGCGACAGGCCGAATTTCGGCAACACGTCGACCGAATAGTTGTCGACGACCGCATCCGCAGTCATCGCCAGCGCGCGCGCCAGTTGCACGCCCTGCGGTCGCGTCAGGTCGATCGTCACGCCGCGCTTGTTGCGATTCATGACGGCGAAGCGCCCTGTCTTCTCGTAGAGCTTGTCGCGCAACACATGCGGGCGCCGATCCACGCCGCGCCACCAGTCGGGATAGGAACAGCTTTCGATCTTGACGACATCCGCGCCGAGATCGGCGAGCACGCGCGTACACAACGGCCCTGCCCAGCCCATCGTGAAATCGACGATGCGAAATCCAGCGAGCGGCGCCGCGCCGCGCGGCGCATCCTTCGCGCGAAAATGTGGAGAACCCGGCCGCGATCGCCAGCGCGCGTCGCGCTTCGCGCCCTCCACCGCGCCCGCACACGCCGGCGGCGTCGCGGTCAGCCGCAGCGCGGAAGCCGGCGCGACGACGGCGCGCCCCTCCACCGTCACATCGGCCAGCGCGCCGCGCGCGCGGAAGTTCTCGGATGCGATCAGATCGCCCATGCGCGGCACGACCACGATCGGCAATTTGCGCGCGAGCCCTTCCCGAAACCATTCCTGCGCGGTGCGCAGCAGCAGTTTCGGCATGAACAGCGCCTCCAACTCGTCCGCATAGGGCAGACGTTCGAGCCCGGTGGTGAATTTCGGATCGGCCCCGATGGCCGAAAGCCCCAGCATGTCGCAGAAACCGCGCCATTGCGCGGGTGTGACGAGTGTTACGCCGATCATGCCGTCGCGCGTCGGATAGACGCCGAGCGGATAGGTGGGCGCGAACCGGTTGAGCCCCAGACGTTGCTGCGCGACGCCCGACACGCCCGATTCCGCCGCCTGATATTCCGACATCGTCACGCAGGCTTCGAGCACGCTCGTCTCGAAGCGCCGCGCGCCGTCGCGCGCGCGCGCCACCAGCCCCGCGCAGGCCGCGATGAACGCCCACAGTCCGCCGACATAGCCCGCCTGAAAATCCGCCGCCGCGACCGGCGGTCCGTCCCTGCCCCCCACCAGATGGATCATGCCGCCGAGGGCGCGCACGGTCGCGTCCGTCGCCACGTGATCGCGATACGGACCGCTGCGTCCAAACCAGCTCGCATCGACAACCACGGTGGCCGCCGGCGGCGCCGCGCGCGCGCTGGCCGGCGTGTCGCCGCCGACGATCAGCACATCGCAATCGGCGGCGAGCGAGGCGAAATCGACGCTCGCTTCGTCCGCCAGCCGTTTGCCAAAATTGAGAAAGGAGAACCACGCGCTGGCCTCGCCCGCATCCGTTGCGATCGACGGGCGCGAGCGCCGCAGCGGATCGCCGCCTGGAGGCTCGAGCTTGAGCACGTCTGCGCCGAAATCCGCGAACAGTCGCGCGCAATAGGACGCGGCCGCAAAACTCCCGACCTCCAGGACGCGCAGTCCTTCGAGCGCCATGTTTCCTCCGTCGACCTGGACCGCATATCGCGGGGACGACTCCCGTCTTTCTGCGCCGCCTTGGACGCCGGCCGCCTTGGGCGGCTTCTTGCCCGCAAGAATGGCTTCCGATAGCTTCGTCCGCAAGTGGAATTTAATTCTGTCTCGTGGAATTGAGGGATAGCGTGGGACGCCGCTCCGCAGACGCGACAAACGCGCAAAACGATGCGCGCGGCGTCGTCGCCGTCGTCGCGCGCGCGTTCGACATCATGCGGTGTTTCGAAAGCCCCGGAGACAAGCTCGCCAATTCCGAGATCGCGATGCGGGCGCGCCTGCCACGCTCCACCGTCTCGCGGCTGACGCAGACGCTCACGCGCATCGGCCAGCTCGTCTATCTGCCGAAGGAGCAACGCTATTCGCTCGGGCCCAGCGCCATCGCGATGGGCGCGGCGCAATTGCGCGGCGCATCCGAACGCGATCTCGAGCGCGCGCTGGTCGAGCGGCTGGCGGCGGAAATATCCGGCACCATCGGCCTCACCTGCCCCGACCGCTTTCACATGGTCTATCTCGAATGCGCGCGCGCCTACAACGCTGTGGCGCTCAACTCCACCGTCGGCACGCGCGTCTCCATGGCCCGCACCGCGTCCGGCCAGGCCTATGCCGCCGCGCTCGACGCCGATGCGTTCGAAGCGCTCGCGACCGCGCTCGAAGAGACAGACGCGGCCGAAGCCGCGCTGTTGCGCAAACGCGTGGTCGCCAACCGTCGCATGTTGCGCCAGCACGGGTTTGTCATGTCCGCCGGCTTCTGGCATCCGCACATCGCGGGTCTTGCCGTGCCGTTCTGGTCGCAACGGCGCGGCGCGTTCCTGGTGCTGGGCTGCGGCGTGCTGGGCGCCATGTACGACGCAGCGCGCCTGCGGCGCGACGTGGCGCCCAGGCTGATCGCCGGCGCGATCACCATGGAGAAGCTCGAACGCGCGCCGCATGGCGCCGCGCCCTGACGGCGCGCCACGCAATTCAACGACAATCGTTCAAGAAAGGGCGGAAACGCATGACCTGGAAACCCGAACTCGAAGAACTCGAACGCCGCACGACCCTGTCGGCGAAAATGGGCGGTCCCGAGCGCGTTCGCCGTCAGCACGACGGCGGGCGCCTGACCGTGCGCGAGCGCATCGAGAAGATTTCGGACGCGCAGTCGTTCCGCGAGATCGGCGCGCTCGCGGGCATGGCCGAATACGACGAACATGGCGAACTGAAGGATTTCACGCCGTCGAACTGCGTGTTCGGCCGCGCGAAAGTCGACGGGCGCCCCGTTGTCGTCGTGGGCGACGATTTCACCGTGCGCGGCGGCTCGGCCGACGCCTCCATCCGCGAAAAGCCGATCATGGCGGAGCAGATGGCGCGCGCCTACCGGCTGCCGATCATCCGCATCATCGAGGGGTCCGGCGGCGGCGGTTCGGTCAAGACGATCGAGACCAAGGGCCGCGCCAATCTGCCCGGCCAGGTGGGCGAGACGATCTCCTATTGGCTGATGACCTCGAACCTCGGCGAGGTGCCGGTCGTCGGCCTCGGTCTCGGCTCGGTCGCGGGCCTCGGCGCCGCGCGTCTCGCCTCGAGCCACTATTCGGTGATGACCAAGAACTCCGCCATGTTCGTCGCCGGCCCGCCGGTGGTCGCGCGGCTCGGGCAGGATCTCGGCAAGCAGGAACTCGGCGGCTGGGAGATCCAAACGCGCTCCGGCGCCATCGACCACGCGGTCGATACAGAAGAAGAAGCGTTCGAATGCGCCAGACGCTTTCTGTCCTACTTGCCGTCGTCTGTCCATGAACTGCCGCCGGTCGGTCCGGCCGACGACGATCCCGCTCGCCCCGTCGACATGCTGCTGAAAGCGATCCCGCGTAATCGCCGTCAGGTCTACAAGATGCGTCCGATCGTCGATGCGGTCGTCGACCGCGGCTCGTTCTTCGAGATGGGCCACGCCTTCGGCCGCTCCATGATCACCGGATTTGCGCGGCTGAACGGCCGGCCTGTCGCGCTGATGGCGAGCGACCCGTTCCACTACGCCGGCTCGTGGACGGCCGACACCTGCCAGAAGGTGATCCGCTTCGTCGATCTGGCGCAGACGTTCCATCTGCCCGTCGTCTATCTTTGCGACTGCCCGGGCTTCATGATCGGACTGGAGGCGGAGAAATCCGCCACCATCCGGCTCGGCGTGCGCGCGATGGCCGCGCTGAACCAGACGACCATCCCGTGGTGCACCATCATCGTGCGCAATTGTTTCGGCGTCGCCGGCGCCGCGCATCAGCCGGGCGGCCGCCTGTCGCTGCGTTACGCCTGGCCGTCGGCCTATTGGGGGTCGCTGCCGCTCGAAGGCGGGATCGAGGCCGCCTATCGCGCCGAAATCGACGCAGCGGACGACCCGAAGGCCAAACTCGCGGAAATCGAGGAACGTCTCAACAAACTGCGCTCGCCGTTCCGCACCGCCGAAAAATTCTGGGTGGAGGACATCATCGACCCGCGCGAGACGCGCCGCCTGCTCTGCGATTTCGCCGATCTCGCAGGACGAACGCTGGAGCCGGGCGCGCAACCGCTGCCGATGCGGCCCTAATCCGGCGCGGGCGCATCGCCCCGGTGGATGGGTGCACCGAACCGGTATATGTAAATGTCTTGACCTAATTCGAGGCTCGTGAAATCGTGCGCAGGCGCTCCAGGCGCCTCGCATCAGCATTCAAGAAGCAAAACGCTCCAGGAGGAAATGTCATGCGCCTTTCCAAAGCCACATACGCATACGCTGCGCTCGCAATCGCCGGCGCGCCGATCAGCGCCGGCGCGCAGGACAAGCCCGTGAAAATCGGCGTTCTGAACGATCAGGCGTCCGTCTATTCGAGCATCAGCGGGCCCGGCTCCGTGGCCGCCGCGCGTCTCGCCATTGAAGACATGGGCGGCGCGATGTTCGGCAAGCCAATCGAACTCGTCTTCGCCGATCACGGCCACAAGCCCGACATCGGCTCCGGCATCGCGCGCCGCTGGTACGATGTGGAAGGCGTGGACGCGATTTTCGACATCTATTCGTCCGGCGTTTCGCTCGCGGTGCAGGGCATCGCCGAGCAGAAGAACAAGGTGCTCGTCGTATCGACCGCCTCCAGCCGCGACATTTCCGGAAAATCGTGCTCGCCGAACGGCATGCAATGGGGCAACGACGGTTATGCCGTCGCCAATCTCACGATCAATGGCTCCTCGCCGCAACCGACGAGCTGGTTCTTTCTCACCGTCGACTACACCGCCGGCCACTCGATCGAGAAAGACGCGCAGCGCATGATCGAGAGCGCGGGCGGCAAGTTCGTCGGCGCCGTGCGCTTTCCGCTGAACTCGCCGGATTTCTCGTCCTACCTGCTGCGCGCGCAATCGTCCGGCGCCAAGAACATCGGGTTCATCGGCGGCGGCGCCGACATGACCAACGTCATCAAACAGGCAGGCGAATTCGGCGTGGAGAAAGCCGGCCAGCGGTTCGTGCCGTTTTCACTCACCACCGTCGAGGTCGACTCGCTCGGCAACAAGGTCACCGGCGGCATGCCGCTCGTCTTTTCCTTCTACTGGGACGAGAACGACGCGACCAAGGCATGGACCGAGCGCTTCAAGAAGGCCTTCGGCAAAATGCCGACCGATCCGCAGGCCAACGTCTACTCCTCGGTTCTGCACTATCTCAAGGCCGTGAAGGCCGCCGGCTCCACCGACGGCGCCGCGGTTCTCGCCAGAATGAAGGCCACTCCGGTCGAGGACTTCTTCACCAAGGGCGCGAAGATCCGCGCCGACGGCCGGCTCATGCGCAACATGTATTACGCCGAGGCGAAGAAGCCCGAGGAGATGAAAGGCCCGACCGATTTCGTTAAACTGTTGAAGACATATCCAGGCGAAAAATCGTTCGTGCCGGTCGCCGACAGCGAGTGCAAACTGCTCAAGCAGTAAGGCGCGCAGCAAACGGCCGCCCCTTCGGGCGGCCGTTTCCGTTTCGTCCTCTCCTCAGAGTTGTTTCGCCAGTTCTTCCTTGCGCACCTTGCCGGTCGCCGTCATCGGCAGCGCATCCACCACCCGGATTTCCGGAATCTTGTAGACCGCGAGACGTTCGCGGCAGAATGCCTCCAGCGCGGCGCCGTCCGCTTTCGATCCCGGCAGCACCGTGACGAACGCGACCGGCACCTGGCCCCGCGTTTCGTCCGCGCGCCCCAGCACGCCGCTGCCCGTCACGGCCGCATGTTGGCCCAGCACCGCCTCGATCTCGGCTGGAAACACGCTCATGCCCTTCACTTTCAGCATTTCCTTGCGACGGCCCAGGAAATGGATATGCCCGCGCGGACCGATCATGCCGATGTCGCCCGTGCGCAGCCAGCCGTCGACCAGCCCTTCGGCCGTTGCATCCGGCTTGTTCCAGTAACCTTTCAGCAGCGCGGGCGTGCGCACGCACAATTCGCCCTCCTGCCCGAGCGGCACAAGCTTGTCGGAGCCGAACTCCATAATCTTGAATTCGGCGCCCGGCGTGGGAAGACCGACGAACACCTGTTGCGCCTTGAGGTCGTAATCGTCGTCCTGCCAGCCGTACGTGAAGGAATCATAGGAATGCGTTTCCGTCATGCCCCACGCGGCCTCGCGCAGCGTGGTTCCGGTCAACGAACGCCATTTCCGCCGGAACGCGGGATTCAGCTTCTTCACGAACGATGCGACCAGCACCTCCCGCAACGAGGTGAGATCATGATCGGCGGCCTCGGGACGTTCCATCACCTCCACCGCGTTGTCGACCACCATCATCGCGATCGTCGCCTTGCGCCGCTCGACGGCCTGCATGAAGGCGAGCGCGTCCCATCGCGCAAGCAGCACGCAGGTCGAGCCCGTCAGCAGCGGCATGATCAACGCGACATCTTCGCCCGCCATCCAGAAGATCGGCCAGAAATTGATGATGACGTCGTCGCCGCTCGCCCGCGTCGACACCTGCGACATCACTGCCCCGGTCAGCAGCATGTCGCGCTGGGTGTGCACGCAGCCTTTCGGCATGCCGGTCGTGCCGCCGGTGTAGTTCAGCGCCGCGATGTCGTCGAGACCGACATCCACTTTCGGAACCGGACCCGCCTCGTCGGCCAGCGCCTGCATCAGATCGCGCGCGCCCGCCATCGTCTGGCGCGGAGCCAGCAGATTGGGCGGCAAAGGGCCTTCGGGCTCGGTCGGAAGCGCATCAAGGAAGGATGTCGAGAACACATGTTCGACCGAGGTCTGCGCTTGCGTCGCCTCCACCAGCTTCAACAACTGGTCGTGCGCGACGAGGATCTTCGCGCCCGTATCGTTCAGCTCGTAGACCAGCTCCGGCCCGGTGAAGATGGGGTTGACCGGCACATGCACGCAGCCTGCTTTCAGAATGCCGTGGAAGCAGACGAAAAACTGCGGGCAGTTGGGCAGGAACACCGCGACGCGATCGCCTTTGCCAGCGCCAAGACGCGCGAGCAGCGCGGCGAACCGGTCGCTCTGCGCATCGATCTCGCGCCAGGAAAAAGCGCGGCCGTAGAACAGAACCGCCGGCTTCTCGGGCTGGCGCGTCGCCCATTCGCGCAGATAGTGCGTCAACGTCCTCTCGCCGAATGGATAGGTCAACGTGCGCGCGACGCCCGCCGGCCACGCCGCGTCCCACAGCTTGCGCACATGCGCGAGATAGGTTTTCTCGTCGCGGAGATAATCCTGCGCGGCGCCCGTTTCCGTCATCGTTCTCTCCCCTCTTTCTGCGCGCTCACCACACGTCGGCGCGCGTCGTCTTGCGCTCGCCCGGCGCGCGGCGCGGCGGCAGCGATCTCAGGCCGCGCATCAGCCAATGGCGCGTGTCGCGTGGATCGATCACGTCGTCGACTTCCAGGAACGTGGCCGCGCTCAGCGCCTTGTTCTCCTCGTAGGACTTGGCGACCATCGCCTCGAACCATTCCTTGCGCCTGCCGGCGTCCTCGATCGCCAGCAATTCCTTGCGATAGGCGAGCTTGACCGCGCCTTCGAGACCCATGGCGCCGAACTCCGCGCTCGGCCAGCCGACGATGAAGAACGAGCCTTGCGAACTGCCGCCCGCCATCGCCAGCGCGCCGAGACCGTAGCCCTTCCGCAGGACGATGGTGAAAATCGGAACGGTGGCGCGCGCGGCGGCGACGAACATGCGCGACACATGGCGCACCTGAGCGGTCTTTTCCACTTCCGGTCCGACCATCATGCCCGGCGTATCGCACAGGGATACGATCGGCAGGTCGAACGCGTCGCAAAGCTGGACGAACCGCGCCGCCTTGTCCGCGCCGTCAGCGTCGATGGCGCCGCCGAGATGGCGCGAATTGTTGGCGATGAGTCCGACCGGCCGTCCTTCCAGCCGGATGAACGCCGTGATCATGCCCAGGCCGAACTCCGGCCGCAACTCCAGCACCGAATGTTCGTCCGCCAGCGTCTCGATCACCGCGCGCACATCATAGGCGCGCATGCGGTTCTCGGGCACGGCGAACCGCAGCAGCCGCTGGTCGGCGCACGACCACTGCGCGAGCGCGCCCTGGAAATAGGACAGATACTTCTTCGCGACCGCGACGCCTTCCGCTTCGTCTTCCACCGCAATGTCGACAACGCCGTTGGGAACCTGAACCTCCATCGGCCCCACGTCCTCCGGCCGGAACACGCCGAGGCCGCCGCCCTCGATCATCGCCGGGCCGCCCATGCCGATGTTGGATCCCTTTGCCGCGATGATGACGTCGCACATGCCGAGCAAAGCGGCGTTGCCGGCGAAACACCGTCCCGACGTCATGCCGATCGTCGGCGTCTGCGCATTGAGTTCGCCGAACCGCAGGAACGTCGTGGTGTCGAGGCCGGCCGGGGTCGGCCATTCGTCGCCGGGCCGCCCGCCGCCGCCTTCGGCGAACACAACCACCGGCAGCGACCATTTTTCGGCGAGATGCAGCAGCCTGTCCTTCTTCTTGTGATTCACCACGCCCTGCGTGCCTGCGAACACGGTGTAGTCGTAGGCGAGCACCGCGCAGCGCGAACGCTCGTCCGGAAAGAGCGCGCCGTTGACGGCGCCCAGCCCCGCGATCATGCCGTCGGCCGGGCTCATCTGTTTCAACTCCTGCGCGGAGCGGCGCTGACGCTGGGCTGCAAGCGCAAGCCCGCCGTATTCGATGAACGTATCGGGGTCGCAAAGGTCCGCGATATTCTCGCGCGTGGTGCGCTGGCCGGTCTTGCGACGGCGCGCGACCGCGTCGGGTCGCGCCGCATCCATCAGTTCCGCATGGCGCGCGAGCGACTCGGCAAGATCGGCCCTGATGTGATCGAGGTCGAGTTCGGCGACGGCGTGCGCGCCCCCGCCCGCTTCGCCGGACGGCGCAAGGAACATCAGCGCGTCGGCCTCGAACACCGTCTCGCCCTTCTCGACGAGAATTTCCTCCACCAGCCCCGAGACGGGCGCCGCGACCAGATGCTCCATCTTCATCGATTCGACGATCGCCACATGCTGCCCGGCGCGCACGAAATCGCCCGGCGCGACATCCACCGAAACGATCGTTCCCTGCAACGGCGCGAGGACGGTCTCGCTGCCGTCCTTCTTCGCGCGCGCGGACTTCGCGCCGCCGTCGAGCCTGATGGCGGCGCCGGCGTCGAACACGCCGAGCGGATCGTGCGCGGCGCGGCCGCGTTCCTGCTTGTGCGCCTTGTCCGCGCCTGCCTCGACCATCGCGGCGGCAAGCGCGCCCATGTTGTCTTCGAGAAAATCGGTGGAGATGCGGTCGGCGACGAAGTCGGCGTTATCGAGCAACGACTGCAGCAGCGGGATGTTGGTGGCGAGCCCCTCGATCCGGAATTCGCGCAGCGCGCGGCGTGCGCGCGCGAGCGCCGCCCTGTGGCCCTCGGGGGCATGCACGACGATCTTCGCCAGCAGGCTGTCGTAGCGCGGATTGGTGGCGTAGCCGGCATAGCCGAACGTGTCGATCCGCACGCCGGGGCCGGATGGAATGTCGAAAGCGCGCAACGTGCCGCCGCTCGGCCGCGTGGCGCCGTGCGCGTCGATGCTCTCCATGTTCACGCGCAACTGGATCGCCGACCCGCGCGGCGCCGGGCCGTGTCCGGCGCCAAGCCCCAGGTCGCCGAGCCGCGCGCCGCCGGCGAGACGGAACTGCGTCTTCACCAGATCGAATCCCGTCACCTCTTCGGTGATCGTATGCTCGACCTGAATGCGCGGATTCGCCTCGATAAACACGAAACTGTCGGCGTCCGGCGCCGCCGGAACCAGAAACTCGAACGTGCCAAGGCCGGAATAGTTCGCCGCGCGCGCCATGCGCACGGCCGCCTCGCAGAGCGCGCTGCGCAATGCGCCCGGCAATCCGGGACTTGGCGCGATTTCGACGATCTTCTGGCGTCGGCGCTGAATGGTGCACTCGCGTTCGCCCAGATGCGCCACCGCATGGCCGTCGCCCACGATCTGCACCTCGATATGGCGCACGCCGTCCATGAAACGCTCGACATAAAGCGCATCGGACCCGAACGATGCGCGCGCCTCCGAGGCGCAGCGTTCGTAGGCGTCCGACAATTCGTCAGGCGTGCGCGCCACCCGCATGCCGCGTCCCCCGCCGCCGGAAATAGCTTTCACCATCACCGCCGCGCCAGGGCCAAGCGAGGCCAGAAAAGCCTGCGCCTCCGCAAGCGTGGCGGCGCCCTGCGTGCCGGCGACCACCGGAACGTCGCACGCGATCGCAAAGGCCCGCGCGCGCGCCTTGTCGCCGAACAGGTCGAGACAATCGGGCGAAGGCCCGACGAAGGTCAGCCCTTGCGCCGCTGCGCGGCGCGCGAGCTCTGCACTCTCGCTCAGAAAGCCGTATCCCGGATGGATCGCCTGACATCCCGTCTCGCGCGCGGCCGCAACCAGCACGTCGATATCGAGATAAGCGGCCGCGCCCGCGCCCGGCAGTTCGCGCGCTTCATCCGCCGCCCGCGCATGGAGCGAGGCGGAATCGTCGGCCGGAAACACCGCGACCGTCTCCAGCCCGAGTTCGCCCGCGGCCCGTGCGATGCGCACGGCGATCTCGCCGCGGTTGGCGATGAGCACTTTCTTGAACCACATGTCGTTTATCTTCGCGTTGGCGCGCGCCGCGCAATGAAACCAGGCTCAAAAGCCTATGGACAGGTCCGTTTCGTGTCAATATCTTTACCTATTGAACAGGCAGGAGGCCAGGGTGAAAGCGAAGGTTGCGCGAACCGAACCGGACGAGGGCGCGACGCGAACGGCGCGCCGCGCGCCACGCGACGAGACCAACAATCGCCTCTTCTTCCGCCTGTTCCAGTGCGCCAATCTGTACGAAACCGCCGCGCTGCGCGAACTGAACATCACCGGCGTGCAGGGCGCGACGCTCGGCGCCCTCTCGCGCGATGTCGAGAACGGCATGTCGTTCTCCGATCTTTACGCCTATCTGTCTGTCAGCCGGCAGAACCTGGACGCGGTGCTCAAACGGCTCGAACGGCTGGGCTATGTCGAGCGCTGCGAAGGGACGCACGACCGGCGAACGCGCATCGTGCGGCTGACGCTTGCCGGCGCGCAGGCCTGGAAAGCTCAGCAGAATCTCAACTTCGAATTCTATCGCCAGGCGACCGCCGGCGTGAGCGTCGCCGAAGCGATCGCCTGCGCCGACACGCTGGCGAAGATCGGCAGGGCGCTGAAAGCCGCGCGCCTGAAGCTGACAGACGAATAGGGCCGCGGCCACGACAACGGGAGGCGAACATGTCTGCAACCACCAGCGATCCGCGCATCCCCCCGCGCGAAACCTGCGTCACGCGCCACGTGCTGGAACATCGCGCGAAGGCGACGCCGGATCGGGACTACATACGCCTCGCCGACGGAACAACCGTCGCCTATGGCGCGTTCGCCGCGTCCGTCGAGCGGGCGGCGGCCGGTCTTGCGGCGCTCGGCGTGAAGCAGGGCGACACGGTCGTCGTCTGGTCGCCCAACAGCGTGGAGATGGTGCGCGTGTGGTTCGCCATCAACTGGCTCGGCGCCATCTATGTGCCGATCAACACCGCCTATCGCGGCAATCTGTTGGCGCACGTCATCGCCAACGCCGACGCCAGAGTGATTGTGGCGAGCGTCGATCTCATACCCCGCCTGGCCGACATCGACCGCGCCTCGCTCGAAACCGTGGTGGCGCTCGGCGGCCCGCCAGCGCCAGTGGCCGGCCTGAACGTCGTCGGCGCGGCGGCGCTCGACGGCGATCCTGCGACGATTCCCGCGCTCGCGCGCCCGATCGAACCGTGGGACGTGCAATCCATCATCTACACGTCCGGCACGACGGGCCGTTCGAAAGGCGTTGTGTCCACCTACGCGCATCTGTGGCACATGAGCGGCCCGCAAGCCTTCAACATGCTCGACGAGGACGATTGCATGATGGTCTGCGGCCCGTTGTTTCACGTGGCGGGCACGCTGCCGATCGTCGCCATGCTCAATCGCGGCGGCGCTGTGTCGATGGTCGGCGATTTCGAGACGGAGAAATTCTGGCCCGCCGTGCGCGCCACGCGCACGACTTTCGCCATTCTGCTCGGCGTGATGGCGGCGTTTCTCGCCAAGCGCCCGCCCTCGCCCGAGGACCGCAATCACACGCTGAAGAAGGCGATGATGATTCCATTGCCCGACGATTCCCGGGATTTCGCGCAGCGTTTCGGCGTCGATGTGTGGACCCTGTTCAACATGACCGAGATCAATGTGCCGCTGATCTCGCAGCCCAATCCCGGCGTGGTGGGCACATGTGGCAAGCCGCGCGCAGGCGTTGAGCTGCGCATCGTCGACGAGAACGATTGCGAGGTCGCCGTCGGCGTCGTTGGCGAGCTAATGCTGCGCGCCGAAGCCCCGTGGGCGCTCAATTCCGGCTATTTCCGCAACGACGAGGCGACGGCCAAAGCCTGGCGCAACGGCTGGTTTCACACCGGCGACGCTTTTCGGCGCGACGCCGACGACAATTTCTTCTTCGTGGACCGCATGAAGGACGCCATCCGGCGGCGCGGCGAGAATATCTCTTCCTTCGAGGTGGAAGTTGAGATTCTCGCCCATCCCGCCGTGCGCGAATGCGCCGTCGTCGCCGTGCCGAGCGAATTGTCCGAAGACGACGTGCTCGCCATCGTCGCCACGGCGCCGGGCGCCAAACTCGACCCGCTCGAACTTCTCGAGTTCCTCAAGCCGCGCCTCGCCCATTTCATGCTGCCGCGCTACATCCGCGTCATGAGCGATCTGCCGCGCACGCCAACCCAGAAGGTGGAGAAATACGTGCTGCGGCAGCAGGGCCTGACGCCCGACACATGGGACCGCGACAAGGCGGGCGTGAAAATCCGGCGCGACAGGATCCGCGCTTGACCAAGGGTTTGTCGCGGCGCGGGATCGCCATGCTGCATCGCCGCAAAACCCTGCGCCTCCGCATTCGAGGCCGCGGACTGGCGCGCAGGCGACAGACTTACTAAGTTTTCTGCGAGCACAACGACTCCACACACGCGAGTCGACAATAATCTGGAAGGAAACCGCATGGCTGAGGCTGACGGGCTGGTCGCGCCGCGACTGAGCGAGGTCTCGCTCGACGACAAGTACACGTTGTCGTCGGGGCGCATTTATCTGTCGGGCATACAGGCGCTCGTGCGGCTGCCGATCCTGCAATACGAGCGCGACAAGGCGGCGGGCCTCAACACGGGCGGCTTCGTATCCGGCTATCGCGGCTCGCCGCTCGGCATGTACGACCATGCGCTCTGGCGCGCGAAATCGCATCTGGCGAGCCACAACATCCATTTCGAGCCTGGGCTCAACGAGGATCTCGCCGCCACCGCCGTCTGGGGCAGCCAGCAGGTGGGCATGTTCCCCGGCGCGAAGGTCGATGGCGTCTTCGGCATCTGGTACGGCAAGGGACCGGGCGTCGACCGTTCGGTGGACGTGCTCAAACACGCCAACAGCGCGGGAACGTCGCGCCATGGAGGCGTGCTCGCATTCGCCGGCGACGACCACGGCTGCCAGTCGTCGACGCTGGCGCACCAGAGCGAGCAGATTTTCTCCGCCGCCCTCATGCCGATCATCAATCCCGCCACCGTGCAGGACTATCTCGACCTCGGCCTCTACGGCTTCGCGCTGTCGCGGTATTCGGGCTGCTGGGTCGGCTTCAAGACCATTTCGGAGACGGTCGAAAGCTCGGCCTCCATCCATACCGACGCCGATCGTGTCGAGATCGTCACGCCGACGGATTTCGAACTGCCGCCAGGCGGCCTGAGCATCCGCTGGCCGGACGCCCCGCTCGCGCAGGAGGCGCGGCTGCACGGCCCGCGCATGGCGGCGGTCGCCGCCTTCGCGCGCGCCAACCCGCTCGACCGCATCGTCATCGACGGCAGGCCGGCGCGGCTCGGAATCATCACCACGGGCAAGGCCTATCTGGACGTGCGCCAGGCGCTCGCCGATCTCGGGATCAGCGACGCCGACGCCGCCGCGATGGGCCTGCGCATCTACAAGGTGGCGCTCACCTGGCCGCTCGAGGAACAGGGCGCGCGCCGTTTCGCCGAAGGCTTGCAGGATGTGCTGGTGGTGGAGGAGAAGCGCGGCTTCATCGAAGACCAGCTCGTGCGCATTCTTTACAACATCGACGCCAGCCGTCGTCCGAGCGTGGTCGGCAAGCGCGACGAAAGCGGCGCGACGCTTCTGCCGGCGACCGGCGAATTGTCGCCCACCATGGTCGCGCGCGCGATCGTGCAGCGCCTGAAACGCCTCGGCCGTGTGGAGGCGGCGCTCGACCAGCGGCTCGCGCGACTCGAATCGTTCGAGGCGCTGGAAAACGCGCCCTCCGCCACCAAGACGCCGCGCACGCCCTATTTCTGCTCCGGCTGCCCACACAACACTTCGACCAAAATTCCCGATGGGAGCCGCGCGATGGCGGGCATCGGCTGCCACGGCATGGCGATCTCCATTCCCTCGCGCCGCACGCAGACCATCACCCACATGGGCGGCGAAGGCGCGAACTGGATCGGCCAGGCGCCGTTCACGAACGAGCCGCACGTCTTCCAGAATCTCGGCGACGGCACCTACACCCATTCCGGTCTGCTCGCGCTGCGCGCGGCCGCCGCGGCGCACGTCAACATCACCTACAAAATTCTCTATAACGACGCCGTGGCGATGACCGGCGGCCAGCCGGCCGAAAGCGGTTTCTCCGTCGCGCAGATCGCCCATCAGGTGATGGCGGAAGGAGCGAAGAAACTCGTCATCGTCACCGACGAGCCGGAGAAATATCCGCCCCATGGCTATTTCCCGGCCGGCGTCACGGTCCATCACCGGCGCGAGCTCGACGCCCTGCAACGCGAGCTGCGGCAGGTGAAGGGCCTGAGCGTGCTCATTTACGACCAGACCTGCGCAGCCGAAAAGCGCCGGCGTCGCAAACGTGGCCTCTACCCCGATCCGCCCAGACGCGCCTTCATCAACGATCTGGTGTGCGAAGGCTGCGGCGACTGTTCGCAGAAATCCAACTGCGTCTCGGTCCGGCCGCTCGAAACCGAATTCGGCCGCAAACGCCAGATCGACCAATCCAACTGCAACAAGGACTTCTCCTGCATCGAGGGATTCTGCCCGAGCTTCGTGACCGTGCACGGCGGATCGCTGCGCAGGATCGAGAAGACAAAGGCGAACGCCTCGAGCGATCTGTTCGCCGCCATTCCCGCGCCCAGGCGCAAGCCGTTGACCGAGCCTTACGGTATTCTCGTCACCGGCATCGGCGGCACGGGCGTCATCACCATCGGCGCGCTCATCGGCATGGCCGCGCATGTGGAAGGCAAGGGCTGCACCACGCTCGATTTCACCGGCCTCAGCCAGAAGAACGGCGCCGTGATGAGCCACGTGCGCATCGCGCCGAAGCCGGAGGATCTGGCGGCCGTGCGCATCGCGCCGGGCGGCGCGGATCTGCTGCTGGGCTGCGACATGATTGTGTCCGCGCAGACCAACGCGCTCTCGCGGCTCGAACACGGCGTGACGCGCGCAGTCGTCAACGGCGACCTTCAGCCGACTGCCGGTTTCGTCATGAACCCGGACCTCGACTTCGCCGCCGCCGGCATGCGGCGCGGCCTGCGCGACGCGGTCGGCGACGAGGCGCTCGACGTGATCGACGCCACGGGTCTGGCCACGCTGTTGATGGGCGACGCCATCGCCACCAATCCCTTCATCATGGGTTATGCGTGGCAGAAGGGTCTCATTCCCCTGTCGCACGAGGCGCTCGATCGCGCGATCGAACTCAACGGCGCCGCCGTCGCCATGAACAAGGAGGCGTTCCAGTGGGGACGGCTCGCCGCGCACGACATGGCGCGCGTGCAGGAGGCGATCCGCGCGCTCGCGCCCGTTGCGCCGCAGGAGCCGACGCTGGACGAGAAGATCGCGCGGCGCGTCGCGTTCCTCACCGACTATCAGAACGCCGCCTGGGCGGAGCGCTATCGCAAACTCGTGGACGAGACCGCCGCTGCGGAGCGCTCGAAAATGGGCGCCACGACGGCTCTGACCGAAGCGGTCGCGATCAACTTCTTCAAACTCATGTCCTACAAGGACGAATACGAAGTGGCGCGCCTCTTCACCGACGGCGCGTTCAAGGAAAAGCTCGCGCGTCAGTTCGACGGCGACTACACGCTCACCTTCCACATGGCGCCGCCGATCGCCGCGCGTCGCGATCCGACGACCGGCCATTTGCAGAAGCAGGAATTCGGTCCGTGGATGATGAAGGCGATGGGCATGCTCGCCAGATTCAAGACCCTGCGCGGCACGGCGCTCGACCCGTTCGGCCGCACGCAGGAGCGGCGCACCGAGCGGCAGCTGATCGAGGAATACGAGCAGACGATCCGCACCCTGCTGCCGGACATGAAGCCCGACAATCACGCGCTCGCGGTCGAAATCGCGCGCGTGCCGCAGATCGTTCGCGGCTTCGGCCATATCAAGGAAGAGAACGTCGCGAAGGCGAAGGCCGAACGCACGCGGCTCATCGCGGCGTTCCGCGCGCCCGCGCCCGTGCTCAAATCGGCCGCGGAATAGTCGGCCGCGGAACGGTCGGCCGGGCGCAAGGCCCCGGACGCGGCGAAGCCGAATTCGGGGCCGTCGTCATTTCTTGCGGAATTCCGTGCGCGCCGATTTCGCCGCCGCGAAATTGGCGGTGAGCTGGCTCTGGTCGGCGTCGGCGAAAGCGCTCGCGCGATGCAGCGCGCCCGCGGTCGCGTTGACCGCCTCCTTCACCATGCGCACCGTGGCCGCCGGCATGGCGGCCACCACGCCCGCCATCTCCAGAGCCTTCGCCAGCGTCTTGCCGTCGTCGGCGAGTTCGTCGACGAGGCCCCAGTCAAGCGCCGGACCCGCGCCCATCTTCTCGCACATCAGCGTGATGCGTTTTGCGCGCGCCGGCCCCACCAGCGTGACGAGGCGCGGCAGCGCGCCCCATTGCAGATTGAGCCCGATCTTTACTTCCGGCACGTAGAGATAGGCGCTTCGCCCCAGCACGCGCCAGTCGCAGGCCAGCGCGATGGCCACGCCCGCGCCGACCGCCAGCCGCTCCATCGCCGCGATGGTGATCTGCGGCATCTCCTCCCATGCCTTGCACAGACGCACGCCGCCGTAGGCGTGATGGCGCCGCACGAGATCGTCCGCTTCGCCGATCCAGTTCTTCGCCTTCAGATCGAAGCCGGCGGAAAACCCATTGGCGGCGCCGCTTAGCACCACCACCTGCGTCTCCAGATCGTCGTGGAAGGATTTCGCCGCGCGCGTCAGCTCCTCAACCAGCTTGCCGTCGAACGCGTTGAGATTGGACTTTCGGTCGAACCGAACGATGGCGATCGGACCGCCGCGCTCGATGGTGACGTAATCGTAGCCATCGCCGACTCGTTTCGCTTTGGACGCCATCGCCCCCCTCCATATCGTCAGCGGCCGGTGAAATTCGGCTTCCGCTTCTCCAGGAAATGCGCGACGCCTTCCTTGAAATCTTCGGTGTCGAAGGAGGCGACCATCTCGCGGTCGGCCGTGGCCCACGCCTCGACCAGATTCTGGAATTGCGCGTCGTACATCTGACGCTTCATCACGCGGATCGAGCGCGGCGAGGACGATGCCGTCATCTCGTCGGCAATGCGCTCCACGGCGGCGAGAAAATTTTCGTCCGGCAACATGCGCGCCAGGCCCATCGTCTCCAGTTCGCGCGCCGGCGCCAGGCGACCGGAGAACAGGAGATCGCTCGCGTTCATGAATCCGACGAGACGCGGCAGCATCCACGACATGCCATGTTCGGCGATCAGGCCACGCCGCGCGAACGCCGTCGTCAGCCGCGCGCTCTCAGCCATGTAGCGGAAGTCGCAGAACAGCGCCATGCACAGGCCGATGCCCGCGATCGGCCCGTTGATCGCCGCGATCACCGGTTTTCCGACATGCAGCAGGTAGGAGAACTTCTGATTGAAGTTGGGATCGCCGTCGCCCTCGACGCCGCCCGCGCCCTCCCCTGCCGGCCGCCCGCCGCTCGACAGATCGGTCAGCACGTTCATGTCCGCGCCCGCGCAGAATCCGCGCCCCGCCCCGGTGATGACGATGGCGCGCACCTTGTCGTCCTTCTCGGCCGCGCGCACCGACGCCCGCAATTCGCGCTCCATCTTCCCGGTCCAGGCGTTGAGCTTTTCCGGCCGATTGAGCGTGACGATCGCGTTTGCGCCGCGCACCGTATAGTCGATCTGCTCGTACCCCATGCGTTCCTCCTCGTTCGCGCGTTCGCGCATTGTTGGCGACCATCTTGCCGCAAGCCGGACCGGACGTCGATGAACGATTTCTCACGATTTGTCCGGCAGCGCCCCTTCCGCCTTCAACACTTCGTGCGCGGCCTTGAACGCTTCCAGGCCGGCGGGAATGCCGCAATAGGCGGTCGCGTGCACGAGGATTTCCTTGATCTCGTCCACGCTCACGCCATTTGTCAGGGCGCCCTTCACATGCAGTTTCAGTTCGGCCGGCTTCGACAGCGCTGTCAGCATCGCCAGGTTGAGCATGGAGCGGGTCCTGCGGTCGAGGCCCGGCCGGTTCCACACAAAATCCCAGCACCATTCGGTGGTGATGCGCTGGAACGCCATCATGAAATCGTCGGCCCTGGCGAGGCTAGCGTCGACGTAGTCGGCGCCGAGCACCGCGCGCCGCGTCGCCAGCCCTTTTTCAAATGCGTCGTCGGACACGGCGGACCTCCATCAGTCGAGAGCGAGACGGTAGACGCGCGCGGCGACGTTGTGAAACAGATCGACGCGTTCGGTCGCGCTCGCCTGCGCGGCGATGCGCTTGAACGCGTTCCACAGCACCGTGTAGGACGCGCTGCCCTTGTCGACCGGAAAATTGCTCTCGAACATGCAGCGCGCGGCGCCGAACGCGGTGATGCATGTTTCGAAATAGGGCCGCCACGCAGCCGCCAGCGTCGTCGAGGACGGCGGCGCCTCGGCGCGCTCGAAGCCGAAACCGTTGACCGCCATGCCAAGCCCGCCGAGTTTCACGAACACGTTCTCGCAGTGCGCAAGATCGAGGATCGAGCGTCGCCAGTCCGCGAAGATTTCGTCGCGACGCCCGGCATAGGGGCCGACGCCGAGCGGTCCGCCGACGTGGTCCAGCACGATCGTCGTTTCGGGAAAGGCGCGCGCGAGCGCCGCGAGTTCGCCGATCTGCGGATGGTAGAGCCAGGCGTCGAACGACAATCCGTGTTGCGCGAGCTGCGCAAACCCCTTGCGGAACGTGGGATCGCCCAGCATGCCGGGCGGCGGACGCGACGAACTCGTGCGCACGTCCGGCGAGGCGTCGAATGCGCTCGCATGGCGCACGCCGCGCATCCGCCCACCGGCGACCGCAAGATGCGCCTGCGCCACGCGCGCGACGTCCTCGCCGGCCATCAGGTCGATATGGCCGACGATGCCCGCGCACGCGTGCGTCGGCCCATAGGTTCCGCTGTCGGCCATCGCGCCCTGCCCGGCGACGAATTCCGTCTCGCCGACCGGCCGCAGCGCCTCCGGTCCGCGCGCGCGCCACATCGCCCGGCATTCGACGAACACCGTGGCGACCACGTTATGTCCGCCGCGCCCGGCTGCGATGTCGTTCGCCAGATCGTCCACCAGATAGCGATTGCCGGGCCGCTCCCACAAATGATGATGCGGATCGACGATCGGCAGATCGGGATCGAGCGCATCCTCACGCGTGCGCTCCAGCCAGTCCGGCCGCACGGGTAGATGGATCAGCGCGGCCTGCGGCGCGGTCCGGCTCACGACAGCCCTCCCTTTGCGGGCGATGCGCCCGCAGCGGTCATCATAGCTGGCGTGCGGGCCTCGACAATCCGCCCCCTTGCTCCGCATCGCCCCGCTCGCCACAATGCGCGACTGACTTGGAGAACGCAGCATGGGCGCGACGAACATCGAGAACAGGGGCGGGTTCTCGACGCCGCTCGAACGCGTGGACGGCGCCGTCGCCGGCCCGTGGCGCAGCCCGCGCCAGATGCTGGCCCATCAGGAATACGACGGCCACGCCTCCATCCACGATTCCGCGATGGCGGAGAAACTCGGCTTTCGCGGCGCGCCGATCGAAGGCCCGACGCATTTCACGCAATTCGAACCGATCTGCGCGGCGCTCTGGGGCGAGGAATGGTTCCGCACGGGCTGCCTGTCCTCGCACTATCGCAGCCCCGTCGTGGAGGGCGAGAAGGTGCGCGCGTTCGTTCAGCCCGCAGACGACGGCGCCAGCGCCGACATCTGGATGCGCAAGGAGGACGGTACGGAGGTGCTGCGCGGCTCGGCCTCCATCGGCGCCAATGCGCCGGCCTCCGCGCTCGACCGGCGGCTCGCGACCTTGCCCGCCGCGACCGACCTCGACATTCTCGCGGACGTGAAGGTGGGCATGCGCAAGCCGCGCGGGCGCGTGCGCATGGGCTTTGCGCAGCACATGGGCGCGCTCTACCCGTTCTCGCTGCAGGATAAGCTGCAGAAGGCGACGGAGATCACGCCCTGGTGGGCGCCCGGCAAGGCCGCCGACGGCCCGTGGAAACGCGCGATCATTCCGTTCGAAATGGTCAGCGTGCTGTGCGCCTACACCAATCGCGACAATCCGTTCCCCGTGCGGGGCAAGGCGGTCGGCCTGTTCGCCGATCAGGAAATCCGCATGATCGACGGCCCGCTGTTCGTCGACGAGGATTACGAGATCGAACAGGAAGTGGTCGCGCTCACGCAGAGCCGCCGCACCGAAAGCATGTGGGTGCGCACCAATTTGTTCCGGCCCGGCGGCGCGACGCCCGTCGCCTCCATGCTGCTCAACAGCGCGACCCTGCGCGGCTCGCAATCCGCGGTGACCTAGGCCAGGCGCGGCAGAATGCGCGCGTCGATCAGCCGCGCGAACAACTCGCGGAACATGACCTCCGTGTCGATGCAATCGGCAAACCCGGCCTGCCGCACCTTGATGGTGCTGACGAGCGCGGGCGGCGGCGTCTTCTCGACTCCCGTCGCCATGCAGAAATCGGAATATTCGTGCGAGGAGCCGACGAGCCGCAGGATGTCGGGCTCGACCAGCCCGTGGCGTTCGGCGATGCGCCGCCACGCCCCGGCCTGTTGCGGCAGATAGTCGACGAGGCGGACCGGTTCGTCCGGCCCGGCCGCGACGCCGAGCGCATCGGCGATCGCCGGCCACACGTTGCGCCACACGAGCACGTCGCCGTTCGTCAGGTTGAACGTCTCGTTGCGCGCCGCCGGCGCCCTGGCCGCCCAGAGCAACGCGCGCGCCACCAGCCGCGCATCCGCCGCCTCGATCAGATAGTCCGGCCCGCCCGGATAGGAAAACGGCTTGCCTTCCTCCTTGCGCAGGGCCGCATAGGCGCCGAGCGCCGGCAGCATGTTCATCGCCGCGCCGATGGCGTCGCCGAACACGATCTGCGGCCGGAAGATGGTGAAGGAAAAGCCATGCGCTTGCGCCGCCGCGCGCGTTTCGTCCTCCTGCAGCCAGTAGAAATTCTCGTGGGCGTCGCGCGGCCAGCGCTCGCGCGCGGGAACCTTCAGCCGGTGCAGATGCACGCCGTAAGCTTTCGTGCCCTGCAACAGCGACACATGGCGCAAGGCGCCGCGCCCGACGACGGGCCGGAGCAGGTTGCGCAACATGGCGAGATTGGTCTCCATCTGCGCGCGCGCCCGCCATCCGGCGACGAGGTCGCTCTGTTCGTGCAGCGCCGCATAGACGAGATGGGTGACCGGCGGCAGATCGGCGAGCGCGCGCGCCGTCGCGGTTTCGTCGCGCAGGTCGATCGACACGTGGCGCGTATCGCCCGCCAGGCGCGGCGGACGGCGCGAGACCGCGATGGTCGTCCACTCCGGCCGCGCCGCGAACAGTTCGACCGCCGCCTGCCCCACCACGCCCGAGGCGCCCGCCACCATCGCCACGCCGCCCGTCATGCACGCCTCCCGTCCCTTCGCCATCGTTGGGCCAGACTATCACGCCCAAAAAACAAAGAGCCTGCCGATGGAGACCGGCAGGCTCGCTGGAACGACGCGGAAGGCGTGGATCAGATCGCTTCCTTGAGCTCCTTGAGCGCGCGGAACGCGACCTTCTTGGACGCCTTAATCTTGATGGCCTCGCCCGTCGCGGGGTTGCGGCCCATGCGCGCGGCGCGCTTCTTCACCTGCAGAATGCCCAGGCCGCCGATGCGGATGCGCGAGCCCTTCTTCAGGTTCTTGACGATCGATTCGACCATTTCGCTCAGCATCGCCTCGGCCTGCCGCTTGGGCATGTCGTGGCGGCCGGCGAGATCGGCGGCGATCTGTTTCAAAGTGACGGTGGCGACTTTAGCGGCCGCCGGCTTGGCGCCGGCGGGCTTGGCGGGTGCTTTTGCCATTCGCATTTTCTCCGGTGAAGCGATTCGCGGCTCGATCATACTCCCGCGCGCAATCCCCTACACGGCGGAAACGGGCGATCCACAAGGGTTTTTGAGATTTTTGTGCGTAAAACCCAACAATCGCGCCCCTCAACCGGCGCGCGCGTGGTCGTCCGCAAGCCAGTCGAGGATTTCGGCGTCGATCTCGCGCGGATAGGCATGACTGAGGTCGGCGATCTCCCGATACCGCACATGCGCGCCGGCGCGCGACAGCGCTGCGGCCGCCTCGCGCGCCATCGCGACCGGAAACATCCAGTCGCGCGCCCCGTGCGTGAGGAAAATCGGCAGGCCCTGCATGCGCGCCGGCGGCGCCATGGCGGCCAGCATCGGGTGAAAGGCCGCCGACACCGGCGCCAGATGGGTGAAGGGCGAATCGGCCTCCAGCCCGCTCACATAAGAGAACGTGCCCCCGTCGCTCATGCCGGTCAGCAGCACCCGCGCCGGATCGACGCTCCAGTTGGCCCGCACGAATTCGAAAATGCGCTTCAGGTTCGGCGTGTCGCTGTCCGGTCCCGCCAGCGCCCACGTCTTGCGCGTTCCATCGCCGAGCGCGGTGGGGGCGACGACGATGGCGCCGCGCCCGCGCGCCGCCGCCAGCCAGCTCCAGAGAAACGCCGCGCCGTTTCCGCTGCCGCCATGCAGCGCGAACACCGCCGGCCAGGCGCGATCGGCGACGTAATACTCGGGAACATAGAGCGAGAAGCCTCCCGGCGCGCCGGGCTTTTCGCCGAAATGCCGCACGCCGGCGCGCTCCGGTTCGGGCGCCGCCGCCAGCCGCGCGACGAGCGCTTCGTCGTCGCGCCGGTCGGCGTCGAGAAACAACCGGCTGACCGGCGGCAGGCCGGCGGCGAGCGGATAGAGCCGTTCGAGCGCGCGCGGCACGGCGCGCAGGGCGCGGAAGACGCCGACGGTTTCGTCCGACGCACGCGCGGCGGCGTCCAGCGCCTCGAACGCGGCGAGCGCCTCGTCGGCGACGCCGGTCACGCGCGCGCGCAGCCCCGCCAGCCGTTCCGGCCAGCCGCCGAGCTCCGCGCGCGCCGCGCGCAACGCCGCGTCCGGGGCGCCAAGGGCTGCGCGCAATTGGGCCAGTTCGAACGGATGATAGTGGCGCGCGACGAGCATCAGCGCGTCCAGCGTTTGCAGCAACGGCGGCAGCAGCGCGGTCAGATCGTCGAGCGCCTGTTCCTCGTCCCGCTGCATCGCGCCCTCACGGTCCGACGAGATTGACGGGCGCGCCGCGCACGAACGATTCGATATTGTCGATGAGCTGGTCGGCGAGGATGCGCTGCGCCTCGTCCGAGGCCCAGGCGACATGCGGCGTGACGATCACGTCGGGCCGGCGCGCGAGCCGCATGATGACGCTGTCGGCCGGCGGCGGCTCGGGCGTCGTCACGTCGAACCCGGCGGCCGCCACCTGGCCGGCGTCGAGCGCGGCCTCGAGCGCGGCCTCGTCCACGACGCCGCCGCGCGCGGTGTTGATGATGATCGGCGTCTTCTTCATGCGGGCGAATTCGGCCGCGCCCAAAAGACCGCGCGTCGCCTCGGTCAGCGGGCAATGCAGGCTCATCACGTCGGCGGTCGCCAGCGCCTCGTCGAACGTCACATAGCCCGGGCGGGTCTCGCGCTCGCCCTTGCGGCCGACGAACACGGCGTTCATGCCGAAGGCGCGACCGAGCTCCGCCACCCGCCCGCCGAGCGACCCGGAGCCGAACACCGCCAGCTTGCGCCCGGAAAGGTCCATGATGCGATGGCTGAAGAAGCAGAACTGCCGCGCGCGCTGCCATTCCCCGGCGATCACGTCGTCGCGGTAGGGGACGATCGACCGCGCGAGCGCCAGAATGAGCGCGAATACGTGTTCGGGGACCGCCGCGCGCGCATAGCCGCGAATATTGCAGACGGCGACCCCCGCCCGCCCGGCCGCCGCCTTGTCGACGACGTCGGTCCCCGTCGCCGCCACCGCGATCAGCTTCAGCCGGGGCAGACGTGCGAATTCTTCCGCGCCGAACGGGACCTTGTTGAGAATGACGATGTCGGCCTCGCACGCCCGCTCCGCGATCTGCTCCGGCGCCGTAGCCGCGTATTCGCGCCACTCGTGCGCGCACGCGGGCCGCCGGATGGCGATCTGCGGCGCGATCGTCGCGCGATCCAGAAAAACGATGTTGTGCGCCATCCCTGCCCCGCCGCTGTCCGCTCGGGGCGGCGCGTCAATTTGTCCAATGGTGGAGAGTATACAGAGCCGGCGCCGGATCGGCATTGTTTCCAGCGCTCCCGCCGCCGCCGGGCCAGACGCCGGTCCGACGCCGGCCGGCGCCACTTAACCAAGATCAAGGCGATGGAGGCCCTCCATCAATACCTCTTGCACACAGACGAGGGAGGGATGATGGGCGGCGTGGTTCATCTTGTCGGAGCGGGTCCCGGCGCCGCGGATCTCCTGACGCTGCGTGCGGCGCGACTGATCGCGGTCGCCGACGTGCTGGTGCACGATCGTCTCGTTTCCCCAGAAATCCTCGCGCTGGCGCCGGCGGCGACCCCGCGCGTGGACGTGGGCAAGGCGCCCGGCCGCCATCCCGTGCCCCAGCACGAAATCAACCGCATGTTGCGCGAGCTGGCGCGCGACAACGCCTGCGTCGTCCGCCTGAAGGGCGGCGATCCGATGATTTTCGGGCGCGGCGGCGAGGAAGCCGATTTTCTGCGCGCCCACGGCGTTCGCGTCGAGGTCACGCCCGGCGTCACCGCCGCGCAGGGCGCGGCCGCCTCGCTCGGCCTGGCCCTCACCGACCGCAACCGCGCGAGCGGCCTGCGGTTCGTGACCGGCCACCGTTGCGCCGCCGCGCGCGACGATCTCGACTGGCGCGGCCTGGCCGACCCCGCCACCACGCTCTGTATCTATATGGGGCATGGCAGGATCGGCGAATTCGCCGCACGCCTCATCGCGCACGGCCGCGATCCGGCGACGCCCGCGCGCGCGGTCTGCGACGCGACGCGGCCGACCGAGCGCACGATGCTCGCCCCGCTCAGCGACATCGCGCGGCGCGCGCGCGAAGCGCGGTTCGAGGGCGCCGTCCTGTTCATCGTGGGCGCGGCCGCCGCGCAGGCGAGCGCCGATGTCGCCATCTGGGAGGCCGCCGATGCTGCGGCTGGCTAGCATGATGCTTCTGCTGACGGCCGCCGCCGCATGGGCGGAACCGGGAGCGACCCGTGCGCGCGAACTGACGAGCCTCGTGCGGCAGGACTGCGGCTCGTGCCACGGCATGACGCTCAAGGGAGGGCTCGGCGCGCCGCTGCTCCCCGAAACACTGGACGGCAAGGACGCCGCCGGCCTCGCCACCATCATTCTCGACGGGTTGCCCGGCACGCCCATGCCGCCGTGGCGCGGGCTTCTCGCCGAAAGCGACGCGCTCTGGATCGCACGGAAACTGAAAGAAGGATTTCCACAATGAACAGGCGCAAGTTTCTGCGCGCCGGCGCGTTCGCCGGCCTTGCGGCGCCTGTGGCCGCCCGTGCGCAGACGCCCGCGCCCGCCCCGCGCGGCACGGGCGATCTCGGAATCGTCGTCGAACGCGCGGCCGGCGCCGTGTTGATCGTCGACACCACGGCCCGCCGCACGCTGGCGCGCGTGGAAGGGTTCGGCGATCTCTCGCACGCCGCCGCCGTCTTCTCGCGGTGCGAGCGCTACGCCTATGTGTTCGGCCGCGACGGCGGCCTGACCAAGCTCGATCTTCTGACCGCGCGCATCGAGGCGCGCGTGGTGCAGGCCGGCAATGCCATCGGCGGCGCTATTTCCGACGACGGCAAACTGATCGCAGCCTCCAACTACACGCCCGGCGGCGTGCGTTTCTTCGACGCCGGAACGCTCGCGCCCCTCGCCGACATTCCCGCGATCGGCGCCGACGGCCGCGCCTCGAAGACCGTCGGACTCGTCGATCTGCCCGGCCGGCGCTTCGTGTGGTCGCTCTACGATTCCGGCGAGATCTGGATCGCCGACATGTCGCGGCCGGCCGAGCCGAAACTGGCCAAACTGCCGAACGCCGGCGCGCTGCCCTACGACGGAAACGTGACGAGCGACGGTCGCCACTACCTTGCCGGCCTGTTCGGCGAGGACGGATTTGCGCATGTCGACCTGTGGGAGGAGACGCCGCAGGTTCGCCGCGTCTTTCAGGGCTACAACGCCGGCCGCGCCAAGCTGCCCGTCTACAAGATGCCGCATCTGGAGGGCTGGGGGCAGAGCGGCTCCAGGCTGATTCTGCCGGCGACCGGCCAGAACGAAATCCTTGTGCTGGACCTCGAATCCATGCGCGAACAGGCGCGCGTGCCTGCGCACGGCCAGCCCGTGTTCTGCGTCGCGCGGCCGGACGGTCGCGAGGTGTGGGTCAATTTCGCCCACCCCGCCAACGATACGGTGCAGGTCTACGACACGCATCTCAAGCGCATCGTCCACACATTCGCGCCCGGCCCCGCGGTGCTGCATCTGGAATTCACGCCGCGCGGCCACGAAGTGTGGATCAGCGTGCGCGACGCCGACCGCATCGACATCATGGATGTGCGCACGCGCGCGAAAATCGCCGAACTGCCGGCGCAGAAGCCGTCGGGCATTCTGTTCGCCGCACGCGCGCACCGGCTGGGCGTGTGACATGCGCTACGATCTCGCCGACCAACGCCTGATCGACGGCTGGCAGCGCGGGTTTCCGCTGGTCGCGCGGCCTTACGCGGAAATCGGCGCGGCGCTCGGCCTTGGCGAGGATGAAGTGCTGCAAAGACTGCGCGCGTTGAAGGACAGCGGCGCGCTGTCGCGCATCGGCGCAATCGTGCGGCCCAACACCGCTGGCGCCTCGACGCTCGCCGCCCTCGCCGCCCCTGAGGGCGAGATCGAGCGCATCGCCGATCTCGTGGTGGCCGAGCCCGGCGTCAACCACGCCTACGAACGCGAGCACCGGCTCAATCTCTGGTTCGTGGCGACGGCCGCCGACCGGGCGGGCGTCGACGCCATGCTCGCGCGAATCGCGGCGCGCACGCGTCTGCCGATTCTCGACCTGCCGATGCTGCGCGATTTCCACATCGATCTCGGCTTTTCCATTTTCGACAAGGCAGGCGCGCAGGCGCCGCGCGGCGCCCCGCCCGTGGCGGGCCCCGTGTCGGTCGACGACAAAAAGCTGCTGGCCGCGATGGAAGGCGGGCTTGCGCTGGCGCGCGAGCCTTACGCCGATATCGCGCGCCGGTTGCAAACGACACAGGACGACGTGCGCGCGCGGCTCGCGGCGCTGATCGAGGCCGGAATCGTCCGCCGTCTGGGGCTCGTGGTGCGCCACCGTCCCTTCGGGTTCGACGCCAACGCGATGGTCGTCTGGAACATTGCCGATGCGGCGGTCGAGAAGACGGCGGCGCAGTTCGTCGCGCACGATTTCGTGACACTGTGCTACCAGCGCCCGCGTCGCGAGGGCTGGCCCTACAATCTGTTCACGATGGTCCACGGACGCGTGCGCGAGGAGACGCTGGCCCAGGTCGCCCGGTTGGCCGAGCACGCCGGCGCGCCACACGAAATCCTGTTTTCGCGCCGCTGCTTCCGGCAGTGCGGCGCGCGTCTGTCGGCTGCCTGAGGACGTCATGGACGAGATGGACCGCAAGATCGTCAACGCGCTTCAGGAGGGCTTTCCGCTCTCGCGCGCTCCGTTCGCCGAATGCGCCGATAGGCTCGGCATCGGCGAGAGCGAATTGATCGAGCGGCTGAAGGTTCTGCGCGCCGACGGAATCGTCACACGGTTCGGCCCCTTCTACAACGCGAAGGAGATGGGCGGCGGCCTGTGCCTGTGCGCCATGCGCGTGCCCGAGGATGCGTGGGACAGCGCCTGCGCCTTCGTGAACGCACGCGACGAGGTGGCGCACAATTACCGTCGCGATCACGAACTCAACATGTGGTTCGTGCTGGCCGTCGAGAACGAGGCGGACATCGCGCGCGTGGCGCACGCCATCGAAGCCGAAACCGGATTGAAGGTGCATCTGTTTCCCAAGCTGAAGGAATATTTCCTCGACATGCGGGTGGCCGCATGAGCGACGTCTCCCGCATCGACCGCGCCATCGTGGCCGCCACGCAGCAGGGCCTGCCGCTCGTCCCGCACCCTTACGCGCAAGTTGCGGCGACCGTCGGCGTGGATGAGGCGACGGTGATCGCACGGCTCGGCGCGATGATGGAGAAGGGAATCATCCGACGCATCGGCGCCGCGCCCAACCATTACAAGCTCGGCCTCGTCGCCAACGGCATGACCGTGTGGGACGTGGACGATGCGCAGGTCGACGAACTGGGCGCCAGGGTCGGCGCGCTCGACTTCGTCACCCATTGCTATCGCCGCCCGCGCGCCCTGCCGGTCTGGCCTTACAACCTGTTCGCGATGGCGCATGGCGCCACGCGCGCGCAAGTGCGCGAGAAGAGCGCGCGCATCGCGGAGATTCTCGGAAGCGCCTGTCGCGCGTCCGACATTCTGTTCTCGACAGAGATTCTGAAAAAGACGGGGCTGCGGATCGCAGCGCGCAAGGAAAGCGAGCCATCATGTTCCGACTGACACATTTTCTGCACGAGCTGCAGAACCCGACGCCGGTGGGCCCGCGCCGCGACCCGCCCGGCCCGGTCGTCATCTGGAATCTCGTGCGCCGCTGCAATCTCAAATGCCGCCATTGCTACGCGGTGTCGGCCGACGTCGATTTTCCGGGCGAACTGTCGACCGAACAGGTGTTCGCCGTGATGGACGACCTGAAGGCCGCGCGCGTGCCCGCCCTCATTCTGTCGGGCGGCGAACCGCTGCTGCGCCCCGACATTTTCGAGATCTCGCAGCGCGCGCGCGACAAGGGATTCTACACCGCGCTGTCGAGCAACGGCACGCTCATCGACCGCGCGATGGCCAAACGCATCGCCGCCATCGGTTACGATTACGTCGGCGTCAGCCTGGACGGCATCGGAGCCACGCACGACCGGTTCCGCGGCAAGGACGGATCGTTTGACGAGGCGCTCGCGGGCTTGCGCATTCTGGGCGAAAGCGGCGTGAAGACCGGCCTGCGCTTCACCATGACGTCGGAGAACTACAGGGAACTGCCGGCGATGGTGGAGCTTGCCGAGAAGGAAGGCATCGACAAATTCTATCTGTCGCATCTCGTCTACGCCGGGCGCGGCAACAAGAACCGCGGCACGGACGCATCCTGGACCATCACGCGCGATTCGATGACCTGGCTGCTCGACCGCGCCTGGGCGGACGTAGAGAAAGGCGGCGGCGTCGAATTCGTCACCGGCAACAACGACGCGGACGCGGTCTGGCTTTATCTCTGGGCGCGCGAGCGCTTCCCCGATCGCGCCGAACATCTGCGCGCCAAGCTCGCGCAATGGGGCGGCAATTCGTCCGGCGTCAACGTCGCCAATATCGACAATGTCGGCGACGTGCATCCCGATACGATGTGGCGTCACTACACCATCGGCAACGTGAAGACGCGGCCCTTCGGCGACATCTGGCGCGACACGTCGGACCCGATCATGGCCGGACTGAAAGCGCGTCCGCGCAGCATTTCCGGTCGCTGCGGCGTTTGCGCCTTCTTCGATGTCTGCGGCGGCAACACCCGCGTGCGCGCCATGCGCATGACGGGCGACGCTTTTGCCGAAGACCCGGCCTGTTATCTGGACGACGCGGAAATCGGCGTCGCGGCGGCGCCGCGCGTCGTGGTCACGCCTTATCGGGGAATTCGGCATGAAGCCGTTGCGCAATAGTCTTCTTCTCGCGCTCACGCTACTCGCCCCAGCCGCGTCAGCACAGACGGATGTGCGTGAATTGTATCAGGCCAAATGCGCGGCCTGTCACGGCGGCGACCGGTTCGGCGCCATCGGCCCCGCCCTTCTGCCTGACAATCTGGGACGACTTGGGCAGGCCGGCGCCGAGAAGGTCATCCGGGAAGGCCGGCCGGCGACGCAGATGCCCGCGTTCGGCGCGGAGATCAGCGAGGCCGACGCCAAGGCGCTTGCCGCCTTCGTCTATTCAAAACCCGAAAAGACCCCCGTGTGGGGCGCGGCCGAGATCATGGCGACGCGCGTGCTGACGCCCGCCCCGGCGCAGGACAAGCCTTCGTACACGGCCGACCCGCTCAACCTGTTCGTGGTTGTTGAGGGCGGCGATCATCACGTCACCATTCTCGATGGCGACAAGTTCGAGCCGATCCATCGTTTCCAGAGCCGGTTTGCGCTGCACGGCGGGCCGAAATTCACCGCCGACGGGCGCTATGTGTTCTTCGGCTCGCGCGATGGCTGGATCACCAAGTTCGATCTTTACGCGCTGAAGGTGGTGGCGGAGGCGCGGGCCGGCGTCAACACGCGCAACATCGCGCTGTCGAAGGACGGCCGTCACGTGGCGGTCGCCAACTATCTGCCGAACACGCTCGTCGTCCTGTCGGCGAACGATCTTTCCGTCGTGAAGATTTTCGCAGCCGGCGACGCCAGGGGACAGACCTCGCGCGTGTCGGCCGTCTACCAGGCGCCCGACCGCCATTCCTTCATCGCCGCCCTGAAGGACGCGCCGGAAATCTGGGAGATCGCCACCTCGCCCGAGACGCCGAAAGTCGCGCCCGGTTTCGCGTCGGCCGACGGCGGTCCGTTCGCTTTGCGCCGCATGTCCACGAGCGAGCCGCTCGACGATTTCTTCTTCGATCCCGGCTACCGCCACCTGATCGGCGCAAGCCGCGACGGGGGGCGCGGCGTGGTGGTGGACCTCGCCTCCGGCCGCGAGACCGCCACCATCCCGCTGCCGGGCATGCCGCATCTGGGCTCCGGCGTCTCGTGGCTGCGCGAGGGCAGGCGGGTGATCGCCACGCCGCATCTGAAAGAGGGCAAAATCAGCGTCATCGACGCGCAGGACTGGTCGGTGGTGCGCGTGCTGGATACCGGCGGTCCCGGCTTCTTCATGCGCACGCACGAAAAGACGCCGTTCGTCTGGACGGACTCGTTCCTGTCGCCGAAGAACAAGGATCTCATCCAGATCGTCGACAAGACCAGCCTCGAAATCGTCAAGACAATGAAGCCCGCGCCCGGAAAGACGACGGGACATGTCGAGTTCGACCGGTCGGGCCGTCACGCGCTCGTCAGCGTGTGGGAAATGGACGGCGCGCTGATCGTCTATGACGCTACGACCTTTCAGGAGGTCAAACGGCTGCCGATGTCCAAACCTGTTGGAAAATATAATGTCTTCAACAAGATAAACTTCTCGGAGGGCACCAGCCACTAGCGGGCGTTCGGCGAAAGCTGGTCGCCGAACGCGCCCCGACAATCTGATTCGGCGCATGTTCGCCTCGCAACCGTCGGGCGCAACATGCGCCGGCGCGGCGGCCGGAATCGACCGCACGCGCCCGACCTTGCGGAAGACTCGCCGGCCGCGCCCTGCGTGCGGCCGGGGTTTGGGCTTGCGCCTTGACGTAGCACCAATTCTGCTAGCAACTCGCGTCTGCGCGGGCGCAGCCCGGTCGCGAGTGAGAGGAAATGCAAAAAGCAGGATCAGGCGGGCGCGCCATGGCGGCGTTCGACTGGGAAGGGCTCAAGCTCTGCCCATTGTTCATGCATCTCGAGGACGACACGGTCGACCGCATCGCGGAACGCGGCCGCGTGGTGTCGTTCGAGCGCGGCGAAGAAATCTTCACGCAGGGTGACCCCAGCGATGCGTTTTTCGTCGTGCTGGAAGGTTGGGTGAAGCTCTACCGCCTGACGCCGGCCGGCGACGAATCCGTCATGGCGGTCATGCCGCGTGGCGATTCCTTCGCCGAGGCGGCCGTGTTTCTCGGCGGTCGCTATCCAGTCAGCGCCGCCGCCGCGTCCTCGCCCACAAGGCTGCTGCGCATGGAATATTCGGCGCTTCTGGCCTCGCTGAGGGACGATCCCGATATCGCCGTGGCCATGCTCACCTCCATGGCGCGCCACGCCAGCGGACTGTCGGAGCAGATCGAGGAGCTGAAGCTTCTCAATGCGCCGCACCGCGTGGCCGACTTTCTCGTCAGCCGCGCGCCAGCCGACGCCACGTCGGCGGAGGTGGACCTGCCGTATGAAAAAGCGCTGATCGCCGCGAGCCTCGGCATGACGCCGGAAAGCTTTTCGCGCGCCCTTTCGGCGCTCGAGCAGTTCGGCGTCTCCTCCACGCGCGATCGGGTGGTGGTCAGCGATCTGGCGGGACTGCGCGCCTACGCCGGCCGCTGAAACGTCAGCGCGCGTCGCGGAACTGCCGCAGCCGCTGGATGTCTTCGATCTCGATCTTGTTGCGGTCGGCGCGCACGCCAAGCCCGCGCAACTGGCCGAGCGCGCGCGAAAAACTTTCCGGCGTCATGCCCAGATGGCTGGCGATGAGCTGCTTTTCGTATGGAAGCTGGAACGCCGCCGAGCCGCTGCGCTGAGCCGCCAGGTCCAGCAGAAAATCTGCGAGCCGGGCCGGGCCGGTCATCGATTTCAGTTTCTCGACATGTTCCAGCAGCACCTTCAGATGCACCGAGGCCGACGCCAGCATCGCCAGCGCGAACGGCGGATTGGCGCCGATCTTCTCGCGCAGCGTGACCGCGTCGATCCGCAGGATGCGGGAGTCGATGATCGCTTCCTCCGTCGTCGAATAGACGCCGTTGCTGAGCGCATCGGCCTCCATGAACGTTTGCGAGGGGCCATGGATGGAAATCACGGCCTCCTGCCCGCCGGGGCTCTGGCGCACGAGTTTGACGAGGCCTGCCAGCACGACATGGCAGTGGCGCGCCGGCTCGTTCTGGCGGCAGATTTTCTCGCCCTTGGCGACAGTCGCAATCGAATCGTCGTCGAGCAGGGAAAGCACGAGCTGCCGGTCGAGCTTGCTGAACAACGACGATCTGCCGATGGAAAGCCAGTCCTCGAATGAAGGTTCGATCGTCATCGCGAAATGCGCTGCCTTCGGTCCCAAGTTCGCCGCCAACAGCGCCGCCTCCCCTTTCGGGGATTCGTTCGCGGTTGCGGTAATTCAGCGCACCATACCAGATGAGTCATCACCTTAACAAAAATCAACCGCCACGCTTTTCAGATGTGGTCGAATATACGAAAAGGCGACGAAGCCGGAGCCGACCGGACGGTCGCGCAGCATTCGAAGACGGTCGCGTATGATTCATGAGTCCTTCAGCCGCCAGGCGCCCGACAGCGCGAGCGCATCCGCCGTCGCCTCCGACAGCGGCTGGGGGCCGCTCGGCACGTTGCCGGGCAACCCCATCATGTGGATACTCATTGTCTCGGAGCTGGCGGTCTTCGGCGCCGCGCTCGTGGGCTACGCTGGCGCGCGCCTGCGCGATCCGACGGGATTCGTCGCCGCGCAGGATTCGCTCGACCGCATCGCCGGCGCCGTCAATACGGCCGTGCTGCTCACCAGCGGCCTGTTCGCCGCGCTCGCGGTCGAGGCGCGCCGCGCGGACCGGCGCGCGGCCGGGCGATGGCTGCTGTTGACGGCCGCGCTTCTGGGCTGCGTGTTTCTAGGAGTGAAGGGGAGCGAGTACGCGCGCGAACTCGCCGCCGGCCACGACATCGACAGCCATCCCTTCTTCATGTTCTACTATCTCATCACCGGCTTCCACGCGCTGCACGTGGTGCTGGGGCTGATCATTCTGGCGATCGTCGCATGGTTCGACTCGCTGGAAAATTACGAAACCGGCGCGGCTTTCTGGCACATGGTCGACCTCGTCTGGATCGTCGTCTTCCCGTGCCTCTACCTGATGCGCTGACATGGACAGGAACGCGCTGCGCCGTCTGACGGCATGCTGGATCGGTCTTGTCGCCCTGACCGCCGCGGTCGGTTTTCTGTCGGATTTCGCGCCGCGTCTGCAACAGCTTGCGGTGGCCGGCATTGCGCTGGCGACGCTGTTGAAGACACGGCTGGTGCTGGCCCACTATCTGGGTTTGCGCGCGGCGCCGGGCGCCCTGTCGGGCTTCGTGAGCGCCATCGCGGTCATTCTCGTGCTCGTCGCCGTGGCGATAGGTGTGACTCCGCTGCTGGCGAACGCGTTCTCTTGACAATTCTCAAGGAGTTAACGAAGGGCGGCGCCTAGTGTTTCGCGTCGCGCGCAGGAGGGGGTTTATCACGCCATGAGCGAACTACTTACCAAATCGGCGGCCCGAAATATTTTCTACGGCGGGTCGGCGTTCTTTTTCGCAATCTTTCTGGCGCTGTCGGCGCACAGTCACTACTACGCGGTGACCAAGAGCACCACGGCGCCAATCACGGACTCGGTCGAGCGCGGAAAGCGCATCTGGGAAGCCAAGGCCTGTTTCGACTGCCACACGATCCTCGGCGAAGGCGCGCGGTTCGCGCCGGAAGTCGGCGATGTGTTCGTGCGCTGGGGCGGCGACAAGGATCCCAAAGGCGCCCATCAGATGATCAAGGACTGGATGAAATCGCAGCCGTCCAACACGCCCGGTCGTCGTCAGATGCCCAACTTCAAGCTCAACGATAAGGAGCTTGACGATCTGGCGAACTTCCTCGTCTGGACGAGCACGATCAACACCCAGGGCTGGCCGCCGAAAAAGGCGAACTGAGCAAATTCCGGAGAACGCTCATGCGTTATGAAAGCCAAAAAATCGCCGCCTGGTACTGGTACGGCGCACTGCTTGTCTTCGCCTTGCAGGTGACGTTCGGTCTGATTGGCGGCATCGTCTACGTCCTGCCGAATTTCCTTTCGGAACTTCTGCCCTTCCACTCGATCCGCATGTTGCACACCAACGCGCTGATCGTCTGGCTGCTGCTCGGATTCTTCGGCGCGGCCTATTACCTGATCCCCGAGGAGTCCGAACGCGAGATCTACTCGGAGAAGCTGGCCTATATCCAGCTCGCGATCTTCATGTTGGGCGGCGTGTCGGCAGTGGTCGGCTACCTGTTCGGCGTGACCGCCTCGCACGGCCGCTCCTATCTTGAACAGCCGCTGTGGATCAAGTTCGGCATCATCGTGGCCGCGCTCATCTTCCTGTTCAATATCTCGATGACGGTGCTGCAGGGCCGCAAGACGGCGATCACCAACATCCTGCTTCTGGGCCTGTGGGGCATCGCGATCTTCTTCCTGTTCTCGCTCTACAATCCGGCGAACCTCGTGCTCGACAAGATGTACTGGTGGTACGTCGTGCACCTCTGGGTCGAGGGCGTGTGGGAACTGGTGATGGCCTCCATCCTCGCCTTCCTGATGATGAAGATGACGGGCGTCGACCGCGAGGTCGTGGAAAAGTGGGTCTATGTCATCGCCGCCACGGCGCTGTTCACGGGCGTGCTCGGCACCGGTCACCACTACTACTGGATCGGCACGCCGTCCTACTGGCAGTGGATCGGCTCCATCTTCTCCTCGCTCGAGGTCGTTCCGTTCTTCGCCATGGTCGTGTTCTGCTTCACCATGGTGTGGAAGGGTCGCCGCGACCATCCGAACAAGGCCGCGCTGCTGTGGTCGCTCGGCTGCTCGGTGCTGGCGTTCTTCGGCGCGGGCGTGTGGGGCTTCCTGCATACGCTGCACGGCGTGAACTACTACACGCACGGCACGCAGGTGACGGCCGCGCACGGGCATCTGGCCTTCTTCGGCGCCTATGTGTGCCTCAACCTGGCCATCATGAGCTACGCCTTCCCGCATCTGAAGAACCGCGCGCCGTATAACCAGGTGCTCAACATGGCGAGCTTCTGGCTGCTGTCGAGCGGCGTGACCTTCATGACGGTCACCTTGACCTTCGCGGGCGTGGTGCAGACGCATCTGGAACGCGTGAACGGCATGTCCTATATGGATGCGCAGTCGCAGCTCGGGTTCTTCTACCTGATGCGCTTGGGCGCGGGCATCGTGACGGTCGTCGGCGCGCTGCTGTTCATCTATGCTGTCCTCGTGCCCCGGACGAAGGAAGCCATCAGCCCCGCGAGCGCTGCGACTGCGCCGGCTGAATGAAAGGCAGCGACATGAACTACGTTCCGCCCGCCATGCAATCCTCGGCCGATATTCCTTTCTATCAGCCGACGGGACGCGAATGCGAACTCTTCGAGATCGCATTCCGGCGGCGCCTGCCGCTCCTGCTCAAGGGGCCGACGGGCTGCGGCAAGACGCGGTTCGTGTCGCACATGGCGGCGCGGCTCGGCCTTCCGGTCGAGACCGTCGCCTGCCACGACGATCTGACGGCGGCCGACCTCACCGGCCGCTATCTCATCAAGAACGACGAGACGGTGTGGGCCGACGGGCCGCTCGCGCGCGCCGCGCGCCGCGGCGGCGTCTGCTATCTCGACGAGATCGTGGAGGCGCGCAAGGACGTGACCGTCGTCCTGCATCCGCTGACCGACGACCGTCGCATCCTGCCGCTCGAACGCACCGGCGAAACGCTGCACGCGCCGGAAGACTTCATGCTCGTGATTTCCTACAATCCGGGCTACCAGTCGATCCTGAAATCGCTGAAGCCGTCGACCCGCCAGCGCTTCGTGGCCATCGAATTCAATTATCCCGCTGCGGATGTGGAAGCCGCCATCGTCGCGCGCGAAAGCGGGCTTGATCTCGACATGAGCCGCGCGCTGGTGCGGCTCGCCGAACGGCTGCGCGCGCTGAAAGGTCAGGACCTGGAGGAAGGCGCTTCCACGCGTCTGCTCGTCGCCTGCGCGACGCTGATCGCCGGCGGCGCAAAGCGCGACGAGGCGATCCTCGCCGCGATCGTCGAGCCGTTGACCGACGATCCGGACGTCAAACGCGGCCTCATCGATCTCGTCGCCGTCACCCTTGGCTGAACGACCATGTCGTTCAAGGACGCCTTCTCGCATCTGAAATTCTGGGAGCCCGAGGAGTCCGTCGGCCATATCTGGGACGAGATGGCGCGCGGTCTGGAAACGACCCCGCATTTCCCGGAGGCCGCCGTCCGCCTGAGCGAGGCGCAGGGCGCGCTGATCGTGTTCTTCCGCGGCCTGGGCGGCGGGGGCGCGGTCGAGATCAAGGCGGGTGTGGAAATCGTCGCCAATCATCGCCGCTCGCTGCGCCGCAGGCTCGGGCACGGCACTGAGATGACGAAAGCCGCGCGATTCGACGGCGTGGCGCTCACCCTGCCCGAAACCATCGACGAGACGCCCGACCCGCGGCTCAACCGCGGATACTACCTTTGGCTTGCCGCGCTCGCCGCCATCGCCGAACCGGCGTCGCCGCCGCCCTCCGATGCTTTGCAGGCGGATGTAGCGCGCCTCGTGCGCGCACATGACCTCGCCGAGCGCGCGGTCGAGACCTTTCCCGGCCTGCGGGGGCTGCGCGAGGAACTTTATCGCGCGGCGCTCGCCACGCGCCCGCGCACCAAGGCGCCGCAGGTCGAAACCGAGATCGAGGACTGGATTCGCGCGCGGCTCGCGGAGGAGGCGCTCCCGCGCGACGGCGCCAATCTGCAACGCGCGCTGGCGGGCGACGAGGAGGCGCGCGCGCGCCTGATCGCGCCGGCGGGCTACCGCCCCTATCGGCCGTTGCTGTTGTGGGGCGAATACGCGCCCGCTTCCGCCCCCGGCCCGAAGCGCGACGACGAGGACGGCGAGCCCGGCGCCGGCGGCCAGGACGGCGACGGCAAGCGCCGCAAGGCGGAGCGGCGCCAGAGCGATCAGGCCGACCGGCGCGACAGCCTCATCCTGCACCGGTTCGAGTCGATCCTGTCGATCGCCGAGTTCCTCAACATCAACCGCCAGGTCGACGACGACGATCCCGACGGCGCGCGCAAGGCGGCCGACGACGCCGACACGATCGGCGTGGTGAAACACCACAAGAAGCCGAAGACGCTGCTGAAGCTCGATCTCGACCTGAGCCCGGCGGACGTCGACCGCGAACGCATCGCCGCGCAATTCACCTATCCAGAATGGGACTGGCGAACCAGGACGCTGCAACCCGATTGCACGCGCGTGCTGGAAAACCGCTCGCGCGGCGACGGCCCGCCGCTCAAGCTGGACGCCGCCGCGCGCCGTCGTATCGAGCGCGTGCGCCGGCGGTTCGAATCGCTGCGGCCGCGCCGGCGTCTGATGTCGCGCCAGATCGCGGGCGACGAACTCGATCTCGACGAAGTGGTGCGCGCGCGCGCCGACTGGCGCGCCTGCGGCATGGGCTCGGAGCGCCTTTATCGCGCCGCGCGCAACGAGGAGCGCGATCTGGCCGTCGCCGTGCTGATGGACGTGTCGCGCTCGACCGAAAGCGCGGTGCATGGGCGCAGCGTCATCTCCATCGCGCGCGAGGCGCTGGTGGCGCTGGCGCGCGGGCTGGACGCCTGCGGCGACCGCGTCGGCCTGTTCGCGTTTTCCTCGCTGCGGCGCGACCGCATCTTCGTCGACCGCTGCAAGGATTTCGACGAACCGTTCGGCCCTGCGGTCGATGCGCGGATCGCCGCGCTCAATCCCGGTTTCTACACGCGGCTCGGCGCCGCCATCCGCCATGTGTCGTTCCGGCTGGAGGAGCAGAAGGCGACGCGCAAGCTGCTGCTCATCATCACCGACGGCAAACCGAACGATCTCGACCATTACGAGGGAAGGTTCGGGCTGGAGGATACGCGCCACGCGGTGCAGGAAGCGCGCCGGTCCGGACAGGCTGTGTTCGCGATTGCGATCGACTCGGCCGCGCGCACGCAACTGCCGTTCCTGTTCGGCCGCGCCGGCTATTCGCTGACCGCCGAACCCGAACGTTTGACCGAGGCCCTGCCCGGCATCTGGCGCCATATCGTGGCGTAAGCTGTCGTAGCGATTCGAATGCACGTGACGAGATGACCAAGACGACGATGGCGCGCGCGCGCGCTTGGACCGGCCCAGCCTTGTTCAGCTACGGTTTCCGGCCGTTCTTCCTGTTCGGCGGGGTATACGCCGGGCTCCTCGTCGCCGTCTGGACGCTGTTTCAGTTCGGTCTCGCGCCGCTGCCGAGCGCGCTGCCGCCGCTCGCCTGGCACGCGCACGAGCTGCTGTTCGGTTATGCGCCGGCGGTGGTGGCGGGCTTTCTGCTGACCGCCGTGCCCAACTGGACCGGCCGTTTGCCCGTGGTCGGCATGCCGCTGGTGTGGCTCTCGGCGCTGTGGCTTGTCGGCCGTTTCGCGGTGGCGTTCTTCGGCTTCGTCGGCCCGTTCGCGCTATATGCGCTCACGATCGCCTTTCCTTTGGCGCTCGCCATCGTCATCGGCCGCGAGATCGTCGCGGGCGGCAACTGGCGCAACCTGAAGGTGCTGGCCGCCATCGTCATGCTCGCGGTCGCACAGACGCTTTTTCATGTCGAACTCTGGCGCACCGGCCATCCGGAAATGGGCGAGCGGCTGGCCATCGCCACGCTGGTGCTGCTGATCGCGATCATCGGCGGACGCATCATCCCGAGCTTCACCATCAATTGGATCAAGCGCGCCAATCCCGGCCGCATGCCGGTTCCTTTCTCCACCTTCGACAAGGTTGCAATGGTCGCGGCCGGCGTCGCGCTCCTGGCATGGACGGCGCTGCCGCTGCTGGGCGGACGTTCCAGCGTGGTCGGCGCGTTTCTCGGCGCGACGGCGCTCATGCATTTCGTGCGGCTCGCGCGCTGGGCGCCGGACCGCACCTTGCGCGAACCGCTCGTGACCGTGCTGCACGTCGCCTATGCCTTCGTGCCGCTGGGCTTCGTCCTAGCCGCACTGGAGGCGTGGCGCGGCGACGCCGCGCTCGAAACGGCGACGATCCATACATGGGCCGTCGGCGCGATCGGCTTGATGACGGTCGCGGTCATGACGCGCGCCACGCGCGGCCACACCGGCCACGCGCTCACCGCCCCGCCGAGCACCGTCGCCGTCTACGGCGCGCTTTTCGTCGCCGCGCTCGCGCGCATCTGCGCGGCGCTCCTGCCCGCGCATGCGAGCCTGCTCATCGGCGTCGCCGGCGCTGCTTGGGCGCTGGCCTTCCTCGGCTTCGCGCTCGTCTACGGACCGCTGCTGGCCAGCCCGCGCAAATCCTGAGCGCGTTTGCTTGCGTGCGCCGCATCGAGCGGCGATCATGCCGCCAAAGCAAACGAAGCGCGCGAGGAAACGATGTTCGACAACCTGTTTTCGCTGAAAGGCCGCACCGCCGTCGTCACCGGCGGTTCGCGCGGCATCGGCAAGGCGATGACCAAGGCGCTGCTGGCCTATGGCGCGCAGCGCGTCTACATCACCGCGCGCAAGGCGCCTGCGTGCGATGCGACGGCCAAGGAGCTGACCGCGCTCGGCCTCGGCGAATGCGTGTCGCTGCCGTGCGATCTCTCGAACATGGACGGCGTCAGGAAATTCGCCGACGCGCTCGCCGCGCGCGAGAGCAGGCTCGATATTCTGGTCAACAACGCGGGCGCCGCCTGGGCCGCAGATTTCGACGCCTTTCCCGAAAACGGCTGGGACAAGGTGGTCGACCTCAACATGAAGACGCCCTTCTTTCTGACCAAGGCGCTGGCCGGGCTGCTGCGCGCCGGCGCGCAGCCCGATCGCCCGGCCAAGGTCGTCAACATCGCATCCATCGACGGCATTTTCGTCAATCCGATGGAGACCTATCCCTATGCGGCGAGCAAGGCGGGCCTCATCCATCTCACGCGCCGCATGGCCGTGCGGCTGATCAGGGACAATATCGTCGTCACCGGCATCGCGCCGGGTCCGTTCGGCTCGGACATGAACGTCGCCGCGCGCGATCATGCGGACGACGTCGGCAAACGCGTGCCGCTCGGGCGCATCGGCCACGACGAGGACATCGCCGGCGCCGTCGTCTATCTGTGCTCGCGCGCGGGCGACTACGTGGTGGGCTCGACCATCGCGGTCGACGGCGGCATCGTGTTCGGCAAGCCGGGGTTCGAGGGAACGACCTGGAACGACTAGCTCGCCCGCGTCATCGCGCCAGCCGGCGCGGGACGCCTGCTTGGAATGCCTGCTTGGGACGCCTGCTTGGAATGCCTACGTGTGGCGCCGGCGCGGTGCCTGCGCTACCGCGACTGCATGCGCGCGCCCGCGTCGAGATTGAGCGTGGTCGCGTTGAAGTAGGAATTTTCAACGATATGGCGCACGAGGCTCGCGAATTCCTCCGCCTGTCCCATGCGATGCGGATAGAGGATCATGCGGTCGATAATCGATTGCGAGACATTCTCCGGCATCCCCGCCACCATCGACGTCTCGAACAATCCAGGCGCGATGGCGACCACACGAATGCCGTTTGGCGCAAGATCGCGCGCGACGGGCAGCGTAAGGCCCATGACGCCCGCCTTGCTCGCGCTGTAGGCCGCCTGCCCGACCTGCCCTTGCCAGGCGGCGCCGGACGCCGTGTTGACGATGACGCCGCGCTCCCCGTCCCGCCCCTCGGGCGCATTGCGCGCCATCGCCTGCGCGGCGAACCGCACCACATTGAACGTGCCGGTGAGATTGATGGCGATCACCTTGTTCCATACCGCCAGCGGAAACGGCTCGCCTTTCGATAGGGTCTTCGCGGCGTCCGCCACGCCCGCGCAATTGACCGCCACATGCAGCGCGCCGAAAGCATCGACCGACTTGCGCACGCCCTCGCGCACACTGTCCTCGTCCGTCACGTCGATGTTCAGCGCGAGACCTCCGGCGCCGAGTTCGGCGGCGAGCGTTTTCAGCTTCGCCTCGTCGCGGTCGAAGCCGACGACCCGCGCGCCGCCCGCCGCGAGCGCACGCGCCGTCGCCATGCCCAGCCCGGAGGCCGCGCCCGTGACGATGGCGACCTTGTTAGCCAACTCCATGATCTTTCCTCTGCGTGCAAGAATTCAACGGCCGAGAATGGTGACGCAGGCGACGGCTTCCTCCACCCCTTGCAGTCCCCCGCCGTTTTCCGCAATGGCGAGCCGCGCGCCTTCCACCTGCCTGCGCCCCGCCTCCCCGCGCAATTGCAACGTCAGCTCGTGCACCTGCCCGAGGCCCGTTGCGCCGACCGGATGGCCCTTGGATTCGAGGCCGCCCGAAGGATTGACCGGAATGCGTCCGCCGAGCGCGGTGTCGCCCCGCGCGGACATGGGGCCGCCCTCGCCAAAATCGCAGAAGCCGAGATTCTCGATCTGGATGATCTCGCCCATCGCGGTCGCGTCATGCACCTCGGCCACCGAGATGTCCTTCGGCCCCACGCCTGCCTTGTCGTAGGCGCGTTTCGCGGCCAGCGCCGTGCAATGGCGCGATACGTCGGAAAACTCGCGGTCGCTGCCGGTCTGCAGCACGCACGCGAGCACGCGCACGGCGCGCGACTTGTCCAGCCCGTGGCGTTTCAGTCCGCTTTCCGTGGCCACGATCGTCGCCGCCGCGCCATCCGACACCGGCGAGCACATCGGCAGCGTGAGCGGATAGGAGATGGGCGGGGCGGCCAGAACCTCCTCGACGCTGTAGGCCATGCGATACTGCGAAAGCGGATTGTCGACGGAGTGTTTGTGGTTCTTGGCCGCGACCGCCGCGATCTGCTCGCGCGTGGTGCCGAACCGCGCCATATGCGCGCGCGAGAACGCGGCGTAGACGTCCATGAACACGCTGTAGGGCTTGTCCGACATCGTGCCGGGCGGCGGCGTGACGCCCTTGCCGAGTTCCAGCAGCCGCGCGCGGATTTCCTCGTCGCGGCTCACGTCCCATGCGCTGTCGAACACCGCGAACATCAGATCGCGATCCCTGGAATACATTTTCTCCGCGCCGACGGCGAGCGCGATGTCGCCTTCGCCGGCCTTCAGGAAATTCACCGCCAGATTGAGCGCGCTGGCCCCGCTCGCGCAGGCGTTCTCCACGTTGACGACCGGAATTTCGCCGATGCCCATCGAACGCAGCGCGATCTCGCCGCGGATCATGTGCTGGCGCTCCATATGGCCTTGCGAGGCGTTGGCGAAGAACGCGCCCTCGATCGCGCTCCTGTCGAGGCCGGCGTCGCCCAGCGCGCCCTCGACCGCCTCGCGCGCCATCGTCTTGATGTCCTTATCGAGCAACCGTCCGAACGGTGTCATGCCCACGCCAACGACATAGACGGGTTCCATCGCCTTCTCCTGTTTCGCCGGCGCGCGCCGGGTCCGAACGCATCTGGCCGCAACCGACCGCCGAACCGACTCGGCGGCAGGTTGCCGGGCGCGCATCTGCATCACGGGTTGAGCCGCCCGATGCCTTGCAGACGTTTCCTCGCGCGACCGTCGCGGCGCCGCATATTGTTCGTCTTGCGCCGGCGCCCCGGCCAATTATCATGGCGATGCAACGGCAATGCAAACGCCGTGTCAAACAGCGCAGGTCGACGGAACGGGGCAAGCGTACCCCGTGGAATGAACCGATCGGGGGGAACGCATGGCCGAAGACGACGTTGTAATCGAGCGTCGCGGATCGGCCGTCTGGATGACGCTCAACCGTCCATCGGCGCTCAACGCGATAACGCCATCCATCGTCGAGGGGATCGCGCGCGCGCTCGACAGCGCGGAGAACGATCCCTCCGTCGTCGCCATCGTGCTGACCGGCGAAGGGCGCGCGTTTTGCGCCGGCGCCGATCTCAAGTTCGTGCGTTCGCAGACGCAGGGCGATGAGGCGGCCGTTTCGCGTTTCCTCAATTCCATCCTCGCGCTGATGGCGCGGCTGGAGAAGTTCCCCAGGCCGGTCATCGCGGCTATCAACGGGCTGGCGCTCGCCGGCGGTCTGGAGCTTGTCCTGTGCTGCGATCTCGTCGTCGCCGCCCGATCGGCGAAGCTCGGCGACGCGCACGCCAATTTCGGCCTGCTGCCGGGCGGCGGAAGCTCCGTTCGCCTGCCGCGCAAGATCGGCCCGACGCGCGCGAAATACCTGCTCTACACGGCCGATTTCCTGCCCGCTGAAACGTTGCGCGACTGGGGGCTGGTCAACGAAGTCGTCGAGGATGGCGAACTGGGCGCGGCGACCGGTCGGCTGATCGGCAGGCTCGCGACCAAGAGCACGCTGGTGCTGCGCCGCATGAAGGCGCTGGTGGACGACGGGCTCGAACAGCCCGTCGAGACGGCGCTGCGGCAGGAATTGCTGGCCAGCGAGGTCCACGCCTTCAGCCACGACATGCGCGAGGGCCTCGCCGCCTTCGAGGAGAAGCGCAAGCCGAATTTTCTTGGACGATGAGGAACGAAATGAGCGACGACAGATTCGCACGCCTGCGCGCCACGCAAGCGCAGGCCTACGACCTCGCGCCGGCCATCCGCGCCATCTACGACGCCGCGGGCATGAAGCCGGCGGATCTGGCCTCTCCCGCGGCGCTGGCCAGACTGCCGGTGCTGAAGAAGGAGAAGATGCTCGACCTCCAGCGCCAGTCGCCGCCGTTCGGCGGCTTTCTGGCGGCCAAAGAGACGGACATCGCCCGCATTTTCGTCTCCCCCGGCCCGATCAACGAGCCGCAATTGAAAGGCGAAGGCGACGGGTTCGGCTTTTCGCGCGCTTTCGCCGCCGCGGGCATTGGCCCGGGCGACCGTGTGCTCAACACCTGGTCGTATCACCTCGTGCCGGCCGGCCTGCTGCTCGACGAGGGCATGCGCGCGATGGGCGCGACCGTCATTCCGGCCGGCGTGGGCGGCAGCGAACTGCAGGCCCAGCTCGTCATGGAACTCGGCGTCACCTGCATCTGCGCCTCGACCGCTTTCTTTGTCACGCTGGTGGAGACGATCGAGGCGACGGGCGCCAGACTGCCCGCCGACTGGAAGGTCAAATCCGCCTTCCTCGGCGGCGAGTTCGGCGACTGGATGGGCAAGCGCCGCAGGCTCGAAGCAAGATATGGAATCCGCACGTTTTCGTCCTACGCGACCGCCGATCTCGGCCTCATCGGCTTCGAGACGCCGGGCGAGGAAGGCTACGAGATCAGCCCGGACCGCATCGTGCAGATTTGCGATCCTGTCACCGGCGCGCCGTTGCCGGAGGGCGAGCCCGGCGAACTCGTCGTCACCACGCTCAAGGCCGGCTGGCCGCTGATCCGTTTCGGCACCGGCGACGTGGCCTTCGCCACCGCCAGCCATGCGGACGGAAGCGTGCGGCGCATCGGCATGTTGCAAGGCCGCACCGGACAGGCGGTGAAAGCGCGCGAGATCTTCATCTACCCGCGCCAGCTCGAGGAACTGGCGATCCGTGTGCCGGGCGTCGTGCGCGCGCAGGCCGTCGTCGCCCGTCCGGCGCACCGCGAAGAGATCACCATCAACCTCATGCTCGCGCCGGACGCCGACCGCGCGGCGGTGCTCGCCGCCGCGCCCGGCCAGTTCCAGTCCCTGTCGCGACTTAAGGCGGACCATGTGACGATCGTCGGCGACCTCGCCGCGGACGCGCCGCTGGTGGTGGACCGGAAGGATTCGTGAAAATCGACGAGCCGATTCGGCCGAGAGGCGCGCATCGGCTTTCGCTTACCCCAGCCAGCGTTTGCGCCGGCGATAGTGTTTGATGTCGCGGTAGCTCTTGCGCTCGCCTTCGAGATTGAGGCCGAGATAGAATTCGCGCACATCCTCGTTGGACATCAGGTCGCTCGCCGCCCCCTCGAGCACGATACGGCCGCTTTCCATCACATAGCCGTAGTCGGCGAGCCCGAGCGCCACGCGCGTGTTCTGTTCGACGATCAGCAGCGTGACGCCTTCGTTCTTCAGCGAGCGCAGAACGTTGAAGACCTCCTCCACCATCAGCGGCGCGAGGCCGAGCGAAGGCTCGTCGATCATGATGAGCTTGGGCCGCGACATCATCGCGCGACCGATGACCACCATCTGTTGCTCGCCGCCGGACAGATAGCCGGTCGTGCGTTTGCGCAGTTCCGCCAGTCGGGCGATGCGGGTGTAGATTTCGTCCAGCCGCCGGCGCACCGCCTGCCCGGACTTCTCCATATGGCCGCCGATCAGCAGGTTCTGCTCCACCGTCAGGTGGCGCAGCACGCGCCGGCCTTCGAGCACATGCACGATGCCGCGCCGCACGATGTCGGCCGGGTCGCCACCCTCGATCCGCGCGCCCTCGAAGGTGATCGATCCCTGCGTCACGCGCCCGTCTTCGGTCGTCAGGATGTTCGAGATGGACTTGAGCGTCGTCGACTTTCCGGCGCCGTTGGCGCCGAGCAGCGTGACGCAAGCGCCCTGTGACGCCTTCAGGCTCACGCCTTTCACCGCCAGGATCACGTCGCTGTAGAGCACTTCGACGTTGTTGAGTTCGAGCACGCCGCTCTCCTTGCGCCTACGCAAACGCGCGCCGGGTCAACGCCCGGCGCGGCCATGTCTCACCATTTGTCGATTTTCGGCACCGGCGCCTTGTCGGCGACGATGGTGTACTTGCCGTTTTTCACGGTCGCGATGTTGACCGTCAGACCGGACGTCGGGAACGGCGCCTCGTTCGTATAGGCCAGGTTGGGCAGAATGCCGAACGTCTGCTCGGTGGCGATCGGCTGCGACAGGATCGCCGCGCGCACCGCCTCGCCCGTCACCTTGTCGGCGCCGGTCTTCTTTGCGGCCGCTTCGATCGCCCGCAGCGCGACCAGCGTCTGGTTGAGGCCCATCACGGTCGCGACTGTCCACCCGATCTGCGCCTTGTATTTCGAGACGAGCTTCTGCTGGAAATCGTGGGGCCCGGTCTTCTCGTCCGTCGGCACGGCCATGCCGTAGACTTCGTAATCGCCTTCCAGCTCCTTCAGCCCGCCGGTCGCCTTGCCGGAGGTGAGGAGGCCGTTGTGCGAGCTCATCATGATCGGAATGTCGGTCTTGCCGAGCGCCTGCAACGCGCGCTTGGTCGCCACGACCGCCGCCGTGTTGGTCTGGATGTTGATGACCTGCGCCCCCTTGCGCACCAGGCGCGAAACCTGCGTGGTGAGATCGGTCGGCTGCACGTCGGTATAGACGATCTCGACCAGTTCGGCCTTGGTCGGATGGTCCTTGGCGTATTTCTCGACGCCCTTGTGGATGTCCACATAGGCGGGCGAGGCTTCGGACGATATGACCGCGACTTTCAGCGGCCCCTGAATGTTGCGCTGGGCGCGATACCATTCGTAGAAGGCGCCGGCCTCGTGGCCGTAGGTCGGTCGCGGATTGAAGATCCAGGGATCGGGCTTCCAGGCGAAGCCATAGCCGGCGGTCGCCATGATCATCGGCACCTTCTCGCCCGGCAGGCGCCCTTGCAGCGCGGCCACGTCCGGCCCTCCGGTGCCGAGTATGACGACGGGGTTCAGCTCCGCCTTGATTCCGGGCCACAGGCTCGCGATCTGCGCGGCGTCGTAGCGCCCGTCGTAGTCCTTGATCGTGACCTTGACGCCGAGACCTTTGCCGACCTCCTCGTTCCACCAGTCGACGGTGGCGCGCCGCGAGCCGGCGAGGTCCTTCATGATGTCGGCGTAGGGGCCGGTGAAATCCGCTATCGAGGCGATCGCATAGCTCGCCTGCGCGTGGGCGCCGCCGGTCGCGGCGCCGAGCGCGAGCGCGGACCCCGCCAGCAGCCGGAAAATGCTTGCGTAAGCCATGTCGTTTTCCTCCCGTTGGTTCCGTTCAGTAAGGGAAAGGCCACATGCGATAGGATCGCTTGATGATGTTCCAGCGATGCATCAGCCCACGCGGTTCGAAGATCAGAAAGGCCGCGATCACGCCGCCGAGGAACACGTTCATCAGCGCGAAGACGAGTTCGCCGCCAAGCCCCGGAAAGAGCTCCACGAACGAGGGCCCGAGCGTCACGAACGTTTCCTGCATCGCCTTGATGACGAACACCCCGATCAGCGCGCCGGTCACCGAGCCCATCCCGCCGACGATGATCATGGCGATGAACCAGATCGAATGGAACAGGGTGAACTGGTCCACGGCCACGAACCGCACGAAATAGGCCCACAAAGCCCCGCCGACGCCGGCGTAGAATGCGCCGACCAGAAACGCCGTCGCCTTGGTGCGCACGACGTCGATGCCCATCATGCCCGCCGCCACGTCGTCGTCGCGCACCGCCACGAACGCCCGTCCATGCCGCCCGCGCGCGATACCGTAGGCGCCAAAGGTCATGATGACGGTCACGACGAGGCAGAGATAGTAGAGCGACCTGTCGGAGACGAACGCGAAACCGAACAGCGTGGCCGGCTCCAGCTGCAATCCGTTCGAGCCGCCGAACCACGGCAGGTTGAGAAAGAAGAAGTGGAACAGGGTCTGCGCCGCGATGGTCGTCAGCGCCAGGTAGAACCCCTTGATGCGCACGGCCGACAGGCCGAATATGAAACCGAACACCGCCGCCGCGCAGCCGCCGAGCGGAATGGTCAGCCAGAACGGCATGCCGAACCGCGTGGCGAGCCATCCCGCGGCATAGGCGCCGACGCCCATGAAGGCCGCCTGCCCGAGGTTGATCTGACCGGCATAACCCGTGTTGATCTGCAATCCGACCGCCACGACGGAAGAGATCAGCATGACCGTCGATATCGCCAGCAGCCGAGGTCCGACGACAAAGGGCGCGGCCACCAGGAGCGCGAGAAACACGACCAGGCAGATCGCCTGCGCGCGCGTGCGCACCAACGCCGAATCCGCGCTGTAGCTGGTCGCGTATACGCCTGCGGGATCCATGTTTCAGACCCTCTCGATCGTTTTCCAGCCGAACATGCCCGTCGGCCGGATGAACAGAATGGCGAGCATGATGAGGAACGGGAACACGGAGCCGACCGCTCCGCCGACCGCCGGATCGACATAAGCCGTCACCAGACCCTGCACTATGCCGACGATGAGCCCCGCCAGGAGCACGCCCGCGATCGACTCGAACCCGGCCAGCAGCGCGACCGGCAGCGCGGCGAGGCCGATGTCGGAAGCCAGAAAGTTGAGCGACTTGCCGCTCAGAAAGATGATGGCGCCGAGCGTGGACAGCGTGGCGCCCAGCGCCCAGGCGAAGGCGATGGAGCGTTTGACCGAAATGCCGAGCGACAACGCCACCTGGTGATCCTCCGCCACCGCCGTCATGCGCAGCCCCGTGCGCGTGGCGTTGAAGAACCACGACAGCCCGAGGCCGGTGGCGATGGTGATGAGCCCTCCGAACAGGAGCGACCGCGGTATGAGGATGTCGCCGAGAATGATCGGCTTCAGCGGGAAGATGATCGGGAACGGCCGCACCGCCGGCCCGAACAGCACCAGCACCAGCCCACGGATGAGGATCAGCAGGCCGATCGTCACCATCACCATCGAGAAGACGGATTCCCCCACCAGCCGCGAGAAGAATATCTTCTCGATGGCGAGGCCGAACGCGATCGCCGCCACGAAGGCCAGCGGGATGCCGACCGCCATCGGCAGGCCGGCCTGCACGATCATCCACCACACCATGAACCCGCCGAACACCACGAGTTCGCCCTGCGCGATGTTGAACACTTTCGACGCGCGATAGATGACGACGAACCCCATCGCGATCAGCGCATAGAGCAGGCCGACCAGAGCGCCGTTGATCAGGTAGTTGAGAAAATCGATCATGACGCGCTCGCATGGACTGAAACCCTGGAGGCGACGCGCGCGGCGTCCTCCTCCACGTCGTGGACCAGAACTTTCGCCGCCATGGAGCCGCGCCGCCCGTCCTGGTAGGTGACGGGAATGTCGATCGCCACCATCGCCTCGCCGCCGTAGAGCGCCTCGATCAACCGTCCGTAGCGATCCGCGAGGAATTCGCGGCGCAGCTTGCGCGTGCGCGTGAGTTCGCCCTCGTCCGGATCGAGCTCCTTCGGAAAATTGGCGAACCGCCGGATGCGCGCGTGTTCGGGCAGGAAATGGTTGATGCGCGCGATCTCCTCGCGGATCAGTGCGGCGACCTCCGGCTTCTGCGAAAGATCGGTGAAGGTGGAGAACCCGACTTTCCGGTCTTCCGCCCATCGCGAAACGACGCTCATGTCGATGTTGACGAGCGCGCCCACATAGTCGCGCGTCTCGTCGCCGAGCGTCATGATGTCCTTCACGAACGGGCTGAATCGCAACCGCGTCTCCACGAACTGCGGCGGGAACGTGTGGCCCGTGCGCAGCTTGCGCAGATCGTCGATCCGTTCGAGGAACACCAGTTCGCCCGCATCCGTCACCGAGACGGCGTCGCCCGTGCGATACCACCCGTCCTGGATCCGCTCGCGCGTCTTCTCCGGATTTCGATAGTAGCCCTTGAAGAAGACGCCGCCGCGCACCAGCAGTTCTCCCTCCTCCGTCACCTTCCATTCGAGCGGCGCGCCCGCCTTGGGATGCGGCGTCAGCCAATGCCCCACGGTTTCGAGGTCGTAGCGTTCGCCCTGATGCGCCGTGAGCAGCCCCGCCTCGGTCGACCCGTAGATGTTGCGCAGCGGCACGCCCATCGCGTGGAACAACCGGAACACGTCCGGCGCCATCGTGGAGCCGCCGCTGAGCGCCACCTTCACGCGCGTGAGCCCGAGCTTGTCGCGCAGCGGCTTCAGCACCAGCGCCTCGGCAAGCGGCAACAGCAGCCGCGCCGTCGCGGAAACCGGTTTGCCGTCGAGCCGCGCGACATGCACGCGCCGGCCGATGTCCATACCCCAGGCGTAAATGCGTCGCCGCAGCCGCCCCGCGTCGAACATGCGCGCCTGCACGGTGGAGGCGAGACTCTCCCATTGACGCGGCGAGAACACCATCGCCTCCACCGCGATCTCGCGCAGGTTCGGCAGCACCTGTTCCGGCGATTCCGGAAAGTTCACCGTCAGCGGCAGCGTCGCGCCGAGCGTCACGCCGAAGAATTGCTCGGTCGCCCAGGCCGGCGCGATATAGGTGAGATAATCCATGCCGGGCTCGATGCCGGTCGCACTGGCGACGCGATGCGCGTTGTCGACGAGATAACGATGCGTCAGCATCACGCCTTTCGGTCGCCCCGTCGTGCCAGACGTATAGGAGAGCACCGCCAGATCGTCCGCCGCCCCCGCGGCCACCAGCGCGGCGAATTCGCCCGGATCGGCTTCGTGACGCCTGCGACCCAGGGCTGCGAGCGCATCGAGCGTCATCAGGGCCGGATCGTCGTAGGACCACATGCCGCTGTCGTCCCAATAGACGAGGCGGCGCAGCGCCGGCGTCGTCGGCAGAACCGCGAGTCCCTTGTCGATCTGCTCCTGATCCTGACCGACGAAATAAACCGCCTCCGCGTCGGCCAGCAGATATTCGATCTCCGGCGCCGTCAGGTCCGGATAGAGCGACACGATCTTTCCACCCGCCGCCAGCGCGGCGTATTCGACCCAGAAATTCTCCGGCTCGTTCTCGCCGATGATGGCGATGGTTTCGCCGCGCGCGAAACCGAGCGCCACGAAGCCGAGCGCATAGTCGCGCACGTGCTCGACCACCTCGCGGTATGTGTATTCCCGCCAAACGCCCAGCCGCTTGTGGCGCGCGACGACCCGATCGGGCTCAGCGTGCGCGCGTTCGAGCAGGATCTGCGGGAGCGTCTTTATGTCGGTCACTGGTCGCGCTCGCCGAGATAGGCCTTGATGACATGCGGATCGCGCTGGATTTCGGCCGGCGGGCCTTCTGCGATCAGCCGTCCGAAATCGAGCACGTAGATGCGGTCGGCGAGGTCCATCACCACGCCCATGTCATGCTCCACCAGCACCACCGGAATCTTGCGCGCCTCGCGCACGTCGATCACGAAACGCGCGAGGTCCTCCTTCTCCTCGGTGTTCATGCCCGCCATCGGTTCGTCCATCAGCAGGATTTTCGGTTCCTGCGCCAGCGCCCGCCCCAGGTCCACACGTTTGCGCAGCCCGTAGCCGAGCGAACCGACCGGCTGATGCCGGATCGACTCGATTTCGAGAAGGTCGATGATTTCCTCCGCCACCTCCCGGTGGCGCGACTCCTCCGCGCTGGCCGCGCCGAAATGCATGAACGCCTGCGCGATCGACGCGCGCATGTGCATGTGACGCCCGACCATGATGTTCTCGAGCACCGTCAGGCCCGGAAACACATGCGTTCCCTGGAACGTGCGGGCCAGGCCCGCGCGCGCGAGCTGGTGCACGCCATGTCCTGAAACGTCCTCGCCGGAAAACAGGATGCGCCCCCGCTGCGGGCGATAGAACCCGCCGAGACAATTCATCAGCGATGTCTTGCCGGCGCCGTTCGGGCCGATGATCGCGACCAGCTCGTCGGCGCGCACATCGATGGAGACTTCGTTCAGCGCGACGATGCCGCCAAACGCCATATGCAGCCCCTCGGCTCGAAGAACCGGGCTCGCGGCGCTCGCGGCGCGCGACGTATCGACCGCCCCGGCGTTCATGGTTCCTCCCGTTCTCGCCGGGGCGGATGGTTATTCTCCACCTCGCCTTGCGGCCGCCTTATTCCACTCGCGCCAACCCAATGAGACAATCAGTTCATGAGGATGTCAAACCGTTTGTCGGAACGATCCGCGCCCTCAAAGATTTCGCGAAATGATGAGCCTCTGAATATCGCTCGCGCCCTCGTAGATCTTGCATACGCGCACGTCTCTGCAGTAGCGCTCGACGGGAAAGTCGCGCACGTAGCCATAACCGCCGTGAATCTGCAGCGCGTCGGAACAGACCTTTTCCGCCATCTCGCTGGCGTACAGTTTGGCGATCGCCGCCTCCTTCGCGCAATTCTCGCCCGCCTCGATCAGCCTGGCCGCATAGAGATAGTATTGGCGCGCGACATCGACCTGCGCGGCCATCTCGGCGAGCCTGAACGCCACCGCCTGCTTCTCCATGATGGGCGCGCCGCCGATGGTGCGTTCGCGCGCATAGTTTTGCGCCGCCTCCAGCGCCGCGCGCGCCACGCCCACCGCCTGCGCCGCAATGCCGACGCGCCCGTCCGACAGGCCCGACATGGCGATCCTGTAGCCGCCGCCGACATCGCCCAGCACGTTCTCGCGCGGCAGTCGCAATCCGTCGAGCGCGATCTGCGCGGTATGGGCCGTATGCTGTCCGAGTTTCTGCTCGATGCGCGCGACCACGTAGCCCTGGGCCGGCGGCTCGACGACGAGCGTCGTGAACCCGTGATTGCCGGCCGTCGCGTCCGTCCGCGCGACAATGATGGCAAGGCCCGCCTGCGCGCCGTTCGAGATGAACTGCTTGACGCCGTTGACGACGAAACCGTCGCCGTTGGCATCCGCGCGGGTCTTCAGCGCGCCGGTGTCGGAGCCCGCATGCGGCTCCGTGATGAGGAAGGCCCCGATCTTTTCCCCGCGCGCCATCGCCGGCAGCCAGCGCTGCTTCTGCGCCTCGGTGGCGTTGCGGGCGACTGAGAGCCCGCCGCCGAGATTATGCACGTGAAAGATCGTTCCGACACCGGCGTCGGCCGCCGAAATTTCCTCGAGCGCGAGGCAGTAGGAGACAAAATCCGCGCCCGCGCCGCCGTAGCTCTCGGGAACCAGCATGCCCATGAAACCGGCGTCCGCCAGGGCTTTCAGTTCGGCCGTCGGCCACGCCCTCGATGCGTCGCGCGCGGCGGCGGTTGGCGCTATGACCTCCCGCGCGACCTTGCGCGCGCTTTCGCGGATCATCCGTTGCTGTTCGCTCAGGCCCGATGCGTCGTCTCGCGCTGCGTTCGCCATGATTCCTCCTGTTCCGCGCGGGGCGCCCGCGCGGGCTTTTCCTGCATTGTGCGGAAAATCCGCCGGCGCACAATCGGCAAAAACTCCTTCTTTTCAGGTCGATTCAGCGCGAATTGCGGTCCGCCCCGGTCGGCGGCTTGACGCCCCGCGCCCGCGCCCGCCAAAAAAGGGCGCAACGGGAGGAAACAACATGCTGATACCCATGGCGGACGTTCCGCGCTGGCACGCCGACCGCAACGGCCACGACACGGTCGCCATTGTGCACGGCGAGGAAACGCTGACCTGGGGCCAACTCGAGCGGCGCGCCAACGCGCGCGCCCGCGCCTTCGCCGATCTCGGCGTCAGGCCCGGCGATTTCGTCGCGGTCGGCTTGCCCAATTCGAATGTGTTTTACGAGAACACATTCGCCATCTGGAAATGCGGCGCCACGCCGTGCTCGCTGTCCTACCGGCTGCCGCGCGGCGAGGCGGCGGCGATCCTCGAACTCCTGAAACCTTCGCTCGTCATCGGCGGCGAGGCGGACTGGAACGCGCCAAAATCCGTGCCGGCCGATTTCGCGCCGCAGGGTTATTCGGACGAGCCGGTGCTCGGTCCGCTCGCGCGCTACTGGAAGGCGATGACGTCCGGCGGCTCCACCGGACGTCCGAAAGTCATTGTCGATCACATGCCGGCGGCGACGGACCCGAAAGTTCCGCCGCTCGTAATGCACGAATACGTGAAACTCCTGAACCCCGGCCCGCTGTATCACAACGCGCCGTTCATCATCAGCCACAGCGCGCTGTTCGCCGGCGGCCTGCTGGTCGGGATGAAGAAATTCGACGCCGAGGAGGCGATGCGGCTGATCGAGAAAAATCGCATCGAATGGGTGAATTTCGTGCCGACGATGATGAACCGCATCTGGGCGTTGCCGAACCGCGCGACGTTCGACGTCTCCAGCCTGCGCGTCGTATTCCACATGGCGGCGCCGATGCCCCAATGGCTGAAGGAGCAGTGGATCGACTGGCTCGGCGCGGAGCGCATCTACGAACTCTACGGCGGCACGGAGCGGCAGGCCGCCACGGTCATTCCCGGAACCGAATGGGTGAAGCGCAAAGGTTCGGTCGGGCGCGTGGAGATCGGAGCGGCCAAGGTTGTCGGCGAAGACGGCCGCGAGCTGCCGCCGGGCGAGACCGGCGAGATCTATCTCAAGGCGGCCGACGGCCCTGGCACGACCTATCATTATCTCGGCGCCGAGCCCAAGCGCACGGTCGATGGCTGGGAATCGCTGGGCGACATCGGCCGCATCGACGAGGAGGGCTACATCTGGCTCGCCGACCGGCGCTCGGACATGATCCTGCGCGGCGGCGCGAACGTCTATCCGGCGGAGGTGGAAGCCGCGCTCATGGCGCACCCCGACATCGTCACCTGCGCGGTCGTCGGCCTGCCGGACGCCGACCTCGGCCAGTCGATCCACGCCGTGCTGCAATTGCGTGAGGACGCGGACGCCTCCTCCACGCTCGCCGCGCTGCCGACGTTTCTCGCCGATCGCATCAGCAAGCCGAAACATCCCGGCAGCTACGAGATCGTGTCCGACGCGGTGCGCGACGACGCGGGCAAGGTGCGCCGCACGATGCTGCGCGACGAGCGCGTGCGCTGGGTGGAGGACGGGCGCGACTTTCGCATCGCCGCGCCGCGCACGTAAGAATGCGGCGCCGTCAGGAAATGGCCGCGATCTTCTGCCCGCCTCCGTGCACGTTGATCTTCTCGCCGGTGACGTAGGACGCATAAGGCGAAACGAGAAAGCGCACGGCGTTGGCGATGTCCTGCGGCTGGCACACGCGGCCGTAGGGCATGGACCTGTCGAGTTCGTGGATGTCCTTCACGCCGGCGGTCGCAACCGCCAGCCGCGTGCCCATATCGGTTTCGACCAGCCCCGGCGCCACGATGTTCACGTGCACGCCATGGCCGCGCTCCTCGTTCGACAAGGTGAGCGCAAGCGCCTCCATCGCCGCTTTCGCCATGTTGTAGGGAGCGCCGTTCGCCGCCATTTTCAGCGTCGCGACGCTCGAGATCATCACGATGTCGCCGCGCGGGCGCGTGCGCATGGAGGGCAGTACGCGTCGCGAGAGCCAGTGCGGCGCCTCGGCGTGCACCCGCAACAGCCGCGCGAGTTCGTCGGGCTCCGTATCCAGCACCGACCGACCGCGGCTGGCGATGCCGGCATTGTTGACCAGAATGTCGACGAAGCCGAAATCGGCGATCGCGCGGTCGGCCATCGCCACCACTTCGTCGTGCGATTCCATCGAGGCCGAGTAGGCTTTCGCGCGCACGCCGAGCGCGGCGAGGCCCTTGGCCGCAGCCTCGGCCGCCTCCTTGTCGCGCCGATAGCCGATGGCGACGTCCGCGCCGTCCTCGGCCAACGCTTGCGCGATCGCGCGACCGATGCCGCGCCCGCCTCCCGTCACCAGCGCGACGCGGCCTTTCAGGGGTTTCGTTTCCATCCCGTGATCCTTCTATTCTTCGGCGCGGACGCGGCGGTCTCTTCGCCCGCACGGGCGCCGGAAACCGAAATCGCACGGTTCGGCGGACCTGTCGAGCCTCGGCGCAAACCGGCGATCAGACCGCGACCATGAGCGCGCGCGGGCGGATTTCGAACGTCGCGGGAATGCGGCCGGGCGAATCGCCGTCGATGTCGAGGAGCGCCACGTTTTCCGACAGCGGAGCGAGCGGCATGACGGTCACCTTGCGCCCGCGCACGATGGTGACGATGTCGAGCCCGACATGCGCGCCGCGATAGAGCAGGTTGATCTGCCGCAGCAGCGCGACCTTGCCGGATGCGCGCAGGACCACAACATCGAACGCGCCGTCATCGATGGCGGCGTCGGGAGCGATCATCATGCCGCCGCCGAAAAACCGACCGTTGGCGACCGCCACCAGGGCCACGCACGCCTCGAACGACGGCTGATCGTCGACGGATATGCGCACGTTCTGGAACCGATAGCGCAACAACTCGCGCACCGAATGAAAGAGAAAGACGAGCTTGCCGCCGACCAGCCCCTTGCGCTTTGCGGCATTCACGGCGCGGTCGGTCGGTCCCGAAAGCCCAAGGCTGGCGATATTGAGAAAGAAACGCGCGCGCTCCCGCCCGTCGTCGTCGACGAACAATAGCCGCCCGACGTCGACCGCGCGCCACTCCTCGGCCGCTATGCGCGCCGCATTGACCAGGATATCCGCCGACAATCCCAACGTGCGCGCGAAATCCGATCCCGTGCCGACCGGCAGCGCGCCGAGGCGCGGCCGGGCGCCGCTTTCGCCGGCCGCACGCATGAGGCCGTCCGCGACTTCCGACAACGTGCCGTCGCCGCCGCAGGCGACGACGATCTCCGCGCCTTTGCGCGAAAGTTCCTCCGCAAGCCTGGAGGCCTGCTCCGGCGCCTGCGTGCGCAACACCGGAAACGCCCCAAACCGCGCCGCAAGCGCGGCTTCCGCCGCCGGCCACTCGCGCGCGGCGCGCCCCGCGCCCGCGATCGGATTCACAACCGCCGCCAGTTTCATGCAACGCCCCCCGGCCTGCGCAATCCCTGACCGCCGATACGCCGCGCGGCGAGCGCTTTAAGTTTTGTCGTCGTCCGCGCCTTCGTAGCGATAGCGGAAGTCGCAATATTCCGCGCCCTGCATGATTGTCTGAGTGCGCGTGAGCTTCAGTTTAGGATCGTAGCCCTCGCAGAACGTTCCGTCGCGTTGGCAGGACAACAGGTGGCCGATCTCGCCGAGGCCCATCTCGCGATACATCTCCGCATAGCGGCAGCGCACCACATCGAACGAAAACGCCTTCGCGCTGCGCTCGCGCACCGCCACTTCCAGCGTGCCCCCGCGCGTCCACATCGGCTGCAAATCCTCGAACGTCTGCAGGCTGGTCTTTCCGCCGCCCGCCGCCGCCATCGCGCGACCCTGCTCGATGGCCGATCTGCGCACCGCTTCGGCCACGACTTCGGCGGCGGCGGCGGCGCCGTGTTTCTCCTTCAGCGTCTCGTAGACGTGTTTGAGGATTTCCGCTTCCACGCGCCGGCGTTCCAGCATGGGAGCGAGGTCGCCTGCCTGTTCATTCATGGCGCTCTCCTTCAGGCGTGCCCGCCGAGATAAAGTTCGACCACACGCGGATCGCTGGCAAGCTCGGACGCTCTGCCGGAAAGGCCGATACGCCCGCCCTCCATCACCGCCGCATGATCGGCCACTTTCAGCGCCGCGCGCGCGTTCTGCTCCACGATGAGGATGGAGACGCCCTGCTCGCGAATGCGCGTGACGAGATTGAAGATGAGCTGCACGATCTTCGGCGCCAGACCCAGCGACGGTTCGTCCAGCAGCAGCATCCTTGGCCGCTGCATCAGCGCGCGCCCGATGCACAGCATCTGTTGCTCTCCGCCCGACAGCGATCCGGCGATCTGCGACAGCCGGTCCCGCAACTGGGGAAACAGCTCCAGCACGCGATCCATTTCCGCGCCACGTAGCGCGCCGCCGCCCAGCACGAGATTTTCGCGCACGGTCATGTTCGAGAAGATCTGCCGACCTTCCGGCGCCTGCAACAGGCCCTTGCGGACAATGTCGTGCGAACGCGCGTTGGCTATGTCCTCGCCCTCGAACCGGATGGCGCCGGCCCCGGCGCGATAGACGCCCGAAATCGTGCGCATGAGCGTGGTCTTGCCCGCGCCGTTGGCGCCGAGCACGGCGACAATCTCGCCCTTCCCGCATGCGAGGTCGAGTCCGTGCAGAATTTCCTGCGCGCCCATTTTCACGCGCAAGCCGGATATGGAGAGGATGGGCGCGCTCATGCCTCCTCCTCCACGCCGAGATAGGATTCAAGCACCAGCGGATCGGCGCGCACGGCGTCCGGAGCGCCGTCCGCGATCTTGCGTCCCGACGCGAGCACGACCACGCGCCGGCAGATGCTCATGACCAGCGCCATGTTGTGCTCCACCAGCAGGACCGTCATGCCGCCGGCGTGCAGGTCGCGGATGAAAGCGGCGAGCGTGTGCGTTTCGGAATCGTTCAGTCCCGCCGCCGGCTCATCGAGAATGAGCAGTTTCGGCGCCATGGCGAGCGCGCGCGCAATCTCGAGATATTTGCGCTTGCCGTAGGAGAGGTTGGCGGCGAGCGTATGCGCCTCGCGCGCGAGGTCCACTCGTTCGAGCGCCGTCCACGTGCGTTCGGCGATCTCGGTCGCAACTTTCGTATCGCGCCGCAGCGAAGACAGCGGCCCCGCGCCCAGCATGCCGATGGCGCCCACAGACACGTTGTCGAACAGACTCATGTTGGGAAAGATGCGCAGGTTCTGGAAGGTGCGGCCGACGCCCTTGCGCGCGATGGCGAACGTTTTCTCGCCGTCGATCCGCGCGCCGTCGAAACGGATTTCTCCGCCGGACAACGGCGTGAAGCCGGATATGAGATTGAACAGCGTGGTCTTGCCCGCGCCGTTCGGCCCGATGACCCCGACGATCTCGCCGGCCGCAACATCCATCGACACATTGTCGACGGCGATCAGTCCGCCGAACCGTCGCGTCGCGCCTTGCACCTGCAACAGCGTCATCACCGCCACCCGATCTCGGCGCCCGCGCCGTCGCGCCGCCATGCGCCGGCAAGCTGGCGGCGTGCGAAATCGAGCGCCGACACTTCGCCAATGAGTCCTTTCGGCACGAACAGGATGGAAGCGAACAGCACCACGCCGACCGCGATATTGCGGAAATCGCCGAACGGCCGCAGCGCTTCGGGCAGCAGGATGAGAATGAACGCGCCGAGCACCGCGCCGGGCAGGCTGCCAAGCCCCCCGACGACGACCATCGCCAGGATGAGAATGGATGTCTGGAACGAAAAATCGGGCGGCGAGATGAAGCCCGCCGTATGCGCCCACAAGGCGCCCGCGACGCCCGCGAAGAATCCGGAAACGCCGAACGCCTCGATCTTGAGCCGCACTGTGTCGACGCCCATCGCATCCGCACACTGGTCGTCCTCGCGCAGCGCCCGCAACGCGTTGCCGTAGTAGGAATGCGACAGTCGGTGCAGCACGAACAGCGACACGCAGACGGTCGCGGCCACGACAAGATAGGTCGGCAACGGCCGCGACAGATCTAACCCGGCGAATTTCATGCCGCTGAACAGCATGATTCCGTTCGGCCCCTTCGTCACCTCCACCCAGTTCAGCATGATGAGATAGAGCATCTGGCCGATGGCGAGAGTCGCGACCGCGAAATAGATCGAGACGAGCCGCATGGTCGGCAGCGCGACCAGCACCGCGATCGTCGCGGCGGAAAGGCCCGCCAGCGGCAGCGTGAAGGCGAGCGAAAGGCCGGCCTTCGTCGCAAGAAGAGCGGCGGCATAGGCGCCGACGCCGTAGAACGCCGCATGGCCGAGTTGCAGCAGCCCCGCGACGCCGGTGACCAGATGCATGGAGCCCGCCAGCAGCGCGAAGATGAGCGCGAGATCGGCCACCTGCCAGTAATAGCTCTTGCCGAACGCCGTCAGCGCCGCCGGCGCCGCGACGAACACCAGCGCCAGGAACCCGATGGCGATCAGCCGCGCGCGAAAACGATCAGACACGTTCGCGCGCTCCGCCGAAAATGCCGCGCGGGAAGAATATGAGCGTGACGATGAGGAAGCCATAGGCCACCATGTCCGACCACACCGACGAGACGAACGCCGTCGAAAGGCTTTCGCACACGCCGAGCAGCAGCGCGCAGACGACCGCGCCCGGTATGGAGGACAGCCCGCCCATCACCATCGCCACGAACGCCTTCACGCCCGGCGTGAATCCCATGTTGGCGAATATGGCGCCGTAATAGAACCCCACCAGAACGCCGGCGACGGCGCCGAGCATGGAGCCGACGGCGAACGTCCACACGATCGTGCGATCGACATCGACCCCGACATACTTCGCGCCGAGCGGATTGTTGGACACCGCGCGAATGGACAGCCCGACCTGCGTGTGGCGCAGCACATATTGCAGGCCGATCAGCATCAGCGCCGCCACACCGAGAATGATAAGGTCGCCGTTGGTGATCGTGACGGGACCGAGCGCGATCGGCTGATTGATCATGGCTGCGACAGGCACGCTCTGGAACCGCGAGCCGAACGCAATTTCGAGCGCCTCGCGCGCGATGATCGACAGCGCGAGCGACGACATCAGCGTCGATTCGCGCATGGCGCGCGATTTCAGGGACGCTTCGTCCGAAAACCGACGGAAAGGGCGGAACGCCAGACGCTCCAGCCCCACGCCCACGAACGCGCCGACCGCGAGCACGGCGAGCAGCACCGCCAACAGCGGCGGCGCGAACGTCGTCACCACCAGAAGGCCGGCGAAGGCGCCGATGGTGTAGACTTCGCCATGCGCGAAATTGACGACGTTCAGCACGCCGAAGATCAGCGTGAAGCCGATGGCGATCAGCGCGTAGGTCATGCCGACCGAAAGGCCGATCGCCAGTTGCTGGAGATAGAAATCCATCTTTGGACCGAAATGGCCGCCCCGTTGCGGGACGGCCGAAAGAGCATCAGTTCTCGACCGCGACGAACTGGCCGTTTCTGACCACCGTCTTGGCGAGTTTCTTGGCGGGTTCGCGGTCGGGACCGAAAGTCGTCTCGCCCGTCACGCCGGGGAAGGCTTTCGTCTTGGCTAGCTCGTCGCGCACCTTCTCGCGCGTCGGATTGGGCGAGGCGCGCTCGACCGCCGCCAGCATGATATTGACGGCGTCGAACGCCTGCGCGGGAAACTGCCCCGGGTCCACGCCGTTCGACTTCGCCTTCCAGGCGGTGACGAAATCCTGAACCTTCGGGTCCGGATTGCTCGGCAGGAACGTGGCGGTCAGATGCATGCCTTCGGCATCCGCGCCCGCAAGCTGGATCAGCTGCTGGTTGTAGGCCGCGGACGTCGAATGCACCGGAATGGTCACGCCCAGCTGCTTCATCTGCTTCAGAAACTGTGCGGCGTCCTCGTAGAAGAAACCGGTGTAGATCGCGTCCGGCTTCTCGCGCGCGATCTTGGCGATGAGCGGCCGGAAATCGGCCAGGCCGCGATTGAAGAACTCGCTGAACACGACCTGTCCGCCGGCCTTCTTGAACTCGTCGGCGAAATTCGACACCACCGTCTGACCCCAATCGGTCTGCTCGGCGATGATCGCGACCTTCTTGTAGCCGCGCGCCTTCATCCAGTCGGCGTTATAGGGGCCTTCCTGCGCCTGCGTGGTGATGTTGCGGAACTGCCAGGGCGAGATTTTCGCATAATCCGGATGCGAGGCGGTCTGCGAAAGCTGCGGCATGCCGGCTTCCTTGTAGACCTGCGCCGAGGCCATCGAGACGCCGGAGGTGAAGTCGCCGAGCACGCCGACGATCGCCTTGTCGTCCACGAACTTGCGCGCGATCGCCACGCCTTCCTTCGCGTCCGACCGCGAATCTTCGAAAACGATCTCCACCTTGAACGGCTTGCCGGCGGAGTTGAACCGCGCAAGCGCGATCTCGGCGGCGGTGCGGAAATCCTGCCCGTATTGCGCGGTGTTGCCGGTCAGCGGCAATTGATATCCGAGTTTCACGACGGGCTTGTCCTGTGCGAACGCGCTCCCGGCGAAGGCGGCGGCTGCCGCGACAGCGGCCGCAAACAGTTTTGTCTTCATGTTCTTTCCCTCGTGTCTCAGGTTGCGGCGCCCGGCAGAACCTTCAGCCGGCAGCAACCGTTTTCTCCAGGTTTCCATGTGTCGCCGCAAAAGGTGAACCCGGCGCGCGTGAACAGCCCGCCGTCGATCGCGCCCGCCATGCGGCACAGCATCTCCACATCCTCGTCGCTGCGCCCACTGGCGACCCAGGCTTCCTTCAGCGGGCAGCGATGGAAATAGATCTCCAGCCGCGCGTCGTCGCAAACTACCACCTCGGGCGAAAAAAGAGCTTCTCCTTCGATGATGCCGGAGAGAAAAGCGTTCTTCAGTCCGGCCAGATCGCGCGGCCCGTATTCTTCGAACGCCGCCCCCATCTTCTCGCCCATGCGGCGCGTGGCGCGCATCACCAGCTCCAGCGCGCGCTCGGCGCCGAATTCCTCGCGCAGCACGTCGAAAATATGCGCATAGGCCTCCGCCCGCATGGCGAACGAACGCCGCAGCAACGCGCGCGCGTCTTCCACCGGGATCGTCTCAGTCTGCGCCATGCCTCAAACCTCCATGCGGTCCCGCAGCCGGTACTCGAAAATCTTCATCGGCGCGAGTCGCCGCAACAGTCCATGCATCGGCAGCGGCCGCATGTCGGAGAATGGCAGCGCCACATCTTCGTCGCGCGCGCCCGTCAGCGATTTCGCAATCTCTCGACCGAGCGAAATCGACAGCGCCACGCCACGGCCATTGCAGCCCGCCCACGCCAGCGCGCCAGGCCCCAGCTTGTGGAAACGCGGCAGATAGTCGGTCGTCATCGCGATATAGCCGTTCCACACATAGTCGAACCGCACGTCGCCGATCTGCGGCCAAAGCCGCTTGAGACGATCGGCGATGCGCGTCTGCAAGCGCTCGCGTCCATTCAACGCCACGGCGAGCGCACCCCCCGTCACCAGGCGGTTGCGCGCGTCGTAGCGGGCGAAATAGAGGTCGCCGTGCGTGTCCGACATGCCCGTGCGGCGGGGAAGGATGCGCGCGCGAACGGAATCCGCGAGCGGCTCCGTCGCCATCTGCCAGGACAGAACCGGGACGATCTCGCGCGCGAGCGAAGGCGCCAGCGCGGGCGCGAACTGGTCCGTATAGGCGTGCGTGGCGAGCGTCAGCAGATCCGCTGTCACTGTCGCCTGCGGCGTCGTCACGCGCCATCGACCGTCGACGCGCTCGAACGCCTGCGCGGGGCTGTTGCAGTAGATGCGCACGCCCGCCCGCCGCGCCGCGCGCGCCAGGCCGCGCACCAGCGCCAGCGGATTGATGTGCCCGCCGCTTGCGATCGACAGACCGCCGAACCACGCGTCCGAACCCGTGATCTCCCGCATACCGGCCCGGTCGTGCAGGGTCGCGCGCGCGCCGTACTGCGTCCACTGCCGCACGCGCTCCTCGGAAATTTTCAGCCGCCCCGGCGAATGCGCCGGCTGCGCCCAGCCCGTCTGTTCCGCCTCTGCGTCGATGCCGAGGCTGCGCGCGGTGTCGAACAGATAGTCGGCGCTGCCGGCGATCAGACGCACAAGCCGCTCTCCCGCCGCGCCGTAGGCGGCGACGATGTCACGCGGGTTGGGCCGCGTGAGCGTCGGGATCACGAGCCCGTTGTTGCGGCCGGAGGCGCCGAAGCCCGGCGTCGCCGCCTCCAGCACGACGACCTCGCAACCGGCCTGCGCCAGATGCAGCGCCGTCGACAGTCCCGTGAAACCCGCGCCGATCACGACGGCCGTGGCGGACGCCGCGCCCGCGAGCGCCGGACAGGCGTCGTCGGGAGTCGTGACGGCGTTCCAGAGGGAAGGCGCAGGCTGTGGCACGTTCATCGCTTCGGATAGAGCGGCGCGCGCGGCTTCGGCGCGCCGGGACTTGCAGGATGGGCGCGCCGTCCGCGCCGTGTCAAGGCGCGGATCGGCTCTCCACATCGCAACGCCGCGTCTCGACGCCGCGCGCCGTTGCTCTACTATCGCGATCCGGAGAAACAAGCGAGGAGCCGCCAGCGTGCGTGCAGATTTGAAACAAGCGCTGGAAGCCCGCGCGCTGCGTCTCGACGACGCCCGTCCGGCCGCCGTCGCCCAGCAACGCAAGCGCGGGCGCATGACGGCGCGCGAAGCGATCGCCGCATTGACCGACGAAGGCAGTTTCGTGGAATACGGCGGGCTGGCGCGGCCGGCGGTCGCCGGCATGACAGGGGCGGCCGACGGTCTCGTGATGGGCACGGCGCGGATCGACGGTCTGGCCGCCGATCTCGTGTTCTACGATTACACCGTCTACGCCGGCACGCAGAGCGCGATCAACCACGCCAAGATCAGCCGCATGTTCGCGCATGCCGAGAAGAACCGCATGCCGGTCGTTTGCTGGCTCGACGGCGGCGGCGCGCGCCCGCACGACATGCGGGTGGAGGCGCGCCCCTCCACGCCCACATTCGTCACCTTCGCCCGCCTGTCGGGCCTGGCGCCGACCGTCGGCGTCGCTCCCGGCCGCGCCTTCGCCGGCCACGCCAATCTCGCAGGGCTGTGCGACGTCTTGATCGCGACCGAGGATTCCGCGATGGGCATGGCCGGCCCGCCGCTGGTGGAGGCCGCGCTCGGCGCCAGATACACGCCCGAACAGATCGGGCCCGCGTCGGTGCACGCCGCCAGCGGCGTCATCGACATTCTCGTGAAGGACGATGCCGAAGCCGTTCGCATGGCGCGGCGCTACCTGTCCTATTTTGGTGGGGCGCAGCCCTGCTCCGGCGCGCACGATCAGGAGCCGCTGCGCAATCTCGTGCCCGACAATCCGCGCCGCGCCTACAATGTGCGCAAGGCGATCGAGATTCTGGCGGACCGCGACAGCGTGCTGGAGTTGAAGCCGACCTACGGCAAGGCCGCCGTGACCGCGCTGGCGCGCCTGAACGGCCGCCCTGTCGGCTTCGTCGCCAACCAGCCGATGTTTCTCGCCGGCGCGATGGATACGCCCGCCTGCCTCAAACTCGCGCGCTTCATCCAGTTGTGCGACGCCTTCGATCTGCCGATCGTCGTCCTGTGCGACACGCCCGGCCTTATGGTGGGACCGGAGGCGGAGAAGACCGGCCTCATGCGCCACAGCGCGCGCGTTCTCTCCGCGCTCGCCAACGCCACCGTGCCGATGATGACCGTGGTGCTGCGCAAGGCCTACGGGCTCGGCTACTACATCATGGGGTCGCGCCCGCTCGACCCCGACATCCTCATCGCCTGGCCGACCGCCGAATACGGCGGAATGGGGCTCGAGGGCGCCGTCAACATCATCTACAGGCAGGAACTGGAGGCCGCGTCCACGCCGGAGGACCGCGCCGCGCTGCACGCGCGCCTCACCGCCGAACTGAAAGAGTCCAACACCGCGCTCGAATGCGCCGCGCGTTTCGTCTACGACGACGTGATCGACCCGGCCGATACGCGCGACATTCTCGTCAGGACGCTGGAGGCTCTGCCGCCGCCGCCGCCGCGCGCGGGCCGCAAGCGCATCGTCGAACCGTTCTGACCTGGCTCGTCAACCCGCCGCGCCGAGATAGGCGCGGCGGATGAGGTCGCCTCCGCGAATGTCGGCCGGCGCGCCGTGGCCGATGACGACGCCGTTCTGGAACACATAGGCGCGGTCGGCGATATCGAGCGCACGGTCGACCATCTGCTCCACCAGAAGAATGGTCACCCCTTCCGCGCGCAGCCGCTCGATCGCCCCGATCACCTGATCGACGATCACCGGCGCGAGGCCCAGCGACGGCTCGTCGAGCATGAGCAGGCGCGGCTCGCGCATCAGCGCCTGCGCGATGGCGAGCATCTGCTGCTGGCCGCCCGACAAGACGCCGGCGCGGTGATCAGGGCGCTCGCGCAGCATCGGAAAGAGTTCGTAGACGAATTCGTAGCGCCGCGCCTCGGCCGCCGCATCGAGCCTGCCGCCATAAAGACCGAGTTCGAGATTGTCGCGCACGCTCTGGCTGCGAAACAGCCGTCGCCCTTCCGCGACATGCATCAACCCCGCATCGACGATGCGGTGGGGCGCAAGCCCGGAGATTTCGGCGCCGTCGAATACGATCCGCCCGGCCGTTGGCCGCAGAACGCCCGAGATTGTTTTCAGGAGCGTCGATTTGCCGGCGCCGTTCGCGCCGACCAGCGCAACGATGGCGCCCTTCTCCACTTGCAGCGACACGCCGCGCAACACGCCGACATGGCCATAACCGGCGTCGACCGCCTGAACGTCGAGAAGCGGCGCGCTCATGCTCCTTTCTCCCCGATGCGCACATGCGCGCCCATATAGGCGCTGACCACCGCCTGGTCCGAAAACACGTCCTGCGGCGCGCCCGACGCGAGCACCGCGCCGCGTTCGAGCGCGGTCACGCGCGAGCAGATGTCGGCGACGAGCTCCAGATGATGTTCGACGATGACGACCGTCGCGCCGATCCCGCGGATCGCCGCGATCAGTTCGCCAAGACGGTCGAGTTCGGCGAGCGACAGGCCGGCGGCCGGCTCGTCGAGCATCAGCAGTTTCGGCCGGCCGACCAGCGCGCGCGCGATTTCCGCAAGGCGCTGCTGGCCGTGCGGCAATTCGCCCGCAAGCTCCATCGCCCGTTCGCGCAGACCCACGAATTCCAGATAGCGCAGCGCCTCCGCGAGCGAGGCCTGCTGCTCGCGCCGTGCGGCGGGCAGCGCGAGCGCCGCCGACAGCCACGAATGTTTTTCCGCCGTGAACGCGCCCAAGAGCACGTTTTCGAGCACCGACAGATGTGGCAGCAGGCGCGGCGTCTGGAACGTGCGGCCGACGCCGGCGCGGGCGATGGCGTGCGGCGCGAGATTTTCGGTGCGCCGCCCCTCCACCGCGATCGCGCCCTGATCGACGCGGTAATAGCCGGAAATCATGTTGAGCAGCGTCGTCTTGCCCGATCCGTTCGGACCGACGATGGCGTGTGTGACGCCCGGCGCGACATCGAGATCCACGCTGGCGAGCGCGGCGACGCCACCGAACCGTTTCGACACGTCGCGCACCGACAGTTGCGCGCCATCGATCGCGCGGATCGGCGCATCGGCGGCGACGGGGGTCGGTGGAATGTTGGGCAGGCCCAGCCGCGCGCGCAGCTTTTTCCACAATCCTTCCGCCGCGCCCACCAGCCCATGCGGCGCATACAACATCAGCAGCAGCAGAGCGCCGCCGTAGATCAGCAGCCGCCAGCTTTGCAGCGCCGTGAGCAGTTCCGGCACGAGAAAGAAGACGAGCGCGCCCACGACCGGTCCAGCCAGCCGGCCCGATCCGCCGAGAACGATGACCAGCAGGAAGAACACCGAGAAATCGGCCGGAAAATCCTCCGGCGTGATGACGGTCTTCTGCACCGCGAACAAGGCGCCCGCCAACCCGGCGACCGCCGCGCTGAGCACGAAAGCGAAAATCTTGATGCGCACCAGCGACACGCCGCTCGCCGTCGCCGCCACCGGATTGTCGCGCACCGCCACCAGCGCGCGCCCGAACCGCGAATTCAGCAGGTTCGCCATACCGACCAGCGTCAACACCACCAGCGTCAGCACGAACCAGTAGAGATCGCGCGCGGTGAACGCATATCCGAACGCTTTCGGCGCCGGAATGCCCACGACGCCCGCGAACCCGTGCGTGAGCGCGCGCCATTCGGTCAGCAATCCCGCGATCACCTCCGCAAAGCCGAGCGTGATCAGCGCGAAATACCAGGTCGAAAGCCGGAACGCCGGCAGCGCCATCAACAGGCCCACGCCAGCCGCCATGACCATCGCCAGCAGCGCCGCCGGCCAGAACGACCAGTGCAGGTCGACCATCGTCAACGCGGCGGCATAGGCGCCGATGGCGACGAGCGCCCCGTGGCCCAGCGACACCTGCCCGCCGTAGCCGTTGAGCAGGTTGAGGCCGATCGCCACCAGAATGTACACGCCCATCTGCGTGGCGATGAACAGCCGGTATTCCGTGCCCACCGCGAGCGGCGCGACATACAGAACGACGCACAGGCCGATCAGCAGCCCACGCCGCAGATGCGGCCATTCCAGAAGGGCGCGCAATGTGGAAGCCATCACACCGACCGCGCTTCGGGATGGCCGAACAAACCATGCGGCCGGATGAGCAGGACAATCAGCATCACCGCGAAGGTCGCGGCCATCTGATAGCCGGGCGACAGAACGACGGCCGCGAGCGCCTCGACCAGACCGATCACATAGCCCGCGATCAGCGCGCCGCGATTGGAGCCGATGCCGCCGACCGCCGCTGTCGCGAACCCCTTCAGGAGCAGCGAGGGACCGAGCCCGATGGACGCATAGAGCAGCGGCGCGGCCAGCACGCCCGCCAGCGCCGCGATCGCGCCGCCGAACAGGAACGACCAGCGCGACAGCGATTCCGGAGCGATGCCGCGCAACAGCGCGGCCTCACGATCTTCGGCGACCGCCATCACCGCCTTGCCCGCGCGCGTGCGATAGAAGCTCTCCACCCCCGCCGCCAGCGCGATGGTGGCGGCCACCAGCGCGATCTGGTAGCTGCTGACGTTGGCGCCGAACAGTTCGAACGTCTCGGTGGTGAGCGGCGGCGGCGGTCGCACCGCGATCGGGTCCGGCCCCCAGATGCGCCCGACGAGATTGGCGATGATCATCGAGAACGACAGCGTGGTGATGACCCACGCATGCCCGCTGGCCGAGCGCCGCAGCACCGGGGCGACGGCGATGCGCTCCTCGATCAGCCCGAGCAGGCCCACCGCCGCAAGCGCGAGCGCCGCGCCGACGAACCACGGCAGGCTCCAGAGCGCCATCGCGGAGGCGCAGATCATCGCCCCGAGCATCACGAGATCGCCCTGCGCGAAATTAAACACGTTGGTGGGCCGGTAGAGGATGTTGAATCCCATCGCCACCAGCGCATACAGCGAACCGGCGACGACGCCGTTCACGATGAGGTCCGGATCCATGAACGTTTCCCGGGCAGCGGCGCGCGTCGACGCGCCGCCTTCGTTTCGGACGACGGGTGCTCGTTACTTCGCGCGCTCGCGGAACACGCCCGCTGATTTCGGATTCTTGCCCGAAAGAATCGAGGCGAGCACGACATCCTCGGTCGGGATGCCGGTATGGTTCTGCGGCGTGAAACTGACCGTTCCGAGCAGCCCCTTGTAGCCCTTCAGATTGTCGAGCGCGCGTTTGATGACGTCCGGTTCGAAACTCTTTTCCCCCTCGATCACCATCTTCAGCGCGTGGAGATAATCGTAGAAGGGCGCGTTGGCGACGGCCACGCCCGACCCCTTGGTTTCGGGGAAGGCCACGAGTTTCTTCGCGAACGCGACCTGCTTCTCGCCTGGAAATTCCGAGTCGGTCCAGGTCAGCGTCCTGTAGTTGGTCCCATATACGCTCTTGAGCGCTTCCTCCGGCACGAGGTCGAAGAGGGATTCGGTGAACAGCCCGTTGTGCCCGGTGATCGGCGGCTGCCATTTCTGCGCGTGCATCGCGTTGAACGCCATCGCAGCGCCCGGCACCGAGGCGATCCATGCGATCAGACCCTCCGCGCCGGCCTTGCGCAGGTTCGAGACATAGGTGTTCAGGTCCGGCGCGTTCAGCGGATAGACTTCCACCTTCACCGGCTCCAGACCGAGTTTGGTGAGAATCGCCCGCGAGGCCGCCGTCGCCTGTTCGCCGAACGCCGTGTTCTCCTGAATGATGCCGACTTTCTTCACCTTCAGCGTCTCGACCAGATAGCGCACCGAAATCTCGGCCTGCTGGTTGGTGTTGAAGGTGAACTGGTAGTGGTAGGGATATTTGGTTCCGTCGCCGAGCTCTGCGCCGTTGGCGTAGCTCGCCTGAATGATTTTCGCCGGCGTGGTCGTGGCGAGCGAGGACAGGCTCTGCGAACTGCCGGTCGGCCCGGCCATGTGGCGGATGCCGAGCTCCTGCAGCTTTTTCACCACCGCCGGCTCCCTGGCGGGCGAGGCTTCGTCGTCCTCTTCGACGCGCACGATCGGCCGGCCCATGATGCCGCCGGCGGCATTGATCTCCTCGACCGCGATCAGCCCGCCGACGTAGAGCATGTGAAACGAAGACGCCAGGCGCCCGGTCGTCGGCCGCACCCAGCCGAGCCGGAACGGGTCCGCCGCGCGCGCCACGCCCTGCGGCAGCAGCAGGCTCGCAGGCCCCAGCGCGCCGGCGCCGATCAACCCCGCCGTCCGCAGAAAATCGCGACGGTCGAGCCGCCCGTCGCCGCGCTGGCCGAAACCGCCCCTATCGCCCTTGCTCATGTCGCTCCCTCCGCGCTCGCGAATTTTATCGCTTGTCGTCGCCACCATAACATAGGTTATTATAGGTTCGCGGAAAATCACAATGGACCGACGCCCGCAATCGTCGGCAGGATGGAAACGATGCCCAGAACGTGGAGCGACCCGCGCGTTCCCGCGCCCGAAGATTGCGTGCTGCGCCCGCTACTCGAGCGCCGCGCGGCGGAAGCGCCCTTGAAAACGTTCGCCCGTTTCGCAGACGGCGGCGAATGGACCTACGCCGACATGCTGGTCGACGTGCGCGCGACCGCCGCCGGCTTTCAGGCGCTCGGCGTCCGGCAGGGCGACAATGTTCTATCCTGGCTGCCGAACGGACGCGACGCCATTCGCGTCTGGTTCGCGCTCAACTACATCGGCGCCGTCTACGTGCCGATCAACCTCGCCTATCGCGGCCGCATTCTCGAACACGTGGTGGAGAATTCGGACGCGGCGCTGATCGTGGCGCATGCCGATCTTCTCCCGCGCCTTGCCGACATCGCGCGCGCGCAGCTGCGGCAGGCTGTCGTCATCGGCAAGTCCGCCGTCGCGCCGATCGATGGGCTGTCGATCCATCCCGCCGCCGCGCTCGACGGCGATGGCGCCAAACTCGCGCCGCTTGTGCGCGACGTCATGCCCTGGGACACGCAGACGATCATCTACACGTCGGGCACCACCGGACCCTCGAAGGGCGTTCTGTCGTCCTATCTGCAGGCGTGGTCGATGGGCTACGGCGCCTTCTCGTTCATCACCGGCGACGATCGATACATGGTCAACCTGCCGATGTTCCATGTGGGCGGAACCATCGCCGTCTACACCATGCTGGCGAACGGCGGCTCGATCGCGGTGGTCGACGCGTTCGACACCGCGTCGTTCTGGCGCGTGATGCGGGAAACGCAGTCCACAGTCGTCGTGCTGCTCGGCGTGATGACGCCGTTTCTCGTCAAACAGCCACCGAGCCCGCAGGACCGCGACCACCCGCTGCGCATCGCCATCATGGTGCCGCTGTGCGAGGATGCGCAGGCATTCTCGGACCGTTTCGGATGCGACGTCTACACCGTCTTCAACATGACGGAGATTTCGACGCCGCTCGTCTCCGGCCGCAACCCCGCGCCGCTCGCCACCTGCGGGCGGCCGCGCGCGGGCGTCGAGGCGCGCATCGTCGACGCGAACGATTGCGAAGTGGCGCGCGGCGAGATTGGCGAACTCATCCTGCGCACGGATGCGCCGTGGGCGATGAACCACGGCTACAACAAGAATCCCGAAGCGACCGCGCGCGCCTGGCGCAACGGCTGGTTCCACACCGGCGACGCGTTCCGCATGGACGCCGACGGAAACTACTTTTTCGTCGACCGCATGAAAGACGCCATTCGTCGGCGCGGCGAGAACATCTCCTCCTTCGAGGTGGAGACCGAGGTCTGCGCCCATCCGGCGGTGAAGGAGGCGGCGGCCGTCGCGGTCGCCAGCGAATTCGCTGAAGACGAGGTCATGGTCGCCGTCTCGCTCGCCGAGGGCAAGACGCTCGACCCGGAGGAACTCATCCGCTTTCTTCTGCCGCGCATGGCGCATTTCATGGTCCCGCGTTTCGTGCGCATCATCGATGAACTGCCGAAGACCCCGACGCAGAAGGTGCAGAAACATCTGCTGCGCAGCGAGGGCGTGACCGGCGACACATGGGACCGCGAAAAGGCGGGCATTGTCGTCAAGCGCGAGAAGATCGGCGCCTGAACGTTGCAATCCGGGATCTGGACATGACGCACAGGGAAAAGTCGGCGCGCGATGCGCTCGCCGAGATCGAGGCCGCCCGCGCGGAACTGATGGACGAAGCGCGGCCGCTGGCGGTGGAGAAACTGCATGCGCGCGGACGTCTGACGGCGCGCGAACGCATCGCTCGCCTGGTGGATGCGGATTCGTTCGAGGAGATCGGCGGGTTTGCGGCGGACGAAGTTCCGCGCGGCGCCGAACCTGCGCGCCGCCGCGCGCCGGCCGACGGCGCCGTCGTCGGCACGGCGCGCGTCGATGGTCGGCCGATCGCGCTGGTCTCGCAGGATTTCAGCGTCTACGGAGGTTCCATCGGCAGCCTCGGCAGCGACAAGATCCATCGCATTCTGCAAGTGGCGATCCGCCGTGGCATGCCGATGGTGATGTTGCTCGACGGCGGCGGCCATCGCATTCAGGGCGGTCAGAATTCACGCCATTTCGCGCACGCCAACACCATGTTTCACGATCTCGCGCGCGCCTCCGGCTGGATACCGATGGTGGCGCTGATGCTGGGCGCGGGCTTTGCGGGTCCGACGAACTATGCAGGCCTGGCCGATTTCGTGGTCATGGTGCGCGGCCTCTCCACCATGGGGCTCGCCGGCCCTGCGCTGGTGAAGGCCGGCACGGGCGAGGACATAGACGCGCTGCAGCTGGGCGGCGCCGAGGTGCAGGTTGACAAGCAGGGCATCGCCGATCTCGGCGTCGCCAACGAGGAAGAAGCCTTCGCCGCCGCGCGCCGCTTCCTCTCCTTCCTGCCGGCCAATGCGCGTGCGCCCGCCGCGCTGACGCCGACCGACGATCCCAGCGACCGCGCCGACGAACTGCTGCTCGACATCGTTCCCGCCTCTCCGCGCGGTGTGTTCGACGTGCGCAAGGTCGTCGCCAGCGTCGCCGATCGCGACAGCGTGTTCGAATTGAAGCCGACATTCGCCGCCAACATCGTCACGTCGTTCGCGCGGCTGGCGGGACGGCCCGTCGGTTTCGTCGCCAACCAGTCGCGCCGGCGCGGCGGCATGCTCGATTCCAACGCGTGCGACAAGATGGCCCATTTCATCGCGCTATGCGACGCCTTCGGCCTGCCGCTGATTTCGCTCATCGACATTCCGGGCTTCTACATCGGTTCAAGCGCGGAAGGTCAATCGCTGGGACGGCGCAGCGCCAAGCTCATTTACGAATGGGGCCACGCCTCCGTGCCGCGCATTTCGGTCGTGCTGCGCAAAGGCTACGGCCTCGGCTATTTCGCGATGAACGGCGGACGCGCGTTTGCGGCGGAAGCCTGTTTCGCGTGGCCCTCGGCGGAAATCTGCCCCATGTCGATCGAGGGCGCGATCGACGTCGCCTTCCGCAAGGAATATTTGGCCGCGCCGGACCCGCAGAAGCGCCGTCAGGAAATGATCGAGGAGACGCGTGCGGTCACCGGCGCGCTGTCGGCGGCGGAAGGTTTCGGCATCGACGATGTGATCGATCCGCGCTCCACGCGCCGTCGGCTGATCGAGATTCTCGCGCAGGCGCCCGAACGCCACCCGGAAGACCACCCGCCAAAATATCGCTCCATCGCGCCGATCTGACGCTTGCGCCAGACGTCTTCGCGATGAGCGCGTGGCCGATGAGCGTGAGGCCGATGAGCGTGAGGTGAAGTCGAACATTTCCGACTTCGCACGATGCGACGAGCGATCCAGGGTCCACGCCACGGCCCTGGAGCGCTTCGCGCCTCTTGCGACCAACGCAGAGAGAATGTCTCCGGGTCAGGCGCGTTCGAAAATCGCCGCGATGCCCTGCCCGCCGCCGATGCACATGGTCTCGAGACCATACTTGCCTTTGCGGCGATGCAGCTCGTGCATCAGATTCGCCAGAATGCGCCCGCCGGTCGCGCCGATCGGATGGCCGAGCGAAATGCCCGAACCGTTGACGTTGAGAATCTCGCGCCTTTCATCGTCGTCCGACCAGCCCCAGCCCTTCAGCACCGCCAGCACCTGCGATGCGAATGCTTCGTTCAGTTCCACGAGGTCGATGTCGCTCCACTTGAAGCCGGTGCGCGCGAACAGCCGCTCCACCGCCGGCACCGGGCCGATGCCCATGCGCGACGGATCGCATCCGGCCGCCGCCCACGAGACGAACCATCCCATCGGCTCCAGTTTCAGTTCGGCGAGCTTGTCTTCCGCCACCACGAGGCAGGCCGCCGCCGCGTCGTTCTGCTGGCTGGCGTTGCCCGCCGTCACCACGCCGCCCTTCTCGATGGCGCGCAGCGCGCCGAGCGTCTCCATCGACGCGTCGGGACGATATCCCTCGTCGTGCGCGAAGATTTTCGGGTCGCCCTTCTTCTGCGGCACGCCGACCGGCACGAGTTCGTCCTTGAACTTGCCTTCCTTCCACGCGGCGGCCGCGCGCTGATGGCTCTTGACGGCGTAGGCGTCGCAGGCCTCGCGGCTGATGTCGTAGTCCTTGGCGAGATTTTCCGCCGTCTCGATCATGCCGGAGATGACGCCGAACCGGCTGATCGGCTGGCTCATCACGCGCCCGCGCGTAAGGCGGTCGTGCATGGTGACCGAGCCGGAGCGCGCGCCGTTGCGCATGTCGGTGGTGTAATATTCCACATTGCTCATGCTCTCGACGCCGCCGGCGACCACGACGTCCGCCGCGCCCGTCTGCACCATCATCGCCGCATCGACGATCGCCTGCAGACCGGAACCGCACCGCCTGTCGAGCTGGTAGCCGGGCACGGTGATCGGCAGATCCGCCGCCAGCGCCGACCAGCGCGCGATGCACGGCGCCTCGCCGTTGCCGTAGCCTTGCGCAAACACCACGTCGTCGATCCGCGCCGGATCGATTTTCGAACGCTCCACCAGCGCGCGCAGAATGACGGCGCCGAGGTCGCCCGCCGTCATGCTCGCCAGCGAACCCTGGAACTTGCCGACGGCCGTGCGCATCGGCATGACGATGGCCGCACGCCGCAGCCCGTTGGTGTTACCGGCCATGATGGGTCTCCTCGCAAAGTTTCGCCGGAACCTCTGGCAGACGCGCCGCCGTCGGTAAAGCGGAAAGCGCCCGGAGCGCCGACATGGGCCGCACAAAAACGCACGATTTCGCATAGCGGAATCGTGCGTTCGACTGTCGGACAGATAGACCCGGTCAGGCGTCGTCCGCCGCCGCCTCGATCTCCACGACGATGCGCCCCATGACAGCTTGTTCACCCTCGCTCACATGCACGGCGGACACCACCCCGGCGACGGGAGCGGCGTGCACGTGCTCCATCTTCATTGCTTCCAGCGTCACCAGCGGCTGGCCGCGCGACACCTGCTCTCCCGGTTGCACGAACACTGCGACCACACGGCCGTTCATCGCTGCGCGCAACTTGCCGTCGCCACCGGCTGTGTCGGCAGGTTCGGGCCGCGCGAGCGTGAGATCGTGCGCGGCGACCGTCGCGCCGTTGTACAACATATAGAGCCGGTCGCCGTCGCGCAGGAACGTCGCCGCGCTGTTCAACCCCTCGTAGCGAAACGCGATCTCGCTTGCGCCGACGCGGTCGACCGAGACAGACCGACGCTCCGCGCCTTCGACGATCTCGTAGCTTCCGTCGCGCTGCCGGCCGATCTCAATCTCGTGCAGCTTGTGGTCGCGTTCGATGCGCATGGGCAACGGGAACGACGGCGTAAGCGCGCGACCGGCGCGCCATTCGAACGCGCCGCGTCCCGTTATGTAGAGCACGAGCGCGGCGAGAGAGGACGGATCGAGCCCGCCCGCCGTCTGCGCGCGCAACGCCTCGCCCTGTTGCGCGATGAATGCGGTGGTCGCGCCGCCCGCCGCGAAGGTCGGGTTGCGCAGACAGGCGGCTAGAAACGCCTGGTTCGTCGTCACGCCGAACGCCAGCGTTCGATCGAGCGCATGCGCCAGCTTCAGCCGCGCCTCGTCGCGCGTGGCGCCGTAGGCGACCAGTTTTGCGATCATCGAATCGTAGAATGGCGGAATGTCGGCGCCCGACTCCAGCGCATGTTCGGCGCGCACGTTCCCGGGCATCTCCCACCGCAGCATGCGGCCGGACTGCGGCATGAAATCGTGGCCGGCGTCCTCCGCGCACAACCGCACCTCGATCGCGTGTCCAACCAGTTTCACGTCGTCCTGCACGATCGCCAACGGCTCGCCGGCCGCGATCCGCAGTTGCAGTTCGACCAGATCGAGTCCGGCGATCGCCTCCGTCACCGGATGCTCCACCTGCAGCCGGGTGTTCATTTCCATGAAATAGAACGCGCCGGACGAATCGAGCAGAAATTCGAGCGTGCCCGCGCCCTCGTAGCCGATCGCCTTCACGGCTTTCACCGCCACCTCGCCCATGCGCGCGCGCAACTCGGGCGACACTGCGGGCGACGGCGCTTCCTCGATCACCTTCTGATGGCGGCGCTGCACGGAACAGTCGCGCTCGCCGAGATGGATCGCATTGCCGTGGCGGTCGCCGAACACCTGGATTTCGATATGGCGCGGCTCGACGATGGCGCGCTCAAGAATGACGGTCGGATCGCCGAACGCGCCCTGCGCCTCCGACTGGGCACGCTTGAGCATGTCGGGAAAGGACGCCGCGTCCGGCACAAGACGCATGCCGCGCCCGCCGCCGCCCGCCGTCGCCTTGATCATGACCGGAAAGCCGATCCTGCCGGCCTCCGCCGCCAGCACGTCCTCGTTCTGGTCGCCCTGGAAGCCCGGCACGCACGGCACGCCGGCCTTCATCATGATCGCCTTGGCGCCCGCCTTGTCGCCCATCGCGCGGATCGATTCCGCCGACGGCCCGACGAACACCAGACCCGCCGCACGGCAGGCAGCCGCGAAATCCTCGTTCTCGGCGAGAAATCCATAGCCCGGATGCACCGCATCGGCGCCGCTGCGTCTGGCCGCCTCGATGATCGCGTCGATCCTGAGATAGGACTGCGCCGGCAGATTGTCGCCGATATGCACGGCCTCGTCCGCCTCGCGCACGTGGCGCGCGTCGCGGTCGGCTGTCGAATAGACGGCGACGACGCCATAGCCCATGCGGCGCGCGGTGCGCATGACGCGCAGCGCGATCTCGCCCCGGTTCGCGATGAGAATCTTCTTGAAGGGAGTGCGTTTCATGGAGGCTGCGCCTGTCGTCGTTGCGGTCATGGACGCGCCACCGAGAATTGCATGGGTTGCGGATTGCGCGCATCGCCCTCGCGGCAGATGGCGAGAACATTCGCGAGCACGGCGCGCGTGTCGCGCGGGTCGATCACGCCGTCGTCGAGCACGCGCGCGCTGGTCGCGAACACGTCCATCTGGCTGTCGAACACGCCGGTGATCATCTTCTTCATATTGTCGAGCTGTTCGCGGTCGACCGTCGCGCCCTTGCGCAGCGCGCCGGCCTCCGCCACGATGGCCATCGTCTCGGCCGCCTGCTCTCCGCCCATCACCGCCGTCTTGGCGTTGGGCCACGAGAAGCAGAACCGCGGATGGAAACCGCGCCCGCACATGCCGTAATTGCCGGCGCCGAACGAAGCCCCGCAATACAGGGTGATCTGCGGCACCGTCGCGCTGGTGACGGCCTGAATCATCTTCGAGCCGTGCTTGATCATGCCGCCTTCTTCATAGGCCTTGCCGACCATGTAGCCCGTCGTGTTGTTCATGTAGAGGATCGGCGTGCGCGACTGGCAGCACGCCTGGATGAAATGCGTCGCCTTGTTGGCGCCGTTGGGATCGAGCGGCCCGTTGTTGGTGATGATGCCGATGGGAAAACCCTCGATCATCGCGTGGCCGCACACGGTCGCCGGACCGTAGTTGGGCGCGAACTCCGTGAAATCGGAATCGTCGACGAACCGCGCGATCGCCTGCCGCATGTCGACCGGCCGCTTGTGGTCCATCGGCATGATGCCGAGCAGTTCCTCCGCGTCGTAGCGCGGCGGGTTGAAAGCGCGCCCGTTCGAGGCCGGACGATCCCAGTTCATCTTCGCCATGATCTCGCGCGCGATGCGCAGCGCGTCGCGATCGTCCTCCGCCAGATAGTCGCCCAGGCCCGAAATGGTCGTATGCATCTCGGCGCCGCCGAGCTCCTCCTCGGTCGCGATTTCGCCGGTCGCCGCCTTCAAGAGCGGCGGCCCGGCGAGAAAGGCGCGCGTGCGCCCGCGCACCATCACGATGTAGTCGGACAGGCCCGTCTGATAGGCGCCGCCCGCGGTCGAGGAACCGTGCGTGACCGTCAGGACCGGCAGGCCCGCCGCCGACATGCGCGCCAGATTGCGGAACGTGTTGCCGCCGCGCACGAAATCCTCCACGCGATAGCGCAGCAAGTTGGCGCCCGCGCTTTCGACGAGCTGCACGAACGGCAGCTTGTTTTCGATCGCCATTTCCTGCACGCGCAGCGCCTTGTCGAGGCCCATCGGCTGCAACGCGCCCGCGTCGATGCCCGCATCGCTCGCCGAGATCATGCAGCGCACGCCCGACACGAAGCCGATGCCGGAGATGACGCCGCACCCGGGCACGCTCTTGTCCGGGTCCGGCTTGTCGAACATGTAGCCGGCGAGCGTCGACAGTTCGAGGAACGGCGTGTCGGGATCGAGCACGAGCGCCACGCGCTCGCGCGGCAGCAATTGCCCGCGTTTGTGGAAACGGTCTTTCGCCCGCGCGGAAGCGTCCGCCGCGCGCCGTTCCAGCATGCGCATGCGCTCTATGAGCGCGAGCATGCCCGCGCGGTTCGCCTGAAACGCCTCGCTCGATGTCGAGACCGTGCTTTCGATGATGGCCATGTGTGGAGATCGTTCCTCGTGTCACGCGCCCTGGCGCATGAAATGGTCTTCGAATTGCTGGCGCAATTCAACCTTGCGGAGCTTGCCGGTGGCGGTCATCGGCATTTCCGGCAGAATCTGCACGATCTTGGGCGTCTGGAACCCGCCCAGATACTGTCGGCAATGGTCGATGATCTCCGCCTCCGTCGCGCTGGCGCCGGGCTTCAGCTTGACGAAGGCGGACACCGCCTCGCCCCATTGCGGGTGCGGCAGGCCCACCACCGCCGCATTCAGCACCGCGGGATGGGCGAGAAGCGTTTCCTCGATCTTGACCGAAGCGACGTTCTCGCCGCCCGACTTGATCATGTCCTTCTTGCGGTCGATGAACAGGATTTCGCCATGCTCGTCGATCAGCGCGAGATCGCCGGTGTGGTGCCAGCCGAATTTGCGCGCGGCTTCTGTGGCGGCCGGGTCCTTGTAATAGCCCAGCATCACGTTGGGCCCGCGATGCACCAGCTCGCCGATCTGCCCGCGCGGCAGAAGGTTGCCGTCGTCGTCCATGATCGCCGCCTCGTTCACCATGAGCGGCTCGCCCCAGTAATTGCCGAACCGCGCGAGCTGCCGCTCGGGCTGCGACATGGTCGTGGCGGGATACATTTCCGTCTGGCCGGACGACAGACCGAATTCGGCGTTCTCGAATTCCTTCATCGCGCGTTCGAGCAGCGGTCGGCCCATCGGCGCCATGGTGTAGATACAGAAGCGGATTTTCGAGAAATCGAACTCGCTGCGGCGCGGATGATCGAAGATCGCCTGATACATCAGCGGAAGGCCGACGAAGATCGTCAGATCGTCGCGCTTGATCGCCTCCATCACGGTCAACGGATCGAACCCGCGCATGATCGCCATGCGCGCGCCGGTCGCCAGCATGCCCAGCAGCAGCACATGGCCCGCGCAATGGAACAGCGGGAACTGACCGGTGATTCCGTCCTTGCGCGAAATAGTCATCTCCGCGCAATTGCTCATCACCGCCATCACGACGGCCAGATGCCCGTGCATCGCGCCTTTCGGGCGCGAGGTCGTGCCGCTGGTATAGATGATCATCGCCAGATCGCGGTCGCCGAATTCGACGTCCGGCTCGATGTCGGACCGGCCCTCCATCAGATCGCGGATGTCGGGCAGGCCCTGCGCCTTGGCCTGACCGGCGAGATCGACCCCCACCAGTTTCACGCCGCGCGCTTCGAGCGCCGCGCGCCGGTCGGGTTGCGCATGCAGCACATCGTCGATCACCGCGAATTTCACTTCCGCGTGATCGAGGATATAGCCCATGTCCTCCGGCCCGAGCATCGTATTAACCGGAACCCAGACGAGGCCGGCGCGATGGATTCCGAAAAGCGCCTTCACGAACTCGATCGAGTTGTTGCAGATGGTCGAGACCTTGTCGCCGGGCTTCAGCCCCGTCGACAGAAGGTAGTTGGCGAATCGGTTGGCGTCGCGTTCGAGTTCGGCGTAGGTCGCGCGCCGCGCGCCATCGGTCAGCGCCACGCGGTCGGCGAACCGCCGCGCGGAGCGCCGCAGAATATCGCCGATCGCGACGCGCCCGATCCGGCCGGGCCCGGGCACGCCGCCCGTCGCCTCCAGGTTGCTCATGCCGACATCCTCCCTCGGCGCGGCGGAACTTGCGCCCGCTTCGCGCGCTCGCGTTACTGGATCTTGAGAATCTTGCGCGCCTCGGCCGGGCTCGCAACCTCGCGCCCCGCTTTGCGGGCGTAGGCCGCCATCGTTTCGATGAGCTGCCCGTTCGAGGTGACCTTCGTGCCGTCCGGCTGATAGAACGTGTCCTCGAGCCCGGTGCGCAGATGTCCGCCGAGTTCGGCCGTACGCATGTGCAGCGGCCAGATTTCCGCGCGGCCGATGGCCGTCACCTGCCAGTTGGAGCCGGGCTTCATCATCTTTTTCAGGATCGGCAGAAGATCGGGGTCGGTCGGCATGCCGGAGGCCACGCCCATGACCAGATTGTACTCGATCGGACCGTCGTACATCCCCGTGTCGCAATACATGTTCACGCAATTGACGATGCCGACGTCGAAACATTCGAACTCCGGCAGCGAGCCGGCGACTTTCATCACGTCGAGATAGGCCTTCACCTTTTCGACCGGGTTGTCGAACATCATCGGCGGCCAGGCCCAGGTCTTGTCGGCCTTCACCTTCAGATAGTTCAGCGAGCCCGCGTTGCAGGCGGCCATTTCCGGCTTCGTCTCGCGCACGCAGGCGAGCGCGCCGGCATAGTCCGGCCCCACAACGCCGGTCGTATGGTTGATGATGACGCCGGGGCACGCCTCGCGGATCGCCTGCTGCGCCTCCTTCGACAACGCCACATCCCACGACGGCAGATGGCCCTTGTTCGGCCCCTGCTGGCGCAGGTGAATGTGCATGACGCTCGCGCCGGCGTTGAATGCGGCCTTCGCTTCGCGCGCCATTTCCTCGGGGGTGACGGGCACGTGGTGTTGCCGGGGGTCGGTCAGCACGCCGTTCAGCGAGCAGGTGATGACGGCTTTGTCGCTCATGCGCGCGCAATCTCCTCGAAAAGCAGGGGCAGGTCGAAGGCCGACTATGCGGGCGCCGCCCGGGGCCGTCTTGTGTTTACACGCTACGCGGCCTCAGGCGGAGGCGAGCGCCGGCGCGCGGGGATAGATCGCCAGATCGCGCGAGCCGTCGAAGATCGCGCTTGGCTTGAGGCCGTAGAACCTTCGGATCGAATGCGAGAAATGCGTGGAATCGGGGTAGCCGATGTCCTGCGCCAGATGAGCGAAATTGATGTCCCGGTTGGCGAAGTGGAGAACATGGCGCGCGCGCTTGTAGGCGCGCAGCGCGCGGAACGAAAAGCCCGTCTCCTGCTTGAACAGGTGCAGGAAGCGTGAGGGCGACAGCCGCGCCTGCGCCGCGCACTCGGCCGCGCTCGCCGGCGGCCCGGAGAAATTTTCGAGCCGCGCCAGCGCCCGCGCGATCCGCGCGTCGAGCGCGCGCGGCGGCAGCGGCGCGCCGAAAAACAGCGTGTCGAACGCCTGCCGGTCCAGCCCTTCGGAACACGGCTCGGCGATGAGCGCGCGATGGGCTGCGCGTATGCGCCCCACGATCTCCTCGGGCCGGGCCGCGATGCGCGCGGACAGCGCCGCGAGCGCCTCGCGCGAAACCGTCTCCGGCTCGATGGTCACGCACAGGATGGTCGGGTGTTCGCTTTCGATCGTGTGCTCGACATAGGGCTCCACCGCCGCCATCGACAGGCCCGTCTGCACGCGCCCCCCGCATGCGATTGTGAGAGCGCCCTCCACGCAGACGTAAATCTGGAACGCCCCGGTCTCGCGCCGACGCGGCCGCCCGAGCAGGCCCGCGTAGAACACGCGCTCGGGGTTGATCAGCATCAGATGGGCGGACGCGTGGCGACGGTCCGTCATCGTTCCCTCCCGTTGATGGTCCGCTTGCGCGGGCGCTCTCTTGCCGGAGCGCAGCGAAGTATACATCACCCCCACCGCCTGTCGACGGGGCCGTTCGCTCGCAGATTCAACATTTTAAGTGACGATCACACCCAAGCGCCGCTGGCGTTCGAGCGCCCGCCGAGCGCGCGGTAGGCGGCGTCCACCAGGCTCTGCCCGCGATCGTTCATCAGAATGCCGAGGCCCATCCGGTTCATGGCGTAGCCGAAGCTCAGATGCGCCGCGGGATCGGCAAAGCCGAGCGAGCCGCCCGCCCCCACATGGCCGAACGCCGGCTCCGACAGGATGACCGAGCAATTCTCCGCATTGTCGAGCGCGCGATTGTCCATCGATTTCATGAAGCCGAGCGAGAAGCGTGTCGGAATCATCAGCGTGGCGTCCTCGTGGGTGGCGACGCTGATACGCCCCATGCGCGCGAGCGTGTCCGTGCTCACGTAGCGTCGCCCCATCAGCGCCCCGCCGTTGGCGAGCGGCGCATAAAGCCCCGCAAGGCCGCGCCCGTTGGAGACCCCGCTCGCCGAGCCGATTTCGGCGGCGCGCGCGGCGCGATGGTTGGCGTTGAACCCGCCGCTGTTGAGCATGAACCGGCCGGCAGGCCCCATCGGGTCGGCCTTGCAGGCGAGCGCGATGCGCGTGGAGCGCGCCTTGTCGTCCGGCGGATAGGGAATGACCGGCGCCACGCGACCTTCTTCGCTCTCGGGCAACCCCATCCAGAAATCGATGCCGAGCGGCCGCGCGATCTCTTGCGCGAAGAACGCGCCCATGCGCTGGCCCGTCGCGCGCCGCACCATTTCGCCGACCGTCCAGGCGGAGGTGAGCCCGTGGTAGCCGTTGCGCGTTCCCGGCTTCCAGAACGGCGCCTCGGCGGCGAGTTGCGCGCACATGTAATCGTAATCGTAGTAGGCGCCCTGCTTCAGTTCCGCCCGCACACCCGGAACCCCGACGGAATGGTCGAGCATCATGGACACGCGCGCGCCGTGCTTGTTGGCGGCGAATTCCGGCCAGTATTTCCCGACGCCGGCGTCGAGATCGAGCAGGCCGCGGTCGGCCGCCATATGCGCGCAGAACGCCGAGGCGCCCTTGGTGCAGGAAAACACCACGCAGATCGTATCCCGCTCCCAGGCCGCCCCGCCGTCCGATGTCTGGCCGCCCCACAGATCGACCACCGTGCGCCCTTCGAGCATGATGGCGACGCTCGCGCCAATTTCGCCGCGCTGTTCGAAATTCTCCACGAAAGCATCGAGCACGCCGGCGAATTTCGGATCGCACACGCCGCTCACCAGACCGCGCGATGTCTTGCGTTCGATTGTCGTCATGAGTGTCGTTTCCCCCGCCCGCCGCAGGCTGCAATTATTCGCCGGACCTTGTCAAAGGCGCGCGGTCGAATTGCCGACGCCGCGCGCGGCCGCTAGATTGGCGCTGCGTGGTCCTTCGGCGCCGCGCGTCAACCTGCAACGCATGGATCGCCGGCTTGCACGCGCTGCGACCGAATGCGCGAGAAAACACGATGCCTCTGTCGCCGCCAGCCGCCCGCGTCCCCATCCACAACCGCAGCGTCGAATGCGCCGCCTTCATGCGCGAAGACGGCTTGTGGGAAGTGGAGGCGTCGCTGTTCGACCGTAAGCCTTACAGCCACGTGGATTTCGATAATCGGGTGCGCGCCCCGGGCGAACCCGTGCACAAGATGTCCATTCGCCTGACGGTCGACGCCGCGTTCGAAATCGTCGGCGCGGAAGCAGCGATGGCGGATGCGCCCTACGCCAGCTGTTGGGATGCGCCCCCGCGCATGTCGTCACTGGTCGGCGTTCGACTCGGCCCCGGCTGGCGCGATGCTGTGCGCGCGCGTCTGCCCAGGCGCGACGCCTGCACGCATCTGATCGAGTTGCTCGGTCCTGCGGTCACCACGCTTTATCAATCTTCCTCCTATCCGCACGACAGGCCGGACGCCGGCGCACGCAACATGCCTGACAAGCCGCCGTTCTTTCTCGACGGCTGCCACTCCTGGCGGTCCGACGGGCCGAATGCGGCGCGGATTTTTCCCCACCTCGCCGCGCGTGCGGAGGACACGCGCGAGTGAGGCGCGCCGCGCCTTGACCCCCTCGCGCCCGCCGATAGCATGCGCGTGAAGACACACGTCGCGGCCCGGGCGTGGCGACGGGAGGACAGCGCATGAACTACGAAACCATCTCGTGTACGCACGAGGGCGCGACGCTCGTCGTCATGCTCAACCGGCCCGACAAGCTCAACGCCTATACCGGCGCGATGGGCGCCGAAATCGCCGACGCCTTCCGTCGCGCGGACGCCGACGACAGCGTGCGGGCGCTCGTCGTCACCGGCGCGGGCCGCGCCTTTTGCGCGGGCGCGGACGTTTCGGGGGGCGCGAAAAGTTTCGATACGTCCGGCGAGCATGGCGCGGGCGTGTTCGGCCAGCGTTTGCAGCAAGGCGCGCGCGGCGGCGGGTTCGTGGACGCCATCTTCTCCTGTCGCAAGCCTTCGATCGCCGCCATCAACGGGCCGGCGGTCGGCGTCGGCATCACGCTCACGCTGCCGATGGATGTGCGCATCGCCGCCGAAGGCGCCAAGATCGGCTTCATCTTCGCCCGTCGCGGGCTTGTTCCGGAAGCCGGCAGCGCATGGTTCCTGCCCAAACTCGTCGGCCTGCCGCAGGCGTTGCGCTGGTCGCTGTCGGGCCGCACGTTCGACGCCCGCGAGGCGCTGCGCGGCGGTCTGGTGAGCGAGGTCGTCGAACCCGCCGTCCTGCTCGCGCGCGCGAAAGAAATCGCGCGCGAGATGACGGAGGAGACGTCGCCCGTGGCCGTCGCGCTCACGCGCCAGATGCTGTGGCGCTTTGCCGGCGCGCCAGACCCGTTCGGCCTTCTGGAGATCGACGGCCCGATGTCGATCGAACGCGGCGGCCACGCCGATGTGCGCGAGGGCGTCCAGTCGTTTCTCGACAAGCGCAAGCCCGCATTTCCGGGCAAGGTTTCGCGGGACATGCCGAGCCAGTATCCGTGGTGGCCCGACAAGACCGTATGACGGCCGCCGCGGACGCGCCGCTCAGATCGAGCGTCCCTCCCCGGCCCAGAACGGTTCGCGCAACTTGCGCTTGAAAATCTTGCCCGTGTCCTCGCGCGGCAACATGTCCACGAATTCGATGCGACGCGGAATCTTGTAGCTTGCGAGCCGCATGCGCAGATCCGCGCGCACCGCATCCTCGTTGATCTGCGCGCCCGGCTCCGGCTGGATGAAGGCGCACACCTGCTCGCCATAGTCCGGATCGGGAATGCCGAACACCGCGCAATCGGCGACGCCGGGAACCTTCAGGAGCTCCGCCTCGATCTCGGCCGGATAGATATTCGTGCCGCCGAAGATGATCATGTCGCTCGCGCGGCCGCTGAGATGCAGAAACCCGTCGGCGTCGAAGTATCCGACATCGCCCGTGGCCACCAGATCGCCGCGCGCCGAGCGGCGGCGTTTGGCGTTGTCGCCGTGGTACGTGAAATCGGCGTAGATGCGCCCGCCGCATACGATCTCGCCCGACTGCCCCGCAGGCAGTTCGCGCCCCTCGGCGTCCATGGCCACGACGGTGCAACCCTCGATCGGCTTGCCGACGGTTCCCGGATGGTCGAGCCATTGCTGCGCCGTGCAGTAGGTGACAGCGCCGACCTCGGTCGAACCGTAATGTTCGGTGATGACCGGCCCCCACCAGTCGATCATGCCGCGCTTGACATGCGGCGCGCACGGCGCGCCCACATGCATCACCTGCACGACGCTGGAGAGGTCGTATTTCCGCTTGACCGCCTCCGGCAGCGCCAAAAGCCGCACGAACATCGTTGGCACAGCGAGCACATGCGTGACGCGCTCGGCCGCGATCCGCGCGAGCATGCCTTCGGCGTCGAACTTCGGCTCGACGACGATGTTCGCGCCCATCTTCAACAGCGTGAACAGCCAGCCATTCGGACTGGAGTGATAAGCCGGTCCCGGAATGAGCAGAACGACGTCTTCCATGCGTCCGTCATAGGCATGCAGTCCGCCGATGATCCGCATGACCTCCAGAACCGAGTCCATCTGCTCCGGCGTCGGCGGATTGCGACGCACGCCTTTGGGATGGCCCGTCGTACCCGACGTGTAGATCATGGAGCCGGGCGACACCGCGAAGGGCGGCGCCTTCGGCGTCAGACGCGAGAGCCACGTCTCCCATTCGATGGCGCCGGGCGGCGCGGCTGCCGCCTCGGCGCTCACGCGATAGGCCGCGCGCAAGGCCGGCGGCGTTTCCACCACGATCGTCCTGACCGTGGGCGGAATGGCGGCGCCGACGACCTGCAACAGGTCGGCATGGATGACGAGCGTCTTCGCGCCGGAATTCTCCAGAACGTAGCGCGCCTCCTCCATCGTGTTATGCCAGTTGATGGGCGTGACATAGGCGCCCACAAGGCCCGCGCCGACGCTTGCCTCGATCATCGCGAAGTCGTTGCGCAGATAGATGGCCACGACATCGCCCTGCGCGACGCCGAACTGCTCGAACCCGCGCGCCGCCCGTTCGGCGCGGTTCTGGAGGTCGGCGACAGGACGCATGGTGTCGCCGATTTTCACCCACGGGCGCTTTGGCTCGGCCATCTTTTCCTCCGGATCGCGCTCTCGGTTGACGCGTTTTTTCAACTGTAGCACGTTATTCAGATACGGATCGCGCGCAAATCCGCGCCTTTTCCGCAACAATAATTCCGGCGATGCGACGGGCCCGTCCACGCCGACCGGGAGACGCCCATGTCGCTTGCGCCGGCCATAGCGCCGTCGGATTTCCAATGCCTGCGCTACACGCGCGAGGACGGCGTCGCCATCATCGCCATCAATCGCCCCGAGCGGCGCAACGCGCTCAACCGCCGCGCCTACGACGAACTGGAAGCCGCCTTTCGCGCCGCCGGCGCCGACCCGCAGGTGCGCTGCGTGGTGGTGACGGGCGTCGACCCCGCCTTCTGCTCGGGCGAGGACGTGAAGGACATGATGACGGTCGACGCGCCGCGCGAGGACCGGCCGAAGGCGCCTGTCGTGCGCCATCCGCCGACCCCCGCCGCCATGGCCGCACTCGAATGCGACCGCCCGGTTATCGCCGCCGTCAACGGCGCAGCCGTCGGCTGGGGCATGGAACTGGCCCTTTACGCGGACATTCGCATCGCCTCCGAACGCGCGAATTTCGCCGAACTGTTCATTCGGCGCGGCCTCATCTGCGATGTCGGCGGCTTGCTGCGTCTGCCGGCGGTCGTCGGCCCGGCCAAGGCGGCCGAACTTCTGTTCACGGGCGATATGATCGACGCCGGCGAGGCCGAGCGCATCGGCCTCGTCAGCTATGTCACGCCGCACGACGACCTCATGCCGCGCGCGATGGCGCTCGCGCAAAGGATCGCCGCCAACGCGCCACTCGCGCTGCGCTATATGAAGGAAGGATTGCGGCGCACGAGTTATGGCGATCCGCGCGAGATCGGCGGCTGGGCGATTGAAATCATCCGCAAACTGTTCGAGACCGAGGACCACCGCGAAGGCGTGCGCAGTTTTCTGGAAAAACGCGCGCCACGTTTCACGGGCCGGTAGCCCCCTGGAGAACGCAATGACGCAGCCCGACCGGCGCTGGCCGGCCGTCAGCCTTGAAGAAACCCGGCGCATTCTCACCGCGCCCGGCGCGCCATTCGAAATGGAGACGGTCGAGGTGCGCGGCCTGCCGACGCGCGTCTACAAGAACGCGCGCCGCGACCTGCGCGCGATTTTCGATCTCAGCCGCACGTGGGATGCGCGCGAATTCATCGTCTACGAAGGAGAGCGTCTGACCTACCGCGCGCACCATCGCGCGGCGTCCGCGCTCGGAATCGCGCTTGCCGGGCGTTTCGGCGTCGGCAAGGGCGATCGCGTCGCCATCGCCATGCGCAACTATCCGGAATGGTCGATCGCCTTCTGGGCGGCTGTCGCCATCGGCGCCGTCGCCGTGCCTGTCAACGCCTGGGGCACGGGCGACGATCTGGCCTACGCGCTCAACGATTCCGGCGCAAGGATCGCGTTCGTCGATCACGAACGGCTGGAGCGCCTGCAGGCGATGCCGGCCGGCGCCCATCGCGCAACCCTCCTCGCCGTGCGCACGCCGCGCGCGGCGCTTGCGGGAACCATCTCGCTCGAGCAGCTCATCGGCCAGCCGGCCGACTACGACACGCTGCCGGACGAACCGCCCCCCGATCGCGCGATCCATCCCGACGACGACGCGACCATCCTCTACACCTCCGGCACCACCGGCCGGCCGAAAGGCGCGCTCGGCACGCATCGCAATATCATGTGCAATCTGGTGAACATCGCGTTTGCCGGCGCGCGCGCTTTCGTGCGGCGCGGCGAGCCCTTGCCGGAACCGCCTGAGACGCAGAAATGCACGCTGCTGCCCGTGCCGTTCTTTCACGTCACCGGTTGCCACTCGGTGCTGATTCCGACGGTCGCCAATGGCGCCAAACTCGTGCTCATGCACAAATGGAATCCCGAGCGCGCGCTGGAGCTGATCGAGACCGAGCGCGTGAACGCGACGACCGGCGTGCCCTCCATGATCTGGCAGCTGATTGAAAGTCCGGACTTCGCGCACCGCGATCTGTCGAGCATCGAGGCGATTTCCTATGGCGGCGCGGCGGCGGCGCCGGAACTGGCGCGCAAGGTCACGCAGTTGTTTCCAGGCATCTGGCCGGGCCAGGGTTACGGCGCGACGGAGACCTCGTCCGTCTCCACCTCCAACAGCGCGGAAGATTATCTCGCCCGTCCGACATCGGTGGGCCCAGCCGTGCCGGGATGCGACGTGCGCATTCTCGATGCGGACGGAAACGTCCTGCCCGCGGGCGGCGTCGGCGAAATCGCCATTTGCGGCGGCAATGTCATCAAGGGCTACTGGAACAACCCGCAGGCGACCGCGGCCGCGTTTCGCGACGGCTGGTATCGCACCGGCGACATCGGCCGCATGGACGAAGACGGGTTCGTCTACCTGCTCGACCGCGCGAAGGACATGCTCATTCGCGGCGGCGAGAACATCTATTGCGTCGAAATCGAGGATGCGTTGCTAACCCATCCCGACATCATCGACGCGGCGGTCATCGGCATCCCCGACCGCGTCCTGGGCGAACTCGTCGGCGCGGTGGTGCAGACGCGCGCAGGCGCGACTCTCACGGCTGCGCAGATCGTCGATCACTTGCGGCCGCGCCTATCGGCGCACAAGCTTCCCGTCCGCATCGACATTCGCGCGGAAGAATTTCCCCGCACCGCCAGCGGCAAGACGATGAAGAACGTGCTGCGGCGCGAATTCGCCGACACGCAACCCGTATAGGATGGAGACGCGTTCATGGACCTTCGTTTGCAAGGCAAGCGCGCGCTCGTCACCGGCGGCTCGAAAGGCATAGGCTTGGCGTGCGCGCAGGCGCTTGTCGCCGAAGGCGTCGATGTGATCATCGTCGCGCGCGACGCATCCCGCCTCGCCGAGGCGCAGGAGCGCCTCGGTCCCCGCTCGACCGCCTTCGCGGCCGACCTGTCCCGCGACGAGGAGCGCGCCCGGCTCGCCGCCGTCCATCCCGACATCGACATCCTGGTCAACAACGCCGGCGCGATCCCCGGCGGCAATCTTCTCGCCATGTCGCTCGACACGTGGCGCGATGCGTGGAGCCTGAAAGTGTTCGGCTACATCCATCTCACGCAGCTATACCTTGCGCGCATGATGGAGAAGCGCGCCGGCGTCGTCGTCAACATCATCGGTCTGGCCGGCGTGGCGCCGCGATGGGATTATGTGTGCGGTGCGGCCGGCAATGCGGCGCTCATCGCGTTCACCAAGGCGCTCGGCGGCAGGTCGCCGGAGAGCAACGTGCGTGTCTTCGGCATCAATCCGGCGTCGACCCGCACGGACCGCATCATCGAACTGTCGAAAGCCCGCGCGCGCCAGCGCGATGGCGACGACAGCCGCTGGGAGGAGTTTCTCCAGGGCCTGCCGTTCGGCCGTCCGGGCGAACCGGAGGAAATCGCGGCGCTCGCCGTCATGCTCGCCTCCGACCGCGTCGCCTATCTGTCCGGCTCGGTCGTCGACGTCGACGGCGGCGTGCAATATCGCGGCTAGGCGCCCTTGAAGACCGGCGCGCGTTTTTCGACAAAGGCGCGCGCGGCTTCCTTGTGGTCGGCCGTCGACATCGCGCGCGTCTGCTGCAACGCCTCGGCGTCCAGCGACATTTCGAACGAGGCGATCTCGGCGAGGTTCAAATTCTGCTTCATGTATCCGAGCGTGACGGTCGGCCCGTGCGCGAGCGACATGGCGAGGTCGTAGGCCGCCTTCTGCAACTGGTCGTCCGGCACGACCCTGGTGACGAGCCCGTGCGCGTATGCCTCGTCGGCCGTCAGCAGCGGGCAGCAGAAGAACAGTTCGCGCGCCTTGGCCGAACCTACCAGCCGCGTGAGCAACCACGTGCCGCCGAAATCGCCCGGCAGCGCGACTTTTGCGAAGGCGGTCGTGATCTTGGTCGATTTCGCCGCAATGCGCAGATCGCAGGCGAGCGCAAGCGAGAGGCCGCCGCCGGCCGCGGCGCCGTCGAGCGCGGCGACGGTCGGCTTGCGCATGTCGTGCAACAGCCGCGACACGTCCATCACACGTCGCAGTTCGGACACGCGATGGTCGACCGGAACATCCCCGCCCTCGCCGCGCGCCATGCCCTTCACATCGCCGCCCACGCTGAACGTGCCGCCCGCCCCGCGCAACAGCACCGCGCGCGCTTGCGGATTTTCGGCGGCGCGCCGTACGGCGTCCACAAGGTCGTCCGCCAGTTCCATGCCGATGGCGTTGCGCCGCTCGGGCCGGTTGAGCGTGAGGATCGCCAGACCGTCGTCCAATTCTTCCGTCACAAACCGCGCCATTTGTCCCTCGTCGTCGAAAAACCGGAAACGTTCACGCCATGAAGGCTTCGATATCGCCGACGGCTTCGGCGAAATCTTCGCGGAATTCCTGCACCACGCTGCGCGCCGAGCGCACGCTTTCGACAAGCCCCACGCCCTGTCCGACGAAATAGGTGACGAGTTCGCGCGCGCCGGGGTGGCCCTTGTCGGCCGCATCGGAGGCGCGCTGCAACGCGGGTTCGGAGACCATCGACTGAAGCGGCATCGGCAGCGCGCCGGGACTGTCGGGGCCTTCCCAGGCCTGCGTCCAGGCCGAGCGAAGCTGGCGCGAATATTTGCCGGTGCGCCCCTTGCTGCGCACCGTGTCGCGCGAGCGGGCGGCGACCATCTTCTCGCGGAACGTCTGGCTCGTTTCGGATTCGGTGGTCGCCAGCCACACCGAGCCGGTCCACGCGCCCGCGGCGCCGAGCGCCACCGCCGCCGCCATCTGGCGTCCGGTCATGATGCCGCCCGCCGCCAGCACCGGCACATCCTTGATCTTGCGCACCGCGCGCACGACTTCCGGCACCAGCACGATGGTCGAAACCTCGCCGCAGTGGCCGCCGGCTTCTCCGCCCTGCGCGACGATCACGTCCACGCCCGCCTCCACATGGCGCAGCGCATGTTCGCGTGAGCCGGCGAGCGCGCCGACGAGCACGCCATGTTTGCGCGCGCCCTCAAACATCTCCGGCGGCGGCAGTCCGAGCGCGTTGACGATGAGCTTGATGGGATGGCGGAACGCGACATCCAGAAGCCGCAGGCCCTGCGCGCGCAGCAGCGAAGGCGGCTGGGCGACGAACCGGGCGCGCACATCCGCATCGTCGCCGGCGTCCAGCCCGTGCTGCTGCAACAGGCCGGCCACGAAGCGCACATGCCTGTCCGGAATGTTGCGCATCAGATCGCCGACTTTCGACGGATCCTCTCCGGCCAGCGACATGTTCTCGGGAAACAGCAGATCGACGCCGTAAGGATGGCCCTCGATATGCGCGTCGATCCATGCAAGCTCGGTTTCGAGTTGCTCGGGCGTGAAATTGGCCGCCCCCAGCACGCCGAAACCGCCGGCCTTGCTGACCGCGACCACCACGTCGCGACAATGGCTGAACGCGAACAGCGGGAACGGAATACCGAGTTGCTTGCAGAGTCTGTTGTTCATCGACCGCCCCTTTGGTCCTGCACGCGGCGCGCCACGGCCTGCAATCGGCGCGCGCGCCCGCCGCATGGCGCCGCCCGTTCGAACCGGGCGGGTCGAACCACAGCGACGCCTGAATCGCAAGACGTTTCCCGACTTGCCGGGAGATGCCTGCGGCGTTTCCTCATTCCGGCGCCCATTTCGAGACGGGCGCATCTTGTGGACGCGAAAGTAGGATCGAACGAACGCCTGCGTCAACTTGCGCCGCGCCGTCACCCCACGAACGTGGTCTCGGTGCAGAAGAAGATGGGCGAACGCGCAAGGTCGATGAACCTGCGCTCGTCCTCGAGCAGGGCGCGGCCCGCCTCGCGCGCCGCCGGGCTGCGCCGCAAGTCGTGCAGCGCCTCGATGCTGTCGTACCAGAGTTCCGCCACGCCATCGTAGAACGCCATCGTGGGATCGCGCGACGCGACGAGCGGGTTCAGTCTCTCGTCCTCCAGCCGATAGCTTTGCACATAGCGCCGGATGCCGAGCGGGCCGGCGAACCCGCGCACCAGCGGTGCGTGGCGGTTGACCCAATGGTCGCGGAACGCCTCGAACGTAAGGCCTTCCTTCCGTTTCAGGCAAAAGACGAGCTTGATCACTTCTTTCCTCCCCGCGCGGTCGCAGCCGGGAGCTTACAGAGACGGCGCCATCGATTAAAGTCGGCGAACGACATTCGGGAGAAACGCAATGAAGAACAGGCAATGGGTGCTGCGACGCCGGCCGGAAAGCGACATCGAGCCGGGCGATCTGGAACTGCGCGAAAGCGACGTGCGGCCGCTGGCCGACGGCGAGGTGCTCTGCCGCAACATCTATCTTTCGCTAGACCCCACCAACCGCATCTGGATGAGCGGTCGCGACCAATACCTGCCGCCTGTGGAGGTCGGCGCCGTCATGCGCGGAGGGGTGATCGGCGTGGTGGAGCAATCGCGCTCGCAACGCTTTAGGGTCGGCGACATCGTCAAGCCGGTGTTCGGCGCCTGGGAGCACTATACGATCGCCGGCGAGAAGGCGATGCGGCCGCACAAACCCGCGCCCGATCTGCCTTTGACCGCGCAGATGAGCGTATTGGGCTCGACCGGCATGACCGCCTATTTCGGAATGCTGGACATCGGCCGGCCGAAGCCGGGAGAAACGGTCGTGGTTTCGGCCGCCGCCGGCGCCGTCGGCTCCATCGCCGCGCAGATCGCCAAGATCAAAGGCGCCCGCGTCATCGGCATCGCCGGCGGCAGGGCCAAGTGCGACTGGCTGGTGAACGAACTCGGCCTCGACGGCGCCATCGACTATAAAGCCGGCGACATCGGCGGCGCGCTCGACCGCCTATGCCCCAACGGCGTCGACGTGAATTTCGAGAATGTCGGCGGCAGGATCATGAGCGAGGTCGTGGCGCGCATGAACGATTTCGGGCGCATGCCGTTGTGCGGCATGATCTCAACATACAATAACGAAGGCGCGATTCCCGGACCGGAGGATTTCGGCCGCGTGCTGATGCATCGCCTGCTCATCCAGGGGTTCATCGTCATCGATTACCTGCCGCGCGGCGGCGAGGCGCTGGACCAGCTTGCCGAATGGGTTCGGGCGGGAAAGCTGAAGTGGAAGGCGCATGTGGTCGACGGACTGGAAAACGCGGCCGAAGCGCTCGGCCTGCTGTTCAGCGGCGGCAACGACGGCAAGCTGCTGGTGCGCGTTTCGCCGGAACCGTGAGGCGTCACGCCGTGGACCCTGCGGCTGGGCTGGTGTATGCGAAAGTGAAGTTACTCGAACGAGTCGCGCTTTGACCGTACACCACCCCCGGCGTCGGGCGTATCGCTCCACGTCCGCCAGCAGAATAGCCGGAAAGGCCGGCGCCGCACGAACAGGCGCCAAGAAGTCGGCCGGCAAGAAGGCTTCCGGCAAGAAGGCTTCCGGCAAACGAGTTTCCAGCAGGAAGACGCCTGGAAACAAGGCGGTCGCCACACGGGCGGCCGCGAACCCCGGGGCGATTGAGAAAGCATCCGGATTCTCCGCACCGAAGGGCCTTGGCGCGCGCCGGGACGGCGGCCGACTGAGCCGGCGCGACTGGATCGTCGCGGGGCAGGATGTTCTGCGCGAGCACGGCGTTTCCGGTCTGAAGCTGGCGCCGCTCACGCGACGTCTCGGCGTTTCGACCGGCAGTTTCTACCATCACTTCCCGGATTTCGACGCTTACCTCGGCGCGGTTGCGGAAGCCTTCAGCATCGACCGCGTGCAAGGCCTGCTCGACCGCGCACGCGCCGAGGGCGTGGACCCCGTCGGCCGCATTCGCGCGTTGGCGAAGCTCAGCCTGGCCGATCACACATTCGACCTCGATCGCGCCATGCGTGTGTGGGCGACCATGGAGGAGCGCGCGCGGATCGCCATGCGCCGGGCGGAGGAACTCGTGCTCGCCTTCCTGACGGAAGCCTTCTGCGACCTGGGCTTCTCGCCGTCCGAGGCCAGTCTGCGCGCGGGCGTGCTGCTGTCCGTCAACGTCATGCCGCTGTCGATGCGCGATCCCAAGACGCGCAGCGCCTTCTTCAAGGACGCGCTCCGGCTGATGATCGAGGCGCGATCCGCCTGATCCCGCCGTCCGCTCTGCAGACGCAGCGCCGGCGCAGGCAGGGCTTGCCTACCTAACATAACTTCTCTTATGCTTGCCTGAGCCAGCCGGACAACGAAATCGGCGGCGATTGCGCTGCGACGCAGCGAACGCGGTGAGGAAACGCCATGAAACCGGATCGTCGCACAGTTCTGGCCGGCGGCGCGGCCGCCTTGAGCATGCCTTTCGTTCATGTGGCGCGTGCGGCGGGCGAACCGCTGCGCATCGCCATTCTGGCCGACATGAATGGCCCTTACAGCACGCTTGGCGGCGCCGCGGCGGTCGCGGCCGTCAATCTTGCGGTGGAGGATTTTCGCAAGGAGACCCCCTCCATTCCGGTCGACGTCGTCTATGCCGATTTCCAGCTCAAACCCGATATCGGCCTGACGGTCGCGCGCAACTGGCTCGATCAGGGCGGCGTGGACGCCATCGCCGATGTGCCGATGTCCGCTCTCGCGCTTGGACTGACGCAACTGTTGCGCGACAAGAACAGGGTCGGCCTGTTCACCGCCACCGCGACCGAAGATCTGTCGGGCGCCTATTGCGGCCCCAACCATGTGCACTGGACCTATGACAGCCACGGCATGGCGACCGCCGTGGCCAACGCCATCATGGATCGCGGTCTCGACACCTGGTTCTTCATCGCGGCCGACTACGCGATGGGCGCCTCCGTCGTGCGCGACGCCACGAAAGTCATCACGGCGCGCGGCGGCAAGGTCGTCGGCACGGTGCGCCATCCCTTCCCGGGTCTCGGCGATTTCTCGAGCCTTCTGCTTCAGGCCCAGGGCAGCGGGGCGAAGGTCATCTGCTTCGCGAACGCCGGCGACGATCTGATCGCCTGCATCAAACAGGCCGCCGAATTCAAGACCACGTCCAACGGCTCCATCCTCACGGCGATGCTGATGGATCTGCCGCAGGTCCATTCCATCGGCCTGAAGGACGCGCAGGGCATGTTCTATTCGAGCGGCTTCTACTGGGAAAAGAACGACGGCGCGCGTGCGTTCTCGAACCGCGTGGGCGAGCGGGTCCGCAATTTCATTCCCAGCCAGAACGTCGCCGGCGCCTATTCGGCGGCCCTGCACTATCTGCGTGCGGCGGCCGTCGTCGGCCATGCGAAAGCGAAAGCCGACGGCGCCGCGGTCGTGGCGCAGATGAAGAAGATGCAGGTGACAGACCCGCTCTACGGCCCCGCAAACATCCGCGAGGACGGGCGATTGATGAACCCGATCTATCTGCTGCAGGCCAAGACGCCAGCGCAATCGCGGGGCGGATGGGACTACGCGCGCATCGCCGGCCAGACGCCGCCCGACAAAGCCTATCGTCAATTGTCGGAAGGCCGCTGTCTCTGGCTGAAAGGCTGAGGAAGCGGCGGCCCGCATCCTTGCGCGGATCGACGGCGATTGGAGAGAAGGAATGGGGCGGCGCCCTTTCATAGTCGGCATGGGTGGAACGACGCGCGCGGAGTCTTCGAGCGAACTGGCGCTGCGCCAGTGCCTTTCGGCCGTCGGGCGGCTGGGCGCGCGCACCGCGTGCTTCGCGGCCGACGCGCTCGACCTGCCCATGTACGGCGCCGGACGAATCTCCGGCAGCGAGAAGGCGCGCGCGCTGGTGGCGGCGCTGCGGGACTGCGATGGAATCGTCCTGTCGTCGCCCGCCTATCACGGCGCCATGTCGGGCCTTCTGAAGAACGCGCTCGACTATGCGGAGGAATTGCGCGCCGACGCGCGCCCGTATTTCGAGGGGCGCGCCGTGGGCTGCATGGTTTGCGCGTACGGGCCGCAGGCGATCGGCGCCACGCTTGCATCCATGCGCACGGTGATCCATGCGCTGCGCGGCTGGCCGACGCCGCTCGGCGTCGGCGTAAATTCGGCGGCCGTGACGTTCTCGGCCACGGGTTCGTGTTCGTCCGCCGACGTGAACCAGCAGATCGATCTGCTCGCGCATCAGGTCATGAGTTTCGCGAACATGTTCGGGGCCGACCGTCCCCTGCACGCGGTCGCGGCGCAATAAGGCATGCGATGATGCAGACATCCGCCGCGACCGCTTCGTACAGGATGAGCCTCGCGCAGATCGTGCGGCGTGGACGCCAGTTGCGTGGCGATGCGCCGGCGCTCATCGACGACGACGCGACCATCTCATGGGCGCAGTTCGCCGACCGCATCGCCCGCCTGGCCGCGGGCTTTCGCGCGCTCGGCTTGCAGGACAACGACCGCGTCGCGATGCTTTCCGACAACAGCGCACGCTTCATCGAGGCGTGCTTCGCCACGCCATGGGCGGGCGGCGTGTTCACGCCGCTGAACCATCGCCTTTCGGCGGAAGAGATCGTCGCCATTCTGCGCGATTGCGGCGCGCGCATCCTCATTGCCGACGCCACCTTCGCGCATCTGGCCGAAGCCGTCGCTGCCGACGTCGCCCTCGATCATATCGTCAGCGCGACGCCCGGCGCGCCGTCGAGGCAGGGTTGGACCGCTTACGATTCCCTCATCGAACAATGCGCGCCCGCCGACGACGCCGGCCGTTGCGGCGACGATCTCGCCGCATTGTTCTACACCAGCGGAAGCACCGGCCAACCGAAGGGCGTCATGCACAGCCACGCCAATATTTTGGCGGCGGGGTTCGGCGTCGTTCCCGCCTACGGATTGGACGAAGAGTCCGTGGCGTTGATTTCCGGCCCGCTGTTTCATGTCGGTGCGATGGGCCTTGCGATCCCCACGTTGATGGCGGCCGGCGCGCTGTCGATACTGCCGCGGTTCGACGCCGCGCGCGTGCTCGAACGGATCGAGACCCACCACGTCACCATCACTGCCGGCGTGCCCACGATGATGCGCATGCTGCTTGAACATCCCGAATGTCGCCGCCGCGATCTGTCGAGCCTGCGACGCGTGCCGTTCGGCGGCGCGCCGATGCCGCCGGCCCTGCTTGCGCAATTGCTCGACGTGATGCCGAAGGCGCGCTTTCTGCACAGCTACGGCATGACCGAGACGGTTTCCAGCTGTTCGTCCTTGCCTGACGTGTGGCTGAGGCCGGAACGCGCCACGCGCGGGAAAGCGCAGTCGATCGGGCGCGCGCTGCTCGGCGTCGAAATATCCATCCGCGACCCGCAGGACAACGATGTCGCGGCCGGCGTGGTGGGCGAAATCGTCGTGCGCGGTCCGTGCGTGACGCAGGGTTACTGGAACAAGCCGGCGGCGACGGCCCAGACGCTGCGCGGCGGCTGGCTGCACACCGGCGATCTCGGCCGCCTGGACGAGGACGGCTTTCTCTACATCGTCGACCGCCTGAAGGACATGATCATCACCGGCGGCGAGAACGTCTATTCGACCGAGGTGGAAGACGTCATCTACGCCTATCCGGGGGTCTCGCAATGTGCGGTCATCGGCGTTCCGGACGCAAGATGGGGCGAGGCCGTCCACGCGATCGTGGCGGCGCGCGACGGCGCCGACATCGATCCGGATGCGCTCATCGCGCACTGCCGCGCGCGCATCGCGCACTACAAGTGCCCGCGCACAATCGAAATGCGCCGCGAGCCGCTTCCGCTCAGCGGCGCCAACAAGATCAACAAGCCGGCGCTGCGCGCGCCGTTCTGGAAGGACCGGCAGGGCGCGCTGGTCTAGCGCGCCGCCATGCACAACAAGAATTGAGACGGCCGCGCAGCAGCCGCAGGCAGGAGGAAACGAACATGGGACTTAAGACGCCGGCCGAATATATCGAGAGCCTGCGCGACGGGCGCATCACCTACTGGGACGGCGAGCGGATCGACGACATCACCAAACATCCGCGCTTCAAGGTGCCGATCGCGATGACCGCGAAAGACTACGAATACGATTCGCCCGAATACGGAGAGTCGCGGCGTTACAAGACCGAGGACGGCGGCTACGGCCACCGCATTTTCCAGGTGCCGCGCAGCGAAAAGGACTTGGCGGACCGCGTGGAAATGATGGGTCACAGCGCCATTTCCACGCTCACCACCGGCGTTTTCATGGCGCTGATGAGCGTGAAAGACCAGGTGGCGGAGGTCAACCCGCAATACGCCGAGAACATCGAGCGCATGTATCGCTATTGCCGCGACCACGACTTGCGCGCGGCCGAGGTGATCACCGATCCGAAGGGCGACCGCAAGCGCCGGGCGCACGAGCAGGACGATCCCGATCTCTACCTGCGCATCGTGGCCCGCAACAAGGAAGGCATCGTCGTGCGGGGCGCCAAGTTGCACATCACCGCGGCCTCGCTTGTGCACGAGCTCGTCGTCATGCCGACCAAGGGCATGCGGCAGGACGAGACAGATTACGCCGTTTCGTTCTCCATTCCCGTCAACACCAAGGGAGTGAAAATCATCAATCGCAGCTTCGCGCCGGCCGAGCTGAACTCCTTCGATTATCCCGCAAGCTCGCATCACAGCATGCCCGAGGGATTTGTGGTGTTCGACGACGTATTCGTGCCGTGGGATCGCGTGTTTCTTGCCGGGGAGGTGCAACTGGCGAGCCGCCTCGCCCAGTCGCTCGGTCTGTGGGAGCGCACCGGCGGTGTGGTGGAAGCCGCGCGCATCAGCGAGTTGTTCGTCGGCCTCGCCCAGCTCGTCACCGAGATGCAGGGAAAGGACGGCGATCCGGTGGCGCAGAACTCGATCGCCGAACTCATCACCTACGCGGAGATGATCCGCATGGGTCTTGAATATGCCTGCACGCACTACGAAAAGACGCCGTCGGGCATGGTGTTTCCCAACACGCTGGCAATCAACGCGGCGAAATATTACTATGCTGCGAACTTCCATCAGACCGTGCGCTATCTTCACGATCTCGGCGGCGGCCTCGTTCTCACGCTGCCGCTGGAAGCCGACCTGCGCAACGAAGAATCCGGCAAATACATCCGCAAATATCTGCACACCAAGCCGGGCGTGGACGTGGAAACGCGCATGCGTGTCTACAACATGATCCGCGACCTGACCGCGGACGCCTATGGCGGCTGGCAATTCGTGGTGGCGCTCCAGGCCGGCGGCGGTCTGCCGGCTCAACGACTGATGATGAACCGCACTTACAATATGAAGCGCGCGAAAGAGCGCGCTCTTGCCGCGGCCGGCGCGCTGCCCGCCAAGGGGCACTGAAAATAGCGGCGGCGCAAGCGCGCCGCCGTCTCCCCCTATCGACGGAGCGCCGACCATGCACGCCCCGAACGAAACCGATCTGGAGTCCTTCCGGGCCGAGGTGCGCGCCTTTCTCCGCGACGAGCTTCCCCTCGACATGGCGCAGCGCAATCTGCACGCCGTGCACCAGACGCGCGAAGACACGCTCGAATGGACGAAGATACTCGCGCGCAAGGGCTGGTCCGTTCCCAAATGGCCGGTCGAACATGGCGGCGCCGGCTGGTCTGCGCGCAAACTCGCCGTCTTCGAGGAAGAGCTGGACCTGGCAGGCGCGCCGGCGACCAATATTCAGGGCGTGTCGCTGGTCGGCCCGGTCATCTACACCTTCGGAAACGGGGCGCAGAAGGCGCGCTACCTGCCGCGCATCCGCAACGGCGAGGAATTCTGGAGCCAGGGCTTCTCCGAGCCCAACTCCGGTTCCGATCTCGCCTCGCTGCGCACCCGCGCCGTGCGTGAGGGCGATCATTACATCGTCAACGGCCAGAAGATCTGGACGTCCGAATCCATGAAGGCCGACATGTGTTTCGTGCTCGTGCGCACGGATCAGCACGTCAAGCCGCAGCTCGGCATTTCGTTCATTCTCCTGCCGTTGACCGCGCCGGGCGTGACCGTGCGGCCGATCCGTTCGATCGACGAAGGCGAGAGTCTTTGCGAAGTCTTCTTCGAAGACGTGCGCGTGCCGGTCGAGAATCTCGTCGGTCAGGAAGGCAAGGGCTGGGACTACGCCAAGTTTCTGCTCGCCAACGAGCGCACGGCGACCGCCGAGGTTCCGCGCAACAAGCGCCTGCTCGCGCGCTTGAAGAAGCTCGCCGCCGCAGAACGCGCCGGCGACACGCCGCTGATCGAAGACCCGCTGTTCCGAAGCCACATCGCCGAACTCGACATCGAGCTTCTTTCACTGGAGGCGGGCGTTTCGCGCGTCCTCGACGGCGACGCCAATCCGCTCCTGCCCTCCATTCTGAAGGTTCAGGGTTGCGAATTGTTGCAGGCGATCCAGAAGGCGCAGGTCGAAGCGCTCGGCGTCTATGGCGTCGCCTATTTTCCGCAGGGCCACGATTTGCCGGGCGCCGCCCTCGAACCGCCGGCGCCCGACCATGGGCGCGACGTGGTGGCGGACTTCCTGTTCCGCCGCGCCGCCACCATCTACGGCGGCTCGAACGAAATCCAGAAAAACATCGTCTCCAAGGCGCTGCTGGCGGGCGGCGCGTCATCCAACGGCGCGGCGCTGGACGAGGACAGTGCGCTCATCGACAGCGCCGCCGCGCGCTTTGTGGCGCGCGACTACACATTCGAACAGCGCAAGGCCATGCGCACCGAAGGCCTGCCCGCGCTGCGCAGAAACTGGAAGACGTTCGCCGACATGGGTTGGCTCGGAATCGTCACGCCCCCATCCTGCGGCGGTCTCGGCGGGGGGCTGCGCATGGCGGCGCTCGTGCTCGAACATTTCGGGCGCGCGCTGGCGCTCGAACCGTTCCTCGGCTCGGCGGTTCTGGCGGCGCGCGTGATCGAAAAGGCGGCGGTCCCTTCACGTGCGCAGGCGTTGCTCGCGCCGCTGGCTGAAGGCAAAAAGGTCTTTGCGCTCGCGCACGAGGAGCCGCAGGCGCGCGGCGATCCGCGCTTTGTGCGCGTCACGGCCCGTCGCAACGGGCAGACCTACGTGCTGAGCGGCGTCAAATGCGTGATCGAGGGCGGCGTCTTGGCCGACGTCTTCCTCGTCAGCGCGCGCATCGATGGCGGCGACGAGATCGGCCTGTTCGAAATCGCCTGTGATGCGCCGGGCGCAACGGTGCGGCCCTATCGCCTGATCGACGGCAGGCCGGTCGCCGATCTCGTGCTCGACGATGCGACGCTGTCCGCCGACGCGCGGCTCGATACGCACGGCGCGCACGACGCCCTCGCCGCCGCGATCGACGAGGCGATCGTCTGCGCGAGCGCGGACGCCGTCGGCGCGATGACCGAGGTTCTGCGCATCACCCGCGACTATCTGATGGTGCGCAGCCAGTTCGGCGCGACGTTGAGTTCCTTCCAGGCGCTACAGCATCGGGTTGCGGAAGTTTATGCGCGCATCGAGCAGTCGCGCGGGATCGTCTCCTGGGCGCTCGGCGCCATCGAGACCGCGCCGCCTGTGGAACGTCGTCGCATAGCCAACGCCGTCAAGGCCGTCGTCGGCCGCAACGCGTTCTTCGTCGGCGCACAGGGCGTGCAGTTGCACGGCGGCGTCGGCATGACGGAGGAATGCGCCATCGGCCATTATTTCAAGCGGCTCACGACGTTCGAGCCCATGTTCGGAAACACCCGCCGCCATACGGAAGAATTCGCCGCCGGCCCGCACCAGGCGCCCGAAACAGGCAAAACAGGAGAACCCGTATGCTGAATGTCGACGCGAAAAAGGCCGTTCTGCGGATGATGCCCTACGGCATCTACATTCTCACCGCCGACGACGGCAAAGGCAATGTCGGGGCCGCCACCGTCAACTGGGTCACGCAGACAGCCTTCGCGCCGCCGCTTGTGGTTGTGGGCGTGAAAGCGGATTCTCTAACCTACGCCACCATCAAGGCGGCCGGGCATTTTGCGCTCAACATGCTCGGCAAGGACCAGAAGAATCTGGCCTTCACCTTCTTCCGCCCCGCCGACGTCGCGGACGGCAAGCTGAGCGGTCAGACCTACCGCAAGGGCGAGACCGGCGCGCCGGTGCTGATCGAGGCGCTGGGCGCCGTCGAGTGTCGCGTCGCCGGCATCGTTGAGCAGGGCGATCACCACATCGTGGTGGGCGAAGTCGTGCAGGCCATACTCGAACGCCCGCTTTCGGGCCGCCCGGACGCCGCCATCCTTGAAATGAAGGACCTGGGCGACAATGTGTTCTATGGTGGCTGAGCGCCGTCGGTAGACATATGTCAAGGCACGGTCGGGTTGTTCGTCGGAGTATCGCGCCGCGCTCGGCGTGGGCGCCTTCTCGGAGACTGTCGTCATGGATGCGACGCGCCGCACGCTGTGCATCGCCCTTACCCTCGCGCCGCTGGCGCCGGCGCTTGGGCAGGCGCAGGTCGCCGGATTGCCGATCGTCGGCATGCGCCACGACGGCAGGCCGCTCGCCCCGGAGGAGTTGCGCGGCTGGCGGCTCGTCTATTTCGGCTACACTCGCTGTCCGGACGTGTGCCCGGCCGGCCTGCAGTCGATGACCGACGCCATCGAGGCGCTCGGACCGCTCGGACAGGGATTCACGCCGATCTTCGTGACTGTCGACCCCGAGCGCGACACGGTCGAGATCATGCGCGACTACGTCGCCTTTTTCCATCCGCGATTCATCGGCGTCACGCCGACGCTTGCGCAACTGGAAACGATGGCGCCGGCCTGGCGCGTGAAATACGCGAAGGCCGACGCCGGCGACGGCAAGCCCTATCTGGTCGATCACACGGCAACGATTTTCCTCGTCGATCCCGCCGGCGCCATCGCCGGCCGGCTGTCCCATTCGCTCGACGGCCAGCAGATCGCGGCGAAGATTCGCGCAGTCATCGGCGCCCGTTCGTAACGATGAGCGAACGCGCGCCGCACGGCCTCGACGGGAGTTTCGGCGCGCGCGCGGTGTCGGCCGACGAGCGCCGCCGTCTCATTCGCCGCACGTTTCAGGCGGTGGCGCCGCGCTACGATCTCATGAACGATCTGATGAGCGGCGGCGTCCATCGCGCATGGAAAGCGACCTTTGTCGATGCGATCGCGCCGCGCGCGGGCGAGATCACGCTCGATCTGGCCGGCGGCACCGGCGACATCGCGCGGGCGCTCGCGCGCCGCGGCGCGTGCGTGACGGTAGTGGATCCGAGCGCGAATATGATGGCGGCCGGTCGCGCGCGGCCGGGCGGCGATGCGCTTTGCTGGGTGGAGGCGGAGGCCGAGAACCTGCCATTTGCGCGCGACAGCGTGGATTGCGTCGCCATCTCGTTCGGCATCCGCAATGTCACGCGCATCGAGAGCGCGCTCTGCGAAATCCATCGCGTGCTGAAACCCGGCGGCCGTTTCCACTGTCTGGAATTCTCGACCGCCCGCGCGTGGCTGCGACCGGCCTACGATCTGTGGTCGCGCACGGCCATTCCCGCACTCGGCGCGCTCGTTTCGCGCAACACCGACGCCTATCGCTACCTGATCGAATCCATCCGCCGCTTTCCCGACCAGCGCGAATTCGCGCGGATGATGGGCGACGCGGGTTTCGACGCGGTCGGATGGCGCGACCTGTCCTTCGGCATCGCCGCCATTCATTCCGGCCGCAAAGCCTGACGTTCAGTTGGCGGCGACGGCCCGGATTCTGGCGCGCAGCGCGGCGTCCCCCCAGGCGCCCGGCCCTTCCATCCGCGCCACTTCCCGCCCCTGCGCGTCGACCAGAAGCGTCGTCGGCAAGCCGACGACGCCAAGCGCCGTCGCCGCATCGCGATTGCGGTCGTGGAACACCGCAAGATCGCGCACGCCCGTCTTTTCGATCGTGCGGTCGATCTTCGGCCAGCCGATACGGTCGAGCGAAATGGCGAGAATTTTCAGCCCCTCGCCGCCCATGTCGCGCTGCAAGGCGTCGAGCGCGGGAAATTCCTCCCGGCACGACAGGCACCAACTCGCCCAGAAATGCACGAGCGTGATCTTGCCGGCGAGCTGCTTGAGATCGAGATCCTTGCCGGCGCGGTCCTGCACGACGAGCGCGATCGGCCTGGGCGGACGCGCGACGAACTCGCCGGCGCCCGCCGGCGAGACCGCGACGCACAACAGCAGCGATAGGAGAAACCGCGCGCTCACAGGCGCAACCCGATGGCGATGGAAATGGCGAGCAGCATCTGGAATGCGCCGGTCGCCGCAAGGCGCCCGTTGAGTTCGCTGGTGATCGGCATGCCTGCGACCCGCCACGCAAGCGCGACGGCCGGCGCGAGCGTCGCCGCCGCCAGGAGCGCGCCCCGCGTGCTGACGCTGGCGACGAGCGCCGCCGCGAGCAAACTGGCCGCGATCAGTTCGATGGCATAAAGCGACTTGGCGCCTGTCGGCCCCAGCAGAATGGCGAGCGTGCGACGGCCGTTGGTCGCGTCCTGCGCGCGGTCGCGATGGTTGTTGACGGTCAGCACCGCCGCCGCCGGCAGGCCGATGGCGACGCCGAAGCCGAACGCCAGCGCGTGCACGCGGCCGGCCGCCAGATATTCCACGCCCACCGTCGCCGCGACGCCGAAGAACAGCAGCACGAACGCTTCGCCGAGCGGGGTCGCCGAAATGGGACGCGGTCCATAGGAATAGGACCAGGCCGCCGCGATCGACGCCAGCCCGATGCCGAGAATGGGCAGGCCGCCGTAGACGACCGCTACGAGCCCGAACAGCGCGGCGACCAGCGTGGCGACCAGCGCGCCGCGCCGCACGTCGTACGCGCTCATGAGGGCGGCGCCGGTCACGCGCATCGGCCCGATGCGGTGCGGCCCGTCCGCGCCGCGCTCGCCGTCGGCTGCGTCGTTGGCGAGATTGGTGGCGATCTGGATCGCCAGCGCCGAACAGGCCGCCGCGACCACCGGCGTGAGCGCGATGGCGCCGAACACGGCGTGCGCATGCGCCGCGCCGACGAGAATGGGCGCAAGCGCGATCATCAGCGTGCGCGGCCGCATCGCCTTCAGCCACAGATCGCGGCGTGTTTCGTTCGGTCGCGCGATGTCCGACAGCGCAGGCTCCATCATGGCAGATCGCCTCGCCGCAGAAACCAGTAGCCGGCGAGCGCGGCGGCGAGCCCGAGCGCGGCGGGATAAACGAACGACCAGATCATGAAACCGGTCCGGCCGAAAATGTCGAACACCGTATAGGCCGTCGGGCCCAGCAGCACGAGCTGCGGGTCGAAGAGCAACATCGAGCCGGTGCGGAACACCTGCAATGGGTTGAGCATGGCGATGGCCACCACGCCCTCCACCGCCATGCGGCCGCGAATGAGCGCGCCCAGAAGCACGAGATCGAGCGACAGGATGAAGACGAGCCACAGGATGAAGGCGATGGTCTGCGCGGTGTCGACCGAACGGGTGATCGTCGAGATGAGAAACCCGAGGCCGACGAACACGAGAATGAGCACGAGCAGCAGCCCGATGTCGAAGCCGAGCTCCACCCACGGCACCGCTACGCCTCGCACGACGCCGTAAACGACCGCGCCGAGGATCGCCGCCACCACCGGCGCCGCCGCAAGGCAAAAGCGCCCCACGAACCGGCCCGCATACCATGCGCCGATGCCCACGGGCAGTCCGAGAATATATTCGAACACGCCGGCCTCGCGGTCGCCTGTCAGCGAGCGCACCGTCGTCACGAGAATGAAGATCGGCAGGATCGCCATGGTCAGCTGAATGTAGGTGACGAGCGTGCGCGACAGGCCGGTGAAGCCGAGCACGCGGCTCTCCGTCAGCCCGAACACGAGCAGCACGCCGACCAGGCCGAAGAACACCAGCGCATAGGCCGCAAACCAGCGCGCGCGAAAGGCCTCGGCGATTTCCAGCCGGAACGTCGCCAGAAATCCGGGCCAGAAGCCCGCGCGCGCTTCCGCCGGGCGTGGATGATCGACGCGCGTATCGCGCACAGCGTTCTCCTCAACTCCTGTGGGCGCAGGCTTCCTTTTCGCGCACCGCCGCGACGGCCGCGCGGAAGTCCAGCTTGTGCGACGCGGTCATCCCGGCCGAATGCCCATAGTCCATCGGCGTCTTCTGCCCGTCCCGATACCGCGCCTTGCGCGCGTCGAGCCAGTTCGCCGGATTGGAATCGTCCGTCACCCAGAACGGCACGTCTTCGCGGTCGAGCACGCCGCGCTCGACGGCCGCCAGCGCCGCGCAGCCGAAATCGTCGTAGATGCGCGCGCGGTTGAGATCCTTGTCCCAGATCTGCGCGACGTAGCGACGGTCGGCGAACACCATGTGGCAATGTTCGCACAGATCGCGGCCCCACTTGATGGTCCGCGGGGTCGGTTGGACTTCCGAACAACCGGCAAGGCAGACGAAGGCGCCCGCGCCAAGCGCCGCGCGCAGGGCCGTCCGTCGCGAAGGCGCGCCGAACAGATCGTCAGGTAGCGGCGACGCCATGCCCGCTCCTTTCGTGTTCGCCCAGCCCCTCGACCAGATGGACCGCGCGCACCAGCCCCGAATGGCGCGCGACGAAGCCGAGAAACCGCAGGCGGTCGGGACCGGCCACCGTCCCCGACCACTCCCCCGCGCGGGTCTCGCGCAGGCCCCAGTCGTGCGCCGTGCGGGCGAAGCTGGGCTCGGCCCGCACCGTCTCCAGCCGCACCGAAAACACCGAGCCGAGCGCACCGGCGTCCGCCACCGTATCGTCGAGCGCCACGCGCCCGCGCTCCAGCTCCACGACGCGATTGACCAGCGACGCGATCTCGTCGATGCGGTGGCTGGAGATGAGCATGGTCGTGTCGTCGGCGCGCGCGGCCAGGAGGTCGAAGAAAGCGCCCCGCGCGGCCGGATCGAGATTTGCGGCCGGCTCGTCGAGAATGAGCAGGCGCGTCGGCCGCCCGAGCGCGAGCGCGATGAGCAGTTTCTGCTTCATCCCCCCCGACAGCCGCACGAACGGCCGCTTGCGCACCCCATCGATGTCCAGACTGAGCCGCTCGGCGACCGCGCCGATGTCCCCGATGTCGGCGCCCGACACCTCCGCCACATAGCGGATGAGCGCGGCGACCGGCATTTCGAGGCGCGGCGCGATCTGCGGCACGAAGCCCACCAGCCGCAGCGCCTGCGTGCGTTCCGCACGCGGGTCGCGCCCGTCGATCCGCACGCTGCCCTCATAGGTATACTCACCGAGCAGGCAGCGAAAAAGCGTCGTCTTGCCCGCGCCGTTCGACCCGATGAGCGCGATGCGCTGGCCAGCCGGAACCGTCAGGTCGACCGCGTCGAGGACGCGTCCACCTCCCAGCGATTTCGTCAGGCCCTTCAGCGCGATCATGCGTCCTCGAGTTCAGGCGACGGGCTCGGTCTTGGCGCCCGCCCGGCCGACCCCAACCTGCGGACCTTCCGGGGGCGGCGTCAAGGGCGGCGGCTCGACCGGCGGGCGGCGCGTGACGCCGGCGATGTCGAACGTCAGCGCGCCGGTGGGGCACGCGTCCAGACACATGGCGCAGCGCGTGCAATCGGGGCCGACGGGCGAACGCACTTCGGCCGCATAGCCGAGCTTGGTCATGTCCAGAACATGCGGCACCAGGCACACCTGGCGGCACTTGCCTTCGTGGAAACACTTCGTCCCGTCGTAGAGAATGCGCACCGGCGCGGCGACCCCCGCGAATCCGTAGGTGAGGCCGATGGGACACACGTAGCGGCACCAGAAGCGGCGCGACCAGAAGATTTCGACGAGCAACAGCAACAGCACCCAGATAAGGCCGACGGCCGTGCCGTAAGTGAGCGCGCGCGAAACGATGCCGACCGGCGAGATCGTCTCGAACAACGTATAGCCTGTTGCGAAGGCGAGCGCCGCGAACACCACGAACAGCGCCACCCGCAGCCGCCGGTCCAGCTCGTGATTTTTCACCAGCCTCTTGTCCGCGAGCTTCAGGTGCAGCATTTCGGCGATTTCCGAAAGCAGGTGATACGGGCACACCCACGAACAGAAACTGCGTCCGCCGAACAACAGATAGAGCGCCAGCACCGTGGTCACGCCGATCACGAGATTGAGCACCACGTGTTTGTGCGCGAGCATCAACTGCAGCGAGGAGTTCAGGTCCGCGAAATGGAAGCCGAACACGCGCGACGCGGTCAGAGCGCCTTCCACCAGTTGCAGATCCAGCCAGTAGGACAGAACGAACACGCCGTTGACCGCAATGATGGAGGCCCAGCGGCGGTTGCGCCATTTGTGCGAATGTCCTTCCTCGGCGCGTTCGGCCGCGATCGCCGCCTTGCGCCGTTTGCGCTCGGCCGGCGTCTTCTTGAACGCATGCAGCGCGCGCGAATCCTCCGTCATCTCCTCGGGTTCGGGCTTCGTCGGCTGACGGCCGAGCAGCATCGCCAGGCCGTTCAGCGTGCGCGAAAGAAAGCCGGGCTTCATGAGCGACGCACTCCTTCCTCGCGACCGGTGGTCATGATCTCGACGCGGATCGCCGCCGGCTCCGCCGGGCACATCATCTCGCACACGCCGCAGCCGACGCAGGACTTGCGCACGACCGGCGTGCGCCGCTTGTCGGCGGGATCGTTCGTCAGCGGCTCCATGGCGATCGCGCCTTCGATCGGGCATTCGCGCACGCACAGATCGCAGCTGTCGAGATTGTATTCGTGTTTGGCGACCGGCTGCGGACGCCAGCGATCCACTTGCTCATAGCGCAACAAGCCGGGGAAAGCCGCGCCGCGCGCCGGGCCCTTCACGCCCTCCCCCTTGCGGGCCAGGCAGGCGTCCGGCGCGACCAGTTTGGCCACGCCCATGCGCACCTGCTCCTTCTTGTCGATCCCATGGCTGAGCGCGCCCGTGGGGCAGGCGAGAATGCATTGCGTGGCGTCGCAGGAAAAATCGCAGGCCTGCGCGCGGGCGTCGATATACGGCACGCCGTTGCCCACGCCCTCGTGCAGGTCGGCGAGATGGATCGCGCGAACGGGACATACCTGCACGCATTGCCCGCACTTGATGCAGGCGGCCAGGAATGCCTCCTCGTCGAGCGCGCCGGGCGGGCGCAGCCGCGGCGCTGCGTTGGCGAACTTGTGCTGAAAAAATCCCGCGAGCGCCGCGCAAACCATGGCGCCGCCGACCGCCGCCGAGCGCAGCAGCTTGCGCCGCTCCTCGCCCTGGCGCGAAAGCCGCTTGGGCTCGGGCGCCGCCTGGTCGTCCATCTGCGGTATCTCGTTCATGACCTCTTCTCCGCGCGGCGGGCGCCGATGGCCTCTTCGCGCATTTCGAGCACGGGCTGCGCGTCGCGCACGATGAGGCGCGGCTCCGTCAGCGAGCCGAGCCGCTCGATGAAATCGATCATCTCCAGCGCCGGGGACGCGCGGAAGAATTGCGCGTCCGGCACGTCCATCCACAACCGATCCGCCCACGACCAGCTTTCGTAGGGCGTATCGCCCACGCCATCGCGATTGCGGTCGAACCCCTGATAGTCGTCCCAGAGATTTCCAAGCCACTTGTTGCGCCTGGCCGAGCCGGAGCCGAGCACCGCGACATTGGCGTGATTGCCGCGAAAGGCGTTGCCCTCGAACGCATTGCCCTCCCAGTCGGAATGAAACACCACGGCCGCGCCATTATACGCGATCCGATTGGCGCGGAACACGTTCCATCCCTCCGGATCGTAGGGCGAGGCGTCCATGAACAGACCGCGCGCATTGCCGAACAGATCGTTGTTGGCGACCAGCGTGTTGGAGGATTCCTTGAACCCGATGCCGATGCCGGACGGCCCCTGGCTGTAGTGGATGACGTTGTCGGTGACCTCGTTGTCGTTGGCGTACATCAGAAACACGCCGACTGTGTTGGACAGGAAACTGTTGCGCTCCAGCTTGTTCTTGTGCGCATACATCAGGTGGATGCCGTAGCGACTGTCCTCGATCCGGTTGCCGGACACGACATTGTCCGTTCCGTACCAGATCACCGTGTCGCGCGAATGGACGATGACATTGTCCTCGATCCGGTTGCCGTTCGAATACCACACGCGCACGGCGTCGCCGCGCAGCGCCTCGGGCAGATCCTTCGAACCGATGCGGTTGCGCCGCATGATATTGCCGTTCGCCTGCCGAAGCTCGAACCCGAACAGGCAGTTCTCGATCACGTTGTCCTTCATGATCCCGTTGCGCCCGCGCAGACGCACGGCGCTGTCGGTCGTCTCATGCCTTTCGCCGGAATTGCGGAACGTGACGCCCATGATCGTCACGTCGTCGGCCTCCACCGTCACGATCGAGCCGATCCCCCCGCCGTCGACCACCGTGCCCGCCACCCCCTCGATGCGCAGCGGCCGCGTGATCCTGCCCGGCGCCGCGTAGATCTTGGCTTCCAGCTTCAGCACGCCGCCCGTGGGCGTGGCGTCGATCAAAGGCTGCAGCGCGACCGCCCCGTCCGGAAAGCGGCGCAGGCCTTCCATTTCCTCTTCCGAACGCGGATCAGGAGACGGCAACGAATGGTTGGCGAAGCCCGCGTCGCGCGTGAGGTCGACCACGGCCTGCGTCTGGGCATAGCGAACGACCGCTGTCGCCACCAGCCCCAGCACGCACGCGCCGAGCGTGGCGCCGAGCGCGGCCTTCGTCCAGCGCGCGAGCTGGTAGCGGCCGATCATGTCACACTAATCCTTCGCGTCGTCCGGCAGCGAGCGGCGCAACAGAATCGCGACCGCCATCGCGAGCCCGACGACGCACATGAACGCAAACCCGAGATGCGGGTAGGAATGGGTCGAGAATTGGGCGACCTTGCCGTCGCCGAACACCGTCGGCATGAACGGCTTGAGCGTGAAGGCGCCCATCGCGTTGAGACTGTGCCCGTACCACCAGAGCCAGCCGGAATATTCGATGACGAAAGCGACCGGCAGGATGAGCGGCGCGAGCGCCAGCGCATAGAACAGCGGCGAACGCGGACGGCTGGCGATCCACAGGAAACCCAGCATCGCAACCAGAACGGCGCCGTAAACCACATAGAGCACCGTGCGCATGATAGCGACGAGGCGCTGGTTCTTCGCCGGTTCCTTGAACCAGCGGCCAAGGCTCTCCTCGTAGTGCCACGACATGACATCGATGCCGCGGCCCGACCATTTGGGCGCCGGTTCGGTCAGACTGACCGGCGCCTTCTGATCGTGGACGGTCTTCAGCACCTCGATCAGCTGCTCCTTCGAGGCGCCGGCCGCCGCCTTCGGCGCGCGCCCGTCGCCGATGCCGCTCTTGGCCAGCGATTCCTTCAACTGCTTGACGATCGGATGCAGGCTCTCGTCCTTCGACTCGTCCTCCGAACGGCCGAGACTGTCGACCAGCCCCAGGATCCAGCCCTTGCCCAGATAGGAAACCCCGTTCGGCGCGAACAGCGCCATCGACATCCAGACCGCGATCGCCGCAAAGCCCAGCCCCATCGCCGCCAGCCGCAGTCGCGTTCCCGGCACGGCGAACCCGACGATCAGCACGCCGAGGAAGGCGAACAGGAACGGCGATGTCAGCTTTTCGACCGGCCCGCCCGAAGCGATCGGATACATGCCGACGAAATGGTTGATCGTGTCCATCTCGTGCACGCAGTCGAGCGCCTCCTTCTCCAACACCTCGGCCGAATGCCGCAACTGACAGCCATTGGCGACGCGGTCGACATGGAAGTGGATCCGCACGCCGTCCGGGAACGTTTGCGCCGGATAGTTCGGCGCCTTGAGCGAAACCCACCAGGCAGGCGAGACGAATGCGCCGCCAAGCGCCAGCAGCGCCACGAGCGCGAACAGGCGGAACAGTACCGCCGCCCTGGTGACGCCCGGCCGCGCGGGCGCGGAAGGGGAGGCTGGAGAGTTCATCGCTCGTTGCTCCTGCAAATCGAAAGGTCCGTCCGAGGCGCCGGCTCGCGGCGGGCGTGGCGCGCACCATCGCCCCGCAAAATACAGTGCGGTTGGCGCGCGCGCATTCGGTTTCGTCGAAGGCCCCGCCCGTGGCGGGACGCGGCGACGAAGGCCACGGCCCTCGTCGCCGGGTCGATCACTTGAAGTCCGGGTTCTTCCAGCCCTTCGGCGCGACCATGTCGGCCGGCGGCTTCAGGCGCGACACATAGTCGAGCACCGCCATCGTGTCGCGGTCGGAGAAGTTCTTGATCTGCTCCACCATGTCCGGGTTGGAGTTGCGGCGTTTGCCTTCCTTAATCCAGCGATACTGGCGCAACAGATATTCGTAGTGCTGCGCCTGAATGCGCGGATAGTACTTGTCGGCGTCGCCCTTGCCGTCCTCGCCGTGGCAGCGCACGCAGTTGTCGGCGTAGAGCTTCTTGCCGTGTTCGAGATCCGTGCCCGGCCCCACGCCGTTCTCGGGGCTCATCTTCAGCAAGGCGATGTATTCCGAAACGTCGGCGATCGCCTGCGTGCCGCCGATCTCGGACGGCAGGGCGAACGGATACATCGTCGGGTTGTCGCGGTGGCCGTCGCGAATGTCGGCGAGCTGCTTGATGATGACGGTGCGGTGCTGACCCGCGACCTGCGGGAACGTGCCGTCCGGCAGGCCCCAGCCTTCCGGCATGTGGCAGGCCGTGCAGACTTCGTACACTTCGCGCCCGTTGTCCTTGTTGGGCTTGAGCGTCAGCGCTTCCTCGCGCTCGCCGCCCTTGCTCATCCACTCTTTCTTCAGCTTGTTTTCTTCGAAGGTCTTCTGGTCGACCGCGCCTTGACCGGCCGGGCCCGCGGCATAGGCCGCGCCGCTCGCCACAATGACTGCGGCGCCGACAAGACGAAGGGACGGAAACTTGGCCATGTTCGAACTCCATCGAATGTTTTGGCGCCTGCGCTTCGTATCAGAAGCGGCGCCGACTGCTTGACTGATGCGTCTGCCGCGCGTCCGCGCCCGCAAACGCCGCGGCAAGCGCCCTATTTCGCGGGGCGCTCGATCTGCGACAGGTAATCGGCGATCAGGCCGACCTTCTCGTCATCGAGTTTCTTGCTGAAGGGAACCATCGATTTCGACGCGCCGTTCTGGCGCACGCCATCGCGGATTTCAATCATCTGGAGCGCGAGATAGTCGCGCTTCATTCCCCCGATGATCGGATAGACCCCGGTCGGCTTCAGCCCGTCCGGACCGTGGCATGTCTGGCAGCCGCCCTTGGTGTAGGCCTCCTTGCCGGCGGCCAGCCGCGCGGCGTCCGGCGCTGGGTTGAGCGCACGCGGCTTGGGCGCCGGCAACGCGGCGAGATAGTCGGCGATCGCCTGGCGCTCCTGCGCGTTCGCCAGATGCATGACGTCCTTCATGCCCTGCGTGCGCGGATAGCCACGATCGTCCTTGCCCGAGAGGCGCTTTCCGTCGGCGATGTCGTTCATCTGCTGCAACAGGTATTTGGCGTTCTGGCCCGCGAGTTCCGGATAGTTCTGGATCGCGCGGCTGCCGTCCTTGCCGTGGCAGGCGATGCAGGTCTTGGTGCGGAACAGCGCCTTTCCGTCCGGCGCGCCGCTCGCTTGCGCCGCGTCGGGTTTGGGCGCATCGGCAGGCGCAGCGCCCTGCGCAAGAGCCGGGCCCGCGCCCAGCGCCAAAACGAGAACCAATCCAGCAACGGCGCCACGCATCTTCATCTCCGGTTTGCAGACGGCCATGTGGCCGCTTGATCGTTCCACCCGTGAGGCGGATGAGGCGGGGCGACAAGCGCCCCGCCCCCTTGTCGTTCGAACAACGCGTTCGCTGGCGCAGCCTTGCGGCTTACTTGGCGATGACCTTCGCGCCGTTCTGTTCCAGATAGGTCTTGACGCGCAGACCGATGTCGGCGGCCTTGACCTGATACTGCCACCACTGGTTCGCCCAGAGGGTCGCCTGCTGCCAGTCTCCCTTCTTGGCCGCTTCCTCGGTCTTGGCGCGAGCGTCCTTGGCGAAGTTCAGCTGGTCGGTCGCGTCCTCGACCTGCGCGACGGCCGTGGGGAAGTCCTTGAAGTTGGTCGACAGGATGTATTTCACGACCGAGTCGATCACGCCCTGCGTCTCGATGTTGGTCTTGAACTGCTTGTCGTAGTCCGCCTTCGCGTAGGTCACGCCCGTGGCCGCGCCGCCCGTGGAGGCCTGCTGGACAAGGCCTTTCGGCTTGACCATCAGATAGCCTTCCATCTCCAGATGCAGCGCCGAGCAGAACTCGGTGCAATAGTAGGAGAAGGCGCCCGGACGATCGGCCTTGAAGGTGACCGAAGCCGTCTTGCCCGGCTCGAGGCTCAGGTTGCCGATATAGGTCGACACCGCGAAGCCGTGCGTCTCGTCCTGCGCGCGTTCGGCGTTGGTGATGTGGAAGGTGACTTCGTCGCCCTCGTTCACCTCGACGATCTCCGGCGTGAAGTGCGAGCGGATCGCGGTGGCGAACACCGTGACCTTGCCCGGCTCGCGGACGATCTTTTCCGAACCCGGACGCACCGAAACCGCGCTGTCCTTACCCGTGCGGCTGTCGGTGCCGTATTTGTAGCGGATCAGCGGCTTCAACTTGTCGGAGGCGATCGCCGTCGCATAGTGCGGCTCGCCCAGCGGCAGCGGCATGTCGTAGAGCAGCTCCATCTTGTCGCCGGAGATGTCGATGAGCTGGTGGTTCTGCGGATGCAGCGGGCCGACCGGGTTGAAGCGGTCGATGGCCAGCTTGTTGAGCGCGACCAGATACTTGCCGGCCGGGGCAGCACTGTCGCCCTCCATCGTCATCAGGTGGCCGATGTTGTAGTGCACCGAGATCTTGTCGAGCACCTTGCCTTCGCAATAGTCGTATTTGGCGACCTGGCTGTCGACGTAGAGCGACGTGTAGGCGACGCACGGCTTGGAATCGAACTGCGTATGCAGCGGTCCCAGGCCAAGCTGCACCTGCTTGTGCAGCGTCTGCTTCATGTCGAGGATCGGAATGCCATAGGGGTCCTTCGACGCGAACTGCTTGGCGTCGATCGCCGCCTTGATCTTCTCCCACGAATAGATCGACACGTTGGTGTCGAGCTTGCCGCCGACGATGATGTATTTGCCGTCGGGCGTCACGTCCGCGCCGTGCGGCGATTTGGGTTCGGCGATCAGGTAGACGAGGCCTTCCTCGATCGCCGTCTTCATCATGATGACGTCGTGACCGTTGATCTTGGTCGTCTTGCCGGCGGCGGCGACTTCGGCCGCTTTCTTCCAGTTGATGACGTGCAGATAGTCGGCGTCGTTGGCCGAGCAGCCCGCCTCGAACGGCGGCTTGCCGGACTCGATGCCGCCCACATAACGCTCGGCGCAGAACGAGTTGGTGAACGACCAGCCGTCCGACGGACCCTTGCCGGCGTCGCTCAGGTCCTGCGTGTAGGGCGGCAGTTCGATCGAGAACGACTTGGCTTCGTCGATGCGACCGGCCGCACGGTCGAATTTCCAATAGGTGACCGCGCCGCGGAACTTCTCGTTGAACTCCGACAGCGGCGCATAGCCGCGACCCAGAACGCCGGGATACTGCGCGGCCTCGATCACGTACTCGCTGTTGGGCGTGACGAACGTGCCGCCATGCTCGGACTGCATGATCGGGTTGACGACGATCTGCTGCGTCTCGAAATCGTGCAGCGAAATGACCGCGATGCGCGGGTTGGCCTTGTCGTTGATGAACAGATACTGGCCGTCCAGCTTGCCATCGGTTTCCGAGATCGCCGGATGGTGGGTGTCGCCCCAGTTCGGCTGGCGACCGTCGATCTTGCCCTGGTCGAGAATCTTCTTCGACTCGTTGTCGTAGCCGTAGCCCTGCCAGGGCTCGGGCGTGAACACCGCGATGTATTTCAGAATGCGCATCGACGGCACGCCGTAGACGATGATCTGGCCGGACTGGCCGCCGGACGAGAACGTGATGAACTCGTCGCGCGCGCCGGTCGGCGTGTAGGTCTTGGCCGCGGCCATCAGATCCTTCTGGCTGAGCTTGCGGCGCTTCATCACATCTTCGAGGCTCTCGGCGGCAAGGGCCGAAGCGGCGCCCCACCCAATGAGCGCGCTCAATGCGACGGTTGTTTCAGAATTGTTCTCATTCTTGCGCTCCTGTTATCCGACCGGAACTGCATCTGTCCCCATGGAAGCGCCGCGCGAATCCGGGCTTCGCGGTTCTGGCGCAGACGCATGACGAGCGTGCGACCCCGTTCTTCGGCCGGGTTGGAGAGACGCGCTGTCGGATGGATGTTCGAGTTCCGTCATCCAAACGAACGCATGACGTCGACGCCATATCGACTCGGCAACCCGGGCCGGCGTCAACATCGTCGCCGCTCGGCGTCGGCGCATTGATTTATGATAACTTTTCGCAGCCGCCCGCCGCGACAGAATGGCCCATTGGAAGAAAGGCTGAGAACTGCGCGCCGCGCTGGCGCACGTCCCCTTGCGCGCACGGCGATGCCCGTGCTATCTCACTGAAAATAAAGGTTTTTTAGAATCATTCCAAACTGTGCCGGCAGGCGCGGCGCGGGAATATGGGCGGGCTGCGGCGCTGCATGTCGAAGCCCTGTGCGTCGAAATCCCTGCGCGCCCTGTCCGGGGCGTGCGGGGCAGATCGAGAGGTCGGTTCGTGGCTTGCAAATTCGTCTCCAGATTGAGCGCTGCATGCGCGTTCGCCGGCGCGGCCATTTTCGGCGCCGCCGCCGCCGCGCAGGAGGTCAACGTCTACACCACCCGCGAGCCCGGCCTGTTCGCGCCCATCGCGCAGGCCTTCACCGCCAGGACCGGCGTGAAGGTGAACACAATCTTCGTGAAGGACGGGCTGGCCGAGCGGGTCGCGGCGGAAGGCGCAGGCTCGCCGGCCGACTTGTTGATCACGGTCGACATCGGCGCGCTGACCGAACTGGTCGACAAGGGCCTCACCCAGCCGCTGGCGACGCCGGCGGTGGAGAAGGTCGTGCCGGCCAATCTGCGCGCGGCCGACGGCGCGTGGAGCGCGCTGTCGCTGCGTGCGCGTCTGGTATGGGCCAGCAGGAGTCTGCCGACCGACGGCATGACCTACGAAGATCTGGCCGATCCCAAATGGAAGGGAAAGCTGTGCATGCGCTCCGGCCAGCACGTCTACAACACCGCGCTGCTGGCCGCGATGATCGCGCATGTGGGCGAGGCGAAAGCCGAGGAATGGGCGCGCGGCCTGAAGGCCAATCTCGCGCGCCGGCCGGGCGGCGGCGACCGCGATGTGGCGCGCGACATTCTTGGCGGCCTGTGCGACGTCGGCCTCGGCAATTCCTATTATGTCGGCCTCATGCGCTCGGGCAAAGGCGGCGCGGACCAGAAGGCCTGGGGCGATGGCGTGAAGGTTCTGCTCGCCCGTTTCGCCGACGGCGGCGTGCATGTGAACGCTTCCGGAGTGGCGCTTGCGAGAAACGCGCCCCATGTCTCCGACGCGCGCCGGCTGGTCGAATTTCTGCTCTCGCCCGAAGGTCAGAAGATCTACGCCGAACAGAACTTCGAATATCCGGTCGACCCCGCCGCGACGGTCGATCCGACGATCGCCGCGCTCGGCGTGCTCAAGCCAGATCGCATCCAGCTGCTCGACATCGCGCGGCACAGGAAGGCGGCGAGCCAGATATTCGATAGAGTGGGCTTCGATCGGTAAGAGCGGCGGACGATGGCGCGGTTCGATGGATTTTCTGCGATAGGGCTCGCCGGCGCGGCGGTGGCCGTCGCCCCGGTGCTCGCGCTTGCGGTCATCGCCATGCAGGGCGACGGCGCATCGTTTGGCCATGTTCTGAATTATGTGGCGGGCGACGCCGCGCGCGAAACGATTGCGCTGCTTGCGGGCGTGGCGGCGTGCGTGCTGGTCGTCGGCGTGGTCGCGGCATGGATCGTCACCGCCTACGAATTTCCCGGCCGGCGGGCGGCGGAAGTCGCGCTGCTGCTGCCGCTGGCGCTGCCGGCCTATGTTCTGGCCTACGCCTGGCTCGATCTCACGCACCCGATCGGCCCCTTGCAGACCGCGCTGCGCGGGGCGCTCGGCTACGCAAATCCCGCCGATCTCCGCCTGCCCGACCTGCGTTCGCTGCCGGGCGCGGTATTCGTCTTCGGCCTTTCGCTATATCCCTATGTATATATCGGCGCGCGCGCCGCGTTTCAGTCGCGTATCTCGGCGCAGGTGGAGGCGGCGCGTCTGCTCGGCGCGCGCGAGAGCGGCGTGTTCTTTCGCGTGGCTTTGCCGCTTGCCCGACCGGCGATGGCGGCGGGCGCCGCGCTCGCCCTCATGGAAACCCTGAACGACATCGGCGCGGCCGAGTTCCTGAGCGTGACGACGCTGACGACCACGGTCTACGCGACATGGATCAACCGGTCCGATCTGCCGGGCGCCGCGCAGATCGCGTTGGCGATGCTGTGGATCGTGCTCACGCTGGTGTTCGTCGAGCGCTGGGCGCGCGGCGCGCGTGGATATGCGCCGGAAGGCGCGCGCCGTCATAATCCCGCCCGCGCCGTCGGCGGTCCGGCCGGCATCGGCCTGCTGGCGCTGGCGCTCGCGCCGCCCGCGCTGGGCTTTGCGACGCCGGCTGTCCATCTCGCGCGCCAGGCCGCGCAGCGCGTGGCCGCCAACGGTTTTCCGCCGGAGATCGCGCAGGCGGCGCTCAATACGATGGTCGTGGCGCTGGCGGCGACCGTCATCTGCGTCGTCGGCGCGCTCGTCGCGGTGGCCGGCCGCCGCTACGAGCCGACCTCGCTCCTGCGCAACGGCCTGCTGAAATTGTCCACGCTCGGCTACGCCGTGCCGGGAACGGTCTTGGCGATCGGCCTGCTGAGCGTGCTCGGCGGGTTCGATTCCGTGTTGCGCGCCGCTTTCGCGGCGCTCGGCGCAAAGCCACCGGGATTGCTCCTGTCGGCGTCGGTTTTCGCCGTCGTCGTCGCCTTGACCATCCGCTTCTTCAGGCTCGCCGTCGCCAAGATCGAGACGGGTTTCGAACGCCTGCCGCTGTCGCTCGACCACTCCGCGCGCGTGCTCGGCCGCACGCCGTTCGCCATGCTGCGCGAGATTCACCTGCCCCTGCTCACGCCCTCGATCGCGGGCGCGGCGCTGCTCGTTTTTGTAGACTGCATGAAGGAACTGCCGGCCACGCTGCTGCTGCGACCGCTGAATTTCGAAACGTTGTCCACGCAGCTTTATGGCGAGGCCGCGCGCGGCGCCTACGAGAACGGCGCGGTCGCCGCCTGCCTCATCGTGCTCGTGGGACTTTTTCCGGTAGCTTTTCTCACGATGGTCGGCTCCGCGCGCGCGATCGAGGCGACGCGGCCGCGAACCACCGCCGAACTCGACGGCGCGCGGGAGGCGGCCTGACATGCACGCGCCCGCGCCCGTCCTGGCGTTTGAAAATGTGCGTCACGCCTACCGCGACAAGATCGCGCTGCGCGGCGTTTCGCTCGACGTGCGCGCCGGCGAGATCGTCGCGCTGCTCGGCCCGTCGGGCTGCGGCAAGAGCACGCTGCTGCGTGTCGCCGCCGGTCTCGAACGCCAGAGCGCCGGACGCATATCCATCGCCGGCCGCACGGTGGCGGACGCGCGCGCGTTCGTGACGCCGGAAAAGCGCGGCGTGGGTCTGGTGTTTCAGGATTACGCGCTGTTTCCGCATCTCGATGTCGCCGCCAACGTCGCCTTCGGCCTCGCGCGCCCAGCGGGCGAGACGGCGCGCGCCACCACGACGCAGATGCTGCGGCGCGTGGGCCTTGCGGCGCGCGCGCACGACTATCCGCACATGCTGTCGGGCGGCGAACAGCAGCGCGTGGCGCTCGCGCGCGCGCTCGCGCCCCAGCCCGCAGTCCTTCTGCTGGATGAACCATTCTCCAATCTGGACCAGGGACTGCGGCGCGACATGCGCAACCAGACGATGGCGCTGCTGAAGGAATCCGGCGCCGCCGCCGTGCTCGTCACGCACGATCCCGACGACGCGATGGCGGTCGCCGACCGCATCGCGCTCATGCGCGACGGCCTCATCGTGCAGATGGGCGCGCCGGCCGACATCTACGACCGCCCGGTCGATCCCTTCGTGCTGCGCTTTTTCTCGGAAGTGGAGACATTGCCGGCGACCGTGGCGCATGGCGAGGCGACGACGCCGATCGGCCGTTTTCCGGCCCGCGGCTGCGCCGACGGCGCGGCGCAGGCCTGCGTGCGCAAGACGGCGTTCTCGATCGCGCGCGACGGCGCGCTGCCGGCCAGCGTGCGCGCCGTGCGGTTTCTGGGAGAACGTCAGGCCGCGCGTATCGAGATTGCAGGCCTGAAAAGCGTTCTGGAGATCGCACTGCCGGCGCGCGAGACCATTCGCCCCGGCACGACGCTTTCGCTCGCCGTGGACCCAGCGGGCGTGTTCGTCTTTCCCGCAGCCGCGTCCCTGCACGAGGAACGCGCACGCCCCTGATCAGCCTTCGTCGGGCCGCCGCACGACCACCGACTGGCTGGCGATCGCCATCAGCTCGCCATTCTCCGCAAACAGTCGGATGTCGCCGTGCGCGAAGCCGTCGTGCATGCACACGATGCCGATGTCGCATAGGACCCAGCGCGTGGGAACGATCCGGCGCACACGTAGCGTGTTGTCGAGACTGTTGCCGCCGCGCACGCTCTCCCCGAGCGCCGGGCCGATGGCGGCCGGCACATAATCGGCGAAGATCGCCAGCATGCTGGCGTCGACCGGGTGCTCCTCGACCGTGCGCGCCCACAACAGCAGCTTGCCGTCGCGGCTCGGCCGACCGTCGCGGGCCCCGAGCGCGCCTTTCGGCATCCGCAGCTCCAGCCGTCGATTGAGATTGTGCCCGAGATCGGGCCACAGCTTCACCGGCTCGCAATCCTCCGGCGGCGGCAGCACAGGCATGTGCGCCCACTGATGCGAGGTCTCGTCCGGCCGGCTGCCGAGCGCGGCGTTGACGGTGATGATCTCCTTGTCGCCGACATGGCCGGACACGCGCGCCTGCGTGGTGTGGCGGCCTTTGTAGACGACCCACACATCGAGATCGAGAACCGAGGGCGGTCGCGCGAACGACAGATATTGCGCGGTCGCCCACACCACCGGCCGCTCGCACGTGCGCTCGAGCGCGGAAATGGCGGCCGCGAGTCCGACGCCGCCATACATGAACAGCATGTCGGGTGGGCCGACGCACACGTCCTGCGTCAACGGAAGGTTCCAGCGGTGCGGATTGTGCGAGCCGCGCAGGTCGAAGAAGGGCTTGGTCATGGCGGGTTCTTAAAGCGTTTTGCGCGGAACGGAAACCGGCGCGCAGATCGCCTCGCGCGACGGTCGCCACGCGGGCGCCTGTGGACGAAAACGCTTCAGCGTCCCTTGAAGACGGGTTTGCGCTTCTCCAAGAACGCGGCCACCGCCTCCTGCTGGTCTTCGGTATGCTGGGCGAGCGCCTGCATGCCGGACGCCATCTCCAGATGCGAGGCGAGCGCCATCTGTCCGGACTCGCGGACCAGTTTCTTGTTGAGCCGCAGCGAGTGCGGCGGATGGGCGGCGATGCGCCGCGCGAGTTTCCACGCCTCCGGCAACAGCTCGGCCTTCGGCACGACGCGCGAGACCAGTCCCCAGGCGAGCGCCTGATCGGCCTTGATGAAATCGCAGGTGAACGTCATTTCGTAGGCGCGCGACAGGCCGACGACGCGCGGCAGGAACCAGCCGCCGCCGTCGCCCGAAACGAGCCCGACGCGCATGAAGCTTTCGGCGAATTCGGCGGTCTCGGACGCAATGCGGATGTCGCACATCAGGCTGAGGTCGCAACCCGCGCCGACCGCATGGCCGTTGACGGCGGCGATGGCGGGAACCTCAAGATTGTACATGGCGAGCGGAATGCGCTGGATGCCATGCTGATAGCGCCGGCGCACCTCGGCGGGCGCGCCGCCGAACAGGCCCTGCCGGTCGCGCATGTCCTTCACGTTGCCGCCGGACGAAAAGCTCTCGCCCGCGCCGGTGAGGATGACGCAGCTCACGCTCATGTCGCGGTTGATCTCGTCGCAATGGGCGACGATCGCCTCCACGATCTCCGGCGAGATCGCATTGCGCGTCTCCGGCTCGTTGAGCGTGAGCAGAACCACCGCGCCGTCGCGCTCGAATTTGACGCTTTCGCCCATGAAATCCGTTTCCCCTATTCGTAGAACGCCGCGCCCTTGCGCATTGTGCGCCATTGGGCGTCGTCGTGGCCGCAGACGATCGTTGCGCCGCCACGTTCGATGTCGCGCACGCGCGCGTAGCTTTCAAGACATTTTTCGACATTCCAGGTGGGGCGTGGGGCGACGTTCTCGTCGAGATTGGCGCGCACGCTCACGGCGTCCGACACCAGAAGAAAATCCCCGTCGCGGTCGAGCCGCACATGCGCGCCCATCAGGCCCGGCGTGTGGCCCGGCAGGTGCACGAGCCGCATGCGCCCGTCGCCGAACACGTCGAACCCGTCGGCGACCGTCTTCAGCGGGATCGGATGGTCCCAGTCCTCCGGCAGATAGCCGGCCTTGCGCGCTTGCGGCGCGCGGGCGGCGGCCAGTTCTTCGGCATGGACGAGGATCGTCGCCTTGCGGAAGAACTGGTTGCATCCGCAATGGTCGGTATGGAAATGCGAACAGACGACGATGTCGATGTCGTCGGGTCCAAGACCGACGCACGCGAGCGCGTTGAGGAGATGGTCGCCCTCCTCCATCATGGGCGTCATGAACCGCGCCATCGTTCCCCAGCGGCTTTCCGCGTCTTTGGCGATATCGGGATGACAGCCGGTGTCGAACAGCGCATTTCCGTCGGCGTGCCGCAGGAGAAAGCTGGAGACCGGCAGGTCCAGCATCTCGTCCGGCGCGGCGTTCGGGTGGTAGACGTTGCGGCGCATCCGCAAACGGCCGCCGGACAGCATGTGCATTTTCATGTCGTTTCCCGCTTGCGGCCGCAGTCTAGCGCGACTGCGCGGGGTCGAGCAGCATGCGGTTGAAGCTGCGGTCCTCCGGCGTCTTTTCCGAACCCGGCGGCGTCAGCGCGCGGGTGTAGTCGGCGCCGACCGCGTTGGCGAAATCGGCGCCGGCCAGATCGGCGCCGTCCAGTTTCGCGCCATGCAGCGTCGCTCCCGACAGCAGCGCCTTTTTCATGTCGGCGCGCGTGAAATCCGCGCCTTCGGCGTCCGCGCCCACCATCTGTGCGCCGGCCAGCCGCGCCTCCACCAGTTTGCCGCCGTTCATCACGGCGCGCAGCATGTAGACGCCTTCGAGATTGGCGCGGCTGAGGTCGGCGCCCTCCATCAAAATGTCCTTCAGATAGGCGCCGGTGAAATCTGCGCCGACGGCCGATGTTCCGATCAGATTGGCCCCGAACAGATAGGTATTGGTGAGATTAGCGCCGGCGAGGTCGGCGCGGTCGAATATCGTATGGAACAGGTCGGCCTTCGCCAGATTGGCGCCCTTCAGGCTCGCGCCCGTGAGGTTCGCCCATTTGAGATTGGCCTCGCGCAGGTCGGCGCCGTCGAGCCGGGCGTTGCGAAGGTCGGCCGCCTCCAGCGCGGCTCCTGCGAGATTGCAGTTGGCGAGGTCCGCGCCCGGCGCGGGCTTGCACGATTGCGCGACGGCGGGCGCGGCCAGCCAAACGAACACGGAAGCCAACAGCGCGCTCTTGATCATGCGCTCCTCCCGTCGCCGGCGCATCGCCGGGCCTGGCGTGGAAGTCTATCAGCCGGACATGGGCGCGCAACGATCGAATCGCGCGCGCCGCCCGGCCCTTCCGGCGCAATTCCGCGATCGGGGAAACAATTGATAAACATTACCGCGCGTTAGATGTTTACTCCGGCCCCGAACGTCGTTTCCTAGATGCAGACCGTTCAATTCAAGACGCTCGGGCCTATGAAGCTCCGCAAGGCCATTCCCCATCAGATCGCGCGGTTCGCGGCCGACAGATCGGGCGCGTATACGGTCGCGACCGCCTTGTCGCTGCCCGCCCTCGTCGGCGTTCTCGGGCTCGGCGCGGAAGCCAGCATGAACTACATGAAGCACGCCGCGCTCCAGACGGCCGCCGATTCGGCCGCCTTCAGCGCCGCCAATGCGCTGGCCGGCGGCGCCGGGGACCTGTCTCTTGAGGCCAACGGCGTCGCGGGAACCTACGGGTTCGTCAACGGCCGGGACACGGTCGTCGTGACCGTCAACAATCCGCCGGCGAGCGGCGCCTATACAGGCGACGCGAAAGCGGTCGAGGTGCGGATCAATCTCGCCGAGCCGCGATTCTTCACGCGCATCTTCAGCGCGCAGAGCGTGCTCGTCGCGGCCCGCGCGGTCGCGATCGCTGCGAAGGCCGGCTCCGGTTGCGTGCTGGCGCTGAACAAGACCGCGAGCGGCGCCGTCAGCGGCAAGGGCACGACCAACATCGCCCTGAACGGATGCAGCCTGATCGCCAATTCCAGCAACGCGAGCGCGATCTCGATGGTGGGAAACTCCGCGCTCAGCGCGGCGTCGGTGTCGACCGTCGGCGGCGTCTCCGGCGCCGACCACATCACGACGACAGACGGCCTGCGCACGGGCGCGCGCGCGGTCGCCGACCCCTATTCCAGACTGACCGTGCCGGCCTATTCCGGCTGCACGCAGACCAATTTCACCGGCAAGGGCAAACAGACGATCGGCCCCGGCGTCTATTGCGGCGGCATGAAGATCAACGCCGGCGCCAATCTCACGCTCGACCCGGGGGTCTACATCATCGACGGCGGCAGTTTCTCCGTGAACGGCAACGCCACGGTGACGGGCGACGGCGTGACCCTCGTCCTGACATCGAGTTCCGGGTCCGGCTACGCGACAGCGACCATCAACGGCGGCGCGACCATCAATCTCACCGCCCCCACCTCGGGCCAGATGGAAGGAATTGCGCTCTACGCCGATCGCAACGCCCCGTCCGGCACGGCCCTCAAGCTCAACGGCGGTTCGACGCAGAATTTCGAGGGCGCCATCTATGCGCCGACCGGCGAGATCATGTACGCCGGCGGCGCAATGAACAACAACACGTGCCTCCAGCTCGTCGCGGATACGATCACCTTCACCGGCAACTCCGGCCTCGCCAACAACTGCACGAAATACGGCACGCAGGCGATCGGCGGCGCGAACACGGCGCTGGTCGAATGATCCGCGCGCGTCCACGCAAGCCGGCGATGTTCCGCGCGTTCCTGCGCGACGCGGCGGGCGCGGCCGCGGTCGAACTGTCGCTCATCGCGCCGTTTCTTCTGATCGGCGCCATCGGCGTCGCCGATCTCGGCCTGCCGGTCTGGCGTCGCATGCAGGTGCAGGCCGCCGCCCAGGCCGGCGCGCAATATGCGGCGATCAACGGGTTCGACGCGCAGGCGATCGCCGGCGTGGTCGCCGGCGCGACCAATTTCGCCGCCATCTCCGCCTATCCGCCGCCCGCGCAATTCTGCGGCTGCTCAACCGGCGACGACGTCGCCGCCGCCGCCTGCGGTTCGACCTGCGCCTCCGGCGAGGAAGCGGGCGATTATGTCCGAGTGCAGACCTCCGCGCAGTCCACGCGCCTCTTCGCCTATTTCACCGGCGGCGTGACGACCACCGTCGCCGGCCGCGCGACGATCCGAGTCAAATGAGCGGCCGCCGCTTTCACAGCCACGTCGGCGGCGCTTCGACCGTCGAATTCGGCCTGACCTCGCCGCTGTTCGTGCTGCTGCTGTTCGGCCTGGTGCAGGTCGCGTTCTGGATCTGGGCTTCGACGGCGTTGCAGCACGGCGCGAATGCGGCCGCCCGCTGCGCCAGCGTCAACAAGACGATCTGCTCCTCGCAGGCGGCGATCGAATCCTACGCCGCCCGCCATGCGCTTGGCCTGCCCGTGTCCGCGAGCGCCTTCACCGCAGCGCAGACGACCTGCGGCAATCAGGTTTCGGCGACCTATCCCTATCTGGCTTTCGCCACGCGACTCGGCATGCCCTCGCTCGCAATTACCGCGCGCGCCTGCCACCCGGCTTGATGCCGGCGTAACGTTCAGCGGCCCGACAGCAGCGCGATGTTGCGCGCCACGTGGGGATTGCCGGGATCCTTCGCGCGCGCTTCCATCAGATCGCGCCGCGCCGCCTTGTAGTTGCCGCGCAGCATGTGGGAATAGCCGCGATTGTTGAGGAGCTGCGGCGTCGGCCCCGTCAGTTTGAGCAACTGCCCGTAGGCCCGGTCCGCGAGATCGAACCGCCGCAATTCGTCGTAACTGGCCGCAAGCCCGAGCCAGGCGTCGGCGTTGCGCGCGTCGCCCTCGACGATCGCGCGGAACGTCTGTTCGGCCAATCCGAAATTGCGATCGCGGAAGTGCTGTCGCGCCTTGTCGAGATCGGGGGCGACCGCCGGGGCCATCTTCGGCTCCTCCGCGCGCACGGCCGGCTCTCCGGGCGCGGGCGTCGCCAGCGCGGAAGGATTGAACAGGGGGCCTGAGACCGTTTCGCAGCCCGCAAGCGGGACGGCGGCGAGCAACACGAGCCCCGCAGAAATCATACGCCGCGACATAAGTCCCCCGACCGCTTAACCCGCCGCCACGCGCACGGCGACCGCGGCCGGCAGCATGAGCACGACGATCAGAACAGGAAATACGAAAAGTGTTAAGGGAACCACCAACTTGGCCGGCAGCGAGTAGGCTTTTTCCTCCGCCTTCATGAGGCGCTTGTTGCGCATGTCGTCGGAGTAGGCGCGCAGCGACGCGCTGATGCTGGAGCCGAGTTCCTCCGACTGCTGGAGCAGCGTGGCGAAGGACGTCGCCTCCATGATGCCGAGCCGCGCGCCCAGCGATTCCACCGCCAGCGCCAGCGGCTTGCCGCTGCGCAACTCCAGCGATGTCATCTCCAGATGCTGGCTGAGCGAAGGAAAACTGTCGCGCAGTTCGACGCCGATGCGCTGGATGGCCGCTTCCATGCTCAGGCCCGCCTGCGCGCACACCACCATCAGGTCCATCACATCCGGAAAGCCGGTGCGGTGCTCCTGCTGCCGTCGCTTGATGATGCGGCCGAGCACGAACGGCGGCGTCATATAGCCGAGGCCGGCGCCGATGGCCGCCGCCACCAGCGGGTCGAGCCACTCGGCCGGACCTTCCGGGACAAGCGTCAGACCGTAGAGCGCAAGCCCGCCGAAACCGGCCGCGCCGATGCGCGCGACGAAGAAATAGGCGACCGCCGACCGCGAGAAGAAGCCCGCCTGAAGCAACTGGCTGCGCAGAAGTCGGCTGGTCTTGGGGTCTTGCGCGAGCGCGCCGTTCGCCATGCTGGCGACGAAGGCTTCGATCTGCTTTGGCGCGGGCGCGGGCGCGCTCTTTTCCTGGCGCACCCGATCGCAGGCCGTGCCCTGCAACAGTCGCAATTGCACGGCGCGCCGCGACCGCGTCATCGCAAACAACGCGACAGCGATGCCGGCGACCGCCATCAGGCCGCCGACCAGGCCGATGAGCGCGCTGTCGGCGCGCAGCAGATCGAAAAGGAAGTCGGCCTCGTTCATCGCTCAAGCCCGGAAATTGATCATCTTGTGCATGATGACGAAGCCCACCGCCATCCACACGCCCGCGATCGACAGGCCGATCCTGATCCAGGGATGTCCCCAATGCGCGCCATAGAATTCAGGCGCGATGACATGCAGCACCCCGAACAGCACGAACGGCACCGCGCCCAGAATGATCGCCGATATGCGCCCCTCCGCGGACAGGGCGCGCACCTTGCGTTTGAGCTTGGCGCGCAGCCGTATCGTCTCGCCCAGATTGCCGAGGATTTCGGTGAGATTGCCGCCCGATTGCGTCTGGATGCTGATGGAGGTGACGAACAGCGGCAGGTCTTCCTGCCCCACGCGTTCCTGCAGGTTGCGCATGGCGGTTTCGAGATCGAGACCGAATGTGATCTCGTCTTCCACCATGCCGAACTCCGTGCCGATCGGATCGGGCATTTCACGCGCGGCCATCTTGATGGCGGCGGCGATCGGGTGACCGGCGCGCAGGCTGCGCACGATGATGTCGATCGCTTCGGCGAATTGCTCGGCGAAACGCCGCTGGCGACGCGCGCGCAGAAATTTGAGAACGAACAACGGCGCGACCACGCCGACCAGAACGGCGATGGGCGCCGCGATCCACAAGTCGAACCAGAACGACAGCCCGAGCGCCGCCACGACGCCGAACGCCAGCGCGCCTCCGATCGTCGCCCGCACGCCGATCGTCACGCCCGATTGCACGACCAGCCGACGCAACCACGTCAGACGCAACAACGCCAGCGCGTCGCCCGACAACCCGCGCTCGCGCCGCAAGCGTGTCGCCACTTCCGAGCGCGCGCCCGACGTCTCCAGCGCCGCAAGGCGGCGATTGATGCGGCGACGGCGGTCGGTGGCGAAGAAAATCTGATACGCCGTGTCGGCGACGATCAGCGAGATGCCGAACACCGACGCCGAGAGCACCCAGAGCGGATCGAGCGATTCGAACATGGCGTTACATGGCGTTGGAAGGATCGAAATTGGACGCCGGCAACTCGATGCCCTTGGCGATGAGATCCTGCAGGAACCGCGGGCGGATGCCGGTCGCCGCGAAATGGCCGATCGCCTTTCCATCGGCGTCCGTGCCGGTGCGCACGAAACGGAAGATTTCCTGTATCTGCACCACGTCACCTTCCATGCCGGTGATTTCGGCGATCGACGTCACGCGCCGCGTGCCGTCGCTCAGGCGCTGCAATTGCACGATCAGCCGCACCGCGGACGCGATCTGCGTGCGGATGCTCTGTTGCGACATCGGCAGGCCCGCCATGCCGATCATCTGCTCCAGGCGCGAGACCGCCTCGCGCGGCGAATTGGCGTGGATCGTCGCCATCGATCCTTCATGGCCGGTGTTCATGGCCTGGAGCATATCGAACGCTTCTTCGCCGCGGCACTCGCCCAGGATGATGCGTTCGGGTCGCATGCGCAGCGCGTTCTTCACCAGTTCGCGCTGGCGGATCTCGCCCTTGCCCTCGAGATTGGGCGGGCGCGTCTCCATGCGCGCCACATGCCGCTGCTGCAACTGCAGTTCCGCGGCATCCTCGATGGTGATGAGACGCTCGCGGTCGGAAATGAACGACGACAGAGCGTTCAGCATCGTGGTCTTGCCGGAGCCCGTGCCGCCGGAGACGATCATCGTGATGCGCGAGGCGACGGCGGCCGACAGAAGATCGGCCATCGGCTGGCGCAAGGCGCCGATCTCGACCAGCCGGTCGAGACCGAGCGGCTTCTTGGAGAACTTGCGGATCGACACCAGCGGCCCGTCGACCGCTATCGGACGCACCGCCACGTTGACGCGCGAACCGTCCGGCAGGCGCGCGTCGCACAGCGGCTGGGATTCGTCGACGCGCCGGCCGACGCCCGACACGATGCGGTTGACGATGCGCAGCAGGTGCGCCTCGTTGGCGAAGCGCACGGAGGCCTCTTCCAGAAGGCCGCGCCGCTCCACGAACACGCATTCGTGCCCGTTGATCAGAATGTCGCTGATCGTGGGGTCTTTCAGCAGCGGCTCGAGCGGTCCCAGCCCGATCATCTCGTCGAGAATCTCGGAAGCGAACTGCTGCAACTCCTGAGCGGTCATCGCCAGCCGCTCTTTGCTGACCTGCTCGGAAACGATCTTGAAGATCTCTTCCTGGCGCTGCTCCGGCGCCATGCGCTCCATGACCGAGAGGTCGATGTCCTCGATCAGTTCGCGATGCAGCCGCACCTTCGCATCGAGCATCTTCTGGCCGGAGAATCCGCTCGCGCGCGGCGTCTCCGGCGGCTCGACCGGCGCAGCGGCCGCGGGCGCCGCCGACGGCGCGACAGGCGCAGCCGCCGGCGAAGCGACGGGCGGCGGCGGCGCCTGCCTGAGCGCGACTCCGAAACGTCCGCTCATGACGCCCGCCTCTCCTCCTGCGGGCGCGCCAGGACCAGGCGCCTGAGCGCGGCCGAGACATTGTTGCCCGGCTTGACCGTTTCTAGCGGAACGCCCTGGTCGATCGCTTCCCGCACCAGCTGGTAATTGTTCGGGATGGCGTCGGCGAAAGCGCCGCCGAGCGCCTGCGCGACATCGCCGCGCTTGAGGCCGGACCCGAAGATGAAGCGTTGTTCGAAACGGTTGACGATCACCCGCGCCGGCGCCTTCATCGTCAGCCGTGCGTTGAGCTGTTCCGTCAGGCGTCGCGCAAAGCGCAGGCCCGGCACCGTCATGTCGGTGACGATGAAACAGCGATCGGCGCCGAGCAGAATGTCGTCGGTCCAGGCGCTCCACATGCGCGGCAAGTCGATGACGACGTTCTCGAACCGCGCGGCCACCGTGTCCAGCAGGCGCAGGATGGCGGCGCGCTGAATCTGTCGCAACTGGCCAGCGACCGAAGGCGCCGCGATCAGCGCCAATCCGCTTGCATGTCGCGTCATCATCGCTTCCAGCAACTGCGCGTCGAGCCGTTCTCCACTTTCGCCGATCTCTGCGAAATCAAGTCGCGGTTCGAGGTCGAGATAGTCGGCGCAGGCGTCGTTATGCAGGTCGAGATCCACGAGCGCCACGGAACTCTTGTCGCTGGCGGCGCCAAGGATCTGCATGGCCGCCTCGATCGCCAGCGTCGTGTTGCCGACGCCGCCGGCGGCCGGCAGGAAACACGCCACCTGCGTGTGGTCGGTCGGCGGCTCCAGCGCCCCGCGCATCAGTCGCGCGCACGCCGCCAGAACGTCGGCGCCGGAGATCGGCTTGCGCAGGAAATCGTGCACGCGAATTTGCAGGAACCAGCGCTGCACCGCGTCCGAACAGGGTTCCGAAAGCACCACGATGAAGGTCTGTCCGCTCGACTGCATCATCATCGCCTGCAAGGCGACGAGATGGTCGCGCCGGCCGGCGTCGAGATCGACGACGACGATTTGCGCCTGCGCCAGTTGTTGCGGATCGACCGGCGCTTCCACGCCCGCCGCGTGGACCGCGAGCGCGAAGCCGGGGGCGGCTTTCATGCTCTCGCCAAGCGACCTGGCCAGCGCGGCGTCCGTGCTGACGAGGAGAATTGAGCTCATGATCTCACCTCGTCGAGGGCGCGGCCGCGGGGGGCGCGACCGGCGGCTGATTGGTGCGATAGCGTTGCATGGCCTCGCCGATGCGCGCGCCATTCGTCACGAAATGCGGATCGCGCGCGGCGCGCGGCCAGGGATCTATCGTCTGCGCCAGCTTGTTGGCGGCCACGGCATTGCCGGAATAGGACCACAGATCGTCCGCACGGCGAAAAGGATCGAGACATCCTGCGAGCAACAGCACGGGCGCGCACGCGACGAGGCGCATCAGGCGAAGGTCAGTAACGCGCGGCATTGCTTGCTCCCGTTTCGAGAATATGGCCGCCCGTCACGCGCGGGGCGCGGCCTTGCGCGAAGCGCACTTCCGGCGCCGTGACTTCCTGTTTGCCGAAGAGGAACCGGTCGACGTCGTTGGCCGAGACGGTGGCGTCCAGCGGCGAATGCAGCCTCTCGCCCGGCCGCACCGGCCGCACCAGGCGCGGCGTGACGAGCACCGCCAGCTCCGTCTCGCGACGTTCGAACGCGGTCGACCGGAACAGCGCGCCCAGGATCGGCACATCGTTGATCCACGGAAGCGCATTCAGATTTTCCGACGAGACGCTCTGCAAGAGGCCCGCGAGCGCGAAGCTCTGACCATCCTTCAGCTCGACGTTCGTGCTCAGGCGCCGCACGACGAGGCTCGGGATGGTGATGCCCGCGACCGTCACGGAATTGGTCGTGTCGATCTGGCTCACTTCCGGCTCGATCTTGAGATTGATGACGCCGTTGGCGAGCACGGTCGGCATGAAATTGAGGCCGACGCCGAACTTCTTGAACTCGACCGACATCGTGCCGTTGGGCATCGCGACCGGGAACGGGAACTCGCCGCCGGCCAGGAAGCTCGCCGATTGTCCCGACAGCGCGGTGAGGTTCGGTTCGGCGAGCCGGCGCGCCAGCCCCTTGCCTTCGAGCGCCTGCACCAGCACGTCGACAGACGTGCCGCCCGACAGCAGCTGGCCCAGAATGGCGCCGAACGGCGTCGCCCCCGACAGAAGCCCGGCCGTGCCGGAAAAGCCGTTAAGGCGCCTGGACGCGACGTCCCACCGCACGCCCAGCTCCTTCGTGGCCTGCCGAGAGGCTTCGATGAATCGCACCTCCAGCATCACCTGCTGCGGCTCGCTGATCGTCATCTGATTGAGGACTTCGTTGTCGAATTGTTTGGCGATGGTGACCGCGCGGTCGAGCGCGATGGCGTTCGGCACGGTTCCGCTCAGCAGCACACGGCCGTTGACGGACGACACGTTGACCGAATTGACGCCGATACGCCGGCGCAGTTCGTCGCGCAGCCGGTTTGTCGAATGACCGATCTCCAGATCGATCGTGCCGATGAGCTTGCGCTCCGCATCGTAGGCGGAGACGGTTGTCGAGCCGACCTTCTTGCCGTGCACGTAGAATGTATGATTGGTCAGCGGCATCGCATCGGCGATCTCCGGGTCCCCTACCACCAGATCGACATAGGGCAGATCGGTCTGCAACGTGGTCGTTGCGCCTTTCGACACGTTCTGCGTGACGGCCTTGCCGGCGAGCGCCACCCGCCGGACCGACTGCGCGCTGTCGGCCGCGACGGTCGCGGCCAGAACGAAGGACAAGGCGATCGGCGCGATCGACAGCCGGCCGACGAAATGGCGAAACCGCATCAGACCGCTTGCGCCTGTACGAACGATACTCAAGACCGCTCTCCTCAAGGATTTGCCGACGGACTGTGTCCGTGTGCGGGAACGTTGTAGTCCTGGCGCGCGAGGTTGCGGATGACCCCGACGGTGACGCGCGGCGCGACGACCGCTTCGTTCGCGATGCGTCGCGTTTGAAGAAGATCGCTCGCCGATACGCGGCGATGCGGCTGCGACTGCGCAGCGCCGATCGGCCTGAGCACCAGCGTCAGCGAGCCGATATTCTGGGCGACGACGAGGCGCTGCGCCTGGTCGGTTTCCACTTCCAGCGTAACCGAGCGTGCGACCGCCGGCTTGCCGGCGCGGTCGTCGACCGTCTGGTCGACGCCGAGCACTTTGAGATTTTGCAGAACGACATCGGCTTCCGCATCGCCCTGCGGCAGTTTGCGGGACAGCAGAACGTCCACGCGGTCGCCGGGCTGCAGAAAGCCGGCGACGCCGATGACGTCGTCGACGCGCACCGTGATCGCCTTGTGGTCTGCGTCGATCACCGCCGCGAGATTGGCCCGCTGACCGGGCCCGGTGATCTTGCTCGACAGAACGGGTTCGTTGCTCTGCATGGCCGACAGCGCGACACGTTTGGTCTTGCCGTCGAGCATCTGGTCGATCGAGGAGAACGATCCCTGCAGTTGATTGTCTTTCGGCCAGGGAATCTCGCGCAGCTGCGCGCGGGTGAGAACCGTGCCGAACGCCAGCGGCTCGGCGGCCACCACGATGGCGCCGAACGAGGCCGTCGCCTGCGCCGGCGCGCGCACCTGCACTGCTTCCATCCGCTGGGCGACTTGACGTTCGACCCAGGTGCGCGCGGCATAGACAGAGCTCAGTCCAAGCACCACCGCGGCCGGGGCCATCACACTCAGCTTGAGACGCACGCGCGTTTGCCTTTTTCGGATTGCAACTGGCGTTATGGAAACATGAACGCCTGCGCGCACAAAGCGGGAAGCAAATTTAAACATTCGCCTTTGCTATGAAGTCGCGTCTAATTTTACGGATCGACTTCCGGCGCGACGCGCAGCCCGTAAATGCTTACAATTTGCGCCAATTCCCGGAGAGAAGCGCAAGAACTTCGTGCGCTCCGTTCAGCGTTGCATTCATCACGCGGCACGAGGCGTCCATGCTGTCGACCTATCGCGTAGTCGGCGCTCCATCGCGGGCGGTGGTTCAGAAACTCACGTATGGATTGTTTCTTGGGCCTGTGGCGCTGGGATTGGCGCTGCTCGTCGTGGCGCCGCGCCCGGCGCCCGCGCCAGCCTTCGCCGCCGCCCCGCAAGCGGTTCGTCAGGCGCCGCGCGTCGCCGTCGCAACGCTCGTCATGCCCGTCTTGCCGGCGCTTTCGGCAGGCATGGTTAAGAATGTCGCGCGCGCCCCGTCGCCGCCGCCCCCGCCCGCAGCGTACGATCCGGACCCTGCGTTATCGGTCGTCGCCGCGCCGCCGCAGGCGCCACGCACGGTTAACGCCTTGTCCGCGGATGTGGAGGTGACGGACGATGGGCGCCTGATCGTTCGCGGCGAAGTCGTTTCGCTCGCCGGCGTCGGTTTGCCGGAACCGGGGCGTCTGTGCCGCAGGCTGGACGGCGTCGAGGTCACGTGCATCGAACGCATTGTCGCGCGGCTCGCCATCGTCGCGCGCGGGCGCAAGGTCGCCTGCGACATTCGCACGTCGAGCGCCGGCGAGCGTGTCGGCCGCTGCCGCGCCGACAAGATCGATCTTGCCGAAGACCTCGTGCAGTCGCGTCTGGTCGAACGCAGGGAGGCCGCGGCGCCGGTCGCCAAACGCATTTTGTAACGACCCGCGCCACGCGCTACCGGCGGGGATAGAACATGGCGAACGGGCCATTGCGCGCGAACGGCGCGAACGCGCCCTCCGCCTGCGCCAGCCGGTCGGCGACCGCCCACAGGGCGGCAGCGTTGACGCCGATGCCGAGGTGGCTGGCGAACAGAATTTCGATGTTCTCCGCGCACGGACCTTCCGGGGCGAGCGAATTGCGCCAGTGCACCACGCCGTCCGAACGCGAGAAGATGGAGGTGGCGGGAACCGGCATCGGGCGGCCGACCGCGCGCAAATCCTCCGGCAGCGCATCGGAAATCTCCTCGCCCGTCACCTGTTCGTACAGGCGGCGCGCATTGGTGGCCGAAACATCGCCGACGATCGGACTGCCCAGCGTGATGATGCTGCGCACGGCCTGCGGCATGGCGAGCGCCAGGTCGCGCGCGAAGACGCCGCCCATGCTCCACCCGACCAGCGATACTTTCTGGCCGGTCAATTCGTGAAAACGTGTGAACCGGCGGCGCAACCTGTCCCGCGCGCCATAGAAGCCGTGGATGTTGCGACCGAGCTCCCAGCCGACGGCGTCGTAACCGAGAGCGCGCAGATAACGGCGCAGCAGCAGGGTCGATCTGTCGCTCGCCAGGAACCCCGGCAGCACGAGAACCGGATGGCGATCGCCGCGCGGCGCGGTCATGAGCAGCGGACCGAGCGCGATCGAGGCGCCCAGCTCGTGCCACGCGCGTCCTTCCGCAAGCATGAGCCAGATGGAAGGCGGGCGCTCGCGCGGCGCGCCGGCTTCGGACTTCGTCGTATGCGCCGACGCCATGAGCGCGCCCCCTGAATGAGTTCGCACATGCAACATCGCACGCGGCGCCATCGCAGATGCGCGCGCGAGGCTAACCCCCGTGCGAACGCGCGGCAACCCGCGCCGCCCGTTCCGCCCGACCGGCCGCGATGGTATCGTGAAAGAAAAGCCGCAACCGACGGCTCGTCGATCGAGGGAAATGATCATGACGCAAACAGATGCGGCGCCGCGTATTCCGCAGCCGCCGCGCAAGCCGCTGGTCGGCCATGCGCTGTCGCTCGACACACACGCGCCCGTGCAGAGCCTCCTCGCCTACGCTCGGCAGCTTGGACCGATCTTCCAGCTCGACATCATGGGCGCGCCGCTGATTTTCGTCTGGGGCGCGGACCTCGTGAAGGAACTGTGCGACGAAAAGCGGTTCGACAAGGCCGTGCGGGGACCGCTCTACCGCGTGCGCGCCATCGGCGGCGACGGACTGTTCACCGCCAAGACGCAGGAACCGAACTGGGCGAAAGCGCACAACATCCTGCTGGCGCCGTTCGGCGGGCGCGCGATGCAGTCCTATCATCCCGCCATGGTCGATATCGCCGACCAGCTCTGCAAGAAGTGGGAGCGCCTGAACCCCGACGACGAGATCGACGTCGTGCATGACATGACGGCGTTGACTCTCGACACCATCGGCGTCTGCGGCTTCGACTATCGGTTCAATTCGTTTTACCGGCGAGACTATCACCCGTTCGTCGAGGCGCTGGTGCGTTCGCTCGAAACAATCATGATGCAGCGCGGCCTGCCGCTCGAACATCTGATGATGCGCGGTCGCCTCAACACCATGGAGGAGGACGTCGCGTTCATGAACGCGATGGTCGACGATCTCGTGCGCGAGCGGCGCGAGAAAATGGCGGCGGGGGCGCAGAAGGATCTGCTGAACGCGATGCTCTCCGGCGTCGACAAGGCGACTGGAGAGCAGCTCGACGACGTCAACATCCGCTATCAGATCAATACGTTCCTCATCGCCGGCCACGAGACGACGAGCGGCCTGCTCTCGTTCGCGCTGTATGCGCTGTTGAAGAACCCGGATGTTCTCGCGAAGGCCTATGCGGAGGTCGACCGCGTGCTCGGACCCGATCCGTCGGTCGCGCCGACCTACGCGCAGGTTTCGCCACTGACCTATATTTCGCAAGTCCTGAAGGAAAGCCTGCGGCTGTGGCCGCCAGCGCCGGCCTTCGGTCTCTACCCGTACAACGAGGAGACGATCGGCGGCTATCGGCTGCGCAAGGGAATAGGCATCAACGTGCTGGTCGGCGCGCTGCATCGCGACCCGGGCGTCTGGGGTCCGCGCGCCGATGTGTTCGACCCCGAGAACTTCACGCGCGAGGCCGAGGCCGCGCGCCCCTCCCATGCGTTCAAACCGTTCGGCAACGGCCAGCGCGCGTGCATCGGCCGCGCCTTCGCCATGCATGAGGCCGCGCTCGCGCTCGGCATGATCCTCCAGCGCTACACGCTGGTCGACCACCTGCGCTACCAACTGAAACTGAAAGAAACGCTGACCATCAAGCCCGACGGGTTCAGGATCAGGGTGCGCCCGCGTCAGCCGCACGAACGCGGCGCGGCGGCGCCGGTCAGCGTCTCGACCGCGCCGGCCGCGCCAACCGCCGCGCCGCTCGCACGACCGCAACACGACACGCCGCTGACCGTGCTCTACGGCTCCAATCTCGGGACGGCCGAGGACATCGCCCACCGCATCGCGGAAACGGCGGAAATCAACGGTTTCGCCACAACCCTCGGCGCGCTCGACGATTTTGCGGGCGCGCCGCCCAAAGACGGCGGCCTTGTCCTGGTCTGCGCGTCATACAACGGCGCGCCGCCCGACAATGCGGCGAAATTCGTCGACTGGTTGCAGAACCGCGCCGGCGCCGATGCGTTCAAGGGCCTGCGCTATGTCGTGTTCGGCTGCGGCAACCGCGAATGGGTGGCGACCTATCAATCCGTGCCGCGTCTGATCGACGAGCGCATAGCCGCGCTCGGCGGCGAACGACTCGCCCCGCGCGGCGAGGGCGATGCGCGCGAGGATCTCGACGGACAGTTCGAAAGCTGGTTCGCCGCGCTGCGACCGGTCGCCGCCAGGGCGTTTGGACTGGAGACGGGGCTCGATCGTGAAACGCGATCGCAGCCGCTTTACACTGTGGAGCCGGTGACGAGCCACGCCGCCAGCGCCGCCATCGGCTCGGTCGGCGCGCGCGCCGTGCGCATTCTGGAAAATCGCGAACTGATCGCGCGCGACTGCGGGCGCTCCACACGCCATATCGAGATCGCGCTCGACCAAGCGACGGACTACCGCGCGGGCGACCATTTGGCGATCGTTCCGCGCAACGATGCGCGGCTCGTCGCCGATGTGGCGGCGCGCTTCGGCCTCGCGCCGGAAACGCAGGTTCGCCTGCATGGCGCCGAAGGGCGGCGCGCGCTGCTGCCGGTGGACGAGACCCTCTCGGTCGGCCGGCTGTTGACCGATTATGTCGAATTGCAGCAGCCCGCCACGCGCAAACAGATCCAGATGATGGCGGAGCACACGCGCTGCCCCATGACGCGCGCGAAACTGGAAGCGCTCGCGCGCGACGACGAGGACGCGCTCTACCGCGCCGAAGTGCTCGCCAAACGCAAATCCGTCTACGATTTGCTGGAGGAACACGCCGCCTGCGAACTGCCGTTCGCGGCGTTTCTCGAAATGCTGCCGCTGTTGCAGCCGCGCTATTACTCCATCTCGTCGTCGCCGGCGCACGATCCGCGCCGGTGCAGCGTGACAGTCGCCGTAGTGGAAGGGCCGGCGCGTTCGGGGCGCGGAACCTATCGCGGCGTCTGCTCCCATTATCTCGCCGGCCGCGCCGCCGGCGAAACGGTCTTCGCCACGGTGCGCGAGACCAGAGCGGGCTTCCGCCTGCCGGACGATCCGGCGACGCCGCTCGTCATGATCGGCCCCGGCACCGGCCTGGCGCCGTTTCGCGGTTTCCTGCAGGAGCGCGCGCATCGCAGGAGCGGCGGCGCCGCGCTCGGCCCGGCCATGCTGTTCTTCGGCTGCCGGCGCGCCGATGAGGATTTTCTCTACGCGGACGAACTGCGCAGATACGCCGCCGACGGCATTGTCGATCTGCACGTCGCCCTGTCGCGCGCGCCCGATGCTCCGCGCGTCTACGTGCAGGATCTGATCCGGCGCGAGAGGGACGAGGTGTGGCGCCTGATCGAAGCCGGCGCGACGATCTATGTGTGCGGCGACGGCGGACGCATGGAGCCGGACGTCAAGCGCGCGCTCGTCGATCTCTATTGCGAACGCGCCGGCGCCACGGCCGCGCAGGGAGAGAGCTGGATCGCCGACATGGGCGCGCGCAACCGCTACGTGTTGGACGTCTGGGCGGGCTGACGAACAAAAGCCCGCAGGCGGCGGCCTGCGGGCTTCGATGAACGCGAAACGGAACGCTTACGCGGCCTTGTCGACCTTGGAGGTCAGCCTGGCGAAATTGTCCTGCGCGGTCTTCACCGCATCTTCGGCGGCCTTGGTGAGGAAATCGGCGATCGTCTTCACGCGGGCGACCGTCACGTCCGAACGGGCGCGGAGATAGTCGATCTGAATCTGGGCGGCTTCGCCGAGCGACTTGGCGGCGACCACGTTCTCGAACGCAGCGATCGCGGCCTTGGCGTCGTCGTAGACGGCGGCCTGAATGTCGCGGGTCATCCTGGCGACATTGGCGACGGTGTCGGTGGCGGCCCTTTCGATCGCGGCGGTCGCCTGTTCGGCGCCGGCGTTGATCGATTCGGCGCGCTCAAGCACCGTCTCGGCGGCGCGCTTGGCCAGATCGCGCGCGGCTTCCGGAACTTCCATCTTGGGCTGAGCGGACTTGAACGCGTCCATCACCGGTTGCGCGGCGCCGGACTTCTTGGAAACCGTCTTGGTCATTTCACTCTCCATCCTCGTCGAGCTATGGCTGTGTCCTGTCCCGAACAGCCCAGAACAAATGCAATATAACGCAGCCCATGTTGCATTGCAACATTAAAATAATGCAACGCACAAGCTTGCGCCCGCGCACCGGATGATCATGAAAAGCAGAGGCTAGTCAGGCGGAAGGGACGGCCCCGAGCCCATAGGCTTGCACCCGGGCGAGCGCCTCGGCCACGTCGTGGGCCAGCACCACGATGTCGTGCCTGCGGCCTTCGCGGTCCTTCACATGTTCGCGCAGGAGCGCCTCCGCGCGAAACCCCAGACCCTCGAACACGCCGATCGCGCCGACCTGATCGACCGTCATCTGCGCGACGATTTTCTCCAGCCCCGCCTCCAGCGCGAGCGCGAACATCTCCTGGCTCAACGCGCGGCCGACGCCTTCGCCGCGCACCTCGCGCCCGACGAGCACGCGCACTTCCCCCACATGCGGCGACCACGACAGCGGATCGCGCGCCAGCGCGCCGCAGCCGACCACATCCGCTCCGCGCGCCACCACCAGACTCGTCATGCCGCCGCGCTCGATTTCCTTGATCCACGCCGACAGCACTTTCGGCGCACTGATGTCGCGCGGCAGAAACAACAGATCGTGCGCGTTCTGGCGTTGCGCGAAAGCGAGCACGGCCGCCTCGTCGGCGGCCGTCATCGGTCGGATTTCGACTTCGCCCTCGCTATGGGTCACGCGCAGCGGATACGGTCTCCTGGTCATACCGAACGCTCCCCCAGCCATTCGTCAAGTTTGGGCCACAGCCGTTTGAGCGCGTTCGCGCCGGCGACCACGCTCACATGGCCGCCTTTCAGCACGACTTCCGTCTTGTCGGACGAACCCACGCGCGCGACGAGATGGCGCGCCGCCTCGTAGGGAACGATATGATCGTGTTCGGCGACCGCGTGAAAGACCGGAACCTCGATGCTGGAAAGATCGACGCGCCGGCCGCCGACCGTCATTTCGCCCGTGAAAAGCTTATTGTCCCACATCAGCTCTTTCACGATCTGACGAAAATACTCGCCCGCCAGCGGCAACGTGTCGGTGGCCCACCGATCGAACAACCGGTAGTTGCGGACATATTCGTCGTTCCAGATGTTGTCCCACAACGTCACCTGCGCGACGGCGCGCGAGGCCGGCCGCAACATTTCGAACGAAGCGAAGATCATCTGCGGCGGCACGTTGCCCACGCTGTCGACCAGCTTGTCCACGTCGAAATACCGCCGGTCCGACCAGTTGCTGAACAGCGTCATCTGCGAGAAGTCGATCGGCGTAGTGAAACAGGCGAGGTTCCTCATCGGCCCGCCCGCATGCAGGGCGGCGTAGATGAGCGACAGCACGCCGCCGAAGCAATAGCCGACGACGCTCACGTCCGTCTCCCCCGTTTCCTCCTGCACGCGGCGAATGCAATCGGGAATGAATCCGAGCGTGTAATCTTCGATGCGAAGGTTCTTTTCCGAGGCCGCCGGCGCAACCCAGTCGAGCAGGAACACGTCGTAGCCGCGCTTCAACAGAAATTCGACGAGACTCATGCCCGGCGCGAGATCGAAAATGTAGCCGCGGTTGGTCGTCGCCATCACCAGAAGGATGGGCGTGCGATACACGTCCTCCGTCATCGGCGCGTAGTGATAGAGCTGCATGGTGCCGCGCGACATCAGCACGTCTTTGGGCGTGGCGCCGACGACCGGGCCGGGCGATGCGAAATATTCGACGCCCTTGATGTTGCGCTGGATCGCGCGGTCCACTTCCTGGCGAATGCGCTCGCCGATGCGGTCGGCGGCGCTCACGATTTCGCCCTCGCCTTGCGCGCGGGCTTGCCGGCCGGCGCGGCGGAGGGCGGCGCGGGCGGCGCGGGCGCTGCGTCCGCTTTCGCCGCGCGCGGCGGCGGCTTGCGCGTGCGCGCCGGCTTCGGCGCGGCGGGGGCGCGCGCCGCCTCCACGCCCGCGCGCGCGGCGATCCGCTCCAGCAGGTCGGCGATCCGGTCGACGCGCGCCTCCAGCGCCTGGATGGCGGCGCCGATGCTCACGAGATCGTTCTTGCTCGGCAGGTTCATGGCCGTGAAATAGCGCTCCATGGCCGCGTTCAGGCCGGCGCGCGCGCCGACGGCGGCGGTCGAGGCCGTGTGCATGGCGCGCGAGAATTGTTCGGATTCCATCGCTTTGTTGGCGAACTCGTTGACGCCGCGCTCCCACTGGCCGAGAAACTCGCGAAAAGCGTCGGCCGGATCCTTCGCCTTGTCCGTCATGGCTCGCCCTCCCCCGGCGCGCGGGCGCAGCCGCCCGCAAGAACATCGTCGCCCAACGAGCGCGGCGCTGGCGCGCCGTCTTCTACGGTCGGTGGGGCTCTCGATAGACCGCCGCGCGCCAGCCGGCGCGCTCGAATTTTTTCCAGGCGCCTTCCCTCTGCGCAAGTCGGTCGGCGATGGCGTAGACGACGGCCGGATGATGCGCGAGGCCGCAATGGCTGGCGCGCACTTCGATGCTCTCGGTCAGCGGGCCGTCCTTCTCCACGCACAGGCGCCAGTCGCAGATGCCGTCTGTGCGGCTGTAGATGGCGGTGGTGGGCGCGGGCGGCGGCTCCGATACCGGGCCGGTCGCGTGGTTTTGCGCCTCCTCCACCTTTTGCCCGCTCACGAATTCGTACAGACGCCACGCATTCGTCGCCTTCGGATCGCCCGCGAACGGACTGCCGAGCGTGATGATGGCGCGCACCTCCTGCGGCAGCATCTTGGCGAGCTGGCGCGCATAAAGGCCGCCAAGACTCCATCCCACGAGACTGACGGAGCGGCCGTGCCGGTCGGCGAGCCGTTTCACCTGATCCACCATGCGTCGTTCGACGCCCGCGCGCGGACCAAAGTTGCGACCCTGGTTCCAGCCAGAAACCCCGTAGCCGCGGCTCGCCAGAAACGCGCGCAACGGCATGGTGGTGCGGTCGCTCGTCACCAGCCCCGGCAGAACCAGCACCGGGTGGCCGTCGCCATGCGGGGCGAGATTGAGCAGCGGAAGGGCGCCCAAAAAGGCGCCGAATTCGGGCAGCGCCCGGCCTTCCATCAACATGAGAAGGCGCGAGGGGGGACGCAGGGCCTGCGCGGCTGCCGACATGGTTTCTCCCTGTTTGCGCGCCCGAGGGCGCCAGCGCTTCGCCTGTTCAACTCCCGACCGAACGAAATGTTGCCATATGTTTGCGTCCTTGGCCATCGCCGATGTGCGTCAGCCCGCCGACATCGCATGCCCCGCCACCGCATCCAGAATCTGCGGCCACAGCGCGATTGGCAGCGCATGGCCCATGCCCGACACCACGATAAGTCGCGCCCCCGGAATGCTGGCCGCCGTGTCCTTGCCCGCCTCCAGCCGCACGAGCGGATCGACATCGCCGTGCACGACGAGCGTCGGCGCGCGCACATGCGCAAGCCCCGCGCGCCGGTCGCCGGACGCGAACACCGCCAGCATCTGCCGCGCCACGCCCATCGGATTGAGGCCGCGCTCCCAGATGCGAGCGGCGCGCGCGGCGTCCTTCGCCTCGTCCTGCGGAAACGCGCCCGCGCGCAGCACGCGCCAGGTCCTGGCGAAACTCGCGACATATTCCTCGCGCGTGGTGGGCGGCGGCGTCAGCAGCACGGCGGCCGCCTCGGGCGTCGGCGGCGGCGACGCGGGATTGCCGGTCGAGGACATGATCGAGGTGAGCGACAGCAGGCGGTCGGGAAAATGCATGGCCATTTCCTGACCGATCATGCCGCCCATCGACGCGCCGACCGTATGCGCGCGCGCGACGCCCAGGTGATCCATCAGCCCGACGACGTCCCCCGCCATGTCGCGCAACGTATAGGGCGCGTCGATCTTCTCGCCGCGCGCCTGTTTCTGCATGAGATCGGGAAAGTCGATCTTAACCGGCCGGTCGATGCGCGAGGATCGCCCGATGTCGCGATTGTCGAGGCGCACGACATGGAAACCGCGCGCGGCGAGCTGTTCGCAGAACTCGTCGTCCCACAGCACCATCTGCGCGCCCAGCCCCATGATGAGGACGAGCGGGGGTCGCGCCGGATCGCCGAACGTCTCGTAGCAGAGCTCGACGCCATTGGTTTTCGCAAAACGTTCGTTCGTGCTGCCGACGCTCATGCGGCGTTCCTCCCCTGCCTTCCCGACCGCTCGACGTTAGTCAATCGGCCGCACGCGCTCCAGCCCCCGCCGCCAAGAGCCGCCAGGCCGGCGTCGCGCCCTTGCCCTTGACCTCGACCACATACGGCCCCTGGCACACGAATGCGTCGCCGATCGCCGCGCGCATCGGCTCGCTGAGGAGAATTTCACCCGGCTGCGCCTGGTTCTCCAGCCGGCTCGCCGTGTTGACCGTGTCGCCCCACACATCGAACAGGAATTTCGTCTGGCCGATGACGCCCGCCGTCGCGGGCCCTGTGGACATGCCGATCTTGATTTCGATCGGCGCGCCGTCCGGAAAGCGGATGGCTTTCGTTTCTTCCCGCAGCGCCAGCGCGACGGCCGCGATATCGCGCGCGTGGTCGGGGTGGGATTCGGGAACGCTGCCGGCGACCATGTAGCAATCGCCGATGGTCTTGATCTTCTCCAGGCCGCGCGCGGTGACGATGGCGTCGAACCGCGAGAACAGTTCGTTCAACACGCGCACGACCTCGTCCGAATGCATGTTTTCGGTGCGCGAGGTGAACCCGACGATGTCGGCGAACAGCACGCTGATGCTGTCGTAGGAATCGGCGATCACGATTTCGCCCGCGCCCTTGCGATCGGCGATGCTCGGCGGCAGCACATTGTGCAGCAGATTGCGGATTTCCAGCTCCGCGCGCCGGAGCGCCTCGCGCCGCTGGAACGACACGCGCTCGGTGCGCTCCAGCATATAGGCCGAAATGCCGGTAATGATGGCGCTGCAGACGAGGAAGGCCAGTTCGTAACTGAACACCTCGCGCGATTCCGGCTTGATGAACCCGGCGATGATCGCATAGCCGACCCAGCTCATGCCCGCCGCGACCGCGCCCTGCACGAACGGCGCGCCCGTGACGACGAATGAGGCGGACGACACCAGCATGAACAGCGACAGCGTGCGGAAGGCGGGGTCCGCTTCCGGCGGAATGGTGAGCTTGAGCGCGAACACGAGCACGATATTGATGGCGACGAACGCGAAGGCGTAAGGGCCGATCCATCGCCCCGGCGCGCGCAGCCATGTCATGGCCATGATCGCCAGCGCCAGCAGAACGCCGGCCAGCCGCACACCGAAGGCCGCCCACGTCTGGTCAGGCAGAAGCAGCAGGTCCAGAACGCCGAACGCCGACCACATGACCGCCACGACGATCGCGGTGAACCGCGTGTTCATGATGCGATAGGCGATGCGATCCTGCTGATAGGCCTGTTCGGCGCGCGGATCGGCGAATGTCAGCATCAGCACAGAAGGCCGCATCGATCCTCCGCCCGCCCGGTCACGGAAAGCATCATGCGCGCGCAAAGGCGATCTGCGCTAGTCCCTGTACCAGACCGCCTGCACGCCGTTGGCCAGCAGCCGGCCGCCCTCACTCCACAACGCGCAGGTCTGGTCGGCGAAATTGTCGTGGAACACGGCCGCGTCCGCCTCTCCCAGCACCGGCGCCGCGCCGAGCCTGCCGATCTCCTCCGCGCCGACATGGAAATAGGTCGTCATCGTCACCGTCGCCATCGGCTGCAACGTGCCGCGCACATGCATGATGCGCACGAAGAAGGCGTCCGACAGCGCGGCGAGCGACAGGAAATCGAGCGGGCGCGCCGGCGCGTCCTGCATCCACAACAGCGAGCGCGCGCTGCGGATTTCGCCGTCGGCGCGCGGGAAGCGGTCGAGCGCGCCCTCCAGAAAATCGAACGAATAGCGCGAGACCCAGTTGGGCGCGACGGCGGGAGGGGCGGGCGTGGCGCTGCGCGGGCGCGCCTGCGGCGCGGCTTGCGGGAAATGCGACCACGAGGCGCGGCGCGCGCCGCAAACGATGCTTGCCGTGGCCGCGACGTCGCCGTTCTGCGACAGTTCGACCGTCCAGTGCTGCGTGGTGCGGCCGCCGCGCGCCAGTCGCGTCGATATGCCGAAAGCGCCGTCGGCGATCGGCCCGCAGAAATTGACCGTCAACGCCACCGGATCGGCCAGGCGCCGTTCGTCAATCATGACGGCGTTAAGAAGCGTCGCCGCCGTCGCGCCGCCGAACGGGCCGCTCATGTTGGCGTAATCGCGAAGGGTCGCGCCGTACAGCAGCCCGTCCGGGCCGCGCGCGAGCCGGGTGGCGACGTCGAGCGGATGCGTGGTCATGTGCATGAGGCTCCGGCGAAAGAAAACCGCCGCGAAGGGCGCGGCGCGTCGTGCGGTGCGGCGGTGGGCTAGTTGACCTGCCGGTCCTTGTCGGCCCAGTAGGGCGCGCGCAATTCGCGTTTGAGAATCTTGCCGGAGGGATTGCGCGGCAGGGCATCGATGAAATCGACCGAGCGCGGCGTCTTGTAGCCGGCGATGCGCGTGCGCGCGAACGCCATGATCTCGTCGTCTGTCGCCGTCTGCCCGTCCTTCAGCACCACGACGGCCTTCACCGACTCGCCCCACGTGTCGTCCGGAACGCCGATGACGGCGACCTCCGCCACCGCCGGATGGCCGAACACCGCGTTCTCCACTTCCGCCGGATATACGTTCTCGCCGCCGGAAATGATCATGTCCTTCACACGGTCGTGCACATAGACATATCCGTCCTCGTCGAGATAGCCGGCGTCGCCCGTGCGCAGCCAGCCGTCCGCGCCCATCGTGCGCCGCGTCGCCTCCGGCAGGTTCCAGTAGCCCACCATATTGGAGACCGAGCGCGTTGCGATCTCGCCGACCTCGCGCGGCGGCAACTGCCGCCCCTCGGCATCGAGAATGGCCACCTCCACGCCCGGCAGCGGCTTGCCGGCCGAACGCATGCGGGGGGACCCTTCCGGCGTATGATCCTCGGGTTCGAGCGCGACGATCGTGCCGGTCGTCTCCGTCATGCCGTACATCTGCACGAACCCGCAGCCGAACACGTCCATGCACTCGCGCAGGAGATCGAGCGGAATTGGCGAGGCGCCGTACATCATGAACTTCAGCCGCGAATAATCGACGCTGCGCGCCTGCGGCAGGCGCACGATGAACTGCATGGCCGCCGGGACCAGAAACAGTTTGGAAATGCCGTGCGCCACGAAATCGTCGAGCACGGTGGCGGGGTCGAATTCGCGGCGGATCACGCTTTTCGCCCCCGCATACATCGCCCAGATCTGCGCGCCCGAACCGCCGATGTGAAACACCGGCATCGCGATCAGCGACACGTCGTCCGGCGTCCAGACGTTCCACTCGCGCGTATCGTCCTCCTCGCGCTTGCGCGGCTGGCAGAGGTTGCGATGCGACAGCATCACGCCCTTCGGGTGGCCGGTCGTGCCGGATGTGTACAGCTGGATGGCGACGTCGTCTGGCATCGGCGTTCTGTCCGGTTCGGCCGCGCTCTGCGCGTCGCGCCATCGGGAGAAATCCTGCCACTCCAGGGTCGCGCCCTCCATCGCCACGATGTGGCGCACGGTGGTCAGCTGATGCGCGAAGGCGCGTAGACCATCGACGAATTCCGGCCCGACGAACAGAACCTCGGCTGCGCAATCGTTGACGATGTAGGCGATCTCGGGCGGCGCCAGGCGCCAGTTGACGGGCGCCAGGATCGCGCGCGCCTTGGCCGCGCCGTAGAGCAGCTCGAAATAGAGATCGCTGTTCTTGCCGAGGTAGGCGATATGTTTCTGCGGCTGCACCCCGAGCGTCGCCAGCCCGTTGGCGACCTGGTTGCAATGGCGGTTGAATACGCCGAACGTCGTCTCGCGCCCCTCGAACACGGTCGCGACAGCATCGCCCCGCAGTTCCGCGTTCTTGCGCGTGACCTCCGAGAGCGTCGTCGGCAGATAGTCCTCGGTGAACATGTTTTCTCCCGTGTCGTCTTCTTGTGCGCAGGGGGCGCGGGCGAACTCGGCCGGCATTTAAGCCGGCCTTGGCGGCCGATTGCAACCGGCCGCGCCGCGCTGCGGTAAACGGCGGGAACGGGCCCTATCGGCGATTGACCCAGGTGGTGGGCGGGAGAAACTCGTTCACCTTGTCGCCGACGCGAAGGAGGTCGGCGTCCAGCTTGTCCATCAGCCGCCGGTAGGCGGCCTCCCGCGCATCAATCTCGCTGGCGAAACCGCTCACGCGCCCGCCGATGTCGAGAAAAGCCTGCGCGACCGTATGGATCGACCAGAGTTCGTAGTAGACCAGCGGAAACGCCGCGAGCGGCGACATCATCAGATCCCAGAACGTCTGCTCCAGCGCCTGCCCGCCCATTGTCAGAATGGCGGCGCGCTTGTGAATGTCTTTGGCGATGTCCGGCAGCGGCGCCGCCAGTCTTGCAAGCTCCTGGCGCACGTCCACCATGCCGGCCTCGAATTCCTCGCCCGCGGCGATGAAATCCGGCACAGCGTTCGGCCCGAGCTTCACGCTCGCGAGCCGTCGATTGGTTTCGGCGAGCGCGGCGTCCCTGTCCTTGTCCGGCGTCGTCAGCGCCACGAAGGCGAGCGCCAGCACGCGCGTCTTGCGCGGCACGCTCAGGTCCGACAGTCTTTGCTCGTAGGCCGCGCGCAGCGCATCGAGGCCGGCCTTGCCGGACAGTACGGCGACGTCCGGAAAATTTGCATTGAAGTCGGCGCGCGCCTTCTCGAGCACCTTGAAAAAGTGCTCCATCACCTTTTCGAGCATGTTGCCGCTGATGTATTGCGCGCCGCTGTTGGCGGCGACCCGCCCGACCTGTCCCAGCACCGGCCGATCGTTGAAGAACCGCGTGATCGGCCCCTTTCTCTCGGGCGGATAGTCAGCAAGGTCGAGCGGCGCCTTCGGGATCGTCGGCTTGACGGAGGGCGCGGGCTCGACAGCGGGCGGCTTGACCGGCGGCGGCTTGGTGGGGGCGGGCGTCGGCGCGGGCGCCTTTCGGCCGCCGATTTCTCCCGAAACGATCTCGCCCGGATCGCCGACCGCCGCATGGCCGGACGCGACGCCGCGATAGCCCCCGCCCGCCGTGCGCACGGACCCGCCCTCCTTGCCGCGCGTCGGCGTCGTTTCCGGCGGCGGCTTGGCGATGATCGTGCCGTGCTGCACGCCAGGCGGCAGCTGGACCTTCACCTTCACCTTCATGTCCTGCAATTGCAGCTGCACGGCGCGCCACGGGGTTTTCTCGCCCTGCGGCAGGGCCATCTTGTCGAGCGACTTGGCGATCTTGCGATTCTCGTAGGTGCCGTAGCTGTAGCGCGGGTCGTCGGCCGGGTGGCCGAAATATTTGTTCTTCTCGAAATAGCCGTCCGTCACCGTCTCGACGGTCTTGCCCCCCACCTCCTTGGTGGACTCGCGCACGCTGAACCCGTCGAACGGCGCCCACTGGTTGTGCTGCGCGCCCATATGGCCCTCGGCGCGTCCCTTCAGGTCGCTGCTCGAGCGCCTGTAGAACGCCTTCCGCTCGCCCCCGCTCTCCACCACCACGACCGAACGCCCGTCCACGTCCCATATCGGCGACACGATCGTCACGCCCGCGCCGCCCTCCGGCGGTCCGCGCCGCACCACGCCGTCGGCCTGCCCGCCATTCTGCGCGACATGGGCCAGTTCGTGCGCGGTCAGCCAGTTCGCGCCCGCGCGCGCGCCGGCGCCGAACGCCACATGCGCGCCGATCGTGAAGGCCGGCGCGTCCAGCGCCTGCGACGCGCGCGCGGCCGCCGGCCCCTCATGCACGCGCACGTCCGCAAAACTGCGCCCGAAGCGAGGCTCGAAATAGGATCGCGTGGCGGCGTCCAGCGGCGCGCCGGATTCTGCGAGCGTCCGCGCGACGCTCGCAGGCGCGGTCGACCCCGGCGACGAGGCCGCCGTCCCGGCTGGCGGCGCGCCGCCTGCGATTGCGGCGCTGGCGGCGCGTGAAGCCTCGTGTTCCAGCGGATCGTTCGCCGCACCGACCTTCAGCGCGCGCGGCGAAGGCGCGGATTGCGCGTCGGCGCAACAGCGCCCCCCGGTCGGCTGCGCGGCGTAGCTGCGCATGGCCCCTCCGTCTACGACGCCGTCGCGCGCCGCCTGGCGCCCGGCGCGGCCCTGGCCGGCGGCAGCGCCAGATCGAAGACGTGCACGCCGTTGGCGACGATGCGCGCCGGCGCCACATCGGCGATTTCGCGCCCGTCCGCGATGGCGAACACCCGCACGAGCTTTTCGCCCTTGCCGGCGATTGCGGCGACCTCCTTGGCCGACAACGTCATGCGCGCCTCGCCGTTGGCGTCGACATCGACCAACATCTTCATTTTCGCGCCGTCGTCGAAACACACCTGCGCGCCCTTGGGCGCGGCGCCGTCGGCTTCGCGCACGCGTCCGATGGCGAGCCATCCGTCCTTAGGCGCCGCAGCGGGTTTCCCGAGCGCGGCCACCGCCTCGTCGATGTCTTTTTCCTGCGCCTCGATGAATTGCGCGAGCGCCGCAAGCCGCCGCAACCGTTCGGGCGGCGCGCGCTCCGAAAATTCCTTCAGCGCGCTTGCGATGGCGCCGCGATCTTCATCGAGCGCCTTGCGGTCGGCCTCGAATCGCGCGCGGCGCTCCGCCTCGAGCGCTTCCGCCAGCGAACGCGCCAGCGCCGGCGGGTCGCGCGCCTCGAAAATGGGTGCGAAATCGGCGGTCGGGTTCGGTTTCGTCTCGGATTTCTTCGTCGCCATCGCGCGTCTCCGGTCGCCTCAGTCTTCGCCGTGCCCCGCGTCGCTGCAGAACAGAGGATGCGGGAAAAGAATGGCGTTGTCGCGGCGCTTCGATTTCGGCGCCCCGCCGACCGCCGAGATGCAACTCGTGGTCTGGTTGCCGAGGCAATGGTTGACAAGAGCGCGCGACAGAATGGAGAACGCCGTCAGGTACGGCGTTGTAAACAGGCCGTTGTCGGCCTGTCGCAGAGTGATGGCGAACGCCAGCAGATCTGCGGCGAGAAAGTCGAACGCCGTGGGAGCGGGCGAAAACTGGCCGGGCGCGAACCGCAGCACGCCTTCGCTCTGGTTGTCGACGCATTGCACGTCGTCGAGCGACACGAGCAGAATGTTGGCGAGCGCGACCTCGGCCTGCGCCTGCGACAGATCCAGGCGAACCTGGTTGCCGCGAAACTGCGTTTGCCCGCCGACCAGCGAGTTGTTGGACAGCGAAAAACCGCTGACCTTCACGTTCGCCCAGTCCTCGACCTTCGCGAACCCCAACGAGAGCAGGAAGGCGTAGAGCCACGACGGCAGTCCGAAATTGACGACGACCGCCGCGCCGACGAAATTCAGCGCCGCGTTGAGGGGCGTTTCGTGCTGCTTCGTTCTGCCGATGATGTCGCGGCATTGCAGGCGATTGTTCACCACCGGCATGGGGCCCGTTCCCAGCACGACCAGCGCATGCCCGCGGGGCGCGTCGATATCGTTGTCGGCGATGCGCGCCGCCGGAATGGCGCCGACGACCGCGTGCGGCGTGTCGGGATCGGCCGGATCGGGCGCAAATCCTATGCCGATTTTCGCGCTCGCCAGATAAACGCCGGCTTGCGGCCCAGCGATCGCTTTCTCGCCCGCCGGCGGCCCGTTGCCGGCGATGAGGTTGCGCGCGATCTCCACGCCGAAACTGCGATGGACATAGATTCCACACACCGCCTCGAACACATCGACCCCGTTGTCGGCGATGCGATTGTCGCGCACGATGAGATCCATCGCGCGCCCGAGCGCGACGCCGCCGTAGGGCAGCGCGCTCTTGTTGAAATTGGGATCGACGCAATCCACGATCTCGTTGCGCGCGATCAGGACGCCCGCCAGCAGCGGTCCCAGGTCGCCTGTCACGCCCACGCCCGAGCCGCGCGCGCGCTCGATGCGGTTGTGATCGATCTCCAGCGTCTCGATCGCGCTTTCGCCGTGCAACAGCACGCCATGGTCCTGCGAGCGCTGAAGGCGATTGTCGCGAATGCGCACGTCCATCGACGGGCTGCCGATGGCGACGGGTCCGGAAACAAGATGATTGCGCTCGACGTTGAGTCCAACGCCCGTCAGGTCGACCCCGCCGACGCCGCGCAACTCGCAGTCGGCGATGGTGAGATCCACGACCTTTCGCGCGAACGCGATGGGCCCCGGACCGCGATTGCGCGCCCACAGGCGCTGCGCGCGCTGCTGGCCTCCCTCGAACACGATCACGGGCTGGTCGGTCTCAGCCTGAATGGCGAAATCCTCCAGCGCCTGCATCATGCCGCTCATGGCGATGAAGCCGCCTTTCGGCCGCACGACGGATGCCAGACCGCAGCCGCGGATGGTGACGAGCGGCCTGTCGAGCGCGATCACATCGTCGACCGGATGTTCGCCGCGAAGCAGGCAGACGAGCACGGCGGCATCCGGCCCGGCGAGGACCGGCAAGGCCGCGAGCGCGTCCTTGATGGAATGGAAATCTCCGCCCGGTTCGCCCGGCGGCGCGACGTTGACCACGCAGCAGCAGGCGCATTCGTCGCGCGTCGGCCGACAGTTGGACACGTCGTTGGCCCCGCCGAGACCGTTGATGGCGGCGAGCTGCGCATAGTGATGGATGACGGCGCGCGGCGGCGCCTGCGGCAGCAGTTCGACGGAAGCGTCCGCCGTGCGCGCGGCGAACTCCCAGCAATCGCCGGCGCGGAACGAACCGCCTGCCGGATCGACATTGAACCGTACGCGGATGCCGTCCTCTATGTCGATCGGCCCCGCGCCGGTCGTCATCAGCCCGTCGGCGTCGAGCACGTTCACGGCCGCGTTCTGGTTCCACAGTTGCACGCGCGTGCGCCGCGCGATGAGATCGGCCGGCGCCGCGCCGAACGCACGCTGGCCGGGGCTCGGCAGCGGTCGGTCGAGCACCATGGCCGGAACCGTCTCGTCGATGTCGACGATGCGCGCCATCTCGCCCGGTTCGCCGTGCAGTTCGCGGTGCTCGTCGGTCACCGTCACCCAGTCGTCGATGCGAAACCGCAGAACCTTGTCGCGGCCGAGGCGATGCACGTTCAGCCGCGTCTGGCCGCCGCCGACCGCAATCGCCGACACCGCCGACACGATGGAGCCGTTGTCGCGCGACCACTTGAAGCGCGCGACGCCCATCGGCCCGCCGTTGTGGATTTCGAGCCGGTAGAGCCGGTTTTCGAGCCCGCGGTACCCGGCGATCGGCGGCAGGATGCACGGATCGTCCGGCGTCGGCGGCGCGATCGCCTCCGTCGTCAGCCGACCGGCCGACGGCGGAAACAGCGCGGCGAGATCAACGCCGCATTGCGCGTTCTGCCCGTCCGGCGCGGCGATGACGCGCACCTGCCACACCTGCTGGATGCGCGTGGACGTGTCCACGCCGCCGAGCGCCACGTCCAGCAGCGCGGGTTCTTCGATGTAGGTGACCTCGCGCTCCCACAGATCGAGCGCGACGATGACGTCGCCCGCCGGCAGGGGCGGCGGATCGGGCAGGAACGGCTGCATGAGATAGGTCGCCGGCGGCGTGAAATTTTCCGCCATGTAGCCGTCGACATAAATGCGGCCGGCGCCGATCGAAAGGTCGAGCGGCGGCCCCGCGAGCACGCCGATGGCGAACGCGTCGGGCGCGACGAGAAACGGCACGCCCACGCGTCCGAACGCATCGAGCGACAGTTTGCGCACGCGATCCTTGAGAATGTCGACGCCTTCGTTCCAGTCCGCGTCGAGCTGCACGCGGCCCTGCTGCATCCACACGCCGGAATAGCGTTTCGACGGGTTGAACGAGAACCTCGTATAGTCGCCGGACATGCCGACCTCCCCCGTTCTTCAATTCACGTAGATGAGTCCGGGCTCGAGCCCGAACGGCAGATATTCCTCCAGCCTGCGGCGCAGGTTGGCCGCGCGCTGCGGCTGTTTGAGATGGCAGAAGACGCCCTGTTCCGAACCGTCCTCGGCGCCGGTGGCGATTTCCTTCGGCCCGTTGACATGCAACTGGAGATAGGCGGGCTGCCCGTAGGCTTCGGACGCATATTCCGGCCGCACGCGGCGCGCGACGCCGAGCGCCAGCGTGTCGATCTGCGGCTGCGTGAGCGGCGCGGGAGAAGCCGCCTGCGCGGCCTCCACCACGCGGCGGATTTCGAGATCGGGCTGGCACCGATAGCGGCGCGGCGTCAGCGAGTCGCGCGAGACATAGGAAAAGCGCACGCAGCCGATCTGCTGCCGTTCGACCGCCACGGGACCGTCGAAAATCGTCTCCGTCGCCAGATCGATCTGGCGCACGTTCGTGGCGCCGCGCACCGTGCAGCGTTCCAGCCGGCACGCCGGTCCGGACGCGCCGGCCGCCACGCCTGCGATCGCGGGGGTTGCGCCGCCGTCGACGATGCAGTCGAGCGCGATCAGCGCCTGCGCATGATCTGGCGCGCGGATCGCGCCGACGATGGCGAAGGCGAGTTCGATCTGCAATTCGCTGTTGAGCGGCGCGCCCTGCGCATCGACCGCCGCCACGATCAAACTCGGGTTGGCGGCGGGCGGACCGGGCGGGTCGGTTTCCGCGATGGTTCCGCCGGGCACGAGGGTGGTGTGCAACAGGCGCAGCCGCCCGAGCGATCCGCGCACGCGCACCTGTCCCTCGATCCACAGGCCGGACAACGTCACACGCGCGGTTTCGTGCGCGCCGGCGATGTCGAGCGGTCCTTGCAGCGACAGGTGCGGGCAGAACCCGTCGGCCGCCTCGATGGCGATGAAACGGCCGTCCGCGGGTTCGATCGAGATGGCTTCGGCATAGGTGCGGTTGTCGTCGATGCGGATGATGCAGTCGGGCCGTCCCGCGGCGACCCATGCGGCGAGCGCGGCGCCGATCGTCGCGAAAACGCCCGCCGCGCCGGAGCCGTTGACGGTCAACACCATCGTCGCGAGCCGCGCGCGCACGAGCCACGCGCGCCGCGCGTAGCCGCCGCCGCCGAGATCGGCCGCAAATCCGTAGTGATAGTAAACCTCCACGCGCACCGCCGGCGCGCGGCCCGGTCCGAGCGTCAAACGTCCGCGCGCGACATCGACGGCGACGCGGGCGCCGGCCGGCTGGTCCCATGTCGAAAGATCGTGGTCGAAAATGTCTGCGAGCGGAACCGGCGCGCCGTCCACGAAAATCATCAGGCTCGACGCCGGCGCGCGCAACATGCCGGGAAATTCGGCGAACAATCCATAGAATTCCGAAAAGTCGGGCACGACGGGCAGCGCATGCCGCGCGCGAATGTCTTCGTAGAACAGCGCCGGGCGTATCGGTCCGGGCGTATGAAACTCGGTTGCGAGTCCCGCTTCGTCGCCTTCCCGCCGCAGCCGCGTGAATAGCGGCGCCGATTGGCCAAGCGGACTGAAATGGTAACGGAAGTCGGCAGCCCCGCCCAGTCGCCGGGCCTGGCTCGCGGCACGTCGATACGAGCGCAGCCGCCACAGAAAAAAGCCGACGTTCCTGATGTTGAACCAACCGTCGAACGGATTGATCTGGCGCACGTCCACCGTATGCGCCGCCTCGTCGAACGGACCGGCGATGCGGTCCATGCGCTCGACCGAGCGAATGTCGGGCGTGCGCAGCGCCTGCGGTCGCACGTGATTGCGCAACCATTGCGTCCAGCCCAGAAGCTGGAAGAACTCCACGGCATGCGCCGCCCATCCTGTCACGTCGCGCGCCAGTTCCTCCAGCATCGGCAGCGTGCCTTTGCGGCGCCGGTAATAGATGGTCTTGGCCACGTCCGCGCGCGCGCCCAGACCGATGCGCGGCCGCAGCGATGGTCCGTTGAGATCGCCGAACAGTTCCCCGGCCGTATCGCCGTCGCGCACATGGCTTTCGTCGAACAGCGGGATCGTCGCCACCAGATCGCCGATATAGGGAATGGCCCACGCTTCGCATGTTTCGATGAACGCGTTGTTCTGCAACTGGCCGATGTCGGCGTCGATCAGGTCGGCCTGCGTCTCGATCAGCGCAAGAAGGCCCTTCAGCTGCTCGCCCTGGTCGAAATCCTGCTCGCGGATGTAGGCCGGCAGAAGATCGTAGAGCTTTTCGCCGGGCGGACGACTGGAATAGGCCATCACAGCGCCTCCACGATGACGATGGCGATGTCGGCGGCCGGGTCTTCGATGAAGGCCTGTTCGGCCGGCAACACATCCGGCGCCACACCGTTTTCGAATGCAGCCCGCGCGTATCTGTCGATCAGCGCGGGATTGTCGGGCGTCGGCCGCGCGGGATAGATGCGGATGTGCGGCTGCACGGCGTCCGACGTGACGGAGCGCGCCGCAAGTTCGCTCGCTGTGAGCGCGGCGAACCCTTTCAGATGGAACAGGTCGAGATCGACTGCGACCACGCCGTCCGCGCCCTGCAGAACGGCCATGATCTGGCTCGCGTGCACGGCGCGCGCCGGCGCCATCGTCTCGAATGCGAAAAAATCGAGGATCGCCGCGCGCGCGGCCGCCAGCACGTCGTCGGCCGTGCGCCCGGGCGCGCGCATCGCCTTCGCGGAGACGACGAGCGGCACGCGGTTGAGATTGGCGATCGTCAGCGGATGGTTGGCGTCGCGCACTTTCGACAGATCCGCGTGCAGCGCCTTCAGCGCCTCTGCGGAGAGTCGTGCGCCCGTCTGGCCCGCGACCGTGAGATGGATCGCCTTTTCGAGTCTGCGCCACACCCAGGTGGCGCTCGCGCGCGCCACGGCGCCCGATGTGGTGGCGATCCACGCCATGTCTTCGAGCGAAACGGCGCGGCCGAACGTGCGCACCGTGGTGGGCGCCGCGCGCCGCGCATCCTCGCCCGTTTCGGCGTCCGCGCCGCCCTCGGCCGCAAATGGATTCGAAACGCCGCGCAACCCCACCGGACGCTCCAGCGGAATGGAGACCTGTCCGGCTTTCAGATTGCCGGCGAAACCGAGGCCGGTGCGGTAGCGCGCCACGACATTCATGGCGCCGCTCGCAAGTCGCGCGCCGGTCACGCCGTCGCCGAACGTCACTGTCGTTTCGAAATCCTCGTTCTGTCGCAGCGTGTACACGCGCTCGTCCGGCCCCTTGCCGAAGAAGCTCTCCACTTCGCGCCACAATTCGCCGTTGACGCGCACGTCGAGTGCGGCCTTGCCCGCCGCGCCGCCCGACCCCAGATAGGTCAACGGCGCGCGCCGCAGCGTGAAGGACTGGAACTTCTTCGCGGCGTCGCCGTGGCCCAGCGGCTCGTCGGGCGGATTTGCGGTCTCGCCGTGGCTTGCCTCCACGATGTTTCCGTCGAGCCGCGTCGCGCCCATCGGCAGATCGATCGGCGGATCGAGGGCGATGTTGAGATGCCCCGGCCCATCGTCGAGCGCCGGCAGCGCGAAACTGTGGGTGACCTGCGCAAGCGCCCGTCGCCGTCCGTCGTCGAGCAGGACGCGCCGCCCCTTGTCGATCGCGGTCAGCCCGCCGAGCGCATCGAGACGCGCGCAGATCATGCCGCCGCGTAGCGGTTCCGGATAATCGTAGTCGCGCAACGCGATCTCGGTTCGGTCGAGTTCGAACAGCCGCGTCCTGCGTCGGTCGGCGATGACGCCGAGGCCGGACCCGCCGGCCGGCGTCCATGCGCTCCACGCCGCGCCGTTCCATGCACGCAGCGCGAGCGCCCCGTCGCTCTGGCGCGCCGCCAGCGTGAGCGCGACGCCCGCGCCGCGGGCGGGCGCCAGCGCGCAAGCGGCGCCCCCCTCGAGCGTGACGGCCGCGCTCCACGTGTCGCCACTGCGGCGCAGCCAGCGCACGCCGCCGTCCGGGCGCCGAGTGAATATGTCCATCTGGTCCGGCCCCGCTTGGATCAGCGCGGGCGCATCGACGAACGGTCCATCGAGCGTGGTCCAGGCATTCCATTTGGCGCCGTCGAAACGCCGGTGCGCGAGCATGCCCGCGCCGTCGCGCGCCGCGACATCCAGCCGGTCGGGGGCGGTCGTCGCCACGGCCGGTTCGCCGACAAGATCGCCGTCGATCGATTCCCACGCGCGCCAGCCGGCCGGCGTCCAGGCGCGCCGCCACAGCGCACGGTCGAGCCCGCGCGCGAATACGTCCACGTGACCGGCGCCGGATGCAACAGCGACGGGCGCCGACGCAAGCACGCCGCCAAGCGACGTCCATGCGCTCCACACGCCCGCCTGCAGGCGCCGGAACCACAGCGCGAAATCCAGCCCGCGCACGAACAGCCAGAGTTCGTTCGGCGCATTCGACACGACGACGGGACGCGATGTCGCGACGCCGCCGAGATTGGCCCAACCGCCCCATGCGCCCGTCCACGCATTGTGCCGGGTGGCGCCCGCTCCGTCGCGCGCGAACAGGTCGACCCGCCCGGCGCCCCAGGAGACGGCCGCGGGATCGCTGGTGGCGGTGAAGCCGACGAGCGGCTCGAACGACGCGGCGCCGGCGCCCGCATCGAGCGCGAGCACGGTTCCCGCGCCCGAGCGCGCGAATGCACGCAGGCCCGCGCCCACAACGAAGGCGAGAGCCGGCCGGCCGCGGATGGTTTCGCGCAAAGCGACGAACGTCACCGTCTCGCGCCGCGCGACGCCGTAGCTCGCCACGCCGTCGCGCAGGCCCGCAACGGTCGCGGTCTGATAGCGCGGCGCGCCGACGCCGCGATCGACGAGCACGGCCGCGCCGGTCCTCAGGTCCGAAATCTTGCGGTCGAGCGGATATTCCGCCACGTGCGCCGCGATGGCGGGATCGGGCGTGTCCGTCTTCCAGCGCTGCGTGGCAGGTATCGCCGGATTGGCGTCATAATAGGTGGCGCTGTCGGGCGCATCATGCGCGAACAGGTTGAGGCCGCGCAGGACTTTCGCGCAGAATCCGCCGCCGGGCGGAAAGGCGCCGGCGATGGCGGAAAAATGCAGCCGCTCGCCGTCCGCACGACGTTCCAGATCGACGACCTCTTTCGAATCGAGCCGCGCCTGGTTGTATAACGCAATGCGTTCGCCGCGCGAAAGACGTTCAGGTCGCGCGAGCACCGGCGCATGCGTGCGCCCGTCGCCGAGCGGGTTGACGGGAACGGGCGGCGCAAACACCGGCAGCGCGTTCAGTCGCGCGTCGGCGGTCAACTGTTCGAGCGTTTCGAACGTCAGCGCGCGCTCGTCCTGCCCGGGCGTCGACATAGCCTTGAGGCCGGGCTTGATGATGGTGACGGCGCCCGGATCGAGCGTGAAACTGAGCATGGTTTTCGCCGACAGGCCCGGCCGCGCGCGATAGCCGATCATGCGCGCCATGCGCGCCACGGAATCGCGGTGGACCGCAGTGCGCAGGAACAGCTCGTTGGCGATGCGCTCGTTATAGAAGGTCAGCACGTCGCCCATCGCCGCGAACAACTCGATCAGCGTGATCGTGTAGTCGGACGATTCGCGCGTGGAGAGGTCCGACAGGCGGGGTTCGGCGGCGATCGCCTCCAGCATCGCCTGTCGGAACGACCCATAGGTCCCCACCCGATAGGCGATCGCGCTCAGTCCGGGCCGGTTGAAGATGTCGACAGGCGTGCGCGCCGGCTGGCCGGCGCAGCAGCCGCAGAAGTCCGGGGTGGCGAGATTCAACGGCGTCATCTCACAACCCTCCGACCGCCGTCAGGCGCAGCACGCCCTGCTCCTGAAAATTTCGATCGTTGTCGCACCGTGGAATTTCGAACGGCCCCATGCGAATGACGCCGGCCGCGATCTCTCCATGCGCGATCTCCCAGAAACGTTTGAAAACCTGCGCCTGAACGGATTCCACGCCCTCGATCTCCATGACGGCCGCATAGAGCTGGCTGAGGTGGACCGACTGGCCGAAGGTGAAGTTCGGCGGATGGAAGAACCCGGTCGATCCGTCCGCGTGGCGACGGTTTGACAGGCGCCGGGCGACGGCCTCCATCACCTCGCCCCGAAAATGGCCGCGCGCGATGCACAGACGCAGTTCGATTTCGAGCGGCGTGTATTGCGCGGCGCGCACCACGAGATCGTAGCCCGCAAGCTTGTAGCGCATGAGCGCGGCGGTCAGGCGCGCGGCGAAATCCGGCGCGAGCGTCGCGCCGCCGCCCGCGAGCCGCACGAGCTGCGTTTCGTCCACCGGGTGAACGGCGACGAACGCCGTCAGCCAGCTTCCCGTCCAGCGGAACGTCGCCTTGGCGGCGGCTACGCCCGACTGCTTCAGCGCCGCCGCCTCGTAGTCGGCTTCCACCACCGCGCGAAACGTCTCGGCGCGAAACTCCTCCGGCGCCAGCGCGCGCACTTCGTCGATGGTCTGCGGATCGGCCGCGTACAGGGCCGCCAGCGGCTGGTGGACGGAAACGATGTCGGCGAACGGCAGGAGCGGCGCGCTCGGGTCGGGATCGACGAGTTCGGCCGCCGTCGGCGTCACGACATGCGCGAGCGCCCCCGCGCCGAGCGCGCCCGCGCGGCCGGCGCCGACGCGGTAGATGGCCCGCATCGCCTCCACCTCCACCGGTCGCCGTCCATATTGATCGTCGCCAAACCGCAAGGTCGCCGCGCCGTCGTTGTCGATTTCGGCGACGAAATGGGTATCGGCAGGCCCGCTCGCGAGCAGATCGGGCACGGGCGTCCAGACTTCGCGCATGCCCCCCGGAAATTGCAGTTCCAGGACGACCGCCGGCGTGGCCGCGCGCGGCGCGGCGGCAAGATCGTGGCGCCCGCCGACGATACGCCCGTCGTTGGCGAACACCGGCGCCTGCGGCGCGGATTGATGCGTGAGCGGGGCGTCCGGCAGCCGCAAGGTGGCGAGCGGCGCGCGCCCCGCCCCCGCCTCGATCGGCGGCAATGCATCGTCGGGCGCAAGCGGCAGGCTGCGGCGGCGCACGACGGTGCGGCCGTGATCGGCCGGCGCCACATTGCCGCGCGCCACCGACACATGTTCGATGCGCCCCGCCTCCGGCGTGCTGGCCGAAAGACAGAGCGTGAACGTCAGCCGGTCCTCGTCGCGCCAGCGCACGCGCTGCAACGGCAGCATGGCTTCTGCCGGCGCCGCGCGCGGCGTGAGTTGACCGGCGACGAGCACATCGCGATAGACCGGATCGCTCGTGTCCTCCACCTCGACCAGCCGCACCACCTGCCGGCGCTCGGGCGAAGCGTCGGCCGGCGCGCCCGTGCGTGGTCCGCGCACCTCCTCGAACAGGACATAATCGCCGACCGCGAAGGTCGAACGGGTTGCGACGAGGTTCGCGCCGCCGCCCGCCGCGACCGCATACAGGAACGCCTCCTGCGCGCCGCGCGCCATGCAGCATTCGGCGTCGCCCCATGTGTGGATGCGCAGCGCGTTGTGCGCGGCGAGCACGCGCGCGCGCGCCGTGGTCTCGAACACCGTCACGTCCGCCAGCGCGGGATCGGCGTCGAAATCGGCGATGCCGGCCGCGATCACGACACCCGGCGGCGCAGCCGCGCCGCGCAGTGGACGGGCGATGCGCGTCGTCACGCGCGCACCCTGCGGCACGACGCCCGGCGCGCCCGGCCCGCTTTCGAAATGCACGAACGTCGCCGCGTTGCGCCCCTGATGCATGCGATAGTCGATGAGCCGCGCGTGCCGCGCCGCCGACACCCGATGCCGACACGTGTCGAGATAACCTTCCGAACCCGGCCCCGCATCCTGATAGTAACTGAGATAGTCGCCCGCGTAGGCGAACAGTTCGACGAGCGCGATCGACAGATCGGACGGATTGCTTTCGCGCCATTCCGGATTCTTCAAAGGCGCGAGATCGAGCATGAGACGACGGAAGCTTTGATAATCCTTCGCCAGATAATCGAAGGCCGGCTGCGCCAGCGCATCGGGCGCGCATTCGTCGCGCGCCCGGCAATCGAAGTCGGTCGGACAACCCTGTTTGAACCCGAATGCGGCTTCGTCGCGCTGCGGATCGATGGAGGGATGATCGACGCGCAGATAGTAGGTGGAGAAATCTCCCGCGCGGTCGGCGAACGCCACCAGGCGCAACGGCCGGCCGGCGACCGCCGCGACGTCGAGAAGGCCGATCGCGGCCACGCGCACGCCGCCCGAAATGCTGAACCGATCGGTCGCGCCGATGAGCGCGGCCGCGGGCGGCTTGAGAAAATTGACCTCGATGCGATGCCGACGGTCGACTGGCGCAAGATCGTCGCGCCGGTATTCGACGAAATCGACGCCGTTCAAGGGATGCGCGGGAACGAGCAGCGCGCCGTTGCGGCGCTCGTCGGCGCAATGCATGGGCTCGTGGCGCGATACCACCATCGCTGTCGCCCTTTCTTGCCCCGCCGTTTGCGCGGGCTGTGACTCAGCCCGCCGCCAGCGGCCGGCTGAATTCGTCCTGTCGTCGCTCGCCCGTGTCGCGGCGCATGTAGACGACCGTCGCCACGATCGCGGCGTCGTCGATGCGCACATCGACGTTCTCCACCACGATCACATTGTTGAGCCATTGCAGCAGCGCGCCGTGCACGAGCTGGCGCGTCGCAGCCGCCACCGCATCGGACGCCGGCGCAAACACCAGCTGCTTCAGCCCGCAGCCGAAATCCGGCCGGTTGACGCGTTCGCCGGGACTGGTGAACAGAACCATGCGGATCATGTCGCGAATGTGATCGTCGTCGTTCGTTTCGGCGGTGCGGCGGCGCGCATCGAAATGGAAGGGAATATCGAGCGCGCCCATCTCAAAGCCCCGTCGTATTCAATACGGGATGAACAGTCGACGGCGTCACGGACACCGTCACGTCTATGGCGTTCGCGTTGTCGCGAAGATGACGCACGACGCCGCGCGCGATGGCGACGAACATCCGCCTGCGGTCGCGCGTGTCCTGCGTATTGTCGAGCGGCAGCGTCGCTAATCCGTCGGCCTGGAGCAGCAGATTGAGTTCGTGCTCGATCGCGGCGGCAAGCGAATTGTCGTAGGGCGTGTTGTCGAAAACACCGCCGCCGAGATCCTGGGGAAGGCCGCCCGGTTTCAACATCGCTCATTCCTGCAATACGACCTGCGACAACAGACTGGGGCTCGGCGGCGGCATCGGCGCGACGGGCGGCGCCGGCGTGACAGGAATGAACCCGGCCGCTAGTTCGCCGGGGTGGACATGTGTGTTGAACAGCGTGACGAGCGTGTTGAGATAGACGAGCAGTTGATCGCCGAACACCGCCGGATGGAACGCGGTCGGCCCGCCCTGCTGCACGACCGGCGCATCGATCACGACGCGCGCCAGGCCCTTCACTGTCACCGTCGCCTGCTTGACGTCGACGATCACCGAATTCGCGCCGAGCGGATCGGAAATCGTGATTGTCTGCGCGATGTCGTTCATTGCGACCGTATAGCCCACGTCGCTGCGCCAGATTTTGGTGGTCGGCGCGGCCGGCGGCGGCGCGAGCGGCTCGAGCGGCGGCTCGCCGACCGCCCAGTAGCCGCCGGTCCAGATCGGCCGCGAGACATCGCCGGCCTCGAACTCGATCCACACGCCGGCGCCCACGGCGGGCACCGCGAAAAATCCCGCAAGAATTCCGGACGTCGGCGCGCACGGCGTCGCCCAGCCTGTCGGAACCGCGCCGAGCAGTTCCGGCACCATCGCCTGCAATCGTCCCTGGCCGAGCGGGTCCATCACGTTGCTGACCGTGCCGCGGTATTTTCCATAAATGCGCTCGCGGCCGTCGGAGCCGGACCCTTCGAGCTGCGCTTCGTTGAACATCGCACTCTCCTCACGCGACAGCCGCAAGCGGATCAACGAAAATCTCCATCCCGGTCAGGCCGACGGCGTTGCGCAGCGCCTGGAAGCTCTGCGTGTAGCCGCTCTTGATGATGCGGTGCGACACGCTGACGACGTAATAAAGGCCGCTATGCGCGCGTCCCGCGCCGCGCACGAGCACGGGCAGGCCGGGCAGCAACGGGCGGTTGAACTTCAATCCGTCCACCTCGCCGCTCGCGCGAATGGCGCGGCTCGTTTCGGTCGCGCGCGAAACGGCGGAAAACATCGCCTCGGCCGGATTTGCGGCGTCGCTCACGTCCATCGTTTCGATCGGCGGCGGCAGAATGCGCAGCAGCGACGGCTCAAGCCCCATCGGCGGCTCGCGCCCCATCACGCCGAACACCGGAACGGGCAGGCGCGATTTCGGCTCCGTCGCAACTCCGACGATCGCGGTCGGCTGCAACATCTGATAGTCGAGGTTGAAACTGGCGAGATTGGTCTGGCTGCCGAAATCGATCGACAAAACGCCCTGCGGCGGCGCGAATGTCATCGGCGGATGAAAATGACCCTGGTCGATCCCCACGACCGGATCCGGCTGGATGAAGACCTCGTAGGCGTTTCGCCGCGCCAGCTGTTGCAGATAGGCGTCGTCCTTGTCGTGCTGCGTGGTGGTGGTGTCGACCATCGTGCGGGTCGGCGGCGTCGGAAACACGAATGTCGGCGCGACCGCGTAGCGGGCGAAGATCGCGCGCGCCACCTCGCTGTCCGGCAGGTTCGGCCAGATCATCGGAACCTGCACATGGCCCATCAGCGTGCCGAGCGCGTCCATGCCGCTCACCTCCAGCGTACTGCGGCCGGGCTCGTTGGCGACATTGACGCGCGCGTCGCGCACATAACCGTTGATGAGCGTGTGCGCGACGCCGAGCCCCGCCGACACGCTGATGCGGATGGGAACGAGCGGGCGGAAAATGTCGATCGCCAGCGCGTCGAAGTCGCCCAGCAGGGTGCGGCTGAGATCGAAATGGAGCCGAAACGCCGCCGCGCCCTCGACGCTCGCGTCCACTTCTATTTCGGCAAGCGCTGTGCTGAACGGCGGCGGCAGCGGCGCGAAGGCGACCTGCACGACAAAATAGGAGGGCAGCAGCGCCATCGTCCTCTCCTCATGTCGCAGGGCCCGGCGCCTTGATGCGGCCACCGGGCGCCTTCGCCAGATCGACCGCGCGCGGCGTCAGATTGACGTCGGCGAGCCGCCAGAACTGTTCGGACGATCCGAAGACGCGATGCGCGAGCAGATCGGCGCGGTCGCCCTCGCGCACCGCGACGGACAAGGGGCCCGGCGTGGATGGAATGAAGCGCATGCGCTTGTAGCGCACGACGCGACCTTGCGCGTCGACCAGCTCGGCTTCCTTGATCGGTTCGTATCGACTGCCGCGCGTGAACATGGACGCCTAGAACGGAAGAAGTTGACGGAGCGGCGCGCGATCGCCCAGCGTGTCGATCGCCGCCATGGTTTCTTTTTGCGTGAAACTCGCCATGAACGCCCAATAGCCTGGATTGGCGATATCGAGATCGCGATAGGTGAGAACGCGCAGTGTGAGATTGGCGCTGATGCGAATGGGATTGAGCGCGACGTCGAACGCCTGTTCCTTGATCGACAGGCCCTGCACCTGAACGGGCAGCACGCGCCGGGCGCCCCACACGAGAAGAACCAGCGGCGCCTGTTCGCCCAGGATCAACCCCGCGCCCATGAGCGCGAGCGCCTCGTTCGCTATGACCGCCGCATAGGATGGATAGAGCAGGCCCTCCAGCGCAGCGATCGCCGGATGCAGCCCGTTTCCGACCGTCGTGGCGTTGTCGTTCGGCTCGGCGAGCTGATCCGCGGCGTCAATCTCGACGGTGAATGTCAGCGTTTCGTCCGGCGGACCGTCGGTGCGATTGGCGTCGCCGCGCCCGCCGCCCTGCGCGCCGCGCGAGCGCAGTTCGCGCGAGACTTCATCTGGATTGTACTGAAAAACGATCAGGGTCGGCGCCAGGTCCGGAAGCTGATAGGCGACCAGACCGCCTTTGAGAATTCTTGGACTGCGCGGGAAATACGAGCTCATGTTGACGCCTCCGGCGCAAAATGACTCTTCCGGCGACGGGCGCTTGGCGCCGTCTCCCCAACAGTTCAAATTCTATGGATCGTTCTTGAATTGCTCTCCAAACAGTTCAACACAAATCTCCGCCTCGTGCAACAAAACTCGACTGACTCTTCGCGAATGTAGCGCGACATGTTTCGATCAGATCGATGTATATATGAACGATATCGTGTCGCGCCGTCGCGTTTCATGCATCGTCCTCGCCTGGCCCGCCGCGCGCTGCGATTTCGTCGAGCACGGTGCGCGCCATCGTGCGCAACGGCTCCTCCGCCGGCGTTTGCGCGAGCGCGGACAACGCATCTCTTATGGCGTTGCGTGCGGCCTTCTCCTGTCCCGCGCGCAGCAGCGTGCGCCCGAGCTCCGTAAGCAGGATCGCGTGTTCGTGCGCGGAAAGGCCGCCCGCGCGACGCGCGTCGATTTCCCTGCGCTGTATGTCCGCCGCCTCCGCGAAACGCGCCTGGCGTCGATAGAGCGCCGCCAGTTCCGCGAGCGCCAGCGCGCCCGGCGCGCGGCCGGGCCGCGCGACCGCCTCCAGTTCCGCCGCACGCAGAAGCGCGCGCTCCGCCTCCGCGTGGCGCCCACGCGTCTCGTGCAGTTTGGCGCGGGCGAGCAGAACGATGCGCAGCGGTTCGCGCGCGCCGCGTTGGAACGCCGCCGCCGCAAGCTCTTCACATTGCGCCAGAACTGCGTCGGCCTCCGCATGTCGGCCGGCGCGGCGCAGCAGATCGGCGAGCGGCATGGCGGCGAAGGCCGCGCGTTCGCGTTCGACCGGCCACACTTCCGCGCGCAGCGCGACGGCGAGACGCGCGGCGTCTTCCGCATGCGGCAGCGACAGATCGGCCGCGCACCGCAGCAACGCTTCGGCGGCCGCCAGCTTTTCCTCTTCGCGCCCTGCAGCCCGCGCAAGCGCCATCGCGCCGCTGGCGTCGCCGCCGCGCCACCTTGTTTCGATTCGGTTCTCCAGCGTCGTCATGATCACGCAAACGCAGGAATGAGACTCGCCAGAACGCGCGCGATCGCCGTGCCGATGCTGACGAGAGCCGCGCCGATGCCCTCGATCGCGGCGATGGCCGCCGCCACCTCCCACAGCGCGATCAGCGCGACGACGATGGCGACGGCGATAGCGATGTATTTCAGCGCCTCCAGCAACGCCTCGCCGATCAGCGCGAGAAGTTCGGCCAGCATTTGCGAGGCGACAACAGCCGCGACCACGGGAATGAGCGTCATGGTCATCTGCTGCATCCGCCGCCGGAACGCGTCCATGATCTCCCGCCGCGTCAGTTCCGCCGTCGTCACGCACAAAGCCGTGATCGACTGCTGAAGAAGCGCGCGCACCTGCGCCTGAATGCGCCGGCGCAGTTCGGCGACCAAGCGGCGCAGGAACGAACGCGCGATCGCGCGTATCTGCGCCTCGATCGGCTGCAACGCCGTCTCCAGCGCGAGCATCATCGCCTGGTCGCCCGCAAGGTTGACCGCGCCTGGAACCAGACGACGCGCCTCCGGCGAACGCAACAGCATCTGGATCGCCTGGCGCAACGTCACCCGATTGATCGCCGCGCTCGCGCGGGCCTCGATCTGGTTGGAGATGAACCGCTCGACCTCCGCCTGCGCGGGATCCATCAGACGATCGAGAAACGCGTCGATCCGCCCCTGATCGCTCACGCCGCACACGAACACGTCACGGTCCTGGTCGCCGATCGCCTTGAACGACATCACGCCATCGCGGCACCAGGCGAGCGAGACGGCCGAGCCGGCGATCCGTTGCGGGGATTCCGGCGGAAACCGGCTTGAGCGCATGGCGCGCACAGATGTCACCGTATCGGTCGGGTGTCCGCGCGCGCGCCAGATGCGCTGCACCTCGCCGATCGCACGGTTGCCCTTGGAGATGTAATTGAGCAGTTGCGTCTCGGCGAACGCCGCCTCCGTCCACGTCGCGCGCTTCACCTCAACGATCTCCAGCGCCGTTCCGGTGCGCACCGCTATGTCCGCGCGACCGAAGATGGCGTCGCCGATGGTCTGCGGATCGATCACGTCGCCGCGACCGCGCCGCGGCTCGGTGCGAAACGGCGCGGCGCTCGCGCCCGGCAGGCCCAGTTCCTGCTCGACCGCGCCCAAAGGGGCCATCTGGTCGGCGAGCGTCTCGCGCACCCTGCTTTCCGGCACGGGCGTGCGCTCCTGCGCGTCCAGCAGATGGCGGCATGGCGCGAAACGGCGCAGCGCGCGCGGCGCCCTCTCCTGCTGCACGACATGGGCGAGTTCGTGCGCAAGGAGCGGCGCATTCGCTTCCGATTGGCCGGCTGCGAATACGATATGGTCGCCGACCGTATAGGCGAGCGCGCCGACCGCGCGCGCGGACGCGTCGGCCGTCGGGCCGGAATGCGTGCGGACGTTCGAAAAATCCCGACCGAACCGCGGCTCGAAGTAGGCGCGCGCAGCCGCGCCCAGCGGCGCGCCGCCGCCGGCCAGAACGTCGTGCACGATCGCCGGCGCGACGGCTGCGCCCGGCGGCGCGCCGCCGGCTTCTTTTCGACGAAGCTCTTCCTCCTCCTCGTGCGCGCAGGCGACGCATTTTCGGCGCAACGCGACCGGGCCTCGCTTCGGCGCGGCGGGCGGCGCTGCGGACATGCCAAGAACGCGCGCGGCGGTCGCATCCGCATCGCGTTCGAGCGGATCGGAAACGCTGCCGATCCGCAGCGTCTCGCGCCGGTCCGCCGGCCGCCCCGCGGCGCGTGGCGCACGCCGGGCGAGCCGCGCCTGGTTGCTCGCCCCGGCGGGTGGCGTTTGCATCCGCGCGCCCAACCCCGTCGCGTGCGCGCTTGCGCTGTCGGTATGGGCGGCGTGTTTGGCCTTCGCGACCGGCTGAGCCCGTGTTTGCGACGCGGCCGTCATGTTTTTTTCTCCCTGCGCGCCGCCAGCGCCCAGGCGACGGCCCGCGCGATCGCGGCGTCCTGCGCGCCCGCCGGAACGTTCACGCGCACGGTATCGATGCGCAGCCGACCGCCCGCGCGCGCGGCATCGAGCGCGCGCGTGGTCGCCTGTGTCATGCGCGCCGCCTGCGCCGTCGGCACGGCGACCGCGGTCCTCGTCTCTGCGATACCGGATCCAGGCGGGCGCGATTTTTTCGTCATAGGCCGCCTCCGCGCGCAGCCGGCATGTCGTATATGCGGTCGAGTTTCCGAAATTCTGCGCGCGCCGCCTGCTCCACATGACGCATGGCGATGCCGCCGCCATCGGCGGCCGCCAGGAACGCGGCATTGACGGCGATGACGATGATATTGCCGCCTGCAAGTTCGAGCCCCGCCAACCGTTCGAAATCGATGTCGTCGAGCGGCGCGCGCGCCGGAAACGCCCTGCGCCACAGTGCGCGGCGATCCGCGAAGCCGGGGAACGGAATGTCGATCAGGTAACGCAGGCGTCGCAGGAATCCGAAATCGAGGTGGCTTTTCATATTGGTCGCGAGAATCGCAAGACCGGCATATTGCTCGATCCGCTGCAGAAGATAGCCGACTTCGATATTGGCGTAGCGATCGTGACTGTCCTTCACCTCGGATCGCTTTCCGAACAGCGCATCCGCTTCGTCGAAAAACAGCACGGCGCCGGATTCCTCGGCGGCGTCGAACACGCGTTTGAGGTTCTTCTCCGTTTCCCCGATATACTTCGAAACGACGGTGGACAGGTCGACGCAATAGAGATCGAGATCGAGTTCGTGTGCGATCGCTTCGGCGGCGAGCGTCTTGCCCACGCCGCTCGGCCCCGCAAACAGCGCGCTCACGCCCCGGCCGCGCGGCAGCAGCGCGTCGTAGCCCCAGCGCCCGTAGACGATGGCGCGCCGGCGCGCCTGCTCGCTCACCGCGCGCAGATCGCGCATCACCGCCTCCGGCAGCACCAGATCGTCCCAGCCACGACGCGGTTCGATCCGTTGCGCGAGCCCGTCGAGCCGCGCCGTCGCCCGCGCGCGGCAGGCCGCCCACAAGGTCGCGGCGCCGGGACCGACGTCCGCCCCAAGACTCGCGGCGACCTCCGCGATCTGCGACGGGCCGAACGCGAACTGGTCGACCAGCGAGTCGAATGCGTTCGGCTCGACCTCATGGTCTGCTAACGCCGCGCGCCAGCCGCACATCCGGTCCTCGCGCGACAGCGTCGGCAGTTTCAGCGATGGCGCATCGGCGAGCCAGGCCACCGGCTCCTCCGCAACGAACAGCGCAGCCGTCGCGCCCGAGGTCGCGAATTCGCGCAGACCGCCTGCATCCCCCTGCGCGTCCACGTCCAGCACGAGGCAGAGTTGCGACAGGACCGTTTCGCGCGCGATCAGCGCGAGCGTTTCGCGCCGCGCCTCCGGCGCCGTCGGCAGATCGTGGAGCGCCATCTCCACCGGCCTCAGGCCGAACGCCGCCGCGACCCCCTGCGCGACCGCGCGCCGCCCGCTGCCACGCGGGCCGACGATCTGCGCGACGGCGACGTCGGCGGTCGTCAGGGCGCGCACGAGCGCGCGCGTCTTCTCGATCAACCCGCCGGCGAGCGGCGCGGGCGCGGGCGCGCGCAGCAACGCGCCGACCCGCGGGTCGGCCCCCACCCTCGTGTGGATGAAATCGATCATGCGCTCGTCGAGCGCGAGCGGCGCCAGCGCATCCGGTCCGGCGGCGGAAACGAGCACGTTGCGCCGCAGCGGGCTGTCGGGCGCAAGGCGCGCGCGCATGATCGCGCGTGCGCCCTTGCGCACGCCCAGCAACAGCGCGACGAGATGGCGCGTCGCGAAGGTCAGCGCGAGCCGGTCGTGCGCATAGCCATAGAGCGCGCCAAGCGCGGCGTCGATCTGCGGCGCCACAATGATCAGCAGCGCATCGATATCGAACGGCGCCAGATCGAAATGGGCCGCCAGCAGGTCGAGCGCGAATGGTTCGCCCGCCTCCGCCATCTCCCGGCGCGCCGCATCGTATTCCGCGCGCATGCGCGCGAGCGCCTCGGTCTCGACGATGGAAACGCCCTCGTCCTTGCGCAGCAGCCAGTCGGCGCGCAAATCGCCCATCGTCGAATCCGTCGCCACGCCCTCGCCGGCCGGCGTATCGAATGCGGACGGCGCGGCGCGCTGCGCGACGATCAGCGCGTCCAGTCGCGCGCGCAGCCATGCCAGTCCGAGTCCAAGCGTGCGCTCGTTGCGCGCGCGCCAGACATCCTCCGCCGATTGGGTCGGCGGACCGTCGATCTGGCGCGGGGGCTGCATGTCGTTCATGGATTCAAGGCGTCAGAGTGAACATCGTCGGATCGCGACTGCGCGCGCCGTTGACCTGCACGGACAGACGATGCGCAACGCCGCCCGCCGGCGGCGCGGGCAGAAAGCGGGCGGCTTCGACCACCGGAATTTCGATGGCGGTCGGCGTCGGCGCCGCCCACGGATCGCCTGGGCCGGGCGGCCGTATGACGACCGGCGCATCGCCGAGGATCGCCTCGCTCGCGCCGTCCGGCGTCCACAGACGCGTGCCGACGATTTGCAGGAGCGTCGCCGCCGGTCCGCCCGCCGGCGCGATGCCGACGATGCGCGGCGTGAGTTGAAACAGCGCGACATTCGAGGCGGACGCACGGTCCTGCAGCAGATGGACTCCAGCATCGAGCGCGCCGGACACGCCCTCCGTCTCGTGGATGGCGATCACCTGCACGGTGAGCGGGCCGGGCTGCAACTGGTCGCCCGCAGGTATGGGGCGCGGCGCGGCGTGATCGAGATCAATTGGATATTGCGCATCGGGAACGATCAGGCGGACGACGCCGTCGGCCGGCGGCGGCACGCGGATCGGCTCCAGCCGCCCGAGCCGCACATAGAGCCGCGCGGCGCGAACGCTTTCGCATTCGAGCGTGATCTCCTCGCCCACGCGCACGCGCATCTCGCCGCGCGGCAGATTGGGCGCCGGCGGCGTGACATACGCGCTGGCGATGAAAGGCCGGCGCGCGACATGCGCGAATACGCGGCGCGCCTCGACCGGCGGCGCCTGCCGGCGCGGGCGGCCGCTTTCGATCCGCACGACGCTGACTTCGTAGACGACCGAGCGGCGAAAATTTGCCTCCGGAATCGCGGACCAGATTTTCACGATCTCGTCCACGCCGATCGGCCGGAGGGTGAGCTTGATGCGCTCGAACTCGTTCTGCAGCGCGGGATCGAGAATGGGCTGGCCGACGATGCCGACCGCCGGGCGCGTGATGGCCTGCGCTTCGATCCGCCCGCCGAGGTCATGCAACACGCGCATGGCGTCGCCCAGCAGCACCTGCGCGTTGATGTCGGAATCCTGCTGGTCGTCCTGCTGGCTATGACTGGTCATGAGATAATGCAGCACGAGCGACAGCGGCGGCTGGCCATAGGACGCAGGATGTCCGCGCCCCGGCATGTCGAGGTTGGAAAGGTCGCCGGTCTGTTTCACTTCGACCAGATAGAGATTGACGCGCGGCCCGGCCGCGCCGGCGATTGAAATGTCGGGCGGCGCGAGTGTGACCGTCACGGCGTTCGACATGCGATCGCGCAGCAATGTGCGCAGCGTGCGGCTGACGGCGGCGATGGCGGTGTGGTCGGCCATGCCGCGCCCTCACTCCCGCAGCCCGCGTCGCGCCCGCGCATAGCGCGCAAAGCCGCGCGACCGCTCGACGGGCGCGCGCGCGGGCGCGGGCGCCGGCGCGACGCTGATCTCGAGCCGGCCGATCGACAGGAGCGGCGCCTCGATTGGGCCGGGCGCCGGCGCGCGCGCCATCGCCGGCGCGGGGTCGGCAGGTTCGGACGCAACCGCAGCCGTCGCAAGGATCGGCGGCGGCGCAGGCGCGGCGGGCTGGCGCGCAACCGGCGAGACGGACGGATCGGACGCGCGCGGCGCCGATGGCGCCCGCGCGCCGTCGAAGCGCGCAGCGTGCGCGGGCGGCGCGCTCGGCGCCGGCGGCGCGGCGGATGCAGGCGGCGGCGCGCGCGGACGGTCGGGCGTCGGCCGCCCCGCACGCGCGGGCCGCTCATCCGGCTGCGCGACGCGAACCGGCGTCGCGCGCACGCCTTCAATCATCGGCGCAACGCGCGCGGCGCCGGGCGCAGGCGGCGCGGGCGCAGGCGGCGCGATGAAGGTTTCCGCGGCGGGCGCAGGCGGCGCGCGCTGCGGCGCAGGGGTCGCCGCCAGCGACGATGCGGCGGGCGGCATTGCGGCGGGCGCCGATGGCGCCGTGTCTGCAAGCGGCGGCGGCGCGCCGGGCGTCGACTGCGTCGCTCGCGCAGGCAGCGGCGGCGCCACGGGCGCCGACGCGCGCGCCGCGCCCTGCACCGCGCGCTGGACGAGACGCTGGAAGAAATCGCTCATTCCTCCAACTCCGTATCTTGAACGAGATCGAGATACGCGCGCCGTCGTTCGAGCGGCAACGCGAGAATGTCCGCTTCCGGCCAGTGGTAGGCGCGCGCGATGATGTGAACCTCGCGCAACAGACGGCGTTTGCCGGCCATGCGATCGAGAACGAGCGCCCCGGCGTCGACGAGAAGCGGCGCTTGCGCGCCGCAGTTGGGGCAGGTCGCATGAACGATCGTTTCCGCCCGCCGATCGAACGCCACGAGCCCTTCCGCGACAGCCGCGCGCAGTCGACCGTCGCCGGAGCGCGCGGGTTCGCCAACGCAGGTTTCGACGAGACGCGCGGCGGCCGCGTCCGGATCTTCGGCGGCGAGCGCGGCGACGCATTCGAGATCGCCGCCCGTCAACGGCCGAATGGCGAACGCGCGTCCGTCGAGCCGCGCGACAGGCGCTGCGGACGTGTCGTCCTGTTGCGACGCGGCGTCCGCCAGAACGTCGAGGTCGACGTCGATATCCAGAGGCTCCCCGCATTCCGCGTTCGGGCACATGGCGGCGACATCCATCGACGGGCCGAAACTGAGCGCGTTGAGCCTGAACAAAAGCTGTTCGCGATCGCCGAGAACAAGCGCGCGCACATGTTCGATGGAAACGCTGTCGATCGGGCCAAGCCGCACGAGAACGCGCTTCAGCAGCGCATTCGCGCGCCCCGCCGCTCCGCCCGGCGTTTCGCAGAGCGCCAATTCGTCGCGGCCGTCGATCGGGCGCAGGACCGCATCGCGTGCGCGGCCCTGCTTGCAGGCGACCCCGTGCTCCAGATGTGTGACCGCCGTCCCGCCCATGTCGCGTTCCGCCCGTCGTCAACGCCCCGTCCTACGACGTCGCCTCACGGCTCCGGCTCGTTGAATCGCGGCTCCGACGGTTCCGTCACCGCGTAGTCGCGCTCCCATCCCTCGTTCTCCAGCTTGATGTGCTGGATGGCGACCGCGTTGGCGTTGGCGTCGAGATCGGAGAGGGACTGGAATTCGGAGACCCAGCAGCGGAACAGCTGATAGGAGATCACCTTCTGGCCGGCCTCGTTGAACACGTCGAGAATGACGTCCTTGCGGAAGTCGGCGAGCGAAACCTCGGCGCCCGCGCCCGCGCCGAAATTCCAGACCTTGTTGGCCCATTGCTCGAAATCGATATCGTGCGTCACGCCGCGTTCGAGCGTGATCGGCTCATATTTCGTTCGACCCGGCGACTTGCGCACGGTGGACGGGTCGCCGCCCTCGCGATGTTCGATCACCTCGGTCGTGCGCTTGAGCGACGACACTTTCGAGACGCCGGCGACGTATCTGCCGTCCCACTTCACCCGGAACTTGAAGTTCTTGTAGGGATCGAACCGGCGAGCGTTGACCGTGAACTGCGCCATCGCCAAGCCTCCGCGTTTCTGCGTACGAACGCAGGATCATGCCCGATATCGCGCGCTCGCGCGCTACAATTCCGTCGCATGGTGGATCTGTTGAATCTTCACGATCACGAATTCCGCCGGTTTCAACGGCGCAAACCCGACCTCGATGTTCACGATGCCGTTGTCGATGTCGGTCTGCGTGGTCGTTTCACGGTCGCAACGCACGAAATAGGCCTCGCGCGGCGTGGAGCCCTGGAATGCGCCCTTGCGGAAGAGATCCTGCATGAAGGCGCCGACATTAAGCCGGATCTGCGCCCATAGCGGCTCGTCGTTGGGTTCGAACACCACCCACTTCGTGCCTCTGAACAGACTCTCCTCCAGAAACAGCGTCAGCCGCCGCACGGGAATGTATTTCCAGTCGGAAGCCAGCGCATCGGCGCCGTCGAGCGTGCGCGCGCCCCAGCAGATGTTCGAATAGATCGGGAAACTGCGCAGACAGTTGACGCCGACCGGATTGAGCGCGCCGTTCTCCTGATCTGTCAGCAGATAGTCGAGGCTGCCCACGTTGCGCAGCCGCGCATCGACCCCCGCCGGCGCCTTCCACACGCCGCGCTGCGTGTCGGTGCGCGCGTAAAGTCCGGCGATCGCGCCGCTCACGCCGATCGAGCGCGGCCGGTTGTCGTTCAACGGATCCGGCACCAGCGTCCGCGGGAAATAGACGGCCGCGTTGCGGTCGCGCAGCGCGGCGTTGTCGTTGATCCAGGTCTGCATCTGGTCCAACGTGCGCACGTTGGCCGGAATGTCGACGATCAGCATCGCGCGCCGGTCCGTCACATAGGCTTCAGCCACGGTGTACACGGCCAGTAGGTTGTTCGGCGTCATCGCCGCCACTTCGGGTATGCACAGGACGTTGAAGATGTCGACGTCTTCCAGCGCGAACAGGCCGGTGCGGCTGGCCGCGACGCCCTGATACATCGCCGGCGGAATGACGAGCGCGCCCGCCGCGTTCAGCACCTGCCCGTCGCGCCCCCCGCTCAGCGTCAGCTGTTGCGGACCCACCACGGCGCCCGCAGGCCCGGTCAGCATGGCGGCCGTTGCGCCCGCGCCCGCGAAGGAGACCGTCGTCGGCGGCGCAAAGGGCCGCGCGCCGCGCCCCAGGCGCACGATGAACCGATGCGGATTGGCGGCGACGCCTGCGCCGATCATTTCCACGCTCGCCTGCGCCAGCAGCGGCTTCAACGCGTCGGGGACCGCCGCGTCCGTCGCCGCGCGCCGGATCGCCTGCTCGATGAGCGGGCGCACTTCCGCGTCACTGGTCGGCGCCGCCGGTCCGTGCTGGATCGTCCCCGCGATCGGACCAATGGGGAACGGCGCGGCGGGGCCGCCGAGCGTGATGTTGAAGGCCGATGCGTTCGCCGGCGCCGCGAACGGAATGGCCAACGGGCCGCTCAAAGTGCCCGTGGGCGCCGGGCGCGGGAACGGCGCGGCGAGCGCCGCCATCGCCGGCGCCGGCGCCGCGGTTTGCGCGATCAATGCAGCGTCGCGCGTGAGTTGAACGAGCGCCGAGCCCTGATTGACGACGTCGAGCGCGTTGTTCGCGGCGCCCGGCTCCATCGTCAGATTGCGGAATGTTTCGGCGTTGACGACGCTCGTGCGGTCGCCGTCCACGCGCACTTCCTGAATGGTCAGGTTGAACAGCGTCGCAGGCGCGCTCGTCGCGTAATCGATCTCCACGCGCAGAAGATTGCCCCATCCGCCCGGATCAAGCGCCGGACCGCCGCGTATTCTGCGACCGGCGAACATATGCGCCAGATTGCTCGGGCCGTCGCGCAACGTCACGTTGGCGACGAAAGCGTTGTTGGGCGCGGCCGACATCGTGTCCGCGACGCGCACCACCCACGCCTCGGCCCCGCCGTTGAGAAAAAACTGCTGGATGGCGTAGCCGGTCTCGTAATCGCGCGCCAGACCGCCGAAGCCGCGCTGGAAATCCGCCATGCCGAAAATCTGCACCGCCTCGTTCAGCAGGCCGCGCTGAAACGCGCCGACGAACGCCGCGGTCGACGTGGCGACGCCGGTGATCGTGCGCACGCCGCTCGGAATTTCTTCGATATACACGCCGGGGTAGGTCGGTCGCACAGGCATGACGGCCTCCGCTTGCAAGGCGACGCGCGTCGCCTTCAACTGCTCGCAAACGTCGTCGTTCGCTCAGGCGCAACCGCCCGAACGGACAACCGCTTGATCGATATCTCTACGGCGCGCTCAAGCGCTTGCGCTCGAACGGTCGGTGTCTCTTGTCACGAATTCGGGATGTCGCGCGTCGATGTCGCGCGAATTCCGGCGCGATTTCATTTACCGAGATATGCTGTGAGTGGCGCGGATTCGCTGCCTCGAAACGACTCTCAGAGTCTGCGTTCGACTCGACGGGTCATTTCGATTCAAAGAATCTGTTCTTGACTCACGCGATCATTATTCGAACGCAAAAACGATACACCACGGTTTCTCGTCCGGCAAGAAAGATTGCACGCAACGTGCGATGAATCTCGAGCATGCCAGAACTTGTGATCTGTTCATTTGTGCACCGTCGCGCTCGCGACCGGGCGCATGCGCGTCGCACGCAACAAAAAAACGGCATGATGCGCGAACGCATCATGCCTGCATGTCTCGTCCCTGTGCGTCAGGCCGCCAGCATGCCTTCGAGGCGCTTGCGAATGATCGCGTTCGCCTCGTTCATGATGCGGTCGATCAGTTCCTTGCAGGTCGGAATGTCGTGGATGAGGCCGGCGACCATGCCGCAAGACCATGCGCCGATCTCGACATCGCCGCGCTGCATGACCGCGGGATAGACGCCCGCGACTTCCGGCATGATGTCTTCGAACTTGATCTTGTCGCCGAGCGTGCGTTCCTTCTCCAGCAGGCGTTCGACCGCCGCGTTGTTGAGCACGCGCTCCGTATTGCGCAGCGGGCGCATGACGAGTCGCGTGTCGAGTTCGCTCGCCGCCACGATCGCCTGCTTCACCTTCTCGTGCACCGGCGCCTCCTTGGTGGCCATGAACCGCGTTCCCATGTTCATGCCCTCCGCGCCGAGCGCCAGCGAGGCGACGAGCGAGCGTCCGTCCGCCATGCCGCCGGAGGAGACGAACGGAATTTTCAGTTCTTCGGCCGCGCGCGGCAGCAGAATGAAGTTCGGCACATCGTCCTCGCCGGGATGGCCGCCGCATTCGAACCCGTCGACGCTGACCGCGTCGCAGCCGATCGCTTCCGCCTTCAGCGCATGACGCACCGAGGTGCATTTGTGGATGACGGCGACGCCCGCCTCCTTCAGTATCGGCAGCCATTTCTGCGGATTGTTGCCGGCCGTTTCGACCGCCTTCACACCCCCGTCGATGATCGCCTTCACATAGCCCGGGTAGTCGGGCTGCGAGACGACCGGCAGGAACGTCAGGTTCACGCCGAATGGTTTGTCGGTCATGGTCCGGCATTTGGCGATTTCGCGCGCGAGATCGGCAGGCGTCTTCTGTGTGAGCGCGGTGATGATGCCGAGCCCGCCGGCGTTCGACACCGCGGCGGCGAGTTCGGCGAACCCGACGTAATGCATGCCGCCCTGGATGATGGGATGCTGTATGCCGAACAGTTCGGTGATGCGCGTCTTCATGGTCTCTTGCCTCTGACGTTCGTTCGTTTGGCGTGTTGTTTGGCTCTGGACGGCCGGACCGGGCGCAGCCGCGCCCGGCGCGTTTCCTCCGCCTTCCTGATTAGCCGGGGCCGTTCCCGCCGTCTACGGCCCTGCGCGGCGGCGCCCGCTGGACCGCGCCGCCCGAAGCGTATTCAATGCGCCCAACGCAAGAACAGGATGGGGAGAAGGACATGGGCGATCGGGAAAAGATCGGCGTGATCGGCGCGGGGCTGATGGGCGCCGAGATCGCGTTCATCTTCGCGCAGGCGGGCCATCCGGTGCTTCTGACCGACCGCACACAGGAGACGCTCGACGCCGCCCTGGCGCGTCTGGAAGGCATTTTCGACAGGGGGATCGGTCGCGGTTTCTACCGCGCGGAAGACAAGGCGGCGCTGTTTTCGCATATCGCCGCCACGACCGACCGCGCGGCCTTCGCCGATTGCGATTTCGTCACCGAAGCGGTGTTCGAGCGCGAGGACGTGAAGGCGGAGGTGTTGCGCGATTTCGACCGCATCTGCAAACCCGGCTGCGTGATAGCGTCCAACACGTCCACGATTCCGATCGCGGCGCTCGCCGCCCATGTATCGGAGGCGCGCCGCCCCCGGTTCATCGGCACGCATTATTTCTCGCCCGTCTCGCGCATGAAACTGGTCGAGGTCATTCCCGCGTTTCAGACGGCGCCGGAGACGATCGATCTGGCCATGCGCCTGACCGCCGGCGCCGGCAAGTCGCCCATTCGCATCAAGGATGTCGCAGGCTTCGCGGTCAATCGCCTGCTGCATGTGTTCATGATCGAGGCGGTGCGGCTGGTGGAGGAAGGCGTGGCGACGCCGCAGGACATCGATACGGCCTGCCGCCTCGGCCTCGGTCATCCGATGGGGCCGTTCGAGCTGATGGACGCCACCACGTCCAGCCTGTGCCTGCAGGCGCAGGAGATCATGCACGACGCCTACGGCGAACGGTTTCGCCCCCGCCCCCTGCTCAAGCAGCGCGTGCGCGCTGGTTTCGTCGGCGGGCGCGGCAAGCCCGGCTGGCGCAGCTAGCGGCGGGCGCGCGCCTCAGAACGGCGCGCCGTGCGCGCCGAGCACGGCGCCTGCGACTGTGACGAGACTGGCGGTCATCAGCACGATGTGCAGGCGCTGGACGATGCGGAACGTTCCGTCCGGGTCGCGCATCGCCCGCTCGCGAAACCAGCGATGCAGGAACAGCGGTTCGGCGACGAACAGCACGATCGTGAAGATCGCCCAGATCGCTGTCATCGCATGCATCCACCAGTAGCGCGGCTCGGCGAATCGCGCCCAGGCGTCGAGCCGGTGAGTCATGTAGAATCCCGTCGCGCCCGCCAGTAGCGTCGAGATGCGCGCCTGGAATGCGAACCGGCCCTCAATCATCTCGAACAGGTCGAGTCGTTGCGCCGCCGGCGCCGAATGCGTCAGGCCGGGCAGCAGCGTCAGCGTCACGAAGCTCACCCCGCCGATCCAGTGCACGATCGCCAGCACATGCAACGCCCGCGCGAATGTGATGTCGTCCATGGCTCGCTCCGGCCGCGACCGGTCGGCGGTCGCGCGTCGCACATAGCCCAACTCGTCGCCGCGCCCAAGCGGGCGGTCGCGGTGGCGCTTGTATCAATGGACTGATATATTTCCGCCCGACGCGTCGCGGCCCGCCGCGGGCAAGGCGCGGAAAGGGACGGGCGCATGGTTCGGCAGGTTTCGACGACGGGCGGCGGCGTGGATTTCGACATCGCCAATCGATTGTTCTTGCGGCTTTATCAGGCGTCCAACCTCATGCACAGGCAAGGCGCCCGCTATGTCGGCGCGCAGGGCGCGACCACCCAGCAGTGGGCGGTGCTGGCCGCGCTGGCGCGCCCGCCGGTGCGCGACGGAGGCATGTCGGTGAAAGAACTGATGGCGTTTCTCGACCTCAGCCGGCAGAACCTCACCGCCGTGCTCGACCGTCTGGAAGGGCGCGCATGGATCGCGCGCGCGAAGGACGAGGACGACGCCCGCAGCCGGCGCATCCGGCTTGCCCCGCAGGGCCGCGCGGTCTGGGCGGCCATGCAGTCTCCGATCGAATCCTTCTTCGGCGCCGCGCTGTCCGACTTCGCCCTGGACGAGCAGGTTGCGCTCTACAAACTGCTCGACCGCCTGAAAACCAAGCTCGAGAGCGCCTGATATATAAATAGATTGATATAACAGGATCGCCCGGACGATTTGCGGCAATGAATTGCCGTTTCACCATTTTTCGCAGAACGGCCGTATTTCCTGCTCGAACGTCCATGCGCCGGGCGGTTGCTGGTAGAACCGCCAGTAGGCGTCCGCGACCGCGGCCGGCGGCATCAGCCGGTTGGGATCCATCGCCTGGAGCGCCGCCGCGCCTTCGCTCGCCTGGATGCGCGCGCGCACCCACTGCGTATCGACCCCCGCGTCGATGATGAGATGGGCGACATGGATGTTGCTGGGCCACAGTTCGCGCGCCATCGATTGCGCGACCGCGCGCAGGCCGGATTTGGCGCTGGCGAAAGCAGCATATCCGACCGCGCCGCGCAGCGAGGCTGTGGCGCCGGTGAAGAAGATGGCGCCGCGCCTGCGCGGGACCATCAGCCGCGCAGCCTCGCGCCCGGCGAGAAACCCCGCATAGCAGGCCATTTCCCACACCTTGCGGAAAACGCGCTCCGTCGTCTCCAGGATCGAAAAATTGACGTTGGCGCCGACGTTGAAAATGCAGACTTCGAGCGGCGCATAGGCTTCGGCCTCGTTGAGGAATGCGGCCACGTCCTCTTCTTTGCGCGCGTCGAGCGAACGGCCGAAGGCGACGCCGCCCTTGTCCGCGATCTCCTTGACAAGCGGGGCTAGCCTGTCGCCGTTGCGCCGCCCGACGAACACGGCGAACCCTTCGGCGGCGAATTTCCTGGCGATTTCGGCGCCGATGAAATCGCCCGCGCCGATGACTGCGACGGATGCTTTGCGCTTTTCCACGGATTGCGCTCCCGAGATGGAAGGTCTTGGCGAATGCGTTCATCCGCCCGTCGCCGACTGCGCGACGATGTCAGAGTATGGTGTTTTTTCCGGAGCCGTCACGCGTGCGTGATCGGCGGCGCCTGTTGCAAATCGCCAGGAAGAGCGCGCATTCTGCCCCGGCGCGAGTCGACGCGGTTCGGCAAGCGCGCACGAGGGGCGGCGACGCCGGAGGAGCGCGGCATGATGAGACATGGACCGATGCGGGCGGCCGCCATGGCGGGGTTGGTGGCCCTGGCCGGCGCGGCGACGCCGGCGCGGGCCGCCCAGTGCGGCAATTCCGCGGCCGGTTTCGAAAACTGGAAACAGCAGTTCGCGGCTGAAGCGCGCGCGCGCGGCGTTGGCCAGGCGGCCATTTCCGCGCTCATGTCGACCCGGTACGCCACCGCCACCATCCGCGCGGACCGTGGCCAGAAAAGCTTCCGCCTCTCGCTCGACCAGTTTCTCGCCAAACGCGGCGGCCCCGCCATCGTCGCGCGAGGCCGCGCGCTCAAGCAGTCGCATGGCGCGCTGTTCGCCTCCATTCAGCAGCGCTACGGCGTTCCGCCGGGCCCGCTGCTGGCCATCTGGGGCATGGAGACGGGTTTCGGCGCCGTGCGCGGCAACCAGCACCTGCTGTCGGCGGTGGCCACGCTCGCCTACGATTGCCGCCGGCCGGAATTCTTCACCGACCACCTCTACGCCGCTCTGAAACTGGTCGATCGCGGCGTGTTTTCCGCAGGCACGCACGGCTCGATGCACGGCGAATTCGGGCAGACGCAGTTCATGCCCAAAGCCGTGCTGAACTACGGCGTCGGCGGCAGTCTCGATTCCGCGGCCGGCGCTCTGACCTCGACGGCGAATTTCCTCAAGGCGCATGGATGGAGCGCGGGCGCTGGCTACCAGCCGGGCGAGGCCAATTTCGGCGCGATTCAGGCGTGGAACGCCGCGTCCGTCTACCAGCGGGCGATTGCGCAGATCGGTCGCCAGATAGACGGCGGCGCGCGATAGCGTTCGCCAGTCGCGCCTATTCGGTATAGGCCGTCGCCATCCGGCCCGCCCGCGAGTAGCGCGCCACGCGCGCGCCGATCATTTCCTCGAATTTCGCATGCACGTCGCCGATGGAGAGCGGTTTGGCCCTGGCGCGTTCGTAGAAGATCGCGCGGTTGGCCTGCGCGGGGCTGCGCAACAACTGCGCCGCCGGCAGTTTGGGCTGTTCGGCGAGCGTGTCCATGAACATGTTGGCGTTGCGCGGGCCGAGGAAATGCGTGAGGTAGGTCTCGCCGGCCGTCAGCTCGCGACCGATCGATCTGGCGATTTCGCTCGTGTCCCGTTTGAGCATCTCGGCCGCCAGCAGCGCCGACAGATAGGGATTGCCGCGCAGCGCCAGAATGCGTTCGCGCGCCCGCGCATCCGCGACCGCCGGCTTGTCGGGCGCGCCCTCGATCAGCGCCGCCTCCTGCGCAAGCCCGTGGCGGGCGCCGAAATCGCGCACGACGCCGAGCCACGTCGATTCGATGAACTGGAACAGTCCCGACGCCGACGACGTGCGCGCCGCGGCGGTCGTGACGAAACTCGATTCCTTGTCGGCGATCGCCAGCAGCAGCGCCGCGTCGATGTCGACCTTGCGCGCCGCGCGCACGACCGTCTCCACCAGCCGCCGGCTGATGCGCATGGGACCGAACGTCAGGATTTCGTCGCGCCCCTCGAGCGCGGCGAGATCGCGTTCGAGCTGGTCGTCGGGAATGCGCCGGGCCCAGCTCAGCGCGGCCTCGTAGAGCGAGGAATGATCGTCGAGCCATTCGCGCGCGGCGACCGAAACGCGCTTGGCGGCCGGCGCCGCATGTTGCATCTGGACGGCGCGCGGGAAATTTCGCTTGGGCGCGGGCGCCTCGACGCGTTCGGTCATGAGGGCGGAGGCGGTCATCATCGCGCCGCCCGCCAGAACGAGCACGATCAGAACGCGCGCGGCCGGCGCCAGCGCTGTTGCGGCGCCGGTCTGCCGACCTCGCCCCCTGGGCGCCTTCACCCGTAGTTGCATGCATCCGTTCCCGCTTCGGGGCCCGACACACGCAATGCCCGACGGTTGCGGCCATAAATTGACGATTCAGTCACATTTCCGGCGCAAATGCGGCGCCCCGATCCCGGTTTTCAACGCCCGCGATTGCGTATTACGATGCGCACAAGAGCCGCCAGGGCCACGCGTGCGTCAACAGACCGCACAACGGGGGGAGGCGCCGATGGCCGCCGAGAGCGAATACTTCCAGCGCGATCGCGCGCTTCAGCCGCCGGCCTATACGCCGGCCTACAAGACGAGCGTGACGCGCTCGCCGAGCCGTGCGCTCCTGTCGCTGGCCAACTCCCTGTCGGAAGTCACCGGCCCGGTGTTCGGCCACGCAGAACTGGGCGCGCTCGATCACGATCTGGTGCGCAATTACGCCAGGACGGGCGACCCGATCGGCCCGCGCATCATCGTCCACGGCCGCGTGCTGGACGAGAACGCGCGGCCCGTGCCCAACGCGCTGATCGAAATCTGGCAAGCCAACGCGGGCGGTCGCTACCGCCACAAGAAAGACAACTATCTTGCGCCCATCGATCCGAATTTCGGCGGTTGCGGACGCACGCTGAGCGATGCGGAGGGTTGTTATTTCTTCCGCACCATCCGGCCCGGCCCCTATCCGTGGCGCAACTACATCAACTCCTGGCGCCCTGCGCACATCCATGTGTCGATCTTCGGCGCGGCGTTCGCGCAGCGCCTCGTCACGCAGATGTATTTCGAGGGCGATCCGCTGATTGCGACCTGCCCCATCGTGCAGACCATTCCCGACGCCGGCGCCGTCGATCGTCTGATCGCGCGGCTCGATCTCAACGAGAGCATTCCGCTGGATACGATGGCCTACCGGTTCGACATCGTCTTGCGCGGACGCCGCTCCACACTGTTCGAGAATCGTCTCGCGGGGAACTGAGCGATCGGGAGCCAATCATGACGAAGCTCGACTATCTGCACGAAACCGCTTCCCAGACCGCCGGCCCGTACGTCCACATCGGCCTCATTCCCAATCAGGCCGGGTTCGACATCTACGAGAACAATTTCTCGAACGTGCTCGCCGGCCAGGCCACGAAGGGGGAGCGCATCCGCATCGAGGGCTGCGTGTTCGACGGCACGGGCACGCCGCTGCGCGACGCGCTGATCGAGATCTGGCAGGCCAACGCCGCCGGTCGCTACAACCACCCGGCCGACGCGCAGCAGAAGAAGAAACTCGATCCCGACTTTCGCGGGTGGGGCCGCGCGGGCACGCATTTCGAGACAGGCGTCTATGCGTTCCAGACCATCAAGCCGGGCGCCGTGGTCGGCCGCAGCGGTCGCCCGATGGCGCCGCACATCAATTTCTGGATCGTGGCGCGCGGCATAAATGTCGGCCTCAACACGCGCATGTATTTCTCCGACGAGCCGGACGCGAACGGCAAGGACCCGGTGCTCAACCTGATCGAGCAGGAAACGCGGCGCGACACCTTGATCGCGACGCGCGAGGAAACGAAAGACGGCGTCCTCTACCGGTTCGACATTCGCCTCCAGGGCGAACGGGAAACGGTGTTCTTCGACATCTGAGTCCATGGAGTCGCGCGCGGCGATGGCCTGCGCGTCGCGCGCCGTTAGCAAACGGGAGATGGCATGCGCACGCAATGCGTCATCATCGGCTCGGGACCGGCGGGGCTGCTGCTGGGTCAGCTGCTGAACCGCGCGGGCGTCGACACGATCGTTCTGGAGCGCAAGAGCCTCGACTATGTGCTCGGCCGCATCCGCGCCGGCGTGCTCGAACAGGGCGCCGTGGCGCTGATCGAGGGGGCAGGGGCCGGCGCCCGCATGCGCGCGCATGGATTGACGCACGACGGCGTCGAGATCGCGTTCGCGGGCGCGCGCCACCGCATCGACTTCAAGAGCCTGACCGGCAAGACCGTCATGGTCTACGGCCAGACCGAAGTCACGCGCGATCTGGCCGACGCGCGCGCGCAATGCTGCGCGCCGAGCGTCTATGAGGCCGAGGTCGTCGGCATTCTTGATATCGCGACGGCACATCCGCGCGTGCGCTATGTGAAAGACGGAACGTCGCATGAGATCGAATGCGACATCGTGGCCGGATGCGACGGGTTCCACGGAGTGTCGCGACAGTCGATCCCGGACGGAATGCTGACAAGCTACGAGCGCCTCTACCCGTTCGGCTGGCTCGGGCTGCTGGTCGACCAGCCGCCGGTAGCTCACGAACTCGTCTATGTCAATCACGCTCGCGGCTTCGCTTTGTGCTCGCAAAGGTCGCCGACGCGCGCGCGTTACTACCTCCAGTGCCGCCTGGAAGAACACGTGGAGGCGTGGAGCGACGCCCGGTTCTGGGACGAATTGCGCGCGCGCATCTGTCCCGATCTCGCGCGCACGCTGAAGACCGGCCCGGCGATTGAAAAAAGCATCGCGCCGCTCCGCAGTTTCGTCGCCGAACCGATGCGTTGCGGAAGGCTGTTTCTGGCCGGCGACGCCGCCCATATCGTGCCGCCGACCGGCGCGAAGGGGCTCAATCTGGCGGCAAGCGACGTGGCCTACCTGTCGCAGGCGCTGATCGATTTCTTCCGGACCGGCCGCCAGGACGCGCTCGACGGATATTCCGCGCGCGCGTTGCGCCGCGTCTGGAAAGCGGAACGGTTTTCCTGGTGGATGACGCAGCTGCTGCACCGATTTCCGGATGCCAGCGCATTCGAGCAGAAGATGCAGGAGGCGGAACTGTCCTATCTGTTTCAATCGCGCGCGGCGCAAACCATGCTTGCAGAAAACTACGTGGGCCTGCCCTACTGATCCGCTTTGCACAGGAGGTTGCGCTGACTTTCTCCGCGCTCGATTCGGTTCTCACAGGTCCGTTCTTCGCAACGGCGCGCATGCGCAATGTTTTTTCCGACCGCGGCCGCCTGGCCGCGATGCTGCGCGCGGAATGGGCGCTGGCCGCCGCAACGGCCGAAGCCGGGCTGACCGCGCCCGCGCTCGCAGCGGCCCTCGAACGCATCGACGCCGATATGCTGGACGCCGGCGCGATCGGCGCGGCGACCGCGCTGGCCGGCGTGCCGACCATCCCGTTCGTCGCCGCCGTGCGCCGCTTGCTGCCGCCGGATCTCGAGCCGGACTTTCACAAGGGCGCGACCACGCAGGACATTCTCGACACCGCGCTCGCGCTGCAGATGCGCGAGGCGTTCGGCGCGCTCGTCGACGACCTGACCGCCACGCTCGCGGCGCTGGCCGCGCTCGCGCGTCGCCATCGCGCCGATGTTTGCGCCGGCCGCACCTACGGCCAGCACGCCGCGCCCGTCACCTTCGGCGCAAAGGTCGGCCTCTGGGGCGCCGGCCTCGCCGATGTGGCGGCGCGCATGGAGACGACGCGCACGCGCGCCTGCGTCGCCGCGCTCGGCGGCCCGACGGGCCTGTCGACGCAGTTCGGTCCGCACGCCGCGCGCGTTGGCGCGGCGTTCGCCCGCCATCTCGGTCTCGCCACCGCGCCGTTCGTCTGGCACGCGCTGCGCGGCCGGATGGCGGAGACCGGCTTCTTTCTCGCGGAGCTTGTCGGCGCACTGGCGAAAATGGCGACCGACATCGCCCATCTCGCCAGCACGGAAGTGAGCGAAGTCGCCGAACCGTATGTGTCGGGGCGCGGCGGCTCGTCCGCCATGCCGCACAAGCGCAATCCCGTCTCCTGCGTCGCGGTTCTAGCCGCGCATGCGGTCGCCGGCAGCCATGTGGCGACGCTGCTCGATGCGATGGCGGTCCTGCACGAGCGCGGCATCGGCCAATGGCACGCCGAATGGCTCGCGCTGCCGCCGCTGTTCGGCCTCGCCTCCGGCGCGTTGCGCGAGGCGCGGGCGCTGGCGGAAGGACTCGTCGTCGATACCCGGCGCATGCGCGACAATCTCGAGGCGACGCGCGGTCTCGTCTTTTCCGACGCGGCGGCGGCGGCGCTTTCCCGACATATCGGCGCCGACGCCGCCCATCGCGCCATCGAGGAGGCGGCAGCCGAAACGCGCGCAACCGGCCGCCATCTGCGTGACGTCGTGCGCGCTCGGCCCGATTGCGCAAGCGCATCGATCGCGGCCGAAATCGACGCCGCGTTCGACCCTGCGGACGCCATCGGGCACGGCGCGGCGGTCGCCGACCGCGCAGCGGACGCGATCGAAGCCGCCGCGCTCTCCCTTCGGACCCGCAGCGATCGCTAGCGCGGAGCGGGCGCGTCTCTGGGCTTTCGCGCCGCGAAGGCGATGGCTTCGTCGAGAATGTCGCCGTCGCCGATCTGGTTCGCCAGAACGAGAACGAGCCGCGCGTTGAGGGCGGCGCTTTCGTCCTCGTTCAGGCCTTCGTGGGCCGCGATCAGACGCGCATAGAATTCGTCCGGCCGCGAAATATTGGATTGCAGAACGAGCGGCATCCCTACTCCTCGATGCAGAGCGCGCGGCCGATCGCGCGGGCGACGGCCCTTTCGTCGAACCCGCGCCAGCGCCGCACCACATGCTGGTCGGGGCGAATGAGATAGATCGCCGTCGTCGCGGCGCCGAGATAGCGCTCGCGCAGGACGGGCGCCTCATCGCTGCCGAGCGCGATACATGCAACATGAACGCCGTGCGCCGCCATGCGCGCCGGCGCCCGTGCATCGATCGCCAGCAGCGTCCATCTCCCGTCGAGCCGGTTCAAGAGCCAGCCATCGCCAAGCGGCGCGTCCGGCGCCGGCGCGCCAGGCCGCGCGCGCGCGGGCATTTGCGGATCGTCGTCCACGGCCCCAGACTCGTAGAAACACGGCGTCGACAGTCGTCCGGAATTGACGAGCGAGCGCGCGAACGGCGCCTGTTCGGCAAGGTCGAGAACCGCGTTGCGGAAGACGCGGCTCGTTTTCGACTTTGGCGTGATGAAATCGGTCGCGCGCGTGGAGTTGAGAATATTCTCGTCGGCGGCTTGCACGCGCTCGGTCGAATAGCTGTCGAGCAGGCGGTCGGGCGCGACGCCGTCGATCACGAGTTGTAGTTTCCAGCACAGGTTGTCGACGTCCTGTATGCCGGAATTGGCGCCGCGCGCGCCGAACGGGCTGACCTGATGTGCGCTGTCGCCCGCGAAGAACACCCGCCCGTGCCGAAACCGCTCCATGCGCCGGCATTGAAACGTGTAGATGGATGTCCACACGAGATCGTAGGCGACGTTCGGCCCCAGCATCATGTCGATGCGCCGCCGAACGTTCCCGGGGGCGAGCTCTTTATGCCGGTCTATGTTCCAGCCCAACTGGAAATCTATCCGCCAGACGTCGTCCGGCTGCTTGTGCAGCAGCGCGGATGCGCCCGACTTGAAATGCGGCTCGAACCAGAACCAGCGCTCTGTCGGAAAATCGGCCTGCATCCGAACGTCGGCGATGAGGAAATTGTCCTCGAACACGCGCCCCTCGAATCCAAGACCCATCATGCCGCGCACGGCCGAGCGCGCGCCGTCGCAGGCGATGACCCAGTCCGCGTCGATGCGATATGGACCGTCCGGCGTCGATACATCGAGGCGCACGCCCTCCGCCGCCTGCACGAGTGCATCCACGCGATTGCGGCCGCGAATTTCGATCGGCGCTCCGGCCAGCCGCGCCTGTTCAATGCGATCGAACAGGAACTTCTCGAAATACGGCTGCTGGAGGTTGATGAAAGCAGGAAACTTGTGGCCGCATTCCGGTTGAAGATCGAACTCGTAGATCAGACGGTCGTCGTGAAAAACCTTCCCGACATTCCACACGACGCCCTTGTCCAGCATCTGTCGCGCCGCGCCGAGCCGGTCGGCGATTTCCAGCGTGCGTTTGGAAAAGCAGATGGCGCGCGAGCCTTCTCCGACGCCCTCGTGATCATCGAGCACGAGCGCCCGCACGCCGCGCAAACCGAGATCGAGCGCGGCGGCCAAACCCACCGGACCCGCGCCGACGATGACGACGGCATGGCGCGTCGGCGCATCGCGATCCTGTTCGGCGACACGCCGGTACGGATAGAGTTGAAACGCGAGTTCATGACGTTCGGCGGCCGAACCCATCGCGCAAGCCCCGTTATGCCTGAAGCGCGCTCCACATCGCCAGGTCGCGCGCAGCGGTCCAGATGCGTGGCGTGTCGATACCCCGCGCCTCGTCGTAGGCGCGCGAGACATTGAACGGCAGGCAATGTTCGTAGATCGCATAGTCCGCGAATTTCGGGTCGCATGCGGCGCGAACCGCGTCCCACGCATCCTTCAGCGATCCATCGCGCGCAGCCACGCGCGCCGCCGCGCGATACGTGCTCGTCACGAAATCGCGCGTGTTCTCGATCGCCGCCTCCACCTTGCCCGCGCCGATCAGCGCATCGCCGCGCCCAGGCGCGATGGCTGCGGGCTCGAACGCCTTGATGCGGTCGAGCGTCGCGCCCCAGTCGTTGAAATGCCCGTCGCCGCAATAGCAGGCGGAATGGTATTCCACGATATCGCCGGTGAACATCACGTTTTCGTCGGGCGCGTGAACGACGATATCGCCGGCCGTATGCGCGCGCCCCAGATGCATAAGATCGACGCGCCGCTTGCCCAGATAGATCGTCATGCGATCGCTGAAGGTCGTGGTCGGCCAGGTGAGGCCGGGAATGCTTTCGTGGCCCTCGAACAGCCGCGGAAAGCGCTGGAACTCGCTGTCCCAGTCTTCCTGTCCGCGCTCCGCCACCATCGCGCGGCACTTCTCGCCCATCACGACCTGGCTTGCGCCGAACGCGCTCGCGCCCAGCACGCGCACGGCGTGGTAATGCGTGAGCACGACATGGCTGATCGGCTTGTCCGTCACGCCGCGCACCTTCTCTATGACCTTGGCCGCCAGCTTCGGAGTCGCCTGCGCCTCCACGATCATGACCGATTCATCGCCTATGATCGCGCCGGAGTTGGGATCGCCCTCCGCTGTGAACGCCCATATCCCTTCGCCGATTTCGGTGAACGAGATGTTCTTTTCCGCCGTATCCGCCTGCGAGGCGAACGCCTTCGTCATACTCTGTCCTCCGTGCCCGCGCGCGCAAAGGGATCCTTCAGGGCGGGAAGCACTTTGCCGGCGCATTCGCCGAACCCGATCGTATAGCCGTCGCCATGCGCGGCGCCGCGCAGGATGAGCGTGTCGTTGTCGGCGATGAAGGTGCGCACGCCGCCATCCGCCAGCGCTATCGGCTCCCTGCCGCCCCAGCTCAATTCCAACAAGCTGCCGCGGCTGTGCTTGTCCTCGCCGGAAATGGTTCCGCTGCCGATGAGATCGCCCGTGTTCATCGGACAGCCGGATGTCGTGTGGTGGCACAGCTGTTGCGCGGCGGCGTAGTACATCTCGCGATAGTTCGTGCGCGCGAGCACGGTCTCACGCGCGCCTTCGGGCTGCAATGCGACTTCGAGCGCGATGTCATACAGGAGCGGTCGCGTTTCCCGCAGATATGGCAGCAACGGCGCGTCGCGCGGCGGACCGGACACGCGAAACGGTTCGAGCGCCGCTTTGGTGACGATCCACGGACCGATAGTCGTCGCGGTGGCCTTTGCCTGGAACGGCCCGAGCGGCTGGTATTCCCACGCCTGAATGTCGCGCGCGGACCAGTCGTTCAACAAGACATAGCCGAAGATCATCGCGTCCGCTTCCTCGACCGTCACCGGACAGCCGCGCCGCGACGGCAGGCCGACGACCGCGCCCAGCTCCAGTTCGATGTCGAAGCGTTGCGAGGGCGCAAAGCGGGGCGCGGCGTCATCCGGCCCTTTCAACTGGCCCCACGGACGCCGGATGTCCGTGCCCGACGCCACGACGGACGAGGCGCGACCGTTATAGCCGATCGGTATGTGAATCCAGTTCGGCGGCAGCGCGTTTTCGGGTCCGCGAAACATGACGCCGACATTGTAGGCGTGATTCCTGCCGGCGTAGAAGTCTGTGTATTCGGCGACGACGAACGGCAGGTGGAGGCGCGCCGAGCGCATGTCGACGAGATGCGGCGCCACCGCGTCGCGCTCCTGCGCGCCCGCGCGCAACAGGTCGGTCAGCCGCGCCCGCAACGCCGCCCACACGGTTTCGCCGGCCGCCATCAGCCTGTTCCAGGACGGCGCGTCGAACAGCGGCGCGTGCGCCAGCTTGATGAGCCCGGCCCGTTCGAGCGCACTGACATCGACGATGCTCTCCCCGATCGCCACGCCGCACCGCGCGGGCGTCTCTCCCACGGACATGACGCCGCACGGCAGATTGTTCAGCGGGAACGGGCTGTCCGGCGCATTCGCGCTCTCCACCCAGCTTCTGATGAGCGCCATGTTCAGCCTATTTCACGCCGGGCTCGCCATCGAACTTCTTGTCGATATCGCTCCAGCAGTCGATGTAGTTATCCTGCAGGGGCGCTTGTTTCGCGGCGAACTCGGTCAGATGTTGCGGAAACCGCGTCTCGAACATAAACGACATCGTTTCGTCGAGCTTCTCCGGCTTGAGTCTGGAGTTGGAGGCGCCCTCGAACGCATTGCGGTCGGGCCCGTGCGGCAGCATCATGTTGTGCAACGACATGCCGCCGGGCACGAAGCCCTTCGGTTTCGCGTCGTAGACGCCATAAATGTTGCCCATCAGTTCGGACATGATGTTCTTGTGGTACCACGGCGGACGGAACGAATGTTCCGCCACCATCCAGCGCTCGCGGAACAGCACGAAATCGATATTTGCGGTCCCCGGCTGCCCCGAAGGCGCGGTGAGCACCGTGAAGATCGACGGGTCGGGATGGTCGAACAGAATGGCGCCGACCGGAGAATACGTCCGCAGATCGTATTTGTAGGGGCAGTAATTGCCATGCCAGGCCACGACATCGAGCGGCGAATGGCCGATCCATGTTTCGTGGAACTGCCCGCACCACTTGATGACGACGCGCGAGCGTGTTTCGCGATCCTCGAAGGCGGCGACCGGACACTTGAAGTCGCGCGGGTTGGCCATGCAATTTGCGCCGATCGGTCCGCGCGAGGGCAGGTCGAATTTCTGTCCGTAATTCTCGCACACGAAGCCGCGCGCCGGCCCTTCGACAAGCTCCACCCGATAGACCAGGCCCCGCGGCAGAATGCCGATCTCCTTCGGTTCCAGATCGATCACGCCGAGTTCGGTGCAGAAGCGCAGACGGCCCTCCTGCGGCACGACCAGCAATTCGCTGTCGGCGCTGAAAAAATACTCGTCCTTCATCGAGCGCGTCACGAGGTAGATGTGGCTCGCCATGCCTGCCTGCGTATTCACATCGCCCGCGGTCGTCATGGTGCGCATACCGGTCAGCCACGTCATCGCCGCTTTCGTGTGCGGGATCGGATCCCACCGGTACTGGCCCAGCGATATGATGTCGTCGCGCACATTGGGCGCCGTTTTCCAGAATGGAAGCTCGATCTTCCTGAAGCGACCCGTGTGTTTGACCGACGGCCGGATGCGATAGCACCACGTGCGCTCGTTCTGCCCGCGCGGCGCGGTGAACGCGGTGCCCGACAATTGCTCCGCGTAAAGCCCGTATGCGCATTTCTGCGGGCTGTTCTGGCCCTGCGGCAGAGCGCCCGGCAACGCTTCCGTCTCGAAATCGTTGCCGAAGCCCGGCATGTAGCCTGCAACCGTGCCGATGGCGTCGGGCGCGCGTTTCATCTCTTTCGGCGAGGTATGGCGGGTCATGACGTCCTCCCCTGTCTTGCGGCGCGCTTATCTGATCAATGCGAGCGTCAGGAACGGAAATGCGATGATAAGCCCGACACGGATGAATTCCGAAACGAGAAACGGAATGACGCCCTTGAACGTGTCCATCATCGAAACGTCGCGCGCGATGGTGGAAATGACATAGACATTCAATCCGACCGGCGGATGAATCAAACCGAGTTCGACGACGATCAGCGCCAGTATTCCGAACCAGATCGCCGTATGTTCCGGCGTCATGCCGAAATCGAGGCCCATGACGACGGGAAAGAAGATCGGAATGGTCAGCAGCACCATGCTCAGACTGTCCATCAGGCAGCCGAGCAGAATGTATATCATCACGATCACGACCATGATGAGGTATGGCGACAGCCCGAGCCCCGCGACCCAGCCGGCCATCACCTGCGGCATCTGCGTGCGGCCGAGAAAAGCGTTGTAGAGCGCGGCGCCGAGCAGGATGAGAAAGATCATGCCCGACTGCACCGCCGTCGCGCGGATCGGCGCGATGAGATCTTTCGGCTTGAGCCCGCCCACCGTCAGCGCGGCGATGGTGGCGCACAGGGCGCCGATGGCGGCGCCTTCCGTCGGCGTGAACAGGCTGCGCCCGACGAAGAAATCGCCGTTCATGCCCACGAACACCACGAGAAAGATCAGCGCGACCGGCCAGGTTCCCCACATCTGCTTCAATTGTTCGGCGAGCGGCGCGCGCGCGGTCGGCGGGCCGGCGTCGGGGTTGAGTGTGACGTATACGCGAATGGCGATGAAGAAGCCGACGATCGCCAGCACAGCCGGAATGGCCGCGGCCAGAAAGAGCTTGGCGATGTTCTGCTGCGTCAGCAGCGCATAGATGACGAGCGGCACCGAGGGCGGCACGAGAATGCCGAGCGTGCCGCCGGCGGCCAGCGAGCCGGTCGTGAGCGCGCCGGAATATCCAAACTTGCGCATTTCCGGTATCGCCACCTGGCCCATCGTGGCCGCTGTCGCAAGGCTCGATCCGCAGATGGTGCCGAATGCGGCGCAAGCGCTCACCGCCGCCATCGCCATACCGCCGCGCAAATGCCCGACAAGCGCGTTGGCGCCGCGAAACAGCCGCGCCGACAACCCCGAACCCGACGCGACGTTGCCCATGAGCAGGAACATGGGAATGACGGAGAACGAGTAGTTGCCCATCGTGTCGTAGCTTGCGCCCTTGAGGAAGGCGAGCAGCGGACCTGCGCCGTCGATCCAGATATAGCCGCCGACGCCGACCGCCAGCATCGCCACGGCGATCGGCACGCGCAGCGCCAGAAGCACGAGCAGGACTGCGAAACTGACGAGGCCCGCGCCGAAATTCGACATGCTTCAGTGCCCCATCGAGGGATGCGGGCCGATGAGCCGATCCTGGAGGATTTCGTTGAAACTGCGCGCGACCGTGTAGGCCGTCGCGATCGCCAGCAGCCAGGCGGAGACCAGCGACAGCCCGTAGGGCCAGGCTTCGGGAATGCGCAGCACGGTCGTCGTGTCGCCGTAGCTCCATTTCTCGTAGGCCCCGTGGCCGAGTTGCCATGCGATGGCGACCGAAAGCGCCAGGAACAGCAGATTGGCGACAAGATCGAGCGCCGCGCGCGCCCGCAGCGGCAGGCGATGCGTGAAGAAGTCCACGAAGACATTCGCGCGCGTCATCTGGCAATATGGAAGGAAGGCGAATATCGCGACCGCGCCGCCCACTTCCACGATCTCCGTGTCGCCGGGAATGGAGCCGATCGGCAGGCCGGGCAGAATGGGCCCGAGCACGGTCGCGAGTCCGCGCCCGATGATCGACGCGCTTTCGATCATCATGACGGCGACCATGAGCAGACCGCCGGCGAGCGCGAAGGCGCCGGTCACGCGCTCGAGCAGTCGGCCGACCGGGCCATGCGCCCCCGGGGTCTGGGAAGATGGAGCCGCCATGGCGATCGTCCTCGTCCAAAGGCCCGCGGCGGGCGCCGCCGCGAGACGACAGCGTCAGGGCGCGTATTTGGCGACCAGCGCGCGCGCGTCGCCCAGAAGATCGGCGCCCTTGTCGCCGGCCTTGGAGCGCGCGGCCGCCCACGCCTCGACAACCGGCTCCGTCGCCTTCTTCCATGCGTCCAGATCAGCGCCCTTGATGACGTTGACGGGCAGCTTCGCCTTCTCCACCGCCTCGCGCCCGATCTTGTCCCAATCGTCGAACCCCTTGCCGATCTCGCGCGACAGCGCCGCGCCGGAATTGTCGTCGATCACCTTCTTCAGATCGGCCGGCAGCGCGTCGTATTTCGCCTTGTTCATCGTGAACAGAAAAACGATCGTGTAGAGCGAACGATTGCCGTCGAACACGCTCACACGGTTGGTCAGCTCGTCGAGCTTGAGCGCCGGCACGATTTCGTACGGCATGACCACGCCGTCGACCACGCCCTTGGCCAGCGCCTCCGGCACGCCCGGCGCCGGAATGGCCTGGGGACTGGCGCCCATCAGTTGCAGCGTGTCGTTGATCGGTCGGGACGGCACGCGGATCTTCAGCCCCTTCATGTCGGCGACCGAATTGATCACGCGGTCCTTGGTGTAGATGTTGCCCTTGCCGTGGGCGAACACGGCCAGCACCTTGACGTCCTTCAGTTCGTCCTTCGAATATTTTTCGTAATAGTCCCACGCGGCCTGGCTCGTCTGTTCGCCGAACCCCGCGCCGATGAACGGCAGTTCGAACACTTCCAGTCGCGGAAACCGGCCGGGCGTATTGCCGGCGAGCGTCCACACGATGTCTGCGACGCCGTCCTTGGACTGGTCGAACAACTGCTGCGGCCGGCCGCCCAGTTGCATGGACGGAAACACATCCACCTTGATACGTCCGCCGGAATCCTTGCCGATCTTCTCCGCCCACGGCGCAAGCCAGAATTTGTGCGCATTCGACTGCGCGGACAGGAAATGATGAAGCCTGAGGTTGACGGCCGCCTGCGCCGAAGCCTCGGCCGGCGCCAGAACCGCAAGCGCCATCCACGAAAGATGCAGAACGTTCCGCCGTGTCGCCGACATGCATTCTCTCCTTGAGTGCGAGGCGTCCTGGTGTGCGCCTTTTCTTTTCCTGGCCGATCGAGGCGCCGAAGGCATTGGCCCTCGCCTCGTATGCGATCCCCCGACATCGACGGACATTTGCGTCGGGGAGACGAACAGGGCTTGCGTGAAGCGAATTTTTGTATGCAATAATGTGTGTGGTCAAGCATATATTTTGGCATTCCGATTTGCGTGCAATGCACAAGCGGCGATGTGCGTCGCAACCGGGAGGATCGACCGATGAAAGCCCATGGGACGACCGCGACGACGGCGACAGCCGCGGCGACGGTCGCGGCGCCGGACACGGAGCAGGCGCCTTCGGGCCGCGCGACGAACGAGGTCTACGAGCGGTTGCGCAGCGCCATCGTCAACGGCGAGTTGCGGCCAAACATGCCGCTGATCGAAGCCGACCTCAGCCGCGCGCTCGCGGTCAGCCGCACGCCGATCCGCGAAAGCCTTCAGCGCCTGAGCGCGGAAGGGGTCATCGCGCCGCGCAAGCGCGGGTTCGCGGTGCGTGAGTTTTCGGCCGAAGAAATCCAGGAGACCTACGAGGTGCGCGCCGCACTCGAGAGCTATGGCGCGCGACTTGCCGCCGAACGCGCCAGCGACGCCGAAATCGCCGCCATCGCCGCCATACAGACCGAGCGCGAGGCGGAAGAACAGCCCACGCATCAGTTCCGCGTGGAAACCAACCGGCGCTTCCACGCCGCCATCATGGCGGCCGCGCGCAACAAGCGCCTTGCCGATTGCGTCTTTCAGTTCGGTCAGTCCTATTTCAACCAGCGCATCGCGCGTCTGATGTCGGAGCAGGATTACCAGCGCAACCAGGCCGACCATCGCCGCATCGTGGCGGCGTTGAAGGCGCGCGACGCCGGCGCGGCCGAAGCGGCGATGCGCACGCACATCATGCATACTTTCCTGACGTTTCAGCGCGTCGGCAGTCTGTAATCCACGCAGGAGGCAGCGCATGCGTCCGGCAGGACGGGGTCCGCTCGACTCGCTCTATTTCGTCTATCCCGATTTCGAAACGAAACCGCCGCCGCGCGGCGTCGATCGCACCGCGCCCGTCGTCGTCGTCGGCGCGGGGCCTGTCGGCATGACCGCGGCGTTGACGCTTGCCAGATACGGCGTGCGCTCCATCCTGCTCGACGTCAAAAACACATTCAACGACGGCAGCCGCGCCACCTGCCTGGCGCGCGCCTCCATGCAGATTTTCCAGCAGGTGGGCGCGGTCGAGCCGTTCCTCGCCCACGCGCTCGGCTGGACGCATGGCCGCTCCTACTATCGCGGCCGCCAGATCCTGCGCTTCGAAATGCCCCACAGCGCGGACGAGAAGTATCTGCCGATGTACAATCTGCAGCAGCAGTACACCGAGCAATATCTGCACGACGCCGTCGCGCGCACGCCGCTGATCGACATGCGATGGGGCCACGAAGTCGTCAGCCTCGATCAATCCGCGGATGGACCGTCGCGCCTCGGGGTGAAAACGGCGCTCGGCGATTACCGGATCGAAACCGGCTACGTGCTGGCCGCCGACGGCGCGCGCAGCCCGTTGCGCGCGATGTTGGGGCTGCGGCTGGCCGGCGAGAACTACGAGGGAAATTATGTCATCGCCGACGTGCGCATGGCGCATGACTTTCCCACCGAACGGCGCGCGTTTTTCGATTCCGCCGGCAATCCGGGCGGAACCGTCCTCATCCACAGGCAACCCGACGACATCTGGCGCATCGACTATCAGCTGCGGCCCGGCGAAACGGCGCAGACGGCTTTGCGGGAAGACAACATTCGCGCCCGCGTGCAAGCCATTCTCGGCGACATCGGCCATACGACGGCCTGGGATCTCGAATGGTGGAGCATCTACACGGCCAACACGCTCTGTCTCGACGACTATCGCTGCGGCCGCGTGTTCTTCATCGGCGACAGTGCGCATATCGTGCCGATTTTCGGCGTGCGCGGATTGAACAACGGCGTCGCGGACGCGCAGAACATCGGCTGGAAACTGGCGTACGTGCTGAATGGAAACGCCAACGACCGGCTGCTCGATTCCTACACGCCGGAACGGCGCGGCGCGACGCTCGACGTGTTCGCCAACGCCGGCAAGAGCACGCGATTCATGACGCCGCCGACGCCGGGCTGGCGGCTCGCGCGGGAGGCTGCGCTTTCCCTTGCGCTGCGCCACCGCTTCGCGGGCAGACTCGCCGACCCGCGCCAGATGCAGCCATACACATACGCCGACAGTCCGCTGAGCGCGCACGCGCACGAACGTCGTTTCTCCGGCGGCCCGCCCGCCGGCGCCGCCGCGCCCAACGCGCGCATCGGCCCCGGCCTTTACCTGCTCGACCGCGCGGGCGACGGATTCACGTGCATCGCCTTCTGCGAGGATGCGCTCGCGCCGCAAACGCGCGCCGCGCTCGACGCCATGAAACGCCGCGACCCGCGGCTGCGAACGCTGACCGTCGCCCGCGCGTGCGACGGCGCGCCCGATACCATCCCCGATCCCGACGGTCATGTCGCGCGCATCTATGACGCCGCGCCGCAGACGTTCTACCTGCTGCGGCCGGATCTGCACGTCGCCGGCCGCTGGCGCGGTCCGGCGGACGATGAACTGATGCGCGAAATGGCGGGAACGCTCGAAACCTGTCTGGGAGGCGATGCATGACGACCGTGCAGCCGGGCATGTCCTTCGCGGATCTCGAACGGGCCTACGAGGGCCTTGCCGATGCGATCGATCGCGCGGGCGAGGCGCAGGCGCTGTTCCTGACCAAACTCGCATTGCTGCTGGCCGAGCGCCAGGGCGATCTGCCGCTGTTCGCGCAGGCGCTCGCGGACGCTCTGCAGGACCTTTCCCCGCCGCCGGCGAAGACGGATTGAACCGGCTGCAGGCGGCGCGCCGCGCTGCTGCCATCGAAATCAGCGGCGATGATAGCGCTGCGGCACGAACGGCGTCTTGCACACTTCCATCGGCAGGCGACGGCCGCGCACCTCCGCGAAGAGTCTGGTTCCGACCCCGGCGAGCGGCGTTTCGACATAGCCCATCGCCACGGGCGCGCCGAACGTCGGGCCCGGCCCGCCGCTCGTCACATGGCCGATCCGGCGCGCGCCCGCCTCCGCGCCGTCGAACAACGCGGCGCCTTCGCGCACCGGCGCGCGATCGAGGCCGCGAAGCCCCACGCGTTTGCGCGCGACGCCCCCGGCCAACTGTCGTTCGATGACCGCCGCGCCCGGATAGCCGCCGGCGCGCGCGCCGCCCGCGCGCCGCGCCTTCGACAGGGCCCACGCCAGACTGGCCTCCACCGGCGTCGTCGTCGTGTCGATGTCGTGGCCGTAGAGGCAAAGGCCGGCTTCCAGCCGCAACGAGTCGCGTGCGCCAAGGCCGATCGGCGCCACGTCCGGCTGCGCCAGCAAGGCGCGCGCGAGCGCCTCCGCCGCATCGGCCGGAACGGAGATCTCGTATCCGTCCTCGCCCGTATAGCCCGAGCGCGACACGATGCAGTCGGCGCCGGCGATCCGCACGCGCGCGACCTGCATGAACGTCATGTCGGCGACCGCCGGCGCGAGCCGCGCCAGCGCCGACGCCGCCTGCGGCCCCTGCAACGCCAGAAGCGCGCGCTCGGGCATGGGCTGGACCGCGCATTTGCCGGCTAGCCCGTTCTGCATGAGCGCGATGTCCGGCGCCTTGCAGGCCGCATTCACCACCACGAACAATTCGTCGCCGAGCCGCGCGACCATCAGATCGTCGAGAACGCCGCCGGCGTCGTTGGTGAAGAGGGCGTAGCGCTGCTGGCCGGACGGCAGCCCGAGAATGTCGACAGGCGTGAGCGTCTCGAACGCGGCGTCCGCGCCCGCGCCGGACAGCTTGACCTGCCCCATGTGCGAAACGTCGAAGAGACCGGCCTGGGCGCGCGTATGGAGATGCTCCTTCAGCACCCCCGTCGGATACTGGACAGGCATTTCGTATCCGGCGAACGGAACCATCCGCGCGCCGAGTTCCACATGCAGTCCGTAAAGCGGCGTGCGAGCAAGCGGTGCGGCGCTATCGCTCATCTCTGTCTCCTTGGGCTTTGGGCGCGGCTCCAACGAGGCCATTTCCCGCCTCGGGTCAAGTGCGATCTGGTGCGCCGCCGCGCGGGACGGGGCGCTGGCGCCTGGACCCGCCTTGGGATATTTTCCGCCGGACCAGAACAAGGGGGGGGAAACGTGGAATTCGAAGAGCTTGTCCAGAGCCGTCGGAGCGTGCGCGGATTCAAGGACCAACCCGTGCCGCGATCGGTCATCGAGGAGATCATCGAAGTCGCCAAACGCGCGCCTTCGTCCATGAACAGTCAGCCCTGGCACGTGCACGTGCTGACGGGCGAGCCGCTCGAGCGCGTGCGCCAGCGCAACATGTCGGAAATGCAGGCCGGCGCCCGGCCCAAGCGCGAGATCGTCACCCATGGCGAATACGAGGGCGCGCACCGCTATCGCCAGGTCGACATCGCCAAAAAGCTTTTTGCGGCGATGGGCATCGCGCGCGACGACAAGGACATGCGGCAGGACTGGGTGCTGCGCGGCTTCCGGCAGTTCGACGCGCCGGTCTCACTGGTTCTGACCTACGACAAGATCCTCGATCCCGGCGCGGTCTGCCATTTCGATCTCGGCGCGCTGTGCTACGGCATCGTGCTGGCTGCGTGGGATCGCGGTCTGGGCACCGTCATCAACGGCCAGGGCATCATGCGGTCCGACATCGTGCGCGAGGTCGCCGCCATCCCGGAGGACGAGGTCATCATGACCTGCGTGGCGATGGGCTACCCCGACGACGGTTTTCCCGCCAACGCCGTGCGATCGGACCGCGAGCCGAACGCGCATTTCGTGCGCTACATCGGCTTTCCCGACTGAAACGTCCGCCCCTCAGAGCGCGCGCACGCTTTCCGCCTGCTCGAGAAACGAACGCATGAGCGACAGCGTCTCGTCCGGCCGGTCGTGGTGCAGCCAGTGTCCGGCGCCGTGGATGGTTTCAGCGCGCGCGTTCTTGAAATGTGCGAGCGCGCCAGTCGTTTTCGGATCGCCCAGCATGCTCTCCCCGGCATTCACCAGCAGCGTCGGACATTCGATCCGCGACCACAGCTCGAAATAGTCCTCGGGCCAGAGCCGATGGGGCGCCATCGCGCGTTGGGACGGATCGAATTTCCAGACATATCCGCCGTCCCCGGTCCGTCGTGCGCCGTGCGTGGCCAGATGCAGCGCGAGTTCGGGCGTCAGCCGCGCGTTGTGCGCCGACATCCGCGCAGCCGCCTCCGCAAGCGTGCGATAGACGCGCGGCCTGCGCGCCTCCAGCTTGTCGAGCTGCGCGATCCATTTGGTCATGCGCTGATGCGTCGGCGTGCGCGCCGTGTTCGGCGCCACCACCACCCCGTCCAGAACGACCAGCGCGGAGACGGTTTCGGGAAAGGCGCCGGCGTAGGTCAACCCTACCATGCCGCCCATGGAATGGCCGACGATGGCGACCTTGCCGGACGTCGCGATGCGCACGAGCCGCGTCAGGTCGTAGACATGCTCAGGCAGACTGTAGCTGCCGCCTTTCGTCCAGTCCGAGTCGCCATGGCCGCGCAGATCCGGCGCCACCACGTGATAGTGCGGCTGCAACGCGCGGGCGATGAGATCCCAACTGCGGCAATGATCGCGCCCGCCGTGAATCAGCAGAAGCGTCGGCGCATCGGCGTTGCCCCAATCGACATAATGCAAGCGCAGGTTCTGCGATGTGTAGAAACGGCTTTCCGGAACGGACATTGCGATGCGACCCTCGGGCGCGCGCCCTTCGGCGCGCCTGACGACGTCATCGTAACGCGGGATCACCTTTCGCGGAAAGCCCGGCTCATCTGATCGGCGAACGGTTTGACGAGATAGGACGCGGCCGTTCTTTCCTGCGTCGAAATATAGACCTCGGCCGGCATGCCGGGCACGAGCCTCATGCCGCTCAGCTCCGATTTCGATTCGTCGAGTATCTGCACATGCGCGATGTAGAATTCCTGTCCGTTGGACCCCTCGCGCGCGGAGGCCGGCGACACCATCGCCACTTTCGCTTTCAGCTCCGGCGTCGTCGTGCGGTTGAACGCGGTCAGCCGCACGCGCGCCGGCTGCCCCTCGCGCACCCGATCGATCTCGACGGGCGCGATCTTCACCTCGAATTGCAGCGCCGCCTTCTCCGGAACGATGGTTGCGATTCTGGCGGCCGGCGTGATGACGCCGCCGACCGTGAACACGAACAATTCGTTCACGAAACCCGTGATCGGCGCGCGGATCTCGGTGCGAGAGAGACGGTCCTCGATCGCCAGACGCCGCTCGCTCAACTCGGCGATGCGCGCATCCACGGCGCGCAGATCGCGCTGCGCCTCGGTGCTGGCGTTCTGATCGACGGCGATGATCTGCAGGCGGATCTCGCTCACCCGCGCTTTTGCGCGCGCGATGCCGGCGGCGATTTCGCCGCGCTCGCCCAGTATGCGCGCCCAGTCGCGCTGCGCGGTGTAGAAGCGCGTGTAGTCGACGATCTTGCGGTCGAACAGATCGCGCAGCTTCTCGCGCTCGGCGCCGACCAGCTTGATTTCCTCTTCCTTGGCGGCGAGCCGCGCCTGCATGCCCCTGATCTCTTCGCCCGTCTGGCCTACGCCGAGCTCGAGCTGCTCCTTCTGGCTGTCGCGATTGAGCTTGTTGCCCGCAAACAGCCGCTTCTCGCCATGGATGACGACGTCCGCCGTGCTGGCCAGGGTCTTCAGCTCCTCCGGAAATTCGATGGCGCGGAGATTGTCGCGTTCGGCGATCAGTCGCGCGCGTCGACCCAACGCCTCGGCCAGTTGGGCCCGCACGATCAGTTGTTCCGCCTTGATCTGCACGTCGTCGAGCGCAACCAGCGTTTGCCCTTCCTGCACGAAATCGCCCTGCCGCACCGCCAGCGTCTTTACGATTCCGCCGTCCCTGTGCTGCACTTCCTTCAGGTTCTGGTCGACCTTCACCGCGCCGGCGGCGATGACCGCGCCCTCCAGCCGCGCCATGGCCGCCCAGCCGCCGCAGCCCACGACGAGAACGACGAACAGCGCCGCGCCGCCGACGATCCGCGGCCACAGCCGAAACGGTGGCGCGGCGCCGCGCGCCACGACCGGGGAAGAAGATGTGCTGGCGGCCTGTCGCATGACGCTTCTCCCGATAGCGCTACGCCTCGAGCGGCGCGAACTGCAGGTGGTGGTGACCGGCGACCTGGATGGCGAAATGCTGCTGCTCGTCGCCCGGAACGTCGTAGACCTCGACGACCGTCACCGACTCCGGCCCCTGCTGTTCGAACCGGAACCGCACCGGCCGGTTGTCGTCGGGAGCAGAAAGGTAGAACCGGTCGAACGGTTCGGCATCGCCGTGCGCGGCGTCGCCGTCGGCGCGATGATGGATGTCGAAACGCGCGGCGATGATGCGGTCGCCGACGGAAAAATCGGTGATCTTGCGCACGACGTCCGGATCGCGGTCGTCGTCCGCGCGAAGAAAGACGAACGTATCGGCGCCGCCGCGACCGCTGAGCGTCGCCGCGCCCGGGCCGGCGATGAGAAGATCGTCGCCGCTGCCGCCGACGATCCTCTCGAAATTCGCGAACAGGTCCGTGCCGATGTCCTCGCCCTGCGCCACGCCGTGGCCGAGGTCGACCAGAACCCGGTGCGTGGCGACCGAAAAGTCGAGCGTGTCCTCGCCCGCCGCGCCGTCGTAATGGTTGGTCGCCTCGTCCGCGGCGGCCATCATGTGGTCGTCGCCATCGCCGCCGCGCGCCGATTTCGAGACGCCCCCGCGCATCGGCGCATCGCCGCCGCCACCGCCTCCACCGCCGCCCTCGCGCTCTTCCTGCGCGGATGCGCGACTTTCGCCGGAGACCCGGTTCGCCTGCGCGATATCCGGCGGCTCGATCGGCGCCGTGGGCGCGGGCGGCGGCGTCCTTGCATCGATATGCGCCGCCTCGTCCGTCGCCGCCTCGCCTGCTTCGCGCGGCGGCGCGATCCGGGCGGTTGGTCTCGGCGCGTCCGGCGCGGCGTCGGCCGCTTCGGGCGTCGTCGCGGCTTCGGTCTCGGCCGTCGCGGGCGCCTCGTCCTGTGCGGCGGCGCCGTCGCCTTTCGCATTGCGCTCGGGTTCGTCCGCCGCGTTTGCCTCGCGCGCTTCAGCGCCCATCGGCAGGAAGCTTTTCAGATAGGCGACGCACGCCGCCAGAAAGAGCAGAAAGGCGAGCGGCATGCGCCGCCTTTCGTCCGGCTCGCGAGCGGCGAAGCTCTCGGGCGTCGTCGCACGGACCTGGGATTCCTGCTCCTTGATGGCTTTGACCGTGATCATGCCGGCCTCCGCGCCTCGATTTGCGTCGTTTGGTTTGCGCTGGCGGGTCGCACGTCCGATGCGGTCGGCGTCATGATGTCCTGCTTCCTGCCGAAAGCAGCGATGCGACCGTGCTGCACGATGGCGACGAGATCGACCGCCACGAGCGCGCTTGGGCGATGCGCGATGACGATGGCGATTCCGCCGCGCGCGCGCACGCCTTCGATCGCCTTGGTGAGCGCGGCCTCGCCCTCGCCGTCGAGATTGGAATTCGGCTCGTCCATCACCACGACGAACGGGTCGCCGTAGAGGGCGCGCGCGAGCGCGACGCGCTGGCGCTGTCCCGCCGACAGGGCGGCGCCCTGCGGTCCCAGGCGCGCGCCGTAACCGCCGGGCATGCGCAGGATCATGTCGTGCACGCCCGCCGCCGTCGCCGCCGCCACGACTTTCCGGAAATCGGGCGCCTCGTCGAAACGGCTGATGTTCTCCTCGATCGTCGCGTCCATCAGACTTACGTCTTGCGGCAGATAGCCGATGTGGCGTCCGATGTCGTCTTCGCGCCATTGCTCGAGATCCGCGCCGTCGAGGCGCACATGCCCGCGCAGCAGCGGCCAGACGCCTGTCAGCGCCCGCACCAGCGTGGTCTTTCCGCCGGCGCTCGGACCGATGACGCCGAGCGCCTGTCCCGCGTGCAGCTCGAAGCCGATGTCGCTCAGCACCACCTGCCCGGAGCCCGGAACAGCGATCGTCGCCTTCTCGACCGCCAGGCTCCGGACCGGCGCCGGCAGTTGCATTGGCGTATCTGCGGCCGCCAGCGCCACCACCGTATCGCGCAGGCGCTGGTAGGCCATGCGCGCGGCGATGAACGGCTTCCAGTTGCCGATCGCCAGATCGACCGGCGCGAGCGCGCGCGCGGCGGCGACCGAACAGGCGATGATGGCGCCGGCGGACAATTCGTTCTTGATCGTGAGATAGGCGCCCAATCCCAGCACCGCCGATTGCAGCACCATGCGCAGCACCCGCGAAACCGCCGCAAACGTGCCGGTGATGTCGTTGGCGCGCGTTTGCAGGCGCAGATGCTCGTCGTTGGCTTCGTTGAACCGGCCCACGGCGCGCCCGGCGAACCCCATCGCCTTCAGCACCTCGGCATTGCGCGCATTGCAATCGGCGATGGTGTTGCGCGCGATTGCGGCCTTGCGCGCCGAAACGCTCAGCCGCTTGGTCAGAATCTCGCTCACCACCGTGAGCGTCGTCAGGACGAACGCGCCCGCCAACGTCAGCGCGCCCAGCAACGGATGCAGGAAATAGATGAACGCCAGATAGATCGGCATCCACGGCAGGTCGAACAATGCGTTCGGGCCCTGGCTTCCGAGAAAGCCGCGCACCGTGTCCACGTCGCGCCCGCGCTCCAGCGCCTCGGATGTCGAGAAGCCGAAACGCGGCATGTCGATCGCCACCCGATGCGCCAGCGGGGCGATCCTGGCGTCGAGCCGCGCGCCGAACCGCACCAGCACCTGCGAGCGGATGGCGTCGAACGCGCCCTGAAACAGATAGAGGCCGACCGCCAGCGCCGAGAGGCCGATCAGCGTCGGCACGCTGCCGCTGATCAGCGCCCGGTCGTAAATCTGCATCATGTACAGCGAGCCGGTGAGCGCGAGCACATTGATGACGCCCGACACGAGAAACAGAAACAGGGCGACGCCGCGAAAGCCGCGGGTGAGCTCGGCGAGGTGGCGCTGTTTGGCGGGGGGCAGATCCTTGGCCATGACGGGCTTCATCCCTGGAGGAACGTTGAAGAACAGTCACGGTCGGGAGGCGGCCAGGCCGCCTCCCGTCACGCTTCACAGACCGTGCGCGTGCAGGTTCTGGGCGAGGCCGGTCGCGACCTCGCCGTCGCCGGCCACGTCCGCGACGGCCTGCGCGTAAGCGGCGCCGCTGTCGCTCTCGAAGGTCGCAGCCAGTTGCGCGGCGGCCGCGAACGGCGCGCCGCCGACCAGCGCCAGCGCGCCCGTCATCGGCATGCCTGTCGTTTGCACGTGGTCGCCCGGCTCGATGGCCAGCGGCGCGCCCGTCGCGGCGCCGGTGGCGAAGACGAAGGCGTCGTCGGCGGCGCTCACGCCCACGAGCATCGCGCCCGTTTGCGTTGCGGCGCCGCCGCTCTGCGCGCCGGCCGCGCCCTGCGCCGCGGCGGGATTGGCCACGGCGACCTCCGGGATGTTGGCCGGCGCCTGGAACACCGCCCCGCCGCCGGTCGAACCCGCCGGCGTCGCTTCGCCGACCTGCGGCGCAGGTTCGGCGTCGGCCGCCGCCGGCGTCTCGTCGCTGTCGCAGCCCGTTGCGTCGTCGTCGTTGTCTGCGACCTCGGCGCCCTGGTCGTCCTCGTCCTCGCCGTCCTCATCGTCCGCGACGTCGGCGCCGGGATCTTCGTCGGCCTCGTCGTCCTGGTCGCCGGCGACATCGTCGTCATCGTCCTGACCGCCGACGCTCGTCCCGTCGTCGCTCGGATCGCCGACCGTCGTGTCGTCTGGCGGGTCGCCGCTCGCGTCGTTGGCCGGCGCGTCGATCGGATCTGTCCGGAACATGTGTTCGGGCAGGTTGGTCATGCCGGTGTTGCGGGCGACGATGTCGGCGAATTCCTGGCCATCCACGAAATTCTCGTAGAAGTCGAAATTATCGAACCGCGAGATGTAGTAGAAGCGGTCGCCGTCCTGCAGCCGCTCGAACTGCTCGCTCAACACCACCCAGAACGTTTCGCCGACCAGGCCGCCGTTGATGTGCTTTTCGGCCAGCCCGCCGACCCACAGATCGACGCGGTCGATGCCTTTGACCACGCCCGTTCCATCGCCCTGCATCGCAATGTCGATGTCGGGGTTGATCTCGCGGAACGCGTCGATGTCGGCGGCCGCCAGCACCAGGTCCGGATAGGCCTGTTTGAACTGGTCGATGACCGCGTCGCTGAGATCGTTGCGTTGCTGGAAATCCTCCCACGAGGCATAGGCGCTGAGGTCGCCGCCCGCGAAGCCCACCGCTTCGCTGACATAGGGGTTGGTGGACGCGGCCAGATCCTTGCGAACCTGATTGAGCGTGCCAAGCCCCACGTCCCATCCGCGCGCGACATTGAACGCGAACAGGTCGGCGTTGATGCGCACGAGATCGTTGCGCACCGCATCGACGATGTTGAAGTCCACGTCCTCCGCCGCCTGACTGATGACGCCGCCGATGATGGCGTTCACGCCATGCTGGCTGTAGCCCGGCTGTGGCGTATAGACGCCGGCCGGATCGGTCGTGAACGCCGCTGGATCGTTGGTCGGATTGAGGAAGGCGTCGAACAACTGCACCTGCGTCGGATTGCCGTCCGCGTCGAGCACCGTCATCGTCTGCCCGATCAGCGAGTGGCCGAAGCGGAACACCGCCGCGGCGAACTCGTGCGAGATGCCCGCGTTCGCGTTCGGATCGTATTCTTCGAACCCGTGTGTGCCCTGGCTGCGCAGACCGCCCAGCAGCGTGTCGAGATATTCGTCGAACACGACGCGCTGGTATTCGGCCTCGTTGATCATCTTGGCGGCCTGGAACAGCTCCTCGGCCGATCCCTGGAATCCCGCGGCCTCCAGTCCCTCGACATGGAAGTTGTGGTTGCGGGCCCAGATCGTATGGATCGAGGTGAGCGCGAAGTTCTCGTTGCCCCGCCCGTCGCCGACCACGTAGTGGTCGACGAGTCCGATGAAGGGGTTGGAGTCGAGCAACAGGGCGTGGCTGGAGCCCATGAAGTCCGACGTCATGCCCGGCAGCATCGCTTCGTCGATGACGCCGTTCGTCACCAGACCCGGGAAGTAGTCCCGGAAGGCGACCGCGCCGCCCGGCAGACTGTCCGAATGGAACACCGTGTTGTTCTGCCAGTGCTCGAGAATGAGCTCGCGCAGCGTCGGCAGGAGACGGAAGTCCGTGTTGGACGGATCGGGCACGCCGGCGAACAGATGCGCGCCGAGGCCGCCATTGCCGTCGCCCTCGCGCAGGAACTGGCCGACGAGTTCGTTGGAGCCGTAGGCCTGGTTCTGGTCGACATAGGGCGATGTGCGGTTGATATGCTGGGGCACGCCGTTGGCGTCGTAGCCGGCGACCGTGGCGCGCGTGAGATCGGCCGGGTTGCCCGAGCCCGGCGCCCCGCCTCCCGGCGCGCCGATCTGGATCGTTCCGTTTCCACCCTTGCCGATGAAGTCCAGCCCATGGTCGATGTACTGCCCCATCGCCATGAAGAAGATGTTGGCGTCGTTTCCGGCGTGCGGGAGGCCGGCCTCCTGCGTGCCGAGAACGTTGCTGATCGTGCGCGGATCGAGCCCGTCGAACACCGGATTGATCGCCCGGTTGCCGTCGCCGTCCGGCGCGCCGTAATGCGGATTGGTGATCCGGATGAACGGCTGGTCGGCGGAGGCCCACAGCGGATTGGCCTGGTTGTTGCCGTGACCGCTGAGGTTGCGCGCGCCTGTCGGCGCGTCGTCCTCGCCGTTGGGCGGCGCCTGCCCGTTGACGAGCGCCATCAGGCCCTCGAGATCGCTCGGCGTGTATTCGAACGCGCCCGAGACGCCCTCGTCGTTGCCGGCCGGCGGCGGCGGGGGCAGGAACTGCGGCGGCGTCGGTCCGCTGAACGTGATCGAATGCGACCCGTTTGAGAACGTCTTCGTGCCGTTGCCGTTGTCGACGAGTTCATAGGTCGACAGGTCCGCTCCGTTCGGCAGTTCGACCACGTCCTGCGGACGCAGCGTGCCGACGATCGTGTCGTTTCCGCCGTTGGACCGGAACAGGATGCGATGCGCCGACTGCAGCTGACTGACGTCGACCGTGTCGTCGCCCGCCGAACCGTTGACGGTGATCGTGTTGAACGACAGGCTTGTCGGCGAGAAATCGCCGATGGCGAGCACCGTGTCGGCGCCGTCGCCGGTGTTGATCTGGATTTCCTCTATGTCGGAAAGCTCCGCGATGATGTTGGCCTGGCCGGTCCCGTTGCGCGTGACGACGATTTCGGTCGTCAGCGCGATGCCGCCGTTGCCCTGCGCGCCGCCGCCGTTGAGGGCCATCCACGCTGCGCGCGAATAGACGCGATAGGTCTCAGCGCTCGCATCGCCGAATACGGCGAACGTGTCGCCGCCCGCGCCTTCGATCCCACCATTGACGAAATCGCGGCCGTCGCCTGCGCCCCACACCATCGTGTCGTCGCCCGCGCCGCCGTTCACCGAGTCGACGCCCAGGCCGCCGATCAGGAGATCGTCGCCCGCATCGCCATTCAGCACATCCGCGCCGCCGTTGCCGAAGAGCATGTCGCGGGCCGTGCTGCCCTGCAGGATTTGCCCTGCGCCGTCGCCGGACAGGATCGAACCGATTCCGGCCGCAGCCGCTCGCGTTCCCGCGTCGTCCGCGCTCAGCGCATAGGAGCCGGCGAGCGCGTAGCCCGCGTACGAGCCGCTGTCGAACGTCAGCGTCTCCACCTCGTTGGCGAGAGCCGCGAAATGATCGACCACCGTGATGCTCTGGCCGTTGAACGAGATAACGAGATCGTCTCCGGGCGTGTCGGCGAAATTCAGCGAATCGAGCGCCGCCCCGCCGGCCGCGATCGAGATCGCGTCGGCCCCGGCCGTCTCCTGAATTTGATCGGCGCCGTCGGCGAGGCCGAACATATATGTGTCGCCGCCCGCGCCGCCGGCCAGCGCGTTGTTGGACGCGTTGCTGGTGAAACTGTCGGCGTTGATGGTGCCGGACACGTTGTCGACGCCGGCGATCGACACGAAGCCCGAGGCCGCGCCGGCCGCAAGATCGACCGTGACGGCCGCGCTCGTCGCCGAATAGGCCAGGGTATCGATGCCTGCGCCGAGCGCGGCTGTGACGCGCTCGATGTCGGCGGCGACCGAACCGCCACCCTCGATCTGGGTGATGCGCCCGCCGCTGTAGACGACGCTCAGCGTTTCCGCATCGGCGCCGCCGGTGTCGACGATCTCCAGCGTATCGACGTCGGCGCCGCCGGCAAGCGTATCCGCTCCGCCAAGCCCGTTGTCGATGTCGTAGACGATCGTGTCGGCGCCGGCGCCGGCGTTGACCGCGTCGTTTCCGGCGCCCGGATTGATGATGTCGGCGCCGTCGAGGCCGGAGAGAACGTCATTTCCGGCGCGTCCGTTGATCAGGTCCGGCCCGAGGGTTCCGACGAACGGAACGGCGACCGAGCCATTGACGCCGGTCGTTCCGACCCGCGCGGTCATCTGCGAGATCACGGATTCGGGGAAACCGTCGCCGTCGGTGAAGCTCACCACCACGCGATGGAAGTCGGTGTTGGTTCCGGTGTCGAAGGTCGGTCCGGTTCCCACATTGCTCCAGTTCACACCATCGACCGAACGCTGCCAGACGATCGTGAAGACGGTCCCGGGCGGCAGGCCGTTGGCGTCGCTGATGGCGCTGAGGTCGACCGACAGGATGTTCTGCGTGCCGGAAATGGTCGGGGCTCCAACCGCCAGCTGGTTGCCGATCGCAACTTGCACGCCGTCGGAAAACCGCGCGAACTCGATATTGCGCAATGTATCGACGCCGTCGGACAGGAGATTGCGCCCCGTCAGCGGATCGATGACGTTGCTGACCGTATTGTGGGTGATCGTCGTGCTGCCGTCCGCGTTCTCGACGATTGTGTAATTGGCGCGGATATCGTTGAAGAATGCGATGTCCGTGTCGGCTGAAGACGCGCCCTCGGTCAGAACCTCGCGCACGATGTGCAGCTGACTTGGCGAGACCGTGCGGTCAACCAGCATCTCGAACAGCGATCTGCCCTGCCAGGCCGCGATCTCGAAATCGTTCGGGAACGTGTGGTTCAGGCTGTCGACGGTCGCAATCTCGTTGCCGGGCGCGTTCGCTTCGTCCGGCCCGGTGATGCGGATGCGCACATTGAGCCAGCGATCGCCATCCAGAATGTCGTCGCCCGCATTGCCGCGCAGGTTGTCGCTCCCTGCGCCGCCGAGCAGGATGTTCCCGCTCTCGAAGAAGCCCGTGGCGCCGACCGAAACAATGTCGGCGAGCCCCGCGATGCGGTCGATGCCGGCCTGATCCAATCCGTCGTTGAAGAAGATTCCTTCCGTGGTGGCCACGGTATCGCCGGGCGCGATCTCGCCGAACACGCGGTTGTCGCCGATCAGCGTGTCGTCGTGCATCCAGCCCGAGAGCGCCTCGGTCTTGTCGAACCGGTTGCGCAGGATGTCGGCCTGTTCGGTCGTGAAGATCGGAATGCCGAGGTCGGCGTAGGCGTCGAGCTCGGCGCCCTTGAAGATCGCCCAGTCGAACCCGAACATGCCCTCGTTGCGCATGACGCTCTCGCCCTGGACCATGATGTCGTCGCCGGATTCGGCGTCGAAATCGTGCTCGTCGGAGCCTGCGAACATCACGTCGTGGCCGATGATCGTCGAGTTGAAGAACAACTCGGAATTGTCGCCTGCAGTGGTGTCGAAGCCCGGTCCGGCTTCCATCCAGTCGTCGCCCTCGTTGCCGAGCAGGAAGTCGACGCCCGCCCCGCCGAGGATGAAGTCGTCGCCATCGCCGCCGAACACTTCCGTGTCGTCGACGCCGACGAAGATCGCATCCTTGCCGCTGCCGCCCATCAGAATGTCGAGGCCGTTGGAGTTGGCGATGACGTCGTCGCCTTCGTCGCCCTTGAGGAAATCGCCGCTGTCGCCGGAGTCGGTGATGATGTCGTCGCCCGCCCCGCCGTTCACCAGGTCGACGCCCGCGCCGGATTCGATCCGGTCGTCGCCGACGTCGCCCCAGATGCCGTCGTCGCCGAAATCGGTGATGATCGTATCGTTGAACTGCGTGCCGCCGACCACGACGTGTTCGCCGCCGGAGACGCGGATGTAGTTCGCATCCGGACCGACCGTGCCGGGATCGTCGCGGATGACCTTGCCCAGGCCCAGAGACTCGAGCACGGGATCGGCGCCGAGCGGATCGACGCCGGGCTCGTCGCCGTTGTAGTCGGCCTGGTTGGCCGGGTTCACCTCCAGAACGAAATCATACTTGGCGAAGGAATCGACGCCGATATGACGCGCGACGATGTCGTCGGGCGTGCCGCGGATGCCGTCGGGACCCGGGTCGGCGATGTCAGTGTTCGCCATGATCATCTTGGCGAACGAGTTCTGTTCCAGCGCATTCAGGAAATTCTGGCCCTGCGTGCGGGTGAGGTAATAGAAGCGGTCGCCGTCCTGCAGGTTCTCGAGTTGCGCCTCGAAGACCGCGTTGAAGGTCGAGCCGAGCATACCGCCGAACGGCATCTTCTTTTCGGCCAGGCCGCCGATCCACAGATCGACCAGATTGAGGCCGCTCTCCTGGTTCGCCCAGGCGCCGGTGCTGGTGAGGAACTCGATCCTGTCCGCCGGCGCGATTTCCACCACGCCGTCACCATCGAGATCCATGTCGCCCATCACGAGCAACGTGGCGGCGTCGCGCTTCTGTTGCAGCGTGCCGTCTTCCGGGATGGACGGATGCGTGCCGTAGGCCGCGATGAAATTGATGACGGAAGCCGGGTTCTTGAGATTGGCCGCGAAATCCGCCCAGTGGTCGTAGGGCTTGAGGAAGGTGGAGCTGGTGGCGGCGTAGAGCTGTTCGCGCGCGTCGTTCAGCGTCGGCACGCCGGTGTCGCGACCGCGGGCGATGTTGATCGCCGCGAGGTCGAGCGGCAGGCCCAGAAGGTTGTTGCGCAGCGCGTTGACGACGAACTCGTCAATCTCGTTGCCGCGTTCGATGGTCATGCCGCGCACGATCGAGCCGGCGGCGGCTTCGGCCGAGATGGTTCCGTCGATGTCGAAGGAGACCGGGTTGAGGAACGCCTCGATGAGGTTGAGTTCGGGATCGACCGGATTGCCGTTGGCGTCGATCCGCGGCATGCCCTCGGTCAGCATCGAATGGCCGAACCGGTAGACGGTATGGGCGAACTCGGCGAAGATGGACGGATCGATGTCCGTCGTCGAGTTGAACACGAACGGGTCGATCGCCGGCTGGATCTTGCGCGCGAATTCCTCGAACACGAGATGCTGATATTGCATCTCGGTGGCGAAACGGGCCGCCTGGAACAGCCGTTCGCCGTCCCAGTCGAGGGTGGCTGCGAAGGCGAGTTGATCGACCGGCGCGGCCGGCAGAACCGGCAGGCTCGCCAGATCGGTCGCAAGCCATTCGTTGATGAAGGCCAGATCGCCGCTCTGAAGGATTGTGAGTTTCTGCGAGTCGACCTGCCGGTTGTGTTCGGAATGGAAGATGTGGTGCACGGCGGTCAGGCCGATGTTCTCGTTGCCGCGGCCGTCGCCGGTGATGAAATGCCGGTCGAGCAGTTCGTTGTCGTATCTGCCGGCGGTCGAGACGCTGTCGGACAGGCCGACGCCGGAATCGTCGTCCGCAATCTTCAATTGCCCGGTCTGTCCGTCGAATGGGTTGGCGGCGTGGGCGATGTCGTCGAGGAAGGCGTGGCCCGTGCGGATGGCGAGCGCCGCGAACGTATTGACCGGCGCGGCGGGCGTGCCCGAAACCACGATGTCGTCCGCGGTGTTGGGAATGCCGTCGGCGCCGAGGCCGACGATCACCTGCGCATAGCCGGTGGAGGGATCGGGAATGAAATTGCCGTACTGGTCGGTGCGCAGCAGCGGCAGGTTGACCACATCGGCGTCGGTCAGTTCGATGCCGAGCATCTCGCGCGCCTGCGTCTTGATGTCCGCCCATGTCGGCAGGCCGCCGTTGGCGCCGTCGAGCAGCCGCCCGGTCGCGACCGTCACGCCGCCCACGGTGGCGTATTCGCGCAGAAACACCTGGTGCGACGCGTGCGACGTATAGGTCTGGTTCTGGTCCACGAACGGCGTGGTCGTGTTGCGCGCCTCGTGATGCGTGTCGTCCGCCGTTCCCATCACGCCGTCTGCGCCCGGCCCATCGACGGGCGTCGAGCGCGTCACCACCATGAACGCATTCTGCGGCTGCACTTCGTCGCCGCTGCCGGCGACGCCGTCGGGCCCGTGCGTGACGAGCGGATCGTCGGGCTGCAAGGGAATGAAGACGGTTCCGTTGTTTCCTTTGGAAATCAGATCGAGGCCGTGGTCGAAGAACTGACCGAAGAACGTCATCCACGCGTTGAAGGGCGCGGAAAGGCCCTCGTCCGGCGCGACATTGGGAATGACCAGCGAGCCGTTGACGATCTCCAGGCCCATTTCGCCCGCGAGCGCCTCCAGTCGCCCGTTCGGATCGGCTTGCGTGATGAGCGCCTGGTCGAGCGTCTCCTCGGCCACGGTGACGGCGGCCGCCGCCTGCTGGATGACATCGATCGTCGAGGGATCGGCGGGGGTGAAGCCGGCGACCGCGGCCGCGAGCGCGGCATTGGCGTCGCCGAGCGCGGCTTGTGCGGCGAGCACGGCGGCGTCGGCTTCGGCCTGCGTGACGCGCGCCTCTATCAACCGCTGCGCGTCGGCGTAGGGATCGGCGGAGCCCGCAACCGTCAGAGCGGCGACGATCGCCGCGCGGTTGTTGATGCTCATGTCGACGACGAGATTGGAGATGATGCGCGGGTCTGCGTCCGCGACGTTGCCGCTGTGACCGCCGTTGCCGGCGCCCGGCGCGCCGATGACGTCATAGTCCGTGTTGGTGACGACGGCGCCGCCGCCCAGCGGCATGACATCGCCATCGGCGTCATTGCCGAAGTTCGGATCGAGCATGCGCGGCATGGCGTTGTCGGCCGCGCCCCAATGTTCGCGCCCGGGCACGATGTTGTTGTCGCGGCCGTCGACCGTGCGCAGGCCGACGGGCACGTGCGGATCGGGAATGGCGAGAACGGCGCCCGGCGTTCCCTGCGGCACGACGTTGCCGGCCGCATCGACATAAATCTCGGTGAGGGACATGCCTGCCGCATGGGCTTCGGAAACCTTGATCTGGCGAAGGATGAACGCGAGATCGGCCAGGTTGAGCGTGAAGGCTGCCATGTTCCTCTCCCCGGATTCATGAGTGCGCGGTCGAATGCGCCGAACCGTCCATCGTTATGAATGTCCGGCGCGCGTTTGGGCGCCCGAGAAGGTCCAATCGATCGTGCGACCGAGGGCGCACGCGCTTGGGGGGCTTAGGTCAAAGACCTTCGTCGCCGATCCGCTCGGACCTTGGTCGGACCGCGCGCGGCGAGGAAACGCGCGATGAAGCGCGCACGAGCGCGGCGCGCGCATACGGTTCGCGCGCATACGGTTCGTTTGTCGGGAAAGGCGCGGCTGCGCCGGCGTCGCTCAGGTGTGAGCTTCGATGGTGCGGGTTTCCGCCAGCTTCTGCGCGGCGATGACCGCCTCCAGACGGTTGCGCACATGCAGCTTCTGCATGATAATTGTCATGTAATGTTTGACGGTCTTCTCGCTGATCCGGATCGTCAGGGCGATTTCCTTGTTCGTCTTGCCTTTGAGCAGCAGGCGAACGATCTGCTCCTCGCGCATGCTCAGGTTGACAGCCTCCGCGGCCTTGCGACGCAGCGAGGAGTCGCGCAGCGCCGCGATCACGCGGGTCGCGAATTTGCGCGCGATATAGGTTTCGCCCGCTTCGACGCAGGCGATGGCTTCGACGAGTTCCTGCGAGCTGCATCCCTTCAGGACATAGCCGCTCGCGCCGCTGTCGAGCGCGCGGATCGCGCTCTCGACGCCCACCAGCGCCGTGAACGCGACAATTCTGGTCGAAGACGAGCGCGTGGTCACCGCCGCGATCGCCTCGAACACGTCGCCGGGGATGTTGAGATCCACCACAAGTATCTGGGGACGGATTTGAACGCCGATGTCCACGACATCCCTGGCGCTGACGCCCGTGGCGACGATGTCGAATTTCTGCGTTCGGGTCAGCAGCGAAGCCAGCGCTTCCAGCATCAGCGGATGATCGTCAACCAATCCTACCGAAATCTGACGCATTGCCGACTCCATCGGCGCGTGCCGCACTTACGCGGCGCAACTTCTTAACCCCCGACATTTGTATTGATTAGACCAAGACTTAACGAATGTGGCCAAGTTTTAGCATGTTGTCAATCGGCGTCTGAAGGGCGCCTGCCCCCGGCGTGCGGCCGGCCGGCGTCGGTCGCCGGCGTCGGCATCGGCATCATCGCGATCATGCGCCTGCCGCTCGCATGCGGCGCCAGAATGATCGAACCGTGAAAGGCCTCGACACGCCGACGCAGACCGGCAAGCCCCATTTGCGTCTTGCGCGGCAGAGCGGGCCTGGCGACATCGAAACAACCTCCGCTGTCGCTCACCGTTATCGTGAGCACGCCGCCGCTCTCGCGCGCGGCGACATGCTGGCCGCGGCCCCGTGCGTAGTAATAAGCGTTGTTCAGTCCTTCCTGCACGATGCGGAAGAGACAAATGCGCAATGACGGCTCCGGCAGGAGCGCGAGCTCGTCGATCTCGCTCGCCACCGTCGCGCCCGTCATGTCCTCGTGCTGGCGCACCGCCATACGCAACGTTTCGCCCGCCGTCAGACCTTCGAGTTCCGGCAGCGCCAGTCCGCGCGCGATATTGCGAAGATCGGCAAGCGCGACTGCCACCAGATCGGCCGGCCCTGTCGCCAACTGCGCCTGTTCCGTGCCGGAATGCGGCGCGGCCTGGGAGGATTCGGTCAGCTTGAGCATCAGGACACCCAACAGTTGTATTGGTCCATCGTGCAAATCCTGCCCGAACTGACTGAGCAGCCGCTCGTTCGACTGGATCGCCTCCAGCCGCGCGCCATCGGCCTCCAGTCGCAACTGATCGTTCTGCAACGCCAGTTTGCGCGCCTCGTCCATGCGCTTCCAGAGAAAGGCCCGCTGCCTGCGGACGACGGCGACGGCACGCCACACCATAAAGAACAGCAACAGCACCATGGGTGCGGTAACGCACACGACGATCCCCGCCGTCGCCCATCGAATCTGCTTCAGCTCCGCCGCCAGCCGCGCGCCGTCGTTGTAGATTTCGCCGACGGCGATCACCTCGGCGCCGCCGACGCGCCTGAACGGCGTGTAGATTTCGATCAGCGGTATCGCCAGATTGCGGTCGAACTCGTTTTCCGGATCGTCCAGACGGTCGAACGATCCGGAAATGCGTCCGCTGAAGGCGGCGTCGAGATGCGCGGACGGAAACTTCTCGCCGATCATCTTCTTGTTGGTCGCATAGACGAGCGTGCCGTCGCGCAACCAAATTTTGACGACCTTCACGCGTTCGCCGAGCTTTTCGGCCAACATGTGGTCGAGCCTCTCGGTCGTCGTCGGCGAAAGGCGGGTGGAGGTCGCCAGTTCCTGCACCTCCGGCTCGAGGAACGTCTCCACGAGCAGCGCTCCCTCCTGCGCCGCCGCCTGCACCATGCTGCTTTCGAGCCTCTCCGACACCCAGTAGGTCAGAACCGCCATCGACACGCAGATTGTGGCCGCGGCCGCGGCCACGAACTTGTCGAGCAGGCCGAACCGATCGCGGATAAAGTCCAGCGGCGCGCCGGGGGCTTCCGTGTCGCGCGGCCCGGCGGTCGCAACGTGGTCCGAATAGTCGAGCGCGGGGGCTTTGGCGAAAGATCGGAAAACGCGCGTTCCAATCATCACTGGCCTCGCAGTCGCGCCGCCGCTCTCGTGCATCGTGCGTGCACCGTGCGGTGGCGAGCGCTCTCCAGCTCGTGGCGGCAGCCTAGACGAAACGCCGCCCGACATAAAGTCCAAACGAGGCGTCGCCTCTGCTGCTGCGATGCGGCAGGCCGCCGCGCCCTATGAGATCATCGCGGCGATCTCGTCCATGTCCGCCGTTTCGACCTGTTCGCCGTAGCGCGTCGAGAAAAGCGTCAGCATGGCGTCGTGCGTGCTGTCGGATGTGCTGCACAGCGCATCGCGAACGAGAATGGTCCTGTAGCCGCAATCGACCGCGCCCAAGACCGTCGCCAGAACGCACATATCCGTCTCGCCGCCGGTGACGACCAGCGTATTCACCTTCCTGGAACGAAGAATGGCGTGGAGATTGCTCCCCAGCCACGGCGAATAGACACGCTTGTCCACCACCTGCGCCGGCGGCACGAATCTTTCGAGTTCGTCCGCCAGCCGCACGCAGTCGCGGCCCGCGCGTTCCAGAGTCATGCCAGCCCATTTGCGATAGTATCTGCGCCATGCGCCAACCGCCGCAGCGGGACGGTCCGCCGGAACGAAGCGCGTAAAATACGTGCGCGACGCCGCGCGTTCCGACAGCCGGACAATGTGCGGAAGAACCTTGGGCATCCATGCTATGCCCCACTCGCTCCCGGGAGCGAACAGCTTCTGCATGTCGACGCACACATGCGCCCACGCGTCGCCCAACGGTTCGTCGCGCAATGTCGATCGTTCGTTCGGCATCGGCGTCCCGCGCATGATCTGGCGCGCAACACGGCGCCCGCCCGCATTTAACGCGTGCATTCCCGTCGTGTTCCGGCGGCGGCGCGTTCGGATTGCGGTTTCCGCGCAGGTCGGCTTCCGACGACGATGGCGCCGATCGCCGGACCGCGGATGCATCTTACGCTTGCAGGGTCGCTCAGTGCGCTTCGTCGTCGGCCGGCCCCTCGCCCGCGCTTTCGTCGAGCCGCTTCATGTTGTCGAGGATCTTCAGCAGATAATGCAGCGCATGCACCGTATCGTTGACTGAAAAGTCGGCGAGAACCTGATCGTAATAGGCGCGGATCTTGGGCTGGGCGAGCACCTGCCAGACATGGCGGCCCGTGTCGGTCATCGTGACCAGTCTCGATCTGCGATCTCGCTCGTCCTGCACGATCGCGACATGGTCGTCGCGTTCCATGCGCCCGACCAGACCGGCCAGATTCTGGCGACTGACCATCAGATATTGCGCAAGCTCGCCAATGCTCATGCCCCCCTGCGCCGTGGGACGGGAGAGCGCGCCCAGCACGGCCCACTGCTGCGTCGTCAGCCCTTCGGCGTGCACCGCACGCGTGCCGGTTTTATGCAACATATTTGCGCACTGATAGAGCCTAAAAAACAACCTGTTGGCCAATTCCGACCTTGTCTGCTCATTGTGCACTGCAGAAATGCTGGCTTTTTCCATGGGAGCCCCGCTTGCGCACCTGCCGGCTGCGTGGTAGATATGACAATATCTTGCATATTTTGGTGTCGTTCAAGCGAAGATCGCGCAAAAACACGACGCCGGCAATTTGCGATCAGGGAGGTGCAGGAATGGCTCGTTTCGACGGCAAGACGGTCTTGGTGACCGGCGGCGGCGGCGGCATCGGCGGGGCGACCTGCAAGCGATTTGCGGCCGAAGGCGCCAAGGTGGCCGTGTTCGACATCAACCTGGAAGCCGCCGAGAAGGTCGCCGCCGGGATCAGGAGCGCCGGCGGCGTCGCGGACGCCTTCCAGTGCGACATCGCCAGCCATGCCGCCGTCAACGCCGCGGTCGCGGCCGCTGAAGCCAGGCTCGGCCCGATAGACGTCCTGGTCAACAACGCCGGCTGGGACATTTTCAAGCCGTTCGCCAAGACCGAGCCTGGCGAGTGGGACAAGCTGATCGCCATCAACCTCACGGGCGCGCTCAACATGCACCACGCCGTGCTGCCGGGCATGGTCGCGCGCAAATACGGCCGCATCGTCAACATCGCTTCCGACGCCGCGCGCGTCGGCTCGTCCGGCGAGGCGGTCTATGCGGCCTGCAAGGGCGGTCTCGTCGCGTTTTCCAAGACCATTGCGCGCGAACATGCGCGCCACAACATCACCGTCAACGTCGTCTGCCCCGGTCCGACCGACACCGCGTTGCTCGCGGGCGTGACGTCTGGCGCGGCCAACCCGGAAAAGCTGGTCGAAGCCTTCGCCAAAGCCATTCCGATGGGCCGCCTCGGCCAGCCCAACGATCTCGCCGGCGCCATCGCGTTCATGGGCTCCGACGACGCGGCATTCGTCACCGGACAGGTGCTGAGCGTGTCCGGCGGACTGACGATGAACGGCTGATCACAGCGATAGCAGGAGGAAGCACATGAAGTTCGAGGATCTTCTCTACGAAGTCCGCAACGGCGTCGCGTGGATCGTCATCAATCGCCCCGACAAGATGAACGCGTTTCGCGGCACGACGTGCGACGAAATGATCAAGGCCCTCTACAAGGCCGGTTACGACAAGGATGTCGGCTGCATTGTGCTCGCCGGCGCCGGCGACCGCGCCTTCTGCACCGGCGGCGACCAGGGCGCGCACGACGGCAATTACGACGGCCGCGGCACGATCGGCCTGCCGATGGAAGAGCTGCACACGGCCATCCGCGACGTTCCCAAGCCCGTCATCGCGCGCGTGCAGGGTTACGCGATCGGCGGCGGCAACGTGCTGGCCACGATCTGCGACCTGACGATCTGCTCGGAAAAAGCAATCTTCGGTCAGGTCGGCCCCAGGATGGGATCGGTCGATCCTGGCTATGGGACGGCGTTCCTCGCCCGCGTCGTCGGCGAGAAGAAGGCGCGCGAGATCTGGTACATGTGCAAGCGCTATTCCGGCAAGGAAGCGGAGGCCATGGGCCTGGCGAACCTTTGCGTGCCGCACGAGGAACTCGACAAGACCGTCCAGGCCTGGGGCGAGGAATTGTGCGAACGCAGCCCGACCGCCATCGCCATCGCCAAACGTTCGTTCAACATGGACACGGCGCATCAGGCGGGCATCGCCGGCATGGGCATGTATGCGTTGAAACTCTACTACGACACCGAAGAGTCCCGCGAAGGCGTGAAGGCCCTCGGCGAGAAGCGCAAGCCCGAATTCCGAAAATACGCGAAGTGATCTGAAGAGCGGCTTCGCAAGGCGGGGCCGCTCCATCTGCTCGTGACATGCTGCGCCGGATTCATGAAGGCGCCGCGCGTTTCCAGGGGTGTTGGATGAACCCGTATATCGACCAGGACCTGACCGCGCTCGCCGATCAGGCCCGCCGCTTCGCGACCGACCGTGTCGCACCCGGGTTTCAGGAGCGCGACCGCACCCGCGTGCTCGACCGTGACCTGATGCGGGACATGGGCGAGATGGGGTTCATCGCGCCCGAACTGCCGGAGGAATTCGGCGGCCTGGGCATGGGTTCGCTCGCCGCGGGCGTCATACACGAGGAGATCGCGCGCGCCGATCTTTCGATCTCCTACATCAATCTTCTTGCGTCCCTGAACGGGCAGATTCTTTCGCACCACGGCCGGCCGGACGTCGTCAAGCCGTGGCTGACCAGGCTCGTCGCCGGCCAGGCGCTGTTCGCCATCGCCCTGACTGAGCCGCGCGGCGGCTCGGATGCAGCCAACCTCCGCCTCAGGATCGAGCGCGATGGCGAGGACTACATCGTCAACGGCGAGAAGACATCGATCTCCGCCGCCGATCAGGCCGACGCCGCCGTCGTGTTCGGCCGCACGGGCAGTGTGGAATCCGGCGCCCATGGCGTCACTGCGCTGCTCGTGCCGATGGATCTGCCGGGGATCGTCCGCTCGCGTTTCGACTGCCATGGCCAGCGCGCCATCGGCCGTGGCTCGCTGTTCTTCGAGAATGTGCGCGTGCCCGGATCGCACCGTCTCGGCGACGAGAACAAGGGTTTCGTTCAGGTCATGCAGGGGTTCGACTTTTCGCGCGCCCTCATCGGCCTGCAGGTGCTCGCGGTGGCCCGTGTCGCGTTGGAGGAGACATGGAAATATGTCGCGCAGCGGCAGGCTTTCGGCAAATCCCTCTCGGCTTTTCAGGGCGTGTCCCATCCGCTCGCAGATCTGGACACCCAGGTCGAGGCCGCGCGCCTGCTGTGCCTGCAGGCGCTCTGGCTGAAGGACAAGGGCCTCTCGCACAGCGCGGAGGCGGCGATGTGCAAGTGGTGGGCGCCCAAGCTCGCCTATGACGTCATCCACCAATGCCTGCTCATGCACGGTCATGGCGGCTACGACCGGGGGCCGATGGAGCAGCGCTTGCGCGACGTTCTCGGCTTCCAGATCGGCGACGGAACCGCGCAGATCATGAAGACGATCATTGCGCGCGCGAGAGCTGGCCGCGACGCCGTTCCGGCCTGAACGACGGAAGGTCGCGCAAGAGGGAGGGACAGATGGAATTCGACGCTGTATTGCTGGCGCCGCGACGCGCTGAAAGCATCGCCAAAGGCTACTGGCGCGACCGTACGATCAACGACGATCTCGACGCCTGCCTGGCCGGATGTCCCGACAAGATCGCGCTCACGGCGGTGCGCCTCGAAACGAACGCGACCCGCCGGTTCACCTATCGCGAAGTCGCCACGCTCGCAGACCGCATCGCGGTCGGCCTCGCGCGATTGGGCGTCGGCCGCAACGACGTGGTCGCCATGCAGCTGCCGAACTGGTGGCAATTCTCCCTGCTCTATCTGGCCTGCAGCCGGATCGGCGCCGTCCTCAATCCGCTGATGCCGATATTCCGCGAGCGCGAACTCTCGTTCATGCTCAAGCACGGCGAAGCCAAGGTCATGATCGTTCCGAAGACATTCCGGAACTTCGACCATGAGGCGATGATGCGCGGCCTCATGCCCTCCCTGCCCTCGCTGCGCCGCCTGATCGTGGTCGATGGCGGCGGCGCCGATGACTTCGACGCGCTGCTGGCCGTTCCCGAATGGGAAAAGGAGCCGGACGCGCAGTCGATCCTGACGTCCAGTCGCCCCGAACCGGACGACATCACGCAGCTCATCTACACCTCCGGCACGACCGGCGAACCGAAAGGCGTGATGCACAGCGCCAATACGCTGATGGCGAACATCATCCCCTACGCGCAGCGTCTGAAGCTCGGCGCCGACGATATCGTTCTGATGGCCTCGCCGATGGCGCACCAGACCGGCTTCATGTACGGCCTGATGATGCCGATCATGCTGAAGGCCAGCGCCGTTCTGCAGGACGTGTGGGAGCCGGCCCGGGCCGCCGACCTGATACGGACCGAGAAGGCGACTTTCACCATGGCCTCCACCCCGTTCCTCACGGACCTCACGCGCACGGTGGCCGAGAGCGGCAAGCCGGTTCCCTCGCTCAGGACGTTCCTGTGCGCGGGCGCGCCAATCCCCGGTCCGCTTGTCGAGCAGGCGCAGGCCGGCCTCGGCGCGAAGATCGTGTCCGCATGGGGCATGACGGAAAACGGCGCTGTCACGCTGATCAATCTCGATGATGACGACAGGCTGGCTTCCACGACCGATGGCTGCCCGCTTCCCGGTGTGGAGGTGAAGGTGGTCGATGCGGACGGCAGGTCCCTGCCCGCGGGCGAGACCGGAAAGCTGCTCGTGCGCGCCTGCTCGAATTTCGGCGGCTATCTCAAGCGGCCGCAGTGGAACGGCACGGACCCCGAAGGCTGGTTCGACAGCGGCGACCTCGCCTATATCACGCCGGCGGGCTACATCCGGATCAGCGGACGCTCGAAAGACGTCATCATTCGCGGCGGGGAGAACATCCCGGTCGTCGAGGTCGAGGCGCTGCTCTACAAGCACCCGGCCGTGGCGCAGGTCGCGATCGTCGCCTATCCCGACGAGCGGCTTGGCGAACGGGCGTGCGCCGTGGTCGTGCCCAAAGCCGGCGAGACGATCGATTTCGCAGGCATGACCGAATTCCTGAAGGCGCACAAGCTCGCCATCCAGTACATCCCCGAAAAGCTGATCGTGCGCGACGCGATGCCGGCGACGCCGTCCGGCAAGATCCAGAAGTTCCGGCTGCGCGACATGCTGAAGGCCGGGGAACTCTAGGCCGGCGTTCGGCCCGGCGCACGCCGGGTCGCGTCCGCGCGTCCATTTGCCTTCCGGAATCGCTGACCGGCGGCTCGCGCATGCAACCCGCGCTGTGAGCGCGCACAGGAGTTCATCGATGACCAAAGCGCCGCGCGCCAGCTTTCAATGGGACGACCCGCTTTCATTGGCCGGACAGATCACCGAGGAAGAACGCGCCGTGCGCGATACGGCGCACGCCTATTGTCAGGAGCAATTGCTGCCGCAGGTGCAGGAGGCGTTCCGGCACGAGAAGACGAACCCGGCGATTTTCCGGAGCATGGGCGAACTTGGCCTGCTGGGAGCGACCATACCGGAGACCTACGGCGGCGCCGGACTGAACTACGTCTGCTACGGCCTGATCGCCCGCGAGGTCGAGCGCGTCGACTCCGGCTATCGCTCGATGATGAGCGTGCAATCCTCCCTCGTCATGGTTCCGATCAACGCGTTCGGAAACCAGGCGACCAAACAGAAATACCTGCCGAAGCTTGCGACCGGCGAATGGATCGGCTGCTTCGGACTGACGGAGCCCAACCACGGCTCCGACCCTGGAAGCATGATCACGCGCGCCAGAAAGGTCGACGGCGGCTACAGCCTCTCCGGTGCGAAAATGTGGATCACCAACAGCCCGATCGCCGACGTTTTCGTCGTCTGGGCCAAGGACGACGCCGGCGATATCCGCGGCTTCGTGCTCGAAAAAGGCTGGAAGGGCCTCAGCGCGCCGGCGATCCACGGAAAAGTCGGGCTGCGCGCGTCAATCACCGGCGAGATCGTGCTCGACGAGGTGTTCTGCCCCGAAGAGAACGCCTTCCCGGAGGTGCGCGGCCTGAAGGGACCGTTCACCTGCCTGAACTCGGCGCGCTACGGCATCGCCTGGGGCGCGCTCGGCGCCGCCGAGGACTGCTATGTCCGTGCCCGGCAATACGTGATCGACCGCAAGCAGTTCGGAAGACCGCTCGCCGCCAACCAGCTCGTCCAGAAGAAGCTCGCCGACATGCTCACCGAGATCGCGCTTGGTTTGCAAGGCTGTCTGAGACTGGGGCGCCTGAAGGACGAAGGCGTCGCGCCCGTCGAGATCACCTCGATCATGAAACGCAATTCCTGCGGCAAGGCGCTCGATATCGCCCGCACGGCGCGCGACATGATGGGCGGCAACGGCATCAGCGACGAATTCGGCGTCGCGCGTCATCTCGTCAATCTCGAGGTCGTCAACACCTATGAGGGCACGCACGACATACATGCGCTGATCCTGGGCCGCGCGATCACGGGAATTGCGGCCTTCAATTGAACTCGCACGCGCCGCCCGGCGCCTGCCCGATCCGCACGGCCTCGCGCTCGCCGGTACGAAACCGGCGGCCTTGCGGTGTTGCACGAGCGCAGTCGAACTGAGGAGGGGATGGTATGAAACGTTCAATCGAGGCGGCGCTGCTGGTTGGCGCCATATCCGGTTTCGGAAACATCGCGTTCGCACAGACGCCGGTCAGGATCGGCGTGCTCGGGGACATGTCGGGCGTCTATTCCGACTTCGCCGGCCCTGGATCGGTCGAAGCCGCCCGGCTCGCGATCGAGGATTTCACCGCGACCTCCAACAAGCTGAAGGTCGAACTCGTCGTCGCCGATGCGCAGAACAAGACGGACGTGGCGACCGCGATTGCGCGACGCTGGTTCGACACCGAGAACGTCGACATGGTCGTCGACATTCCCACCAGCGGCGTCGCCCTCGGTCTCGCGGGGCTGGTGAAGGAAAAGAACAAGGTCATGATCGCCACGACGGCCGGCACGTCGGAACTGACCGGCAAGGCCTGCACGCCCAATTCGTTGCACTGGACATGGGACACCTGGTCCAACTCGCACGGCACCGCCGAGGCGGTCGTCAAGAGCGGCGGCAAGAGCTGGTTCTTCCTCACCGCCGATTACACCTTCGGCGCCACGATGGAGAAAGAAGCCGGAGACGTCGTGAAGGCGAATGGCGGAACGGTCGTGGGCTCCGTGCGCCATCCTCTCGACACGAAGGATTTCTCGTCGTTCCTTTTGCAGGCGCAAGCGTCGAAGGCGCAGATCATCGGCCTTGCCAACGGCGGCACCGACACGAGCAACGCCATCAAGACAGCAGGCGAATTCGGCATCGTCGCCGGCGGGCAGAAGCTCGCCGGTCTCGTGATCTTCATCAACGATATTCATGCGCTCGGCCTCAAGGCGGCCAATGGCCTGTTGCTCACGACCGCATTCTATTGGGACATGAACGACCGGACGCGCGCATTCGCCGCGCGTTTCGCCAAGCTCAACAAGGGCAAGGTTCCTTCCATGAGCCAGGCCGGAACCTATTCGTCGACGCTCGCTTATCTGCGCGCCGTCGAGAAGGTCGGCAGCGCCCGCGACGGCGCGGCGGTCGTGGCGGCCATGCGCGCGGCCGGGACCTTCGACGATCCGCTGTTCGGCAAGACGACGGTCCGGGCCGACGGTCGCGTCGTGCACGACATGTATCTCGTGGAAGTGAAGAAGCCGGAAGAATCGAAGCAGCCCTTCGACTATTACAAGATCGTCTCCACGATCCCGGCCGACCGGGCGTTCCGGCCGCTGGCCGAAGGCGGCTGCCCGCTGATCAAGTGAAGGCGCCGCGACTTCCTGCGGTCGTACGGCGCTCGCGGTCAGACGTTCCTCGCCGCCGCTTCGCCGGGATCTCGTCGGAGATCCCGGCTGGTTGTCCGTGGCGCATTCGCGCAGCGCCGCCGGCCGGTCGCGCGCGCGTGTTTCAGCCCAGCGTCGGCGATCGCCTCACATCAGAACGCCGCCGCCGCAGACGAGCACCTGTCCGCTGATGTAGTTGGATTCCGGCGCGCAGAACAAATAGACCGCGTCGGCCCCCTCTTCCGGCGTGCCCGCGCGGCCGAGCGGAACCATGCGCTCCAGCGTCGCCAGCAGTTGCGGCTGCACGCCGACCTTGATCGCGCGGCCCTGGACGTCGATCGTCTTCTGCTCGGCTTCGATCGCCTCCGTCAGGCGCGTGCGGATCAGGCCGAACGCAACGCAATTGACGTTCACCTTGTAGCGCCCCCATTCCTTGCAGAGCGTGCGCGTCATGCCGACGATCGCGGCCTTGGCCGAGGAATAGCTCACCTGCCCCGCATTGCCGTACAGGCCTGCGATGGACGAGATGTTCACGACCTTGCGGAACACCTCCCGGCCGGCTTCCGCGTCCTTCTTCGCGAGAATGCGGATCGGCTCGGAAGCGGCGCGCAGGATGCGGAACGGCGCGACGAGATGCACGTCGAGCATGGCCTGAAACTGCTCGTCGGTCATCTTCTGGATCGTGGCGTCCCAGGTGTAGCCGGCATTGTTCACGATGATGTCCAGGCCGCCGAGCTGCGAGACGGCGGCGTCGACGAAACGATCGGCGAACCCCTCGTCCATCACGCTGCCGTTGACGCAAACCGCCTTGCCGCCCATCGCCGCGATTTCCGCGGCGACCGCGCGTCCGGGTTCATCGTCGAGATCGTTGACGACGACGCTGGCGCCTTCGCTCGCCAGTTTCAGCGCGATCGCGCGACCGATTCCGCGCCCCGACCCCGAAACGAGCGCAACCTTGCCTTCGAGTTTTCTCATTGTTCTGGTTCCTTTGAATCAAATCGCGACGATCGCTTCTCCTGCGAGCTTGATGTCGCCCTTTTCGTCTTTCATCGTCAGCATGATGCGTGCGCGCTGCTCGCCGTCGGACGTGAAGACGTCCATCACCTCGCCCTCGCAGGAGAGCCGGGCGCCGACCTGCGTGATCGCGGCGAAGCGGGTCGAGAAGGCGCGGATGCGATCGGGGGAGACGGCGTCCGTCAGCGCCTGCCCGAGATATCCCATGACGAGCATGCCGTGCGCGAAGACGTCGGGAAATCCGGCCTTCGTCGCAAAGTCGGTATCGACGTGGATCGGGTTGTGATCGCCGGAGGCGCCGCAATAGAGCGCCAGGCGATGACGGGAGATCGGCGCAAAGCTCTTGTTCGCCAGTTTCTGGCCGACAGCGAACGGCTGTTGAGATGAGGACGACATGACCCGCTCCTAGTTTCTCACGACGATGGAGCGGACGGTGTCCGCGACATGCCTGCCGTTCTGGTTGGTGACGCGGGTCTCGACGTCGATGATCGTCAGCGCGCCGCCCTTCTTCTGCGCGACGTCGGTCACGCGCGACTCGAAGGTCAGCGTGTCGCCGACCACGACAGGCGCGTGATAGGCGAAGCGCTGCTCGCCGTGCAGGACGCGCCCGAGGTCGATCTTCAGCTTTTCGAGGAACTCGAACGGCTTCTCCGAATCCATCATCTCCAGGCAGAAGAGATAGGTCGGCGGGATCGGCGTCGCCGCATAGCCGGCGGCCTGGACGGCCGCCGGATCGCGATAGACCGGATTGGTTTCGCCGAGCGTCTCGAAGAAGTAGCGAAGACGGCCAGGCTCGACACGCGCCTTCACCGGCGTGAAGGTCGTGCCCACGGCGGATTGATCGACCATGCGGCGCCTCAGTTCTTTTCGTACATGGTGACGACGCAGGCGCCGCCGAGACCGAGGTTGTGCTGGAGCGCGCGGGAGACACCGTCGACCTGCGTGCCGCCAGCCGCGCCGCGCAACTGGCGCGTGAGTTCGTAGCATTGCGCAAGGCCGGTCGCGCCGAGCGGATGGCCCTTGGACAGGAGGCCGCCCGAGGGATTGGTGACGACCCGGCCGCCGTAGGTGTTGTCGCCCTTGTCGACGAATTCCGCCGCGCCGCCTTCCGGGCACAGTCCGAGCGCCTCATATGTGATCAACTCATTCTGCGCGAAACAGTCGTGGAGTTCGACGACGCCGATTTCGTCCGGCCCCACGCCCGCCTTCTCGTAGACCTTCTGGGCGGCGGCTTTCGCCATGTCGTAGCCGACCACCTTCATCATGTCGTGGCTCTCGAAGGTCGAGGGCGTATCGGTCGTCATCGTCTGAGCGCGGATGCGCACGTCGGTGCGCAGCCCTTTCCGCTTCGCGAATTCCTCCGAAACGAGGATCGCCGCCGCCGCGCCGCAGGTCGGCGGGCAGGCCATCAGGCGCGTCATCACGCCCTGCCACACGGCGGGCGAGGCCATGACCTCCTCGGTGGTCACCTCTTTGCGGAAGATCGCGAGCGGGTTGTTGACGGCGTGGCGGCTCGCCTTGGCGCGCACCTTTGCGAAGGTCTCGAGCTTGGTGCCGTATTTCTTCATGTGGCTGAGGCCGGCGCCGCCGAAATAGCGCAGCGCGAGCGGAATTTCCTTGGCGTCCACGAGCTCCTCGGCCGCCTTGTCGAACAGTTCGAACGGGCTCGGCCGATCCTCGAAGATCGAGCCGAGCGCGCCCGGGCGCATCTGCTCGAAGCCGAGCGCCAGCACGCAATCGGCCGCGCCCGACTCCACCGCCTGCCGCGCGAGGAACAGCGCGGTCGAGCCGGTCGAGCAATTGTTGTTGACGTTGACGACGGGAATGCCGGTCAGGCCCAGCGGATAGATCGCGCGCTGGCCTGCCGTGGAGTCTCCGTAGACGTAGCCGGCATAAGCCTGCTGCACGTCGGCGTAGTCGATGCCCGCGTCCTGCAACGCCAGACGGCCGGCCGCTTCGCCCATCTCGTTGTAGGGCGCGCTGGCGCCCGGCTTGGCGAAGGGAATCATTCCGACGCCGGCGACAAGAACTTTCGAGCTCATGCGCTCCTCCCTAATTTTCCCACTGGACTTTGTATGACCTGCCGGTAATTTAATCGGTGTGGAACCGCTGTCAACGGCGCGGTCCGGCGCGGCCGCCGCCCGGGAGGGACAGGGAAGAAGGGACATCCGGAAAATCGCGCCAGCCCGCATTCGGCCCGCCAAAGGAGGCACGCAAAGGGCGAACGACAAGGACATCGCCGCATACTACGATTTCATGAAGAAGTGGAATCCACAGGACAACCCGCAGGACTTCTACGCGACCGTCTCCTACGTGAACGCCAACATGCAGAAGCACCTTCTGGAAAAATGCGGCGACGACCTCACACGCCAGAACCTGATTGAAGCAGGCCTCGGACATCCATGACGTCCACCTGCCCTTGCATCTGCCGAAAATCGTTCTGAAGACGAGCGCGACGGATTTCAGCGCCTTCAAGACGCTGCAGCTTCAGCGCTTCGACGGGACGCGCTGGGTCAAGACTGATCGCGCCGGACAATAAGGGGAGAGGAGCAAAAAAGAATGAGCATCACCCATGGACTGCATCGCACGTTGCTGTTGCACCGCAACGGCGTCGCCATCAGCTTCGAGGGCCGCAGCCGCACCTGGGCTGAGGTCGGCGATCGGGTCGCGCGCCTCGCCGGCGCGTTGCGGGGACTGGGCGTCGGCGAAGGCGACCGCGTCGCCGTGCTGATGTTGAACCAGGACCGCTATGTCGAACTCTATCTGGCGGTGGCCTGGGCCGGCGCGGCGATCGTGCCGCTCAACATCCGCTGGAGCGCGATCGAAAACGAGGACGCCGTCCGCGACTGCCGACCCGATGTCCTGTTCGTGGACGCGGCTTTCGCCGGCATGGGCGCGGAAATCGCCGGCAAGGTCGGCGGCGTGAAGCTCGTCTACGCCGATGACGCGGCCAACCCGATCGCCGCCAGCGGCGCGCTCGAATATGAGAAGCTGATCGCCGACGCCGCGCCGATCGAGGACCGGCAGGCTGGCGACGACGACCTCGCCGGCATCTTCTACACGGGCGGCACGACGGGCCGCTCCAAGGGCGTGATGCTCAGCCACCGCAACCTGATGAGCAACGCCCGCAACATGCTGTGCGAGGGCCTGGCCTCGCCGGGCGGGACATACCTGCATGTCGCGCCGATGTTCCATCTCGCCAATGCGGCGGCGATGTATCTGCATTTCCTCGCCGGCAATTCCCACGCCGTCGTGCGCGTGTTCACGCCCGACGCCGCCGCGCAGGCGATCGAAAAGTTCAAGGTGACCGAGACGCTTCTCGTCCCGACGATGATTCAGATGACGGTCGATCATCCCGACCTCGGGAAATACGATCTTTCGTCGCTCCGCTCGGTTCTCTACGGCGCGTCCGTCATCAGCGAGGCGGTGATGGATCGCGCGATGGCCAAGCTGCCGAACACGCAATTCTTCCAGGCCTACGGCATGACGGAGCTGTCGCCGTGCGCGACCATTCTGCCGTGGAAAGATCATATTGGCGAAGGCCGCGCGAAGGGACGGCATCGTTCGGGCGGGCGGCCGACGTTCCTCGTGGACGTGCGCATCGTCGACGCCGACGACAAACCCGTGCCGACGGGGACCGTCGGCGAGATCTGCGCGCGCGGCGAGACCGTCATGATGGGCTACTGGGAGCGGCCGGAAGAGACCGCGAAAGCCGTGGTCGACGGCTGGATGCACACCGGCGACGGCGGCTACATGGACGAGGACGGCTATGTCTACGTCGTCGACCGGATCAAGGACATGATCATCTCCGGCGGCGAGAACATCTATTCGGCGGAAGTCGAGAATTGCATCGCGCAGCATCCGGCCGTCGCGCAATGCGCGGTGATCGGCGTTCCGCACGAGCATTGGGGCGAAACGGTCCACGCGGTCGTCATGCGCAAGCCCGGCGCCGCAGTCACGGCCGACGAAATCATCGCCTTCTGCAAGGCGCGCATCGCCGGCTACAAGTGCCCGCGCAGCGTCAAGATTCAGGACGAGCCGCTGCCCTTGTCCGGCGCGGGCAAGATCCTCAAGCGCGATCTGCGCGCGCCCTACTGGCAGGACAAGCAGCGCGGGGTCAACTGAAGAAAGGCACGTTCATGTTCCAGGTTCGGATGGAGCGTCGGGGCGCGGTCGCGATCGTCACCCTCGACAATCCGGAGCAGTACAATGCTCTGTCGCCCGGCGTTCTGGCCGGCCTCGCCGCGGCGCTCGACCAGGCGATCGCCGATCCGCAGGCCCGCGCGATCCTCCTGACGGGCGCCGGTAAAGGCTTTTGCTCCGGCGCGCAGTTCGGCGGGAACACGTTCTCGCTGGGCGAAGGCGTCGGCGAGATGATGCGGGAGAAGGTCAGCCCGCTCATCGAGAAGCTGCACAACTCGCCCAAGCCCGTCGTGACGGCGGTCAACGGGCCGGCCGCCGGCGCCGGCGTCGGCATCGCGCTGGCTGGCGACATCGTCTTCGCCGCGCGATCGGCGCGATTCATCCTCAGCTTCGTCCGGCTCGGCGCGGTGCTCGACGGCGGCACGTCGCTCTTCGTGCAGCGCTCGATCGGCGCGGCGCGCGCCCGCGCGCTGGCGTTGACCGGCGAGCCACTGACGGCCGAACGCGCCGCCGAATGGGGCCTGGTGTGGAAATGCGTGGACGACGACGCGCTCCACGCCGAGGCGCTGGCGGCGGCCGAGCGCCTCGCCGCCGGCCCCCCGCTGGCGATCGCGATGATCAAGAAGCAACTCGACGCAGCATGGACGGACGAGCTGGCGGCGACGCTCGAGGAAGAGGCGGCCGCGCAGACTCGCGCCTTCGTCACCGCCGATCTGCGCGAAGGCGCCGCGGCTTTCATCGAGAAGCGCGCTCCGGAATTCACTGGCCACTGACAGAACACGAGGAGATGGAAGCATGGGCGCTCCAAACACAAGCGTTGGAGACCGCGCGCTCGGCAGGATGGTCGTCGGCGGCATATTGACGACGGCCGCGCGACGGTTTCGCGACCGCGAGGCGATTTATTGCGTCAGCACCGGCCGACGCGTCAGCTACCGGCGTCTCAACCAGCGCTGCAATCGCCTGGCCCAAGGGCTGACCGGCCTCGGCTTCGCCAAGCCGGACGTGGTCGCCTTCCTGTGCAGCAATCGCGCCGAACTGCCAGAAATCTATTTTGCGCTCGCCAAGCTCGGGCTCGTCGGCATTCCGCTGAACTATCGCCTGGCGCCGGCCGAGATCGTCGCGCTGATGCAGGCGATGGGCGCCAGGGCGATGATCTACGAAACGCGCTTTGCCGGCGCGGCGGAGCAGGTGAAGGCGAGCCTGCCGATCGACACGTTCGTCGCGATCGGCGACGCCGCGCCCGACTGGGCCGTGGCATACGAAGATCTGCTCGCAGGTTCATCGGACAGCGAGCCGGACGTCGACGTCGAGGAGCACGATCCGTTCTATTTCAATCTCACGTCGGGCACCACCGGCCTGCCGAAATCCTACGTGCTGACGCATCTGAACAACGCCGTCATCGGCCAGATGTTCGAATGCTACGACATGTCGAGCAAGGATGTGATCATGACGGTGTTCCCGGCGTTCGGCCGCGTCGGCTACGCCTGGATCGCCGCAGGCGTGCTGTTTGGCGCGCGCAACGTGATCATGGACTTTCATCCCGGCGAATTCCTGCGCGTGGTCGAACAGGAGCGGGTGACGATCCTCAATCTCGTCGCGACCATGGCTGCGATGGCGCTCGCCGAGCCGACCCTGCGACAGCGCGATCTTTCGTCGCTCCGCGGGCTGGTGTTCGCCGGCTCCATGTTTCCTGCGCCGCTCCGGGAGAAGGTGCAGGCGCAGCTTTGTCCGAACATCTACGAATACTACGGCATGCAGGAGACAGGCGCGCTGACCATATCCACGCCGGAAGACCGCAAGTTCCGGCCGGAGTCGATCGGCGCGCCGATGGCCTTCGCCGACGTGCGGATCGAGCGGCCTGACGGCAGCATCGCCGGACCGAACGAACTCGGCGAGATCGTCGGCCGTTCGCCCGCCACCGTCACCGGCTATTTCGGGAATCCTGAAAAGTCGGCCGAGACATTTCGCGGCGGCTACGTGCATACGGGCGATCTCGGTCTGATGGACGAGGAAGGCTTCATCTTCATCAAGGGACGGCTGAAGGACATGATCATCAGCGGCGGGCAGAACGTCCACGCCGCCGAGATCGAGGAGACGCTGCTGGCGATACCGGGCGTCGCCGATTGCGCCGTGTTTGGCTTGCCGGACGAGATGTGGGGCGAGCGCGTTTCGGTCCTGATCGTGCGCGACAGGGAGAAGGGCGAACTCACGGCGCAGGCGATCGAGGCGCACTGCCGCGACCGGCTCGCCGGCTTCAAGATCCCGCGTACAATCCTGTTCGACGAACAGCCGCTGCCGCGCACGCCGACCGGCAAGGTGCAGAAGTTTCTGCTGGTCGAGCGCTTCTCGGGCGAGAACAAGTAAGGCCGGGCCGGCGGCGGCCTCGCGCGGCCGCCGGCCTGGCGACATGGGTTCGGAGCAAATCGAGGAGAGCCGATGAGCGCGAGACGCGCCCAAATATCGCCCTGGGCGCCGTTCGAGGACAGGCGGCGCGCGCGGGACGAGAAGAAGCATGCGGTGCTGCGCATGGCGGCGCGGCTGTTTCTGGACGTGGGGTATCATCGCGCCACGCTGAACGATGTCGCGACGCGGCTGAACATCACCAAGCCGGCGCTCTACAATTATTTCCGCAGCAAGGAGGACATCCTCGAAGAGTGCTACCGTCTCGGCCAGCAGATGGTCGACGAGGCGATCGCGGCGATCGATGCGGAGGGCGGCGACGGCCTGACGCGGCTGCGCAAATTGATCCGCGCTTATGCGCAGCTGATGACCATCGATTTCGGCATGTGCCTCGTCCGGCTCGACGACCGGGAACTGTCGGAGGAGGCCTACCGCCGGGTGCGGGCCGAGAAGCGGCAGGACGATCTGGCCTTCCGCAGATACATAGAAGCCGGCGCGGCCGACGGCTCCATCGTTGCATGCGACGCCAAGCTCGCCGCCTTCGCCATCGCCGGATCCCTGAACTGGATCGGTCACTGGTACCGGGCGGACGGCGCATATTCGGCCGATCAGATCGCGGACCACTTCGCCAATCTTCTGACCACGGGGTTGGAGGCGAAAAGCGCCCGAGCACGCAGCCCGTCCGGCAAGAACGCCCAGAAGACATCCACGGAACCAGGCAATCGCTCGCGGAAAATCAGCCCCTGAAAGCGAAGGCCGCTGAGCGCGGATGCATCTTGATCCGACTCATATCCGGCCGCTGCGAAGAAGGCGGCGCATTCGCGCGGCGTGAGGCCGCCAGCAGTTCCCCGACCGCTGACGTCGCTAGTCAAGTTTAATAGCTATGCGCCGTCGCCTCCCAAGTATGCATCCATTAGTTGCCGGGCCAGAGAGCCTGAGCGCCATCTCTCGCCGTCGATATTGTCTACGATCTTCCCGACCGAGACTAGATACGCCCGATCGGCGCTTTCGAGCGCGACTGCGACATTCTGCTCCACAAGCAGCAGGCTCATACCGCGCTTTCTCAGAGCGGCGATGACTTTCACGATGTCGCCGACAACTTTTGGCGCCAGTCCTGTCGACGGCTCGTCGAGGATCAGAAGTTCGGGCTTGAGGAGAAGCGCGCGACCGATGGCGACCATCTGCTGCTCGCCGCCGGAAAGCACATCCACGGGCGCATCGCGCCGCTCGGGCATGAATGGAAAGAGATCGTAGATATCGTCAAGGCTGAACTGGAATTTCGCGCCCTGCCGCCGTGCGCCCATCGTCGCCGCCAGCTTCAGGTTGGATTCGACGCTCAGTTCGCCGAATAGCCGCCGCCCTTCCAGCACCACCGCGATACCGACATCGCCGCGATTGTAAGCGGGCGCGGCGTGGATGTCCATGCCGCCTTTTTGGATGGCGCCGGACGAAATCGGGATGAGCCCGCAGATCGCCCGCACAAGCGTCGACTTGCCGGCGCCGTTGGCGCCGATGATCGCAACGCTCTCGCCAGCCCCAACGTCTATATCAACAGAATGCAGGACAACACCATTGCAGCCGAGGTGCGCATTTTTCGGCCTGGCTGAAGCTCAACGAGAGCGACGCAAGCTGCGGATTGCGGCCGTCTCTCGTTTCGCTACACTCGCGCGTGACGCAGACGCGGACGCGTTCGCGCTGCGGATTGCGGCCGTCTCTCGTTTCGCTACACTCATAGGGCGTCAGAGAGGCGAGAGCACGGCGCTGCGGATTGCGGCCGTCTCTCGTTTCGCTACACTCGAATGCCCGCGAGGTGTTCAGGGCGGCGAGCTGCGGATTGCGGCCGTCTCTCGTTTCGCTACACTCGCGAAGAAAATCGACAAAACGCACAGGCAGCTGCGGATTGCGGCCGTCTCTCGTTTCGCTACACTCAGTTTTTTCAGGGGCAACGGTGGCAACGGGCTGCGGATTGCGGCCGTCTCTCGTTTCGCTACACTCCCGGACGCGCTGGCGATCCATGAAGCGGTGCTGCGGATTGCGGCCGTCTCTCGTTTCGCTACACTAAACCGCGTCACGCTCGCCCATCTCGTCGGGCTGCGGATTGCGGCCGTCTCTCGTTTCGCTACACTGCGCTCGAACAGGCCCGGCGCGGCCTGTTGGCTGCGGATTGCGGCCGTCTCTCGTTTCGCTACACTCAACGGCGCCTCGTTCGACAACGTCGTTCTGCTGCGGATTGCGGCCGTCTCTCGTTTCGCTACACTGCGCGCGATCGAGGGCGGACAGATCGTGCCGCTGCGGATTGCGGCCGTCTCTCGTTTCGCTACACTGATCGACATCAACTCGGTCTACATCGAGACGCTGCGGATTGCGGCCGTCTCTCGTTTCGCTACACTTCTTGAGGACGCGGCGCGCTACTTCAAGCAGCTGCGGATTGCGGCCGTCTCTCGTTTCGCTACACTTGCTCGGCGTCATTCCCACATGCGAGATAAGCTGCGGATTGCGGCCGTCTCTCGTTTCGCTACACTCGACATCGCGGCGACAAACCGCGTCTATCTGCTGCGGATTGCGGCCGTCTCTCGTTTCGCTACACT